>JARLJU010000066.1 GCA_031291055.1 Rudaea sp. | reverse complement strand
TCTACGGCCACCGCAAGCTGTTCCTCGGCGGCATCACGCTGTTCACGCTGGCGTCGCTTGCATGCGGCATGGCGAACTCGCAAGTTCTGCTGGTGTGCGCACGTGCCGTGCAGGGTTTGGGCGGCGCCGTCGTCTCCGCTGTTTCGCTGTCGCTGATCATGAATCTGTTCACCGAGACCGGCGAACGGGCGAAAGCGATGGGCGTCTATGGTTTTGTCTGCGCGGGTGGCGGCAGCATCGGTGTATTGCTTGGCGGCCTGCTGACCAACCTGCTGAGCTGGCACTGGATCTTTCTCGTCAACTTGCCGATTGGCATCGCCGTCTACGCGCTGTGCGTCGCGCTCCTGCCGTCGGCACGCGGTCATGCTCATGGCGAACGGCTCGACGTGGCCGGCGCGGTGACGGTGACTGCTTCGCTAATGCTCGCCGTGTACGCGGTCGTGAACGGCAACGAAGCCGGCTGGACCTCGGCGCAGACGCTGGGTCTGCTGTTCGCCGCGCTCGCACTGCTGGCCGCGTTTCTCGTTATCGAAGCGCGCGTACAGCATCCGTTGATGCCGCTCGGTCTGTTCCGCTTGCGCAATGTCGCGATCGCCAACGTGGTCGGCGTGCTATGGGCGGCAGCGATGTTCGCATGGTTCTTCATCTCCGCGTTGTATCTGCAACGCGTGCTCGGCTACCGGCCGTTGCAGGTCGGGCTCGCGTTCCTGCCTGCCAATCTGATCATGGCGTTCTTTTCGCTGGGCCTGTCAGCGCGCGTGGTGATGCGTTTCGGCCTGCGTGTTCCGCTTGCCGCCGGGCTGCTGGTTGCGGCGTGTGGGCTTGCGCTGTTTGCACGGGCGCCGGTCAACGGCAGCTTCGTGCTCGACGTGCTGCCCGGCATGATCCTGCTCGGCTTCGGCGCGGGCATCGCGTTCAATCCGATGCTGCTGGCCGCCATGAGCGACGTCGATCCGAGCGATTCGGGCCTCGCGTCCGGCATCGTCAATACGTCGTTCATGATGGGTGGCGCACTCGGTCTCGCCGTGCTCGCGAGCCTCGCTGCCGCGCGCAGCGACGCGATGCAGGCATCCGGGAGCGCCACGGCGGCGCTCAACAGCGGTTATCACCTGGCGTTTCTGTTCGGTGCGATCTTCGCCGCGGCGGCGGGTGTGCTGGGCGGTTTGCTGCTGCGTCCGGGGCAGCCTGGCGGCGCTCACGCGGACGCGGACGCACACGGTTACGACACACCGGCATCGGAACATCCTCGCGCCACTGGCAACAAGGCAGCGACGGAAAACTATTGACCTGCGCGGGGCGAATACGAAGCAAGCATACGAAGGAGCTAGATCATGACCACCAGCACCGACGTTTCCGAACTGATTCGCCACGACTTCGCCGGCCGAAGACGTTTCGCCCACTTGAGCGTGCGGCCATGACGACCGATCAGGGTTAATCGGAAAACCAATCGCAAAACCGCAAGCGCGATCAAATGCACCGCATCGCGCCTGGCTATGCTGGCTTCATGCAGACATGAGAGCCGATATGAACCCCGTTGGAAAAGCACTCTGGTTTATCGAAAGCCATTTTGCCCGCGAGCTAACGCTCGACGACATCGCCAATTGTGGATGCGTGTCGCGCTTTCACCTGGCGCGTGCTTTCGAAGCGGCCACCGGGCTGTCGGTGATGCGCTACGTTCGCGCGCGCCGCCTGAGCGAAGCGGCACGTCGCCTCGCCGGCGGCGCACCCGACATCCTGACGGTCGCCATCGACGCCGGTTACGGTTCTCACGAAGCATTCACGCGCGCGTTTCGCGAGCAGTTCGGACTCACACCCGAAACGCTGCGTGCGCGTGGTCACCTCGACAACCTTGCCCTCGTGGAGCCGATCAAAATGGACGAAACCCTTCTCACGCATCTCGAACCGCCGCGTTTCGAAGACAGCAAACCGTTTCTCATTGCGGGTTTGAGCGAGCGCTATACCTGCGACACCAGCACCGCCATTCCCTCGCAATGGCAGCGCTTTGGCGCCTACTATGGCAAGGTGCCGGGGCAAGTAGGCGGCGTAGCTTACGGCGTTTGCTACAACGCGGATGATGCGGGCAATTTCGACTACCTGTGCGGCGTCGAAGTCAGCGACTTTTCGGCGCTGCCCGCCGAGTTAAGCCGCGTACGTATTCCCGCGCAGCGGTACGCAGTGTTCAGCCACGGCGAGCATATCTCGACGATCCGGCGCACCGTGAACACGATCTGGAATCAATGGCTGCCGGCGTCGGGACATGTGCCTGCCGATGCGCCGAACTTCGAGCGCTATGACGAGAAGTTCGATCCGCTCAGCGGTATGGGTGGGCTCGAAATCTGGCTGCCGTTGAAGGCTTGATTTCAGTCGCTAGGCTTACCAGGCGGAGTTTTGGCCAAATTCCATCTATTGCTGGCCGCTGCTTGTTAATGCCCCATGCATTGCGTTATATATAGGAGGATACAACGACACAAAAGTAGAAACCTCAAGTTCCATGACTCGCTCAATCAACGCCTTTCAGGCGCTCACCCTCGTATCAGCGGGGATGGGCGCGACATTCTCAGTCCATGCTCAGGACGACGGAATCCAACTCACACCCGTGGTCATCACTGGGATATCGCCCACTCAATACCCGTCGTATCAGATCGTCCGAACGAAAGTTGGACCATTAGGCGAGAAGGATCTCCTTGACACGCCATACTCAATTACCGTCGTCCCCTCATCGCTCGCGGAGAATCAGCAACTCCAGAGCGTGCGGGAAGCGTTTCGCTTCGTCCCGACGGTTCAGGGCGAAAATATCCGCCCGCAGACTCGAGGGATGCAAGCCGGGGTTGTCCAGAACACGCGGATTGATGGCCTGAATATCGCCGCGACTACGGACTATCCGATCGAGCAATTCGAGCAGATCGAGGTGCTAAATGGCCTGGCCGGCGCCCTGTACGGGCCCGCCAGTCCTGCCGGCACGTTCAACTACGTGCTCAAACGGCCTACCGCCGAGCCGTTACGCGAGTTCACGGTCGGCTACGAGTCACGCCAGTCCTTGACTGAACATCTGGACCTCGGAGGACACTTCGGCAACGACGACCGCTTCGGGTATCGGCTGAATTTGCTCAACCAGAACGGTGAGGGATACGTGGAGGGCAGTCGCCTGCGCAGAGAATTGGCAAGCCTCGCGTTTGACGTTCGTTTCACCCCGGACACGACGCTTGAAACCAATTTCAGTACGTACCACTACCTGTCGACTGGCTTCCCAGGAACGTTTGCGTTGGCGCGCAACGTACCCTTTCCCAGTGCGCCGGACCCGACACGTCCGGGCTACGGCCAATCGTGGGCGGGTGATGACAACGTCACCAACATGTTCAGTGCCACCTTGAAGCACGACTTCAACAAGGACTGGCACTTGAGCGCTGGCGTGCTGAGAGAGACGAACGACCGTGCGTCGACCGTGCCGACCAACACCATCACCAGCAAGACCGGCGCCTATACGACGACCACCGCGACGACCACGTACAGCCTGGACACGATCGTCAGCAACACCATCGCGCTGAATGGCCACACCGAGCTTGCAGGCCTGTCACACGACGTCTTCGTGTCAACCACGGGTTTCTACTGGAATCGGTACACGCCGTATCAAACAGGCGCGATTACGCTGGGCAGTGCAAGCATCAACGATCCGCTGTCTTTTGCGAAACCTCCGCTGCCCGATTTCTCCAATCGATATCTGTCCTCCAACACGGTCCAGCAGTCGATTAGCTTCGGGGACACGATTGGATTCGGCCGATACTGGTCAACGCTACTGGCCGCTAGCCAGAGCTGGATACACACTGAGAACTACAACAAGCAGGGTGCGACGACCAGCAAGTACAACGCGGACGGCATCAGCCCGACGGCGAGTCTAATGTTTAAGCCGCAAGATAATATGACGGCGTATCTGACGTACGCTGACAGCCTTCAACAGGGGGACATTGCCCCAGCGGGATCAGCCAACGCGGGCGATAGCCTCGCTCCGTACCGAAGCGAAGAATGGGAACTGGGCTACAAAGTCGATGTGAGCCAGGTTACGCTCGGCGCCGCCCTTTACCGCATCGAGCGACCGTACGCCTATGTCGGCCCGAACAACGTTTTTGCTGAACAAGGTCAACAAGTTAATCGC
>JARLJU010000009.1 GCA_031291055.1 Rudaea sp. | reverse complement strand
TTCGGATGGAGATGGCTATGAGCCATGTCGCCGTCACGGGAGCAAATGGCTTCGTTGGGCGCACGGTTGTCCGGACGCTGTTGGCGCGCGGGCATGAGGTCACGGCTATCGTCCGGCGCAGCGCGGGCGAAACTGGCGGCGTGAGGCAGTGCGTGGTGGGCGAGGCAGGCGCCGCCGCCTGGCCCCCGGGCCTCAAGCCGGATGCCGTGATTCATCTTGCCGCGCGCGTGCATGTCATGCGCGAGAATGCGTCCGACTCGCTGGCGGCTTTCCGCGAGGCCAATGTGATTGGGGCGCTCAGGGTCGCCGAAGCGGCTCATCGCGCCGGCGTGCGGCGCCTGGTCTTCGTGAGCAGTATCAAGGCACTGGCGGAGACAGACGGCGGCCGCCCCTTGCGCGAAGACGACCCGCCGCAGCCGCAGGATCCGTACGGTGTGTCGAAGCTCGAAGCGGAACGGGCGCTAGTTCGGTTCGGTGAGGAGTCCGGGCTCGAGGTCGTGATTGCCCGGCCGCCGTTGGTCTACGGCCCGGAAGTTCGCGCGAATTTTCTGCAGTTGATGAGCGTCATCGCCAAAGGCTTGCCGCTTCCGCTGGGCGCTATCACTGCGCGCCGCAGCCTCGTCTACAACGAGAATCTTGCCGACGCGCTGATTTTGTGCGCGACCGATCCACGTGCCGCGGGGGAGTGCTTTCATATCACCGATGGCGCCGACCTTACCGTCGCCGAACTGGCGAAAGTGCTTGGGCGGCACTTGCACAAGCACGTCTGGCTGGCGCCGGTGACGGCAAACTGGATGCTTGCCGCGGGCAAGCTTACCGGCCGGTCGGCGCAGGTCGAGCGACTTGTTGAACCATTGCGTGTCGACTCGTCGCGTATCCGCGAGAAGTTGCAGTGGCAGCCACGATTCTCCGTCGATGAAGGTCTGGCTCAGACCGCCCAATGGTACCGATCGACGCAGCGAGGCCGCGCATCATGAATTTAGCTAACTGGCCGGCAACGCTCTGGGTGTCAGGCGCGTCGTTCGCGGCATGCGCGCTCATGCTGTTCGTGCTGCTGAAAACCGGCATCGCCTGGCGCCTCGCGACCGACGTTCCCAACGACCGCTCGCTTCACACGCTGCCCACGCCGCGCGTCGGCGGCTGGGGCATCGTGCCGGTGGTGGTGGTGGCGATCGCGATCACCGCGCCGAAGCTGTGGCTCGCGGCAGTCGGCGCGTGCTTCCTCGCCGCGGTATCTCAGGTCGACGATCGGCGCGGACTGCCCGCGCGCGTGAGGTTCGCCGCCCATCTCGCTGCGGTCGCGGTGCTGGTGTGGGCTCACCCGGCGCACGTGCCGCTTTGGCTGCTGGTAGGCATGTCTTTTTTACTGTTGTGGCTGGTCAACCTTTACAATTTTATGGATGGCGCGGACGGGCTGGCCGGCGGGATGGCCGTGTTCGGTTTTGCGGGCTATGCCATTGCGGCAATGATCAGCGTGCATGCATCGCGCGAACTCATGTTGGCCTCCGCGGCGGTGGCCGGCGCGGCAGCGGCCTTTCTGCTGTTCAACTTCCCCCCGGCCAAAGTCTTCATGGGTGACGCGGGCTCGATTCCGCTGGGCTTCCTCGCCGGCGCACTCGGCTATCTGGGGTGGAGCGATCAGGTTTGGCCTATCTGGTTTCCGGCGCTGGTGTTCTCGCCGTTTATCGGCGACGCTTCGGTCACTCTGCTGAGGCGGTTGTTGCGCGGAGAGAAGATCTGGCAGGCGCACCGCGAACACTATTATCAGCGCATGGTCCGGTGCGGACTTGGACACGCGAAGACAGCCAGGATCTGGTATTTGGTCATGGCAGCAGGCACAATTCTTGCGGTGATAATTTTGAGGTGGCCCCCGGTCGTTCAGTGGTGTAGCGTTGGAGCTTGGGTGATCGTACTCGTCTTGATTGGCATCGGTATCGATTCTCGCTGGCGTCAATTCAATTTGGCACATTGCGAACAACCTGAGGTGTAAAACGGATGCTTCGACTTAAAGCCTCGTGGCTATCTTTTAGCGCCTTTGCGTTCGACCTGTGCGCAGTCGCGGGTGCGTGGCTGGCTGCATACCTGATTCGTTTCAACGGTTATGTGCCGGTCGAATTCTGGTCCGGAGCCGTCAAGACACTTGTCTGGCTTCTTCCTGTCTACGGACTGATGTTCCGTGTCTTCGGCCTGTACCGAGGCATGTGGGTCTTCGCCAGTCTGCCGGACCTTATGCGCATCGCGAAGGCCGTGCTGGCCGGCGCGTTCGCGATGATGATGGTCGCTGTGATGGTTCAGCCGGATCCGATCATCCCGCGCTCCGTGTTAGTCGTTTCTCCGCTTCTGCTGTTCCTCGCCATGGGCGGCTCGCGTGCGCTCTATCGTGCATCCAAGGAGTTCTATCTCTACGGCGGCCTGGTGGCGCAGGGCAAGCCTGTGGTGGTGCTGGGCGCGGGCAACGCAGGCGCCAGTCTCGCCCGCGAACTGTCTCGTTCGAGCGAGTGGCGGCTAGTGGGCCTGCTCGACGACGACCCTGCCAAGCAAGGCCGAGAAATATACGGCTACAAGTTTTGGGGGCCGATTGGCGATCTGCATCGCTGGGCCTCGGACATGAAGGTCGAACACGCGATCATCGCGATCCCTTCAGCATCGGTGGATGCGCAGCGGCGCGTGGCAACACTCTGCGTTCGGGCTGGCGTGCGAGCCATGGTATTGCCGGCTTTGACAACGCTCACGCAAGGTGAGGCGTTCCTCTCGCGTGTGCGTCAGATAGATCTGGAAGACCTGCTAGGACGCGATCCCGTTAAGATCGACATGCCGCACGTCGAAGCGCTGCTGCGTGGCCGTGTGGTGATGGTGACCGGTGCGGGCGGCTCGATTGGTTCGGAGCTTTGCCGCCAGATTCTGCGCTTCGAGCCGGGCCAACTGATCGCATTCGATTTATCCGAGTACGCAATGTATCGCCTCACGGAAGAGTTGCACGAGCGCTTTCCGAAGCTCTCAGTCGTGCCGGTCATCGGCGATGCAAAAGATTCGTTGCTTCTCGATCAGGTACTGTCGCGCTATACACCTCACATCTTATTTCACGCGGCGGCCTACAAGCATGTGCCGCTGATGGAGGAATTGAACGCGTGGCAGGCTGTGCGCAACAACGTGCTGGGCACCTACCGGGTTGCGCGCGCCGCAATTCGTCACGACGTAAAGCACTTCGTACTGATCTCTACAGACAAGGCCGTGAATCCCACCAATGTGATGGGGGCGAGTAAGCGGCTCGCAGAGATGACTTGCCAGGCGTTGCAGCAAACGAGTACGCGTACGCAGTTCGAGACCGTCCGTTTTGGCAATGTGCTGGGCAGTGCGGGAAGCGTGATTCCAAAGTTTCAGCAGCAGATATCGAAGGGCGGCCCGGTCACCGTCACGCATCCGGAGATCACACGTTTTTTCATGACGATTCCGGAAGCGTCGCAACTCGTGCTGCAAGCATCTAGCATGGGGCAGGGAGGGGAGATTTTCATTCTCGATATGGGAGAGCCCGTCAAAATTGTCGACTTGGCGCGTGACCTGATCCGTCTTTATGGGTTCAGCGAAGAGCACATTCGCATCGTCTTCACCGGCTTGCGGCCGGGATAGAAACTATACGAAGAACTGCTGGCCGATGACGAAGCGACTACTCGCACGCCGCATCCCAAGTTGCGCATTGCGCAGGCGCGTGAAACTCCCGACAATCTACTGGACGAATTGCTTCCTTGGTTGATGCAGCATCGTGTGCCGAGCGATCAAGAGGTTCGGCGCGACCTCCGGCGATGGGTGCCGGAGTATCAGCCGGCTGCAGCGCCGGACTTGCGCAGCGTGGCACCGGTTACGCGCGCTTCCTGAGTGTTACTGGCTGTAGCCATTTCGCTCGGACGCCAACGGGGCGGCGCCAAGTTTGGCGCTTGCTGACATACGCTTAGCGATGGCACTCCGGTAGTCCACCGGTTAGTTCTGCTCCACCTCTCATCACCTCAGGCTTTCGAACCTTTCAGCGCGGACCTGTCTACTGCGATGTGGTGGCGGGTAGCTTGCTGGCCGCATCCTTCGGTTACCGCCTCCCCTTCCTCACCACCATCCACCGCGGCGACTTAAACCGCACAATACTCACATATAGCCAAACATAAGTCGCCGCAAACACCACCACAAAACAGAACAGATGCAGCGTATGCCGCCAGAACAACGTCGCCGGCACGACCGCGATTAGACACAGCAACCACAGATACGGCGACGTCAGCGAATTCCGCCGCGTCAACTCCCGCGCCGTCCTCGCCCCCACGGCCCAGCGCATCAACCGCTTATAAACCAGCATATGCAGATGCACGCCGTCGGGAATCCCCGGCGACATCCCGCGAATAAACTTCTTCCGGTAGATCGAAAAGCAGGTCTCGAAGATCGGGTACATGAAAAGCAGCACCGGATACCACGCCG
>JARLJU010000065.1 GCA_031291055.1 Rudaea sp. | reverse complement strand
TCACGCAGGATCGGCACCGCCAGCAGATGCGCGAAGGTCGGCGGCAACTGCACCCGCAGGCTGCGGGTCTTGCCGCCGCCCTCGTTGACGATGTCGTTCAGCGACTGCTCGATCCGGTCAAAGGATTTGCGCACCACCGGCAGCAGTGCCGCGCCCGCGTCGGTCAGCGCGAAGGCGCCCGGCTTGCGCTCGAACAGTTGCGCGCCGAGCAGACCCTCCAGCGCGATCACATGCCGGCTGACGGCACTTTGCGACACGCTGAGGGCGGAGGCTGCCGCGGTAAAGCTTAGGTGACGTCCCACCTGCTCGAAGGCACGCAGGGCATTCAGCGGGAGCCAGCGACGGTCGATCATGAGAACGCCACCCCTTCGGCCCGCTACACGATGCGTGTCGCCGCCAGCCGGTCCTCGTCCAGGGAGTAGCCCATTCCGGGGGTCTCGGACAGCACGATCCAGCCCGCCGCATCCACACGGCACGGCTCGGCCATCATGTAATCGCGTCGATCCAGATCCCATTCCGGCGGATCGTATGGGAACTCCAGGTATGGCGCATCGCACAGGCCGGCAGTCAGATGCACATTCGCGACAAGACCGATGCCGTTGCCCCAGGTATGCGGGGTGAACACCAGATTGTGTTCCTGCGCCATCAGCGCCACCCGCCGCAGCCCGGTGATGCCGCCGACCAGCGCCGCGTCCGGTTGCAGCACGTCCAGGCAGCCATTGACGATCAGGTCGCGGAATTCGTACAACTCGCGGGTCATCTCGCCGCCGGCGACGCGGACATCGACCATTTCGCGCAACCGGCGCATCCCCTCGCGGTCGCCCCGGTGCAGCGGCTCCTCCATCCAATACACGCCGATCCGTTCCAATTGCCGCGCCACCGTGATCGCGTCTTTCAGGCTCCACGGCGCGTAGGTATCCTGCGGTAGCCGCCAGCCCTGGTTGCAATCGACCATCAGTTCCAGCCTGTCGCCGACGCGCGCGCGCACCGCCTCCAGTGCCTTGATGTCGTCACGCCAATCCCCGCGTTGAAAGCGAATTTTCAGCGCGCGAAACCCCTCGGCCAGATAACACTCGGCCGCTTCCGCCATCGCCCCCGGGTCGCGCAGCGTGCCGGAGGACGCGTAGGCGCGCACGCGATCGGACAGCCCGCCGAGCAGCTTCCAGCACGGCATTCCAGCGGCTTTTCCCGCCAGATCCCAAAGTGCCAGGTCGAGCG
>JARLJU010000008.1 GCA_031291055.1 Rudaea sp. | reverse complement strand
TCAAGGTGCATGATCTTCCGGACTTTGTGTACTTCAACCATTCGATCCATGTGAACAAGGGCATTGGCTGTGCGAGCTGCCATGGCCGCGTGGACGAGATGCCGCTGATGTACATGCAGAATTCGCTGCAGATGGAGTGGTGCCTGGACTGCCATCGCAACCCGGCGAAGAATCTGCGGCCGACCAGCGAGATCTACAACATGGCGTGGGAAGGGCCGTCGGGCGGGAAGAATGTGCAATGCGCTCCGACCGGCAAGGGCGCGGCGGGATCAGGAACGACGACGGCGCAGAGCATCAACTGCACGGTGGTTGCGGCCAAACCTGAGGGAAGTGTTGAGACGGTTGCGATGGAGACGGCACCCGCGGGCGCGCGCACCTTTACCAGCCAGATGGAGCTGGGCAAATATCTGACGGAGCAGTACCACATCCGCCCACCGAACGAGCTTACGAGTTGCGAGACATGCCACCGATGAAGACGACACGCGAGACCGAAAGCAACAACCCGCCTGCACAGGTGGTGACCGCCATCGCGCCCGCGAAGCTGACCCTCGCGCAGGTGCGGGCCAAGCTGGACGGCAAGACCGGCAAGCGCTACTGGAAGAGCATGGACGAGCTGGCGGACACGCCGGGCTTTGCGGAGATGCTGGCCGAGGAGTTTCCGCGGCAGGCCGGTGCGGCCGCGAATGAGTGGGTGGACGCGGTGTCGCGGCGCGGCTTCCTGAAGGTGATGGGCGCGTCGTTTGCACTGGCCGGACTCGCCGGTTGCACCAAGCAGCCGGACGAGCCGATCTTTCCGTACGTGAAGGCGCCGGAGGATTTGATTCTCGGCAAGCCGATGTATTTTGCGTCGGCGCATCCGTTCCCGACGGGCGCGATTCCGGTGCTGATCAAGTCGGACGCGTTCCGGCCGATCAAGGTGGACGGCAATCCGGACCACCCGATGTCGAAGGGCAAGTCGGACGCGTTTACGCAGGCGACGCTGCTGGACCTGTACGATCCGGACCGCTCGAAGGACGTGCTGTACCGCGGGCAGCAAAGCAGTTGGGGCGAGTTCCAGAAGGCGTTTGCGACCGCTGTATCGAACAACTTTACGGGCGACGGCATCTACTTCCTTTCGGAGACGATTACGTCGCCGACGCTGGCGGCGCAGTGGAAGCAGGTGCAGACCAAGTATCCGCAGGCGAAACTGGTGCAGTGGGAGCCGGTGAATCGCGACGCGGCGATGGCGGCTTCGAAGGCGCAGTTCGGCAGCTACACCGACGCGCAGTACGAGCTCGAGAATGCGGATGTGATTCTGTCGCTGGATGCGGACTTCCTGGGCGGCATCGCGCATCCGGGATTCCTGCCGATGACGGCGGCGTATGCGGAACGGCATCGCTACGAAGAAGGCAAGACGATGAACCGCATGTACGTCGTCGAGACGATGACGACGGTGACCGGCGCGAAGGCGGAGCATCGGCTGGCGTTGAAGCCGAGTGAACTGGTGGCGTTTGCAGGAATTCTGTCGCAAGCTGGAACATCCGACCAATCTCACGCTGTGTACGACGCTTTGTTCAAGGGTTCGCCCGAAGCCGCGAACGGGGCCAAATTCCTTGACAGCGTTCTAAAGGATTTGAAGGCCTCGGGCGGTAAGTGCGTAGTGATCCCGGGCGAGCAGGCTCCGGCGGCCGTGCATGCTGCGGCGTATGAGTTGAATGCTGCGCTGGGCGCTGTCGGCAAAACGGTGGTCTACACCGACACGGTGAACCCGCTGCCGTCCGAACAGGTCGCGGACCTGAAGGCGCTGGTTGCCGACATGCATGCGGGCAAGGTGCAGTGGCTGGTGATGCTGGGCGTCAACCCGATCTACAACGCGCCGGTCGATCTGGAGTTTGCGGCTGGGTTTGAGAAGGTTCCGAACACGGTGCAGCTTGGCGCGCGGGTGAATGAGACGGCCGCGCAGTGTGTGTGGCACATCAACAAGTCGCACTATCTCGAGAGCTGGTCGGACGCGCGTGCGTATGACGGGACGATCTCGATCATCCAGCCGATGATTGCGCCGATGTACAACGGGCATAGCGCACACGACGTGCTGCAATCGATTCTCGACAACCCGCAGGCGTCGGCCTATGACGCGGTGGTGGAGAATGCGAAGACCTACATCAAGGGCGACTTCGCGACGGGATGGCGCAAGGCGCTGCACGATGGCTGGGTGGACGGCACGGCGTTTACTGGGACGAAGACGCCAGGCGGCTCGGCGAAGTCCGTGGTTGCGGCTGCGGCTGCGAGTGCCGGCATCACGGCGGATGCGGCTGGCGCACCGGCGAATGCGGGCGGCATGGAGATTTCGTTCAAGTCCGATCCGTCGCTCTACGACGGCCGCTATGCCAACATCGGCTGGCTGCAGGAGCTGCCCAAACAGATCACGAACCTGAGCTGGGACAACGCCGCGCTGATGAGCTTCTCCACTATGGAGAGCATGAAGCTGGAGCAGAGCGACGCGGTCGAGATCGAAGTGAACGGCCACAAAGTGATCGCTCCGGTGCTGATGGTTCCCGGGCATGCGGACGGTGCGGTCACGGTGCATCTCGGCTTCGGCCGCGGACCGGAGGCGGGACGCGCGGGTACGGCCGTGGGCTTCAACTCGTATCTGCTGCGCACGTCGGATGCGCCGTACTCGGCGACCGCCAAGTTGACGAAGGTGGATGGCACGTACGACCTGTGCGTCACCAAGGTGAACTTCACCGAGCATCGCGGGGCCTTCGCGCAGCAGGATCTGAACAAGAAGGAATACGACACCACGGGCGAGTACTCGCTGCCCGGACACGAGGCGATGGAGCGCGCGATTATCCGCTACGCGACGCTGGAAGAGGTGAAGGCGAACCCGAACTTCGCGCACGAGAACGAAGGCGATGTGGCGGGCGCGCTGATCAACAAGGTCGGCTACAGCCCGATCGGCGAGAAGCCGGCGCAGGAGGAGAGCTTCTTCCCGGATGCCTGGCGCTACGACCACAAGGACGCGTCGTCGCAGGCGCTGCAGAACAAGTGGGGCATGGCGATCGACCTGAACTCGTGCATCGGCTGCAATGCGTGCATTGTGAGCTGCTATGCGGAGAACAACATTTCGGTGGTGGGCCGCGAGCAGGTGAAGATCGGCCGCAACATGCAGTGGCTGCTCATCGATACGTACTTCGAGGGCGACCTGCATGCGCCGCGCGCGCACTTCCAGCCGATGGCGTGCCAGCACTGCGAGAACGCGGGCTGCGAGCAGGTATGCCCGGTGGGCGCGACGGTGCATACGCCCGAAGGCCTGAACACGATGGTCTACAACCGCTGCGTGGGTACGCGCTACTGCTCCAACAACTGCGTGTACAAGGTGCGGCGCTTCAACTTCCTGCTCTACTCGGACGTCCAGGGTGGGCAGTACGACGGAGCAGAGAGCCTGAAGTTCATGCGCAATCCCGACGTGACGGTGCGTTCGCGCGGCGTGATGGAGAAGTGCAGCTACTGCATCCAGCGCATCGAGGCGGCGAAGATCGACGCCGATAAGGAAAACCGCGCGATACGCGATGGCGACATTGTGACCGCATGCCAGCAGGCTTGCCCGGCTTCGGCGATCACGTTTGGCAACCTCAACGATCCGAACAGCGCAGTGTCGAAGCAAAAGGCGAAGGAGCGCGACTACCAGGTGCTGGCGGACCTGAACTACCGGCCGCGCACGACGTACACGGCTGGCGTCATCAACCCGAATCCGGAGCTCGCATAGTATGGCGACCAAGTCCCCCATTGACGACCCGAGCGTGGATCCAGTCCTGGATCCGATGATCGACCCGCGCACCGGCGAGTACGCGGTGATTGCGCCGGGCCACAACTTCAAGTCGGTGACGCAGAAGATCGCGGGCATCGTGCTGACGTCGAACACGCCGATGGGCTGGTTCGGCGGACTGGCGGTTGCGGGCGGCGTGGCGACGCTGCTGGTGATCGCGCTGACGTGGCTGTTCCTGAAGGGCGTCGGCATCTGGGGCGTTACGATTCCGGGCGCGTGGGGATTCGCGATCATCAACTTCGTGTGGTGGATCGGTATCGGCCACGCGGGCACGCTGATCTCGGCGATTCTGCTGCTGTTCAAGCAGACGTGGCGCAACTCGATCAACCGCTTCGCCGAGGCGATGACGATCTTCGCGGTATGCTGCGCGGGC
>JARLJU010000064.1 GCA_031291055.1 Rudaea sp. | reverse complement strand
GCTCGAGTGAAGACCAATCTCTGTGGGCCGCTGCTCAGGCATTGAAGCAGGATGGCATCGGCGCAGTGCTGGTATGGCTGCCGAATGCACGCGCCGATAAGGTTCGGCGTCTGCAGGTGGCGGCTCAGGAGTCGGCATCGCTGGCATTTTTGATCCGGCCTGTCGAGGCAGCCACGCAATCGTCGCCGGCGCCGTTGCGAATGATCTGCGAGCCGTTCTTGCCCGCCAATGCGCAGACGATCAACCGTCGTCAATGGTTGCAGGAGATTGGTATCTCGATCGATATCTTCAAGCGCCGCGGGCCGCCGCCAGCGGAGCCCCTGCGTCTCATTTTGCCGTTACAAAGCGTCTTGTTGCCGGAAAGCGGGATCGGCCGCAATCAAGGACGAGAGATCAAACATGTTGTGGATCGCAGTCACATTGCCACTCTTGTCGCTGGAAGCGGTGAAGCCTCTCGAGCCGCTCCCGGATGGTTCGCTCGCGAAGCCGAACCGGTGTGAGTCCGGCGACGCGGCAAGCCAGCCTCTGGGTGCCGAGAACGTCACCGAGGCGCGCTGCTATGCACTGGCCGATCACGCGCACATCCTGGTGCCGGATTTCGACGCATTGCGTGCTGGAGTGCATGCAGGGCATTCGCGCTCGTACGCGTTGGCTTTGGCTCCTGGCCTCAAAGTGCTTGCCGCAGACGCAGCCCGCGAAACCCAGGCGTTCGAAGCGATGGCGCTCGCGTTGCTGACGTACACACCGAAGGTGTCACTCGCGCACGCGCACACCTTGTTGCTGGAAGTCGGCTCCGGTTTGCGGTTGTTCGGCGGCTTGCGCGCGTTGTTGTCGCGGGTATCCGCGACGGTGGCTGAGTTCGGCTATACGGCGCGCATCGCGTGCGGACCGACAGCCTGGGGCGCGTGGCTGTTGGCGCAGGCGCACGCCGATCGGCAGGGGCATCGTTGGCATGTGATAAAGGAAACGTCGCTTGCGCGGGTCCTCGACCGCGTATCTGTGTCGTTGCTGCCGGTTGCGCAAGCGCATCGCGATGCGTTTGCGCATGTCGGTTGCACGACGCTGGCCGATTTGCGTCAGTTGCCAAGATCGGGTGTCGTGCGGCGTTTCGGCAGTGGCATTCTGGATCTGCTGGCGCAAGCCTATGGCACGCGTCCGGACCCACGCGAATCGTTTCGTGCGCCGGCCTCGTTTCATGCTCAGTTGGAGTTGCCGTCGCGGGTCGATAACGCCGATGCGCTACTGTTCGCCGCGCGTCGGCTGATTGTGCAACTGGCCGGATGGCTGAGCGCGCATCATGCAGCGCTCAGTGGTTATACGTTGTTGCTCGAACATGAATTGGCATCCCGTCATGCACCGAAGACATCGAGTCTGAAGGTCGCATGGGCCATACCGTCGCGCGATGCCGAGCATCTGATCTGGCTGTTGCGTGAGAAGTTGAATCAGACGGTTCTGGTGGCGCCCGTGATCGAGTTGAAGTTGGTCGCGGATCAGATCGGCGAGTATGCAGGGCGGTCGGACACCTTGTTTCCAATGCCCGAATCAGACGGCGACTCGATCGCACGTCTACTCGAACGCTTGAGTGCGCGTTTGGGGCCGGAGAACGTGCTGCAGATGTCGGTGCAGGACGATCATCGGCCTGAGCGGGCAATGCGCGTCGAGGCCTATCAGGCGCAAGCGTTTTCGCGCAAGAAGCGTTCGTCTGCGAAAACCAGGACAAAAATTAAAGCGGATAAAACCTGGCTGACCGATGAGTTGCAGCACGCTGCATTGGAAAGTGTGCACGCAGACGGCGATGCGACGACACAGGCAGAACAGGCAGAACGCACAGCACACCCGGTGCACCTATCCCGGCAGTCTGACAAAGCAAGTGACGCTAAAAGCAGCCACCTATTCGTCACACAACCAGCCGATGCTCAAGCCTCCCTCGATCTGCCCGACAGTGCATTGCCATCGCAGCCTCGTCCCGTCTGGATGCTCGACAAACCGCTGCGCCTGATGATGCGCGACCAGCGGCCGATCTATCGTCGGCCGCTGAAAATGCTCACGCGTACCGAACGGATTGAAGCCGGGTGGTGGGACGGTAACCGCGTCGAGCGGGATTACTACGTTGCGGCAGATGATTGTGGTCATATGTTCTGGGTGTACCGCGAACGTCTAACCGGCGAGTGGTATTTGCAGGGTTTGTTCGGTTGAGCGTCATGGCAAATTCCCGGACCTCAGTTTTATTGGAGCAGGCGCTTGCGGCCCAATTACCGCCCTATGCAGAACTGCATTGCCTGACTAATTTCTCGTTTCTGCGCGGCGCTTCGCATCCGCATGAGTTGGTCGAGCAGGCGATGTCGCGTGGCTATAGCGCGATCGCGATCACCGATGAATGCTCGCTGGCGGGCGTCGTGCGCGCGCACACGGCGGTGAGAGAAATCAAGCAGGAGCGGGACCGCCAACAGAAAGAACGCGAAGACAAGACGAAGGCCGCGCAAGCAGGAACGTCTGTAGAAGAAGCTGCAAAGTCGACGGCCACAAAGCTAGCGGGATCGCAACAGGAAGTCGCAGAGTCAGAAACCGCACAACAGGAAGCCTCACAACAAGAAGCCACAGAGCCAGAAGCCACAGAGCCAGAAGCCGCAGAGCAAGAAGCGCTAAAACCAATCCCTCACCTCATCATAGGCAGCGAACTCAATCTGACGGACGATGCAGGCGAACCGTTCTGCACACTGGTTGCGCTCGCAACCAACCGCAATGGCTACGGCAATCTTTCCGAACTGATCACGCTAGCCCGCTCGCGTGCCGACAAGGGCAGCTATCGCCTCAGCCCGTCCGATTTCACCGATGCGTTGCCGCATCTCGAACATCTTAAGACCTTGCCCGATTGCGTCCTGATCCTCGTGCCGCAACGCACGGCGACGCTCTCACACACGCTGCGCTGCGCGCATTGGCTCGCCTCATTGGCTCCGCAACGCTCATGGATCGCACTTGAACTCTGGCAAACCGGCAGCGACGATCTTCAGATTGACGCGTTGCGGATGATTTCAAAAGCGAGCGGTTTGCCTCTGGTGGCGGCAGGTGGCGTCCTGATGCATGCGCGATCGCGCAAGCCATTGCAGGACACTCTGACCGCGATCGGCCTCGTCACACCGCTATCGGCGTGTGGCCACGCGCTCGAGGCCAATGCCGAGCGGCATATGCGCACTCGCGTGCGGCTCGGCAAACTGTACCCACGCGATACGCTCGAAGAAACGCTGCGTATTGCAGCGCTATGCCGCTTCTCGCTCGACGAACTCAAGTACGAGTATCCGGAAGAACTGGTCCCCGCCGGTGAGTCGCCGTCGAGCTATCTGCGCAAGCTGGTGATGGCCGGCGCAATGGAGCGCTGGCCGAACGGCATGGATCTGAAGCGAATCGGCCAGATCGAGAAAGAACTGCAACTGATCGCCGAGCTGAAATACGAAAAGTACTTCTTGACGGTACACGATATCGTGAGCTTCGCACGCTCCAGAAACATTCTGTGCCAAGGCCGTGGCTCCGCGGCGAACTCAATCGTGTGCTACTGCCTGCATGTGACGGAGATCGATCCGATCCACATGAACATGCTGATCGAACGGTTCATCTCGCGCGCGCGCAACGAACCGCCTGATATCGATGTCGATTTCGAGCATCAGCGCCGGGAAGAGGTGATTCAATATATCTACGGCAAGTACGGCCGTCATCGCGCTGCGCTCACTGCATCGCTGATCACGTATCACGCACGCAGTGCGCTGAAGGATGTCGGCAAGGCGTTAGGGCTCGAAGCATCGCTGATCGAGCGGATCAGTAAATCGCAGCAATGGTGGGACGGCACGGATGCGGTCGCCAAATATCTGGCCGAAGCGGGCTTCGCTGCCAGCTCGCACATCACGCAGAATCTGATTCGCCTTACTAAGGAATTGCGAAATTTTCCACGCCATCTGTCGCAACACGTCGGCGGCTTTGTGATCGCGAAAGACAAGCTGTCGCGACTCGTGCCGATTGAGAACGCGACGATGAAAGACCGTAGCGTGATCGAGTGGGACAAGGACGATATCGATGCGCTCAAGCTATTGAAAGTCGACGTGCTGGCGCTCGGCATGTTGTCGGCCATCCGGCGCGCGCTGGAGTTCGTTGCATTGCGGCGCGGCTTTCCGGCATTCAGGGTGCAGGATATTCCGCGCGAGGATCGAGCCGTCTACGAAATGTGCGGCCATGCCGATACGATCGGCGTATTTCAGATCGAATCGCGTGCGCAGCAAAGCATGTTGCCGCGGCTGAAACCGAACAAGTACTACGATCTCGTGATCGAAGTCGCGATCGTGCGGCCCGGCCCGATCCAGGGGGGCATGGTGCATCCGTATCTGCGTCGCAAGCAGGGTATCGAGGCGGAGGACTACGCTAAAGATGAGTTGCGGCCAGTGCTCGAGCGCACGCTCGGCGTGCCGATTTTCCAGGAACAGGTGATGCACCTCGCGATGGTTGCGGCCGAATATTCCGGTGAGCAGGCCGACCAGTTGCGACGCGCGATGGCCGCGTGGCGGCGCACCGGCAATCTGGCGAAGTATCAGCAGGATCTGACCGACCGCATGCTCAAGCGAGGCTATGAACCCGAGTTCATCGCGCGCATCTGCAAACAGATCGAAGGCTTCGGCGAATATGGCTTTCCTGAAAGCCACGCGGCGAGTTTTGCGTTGCTGGTCTATCTCAGCGCGTGGTTGAAACGTTATGAACCGGCTGCTTTTCTGGCAGGGTTGCTCAACAGTCAGCCGTTGGGTTTTTATTCGCCGTCGCAACTTGTGCAGGACGCGAAGCGTCACGGCGTCCAGGTATTACCGCCCGACGTGACCTTGAGTGATTGGGAATCGACCTTCGAAAGACGCGGTCATGAAGGGCAGCGGATTTCATCGAGCGAGACCTGTTTGCATCGTCAGCAGGGCGTATTGTCCGCACAGCAATTACGCGATTTGTCGCTGCGGCGCTTCACGGTGGCGCGGACGATACGGCGCGCGGCAAAGCGGCTGACCGCACGCGTATTCCAATCGTCGAAAACCTATGGTGCGCGCGGTCCGGCAGTGCGCATCGGCATGCATCTGATCAAAGGCCTTTCACAGGTGGCTGCCGAACGCATCATGGCGGCTCGCAGCGACGCGCAGTTTGCCGACGTCGACGACCTGACGCGTCGCGCGGCATTGACGCGGCGCGATCTCGAAGCGCTCGCCGCGGCGAACGCGCTGGTCAGCATCGCAGGCCATCGGCGCGAAGCGTGGTGGGCGGTAACCGCGCAGCACACCGTCCCCAAGCTGCTGCGCGATGCGCCGATCGCCGAAGCGCCGTTGGCATTGCCGCAGGCGGCGGAAAGTCGCGAGATCGTCGACGATTACGCGAGCATCGGTCTCACGCTCAATCGTCATCCGCTCGCGTTATTGCGCGAGCGCCTTGCCAAACAGCGTTTTCGCACGGCGGCCGAACTCGTCGCCTGTCAGCACGGCACGCTGGTGCGCGCCTGTGGCATCGTCACCGTGCGGCAGCGGCCGGGCACGGCAAACGGCACCGTGTTCGTTTCCATCGAAGACGAAACCGGTTCGATCAATGTGATCGTCTGGCCAGCGCTGGTGGAAAAGCAGCGCAAGGTGCTGCTGGGTTCATCGTTGCTGGCGGTGTATGGCGTCTTGCAGCGTGACGACGGCGTTTCTACCGGCGGTGACAGCGCCGGCCACGTGGCGAACGCAAATCAAGCGGGCAACGCAAAACAGAAACAGAAGGGCGAGGTGATCCATCTCGTCGCGCATCGACTCGAAGATCACAGCGAGTGGCTCGGCGAACTGGCCACGGCAAGCCGCGATTTTCACTGATGCCGATTTGCAGTGGCTTGACTCGCATGCCCGGGTGCCATGCCGACATACCAGCGGCCCATGGACACAGAGGCAGTACCTGTCGCGACTAACTTGCGGGGCCGGCGCCAGGCAGGCGTGTCGTCGGACCGCGAAAACACGGGCGACGCCTGCCATGGTTAAACTCGCTGCCGGGCGCTATGCCGGCGTTTTGCCTCACCACGAAAACGCGCGAGTACGTGCCGTAGCGTAGTTAAGCTCACTGCCGGGCGGCTACGCCGGCAGTGAGCCTCGCCACGGAAACCTGGCCAGCACTTGCCGGATCGCAACGTCGAACGGCGTGCGGCGGCCGATGCCAAGCGCCTCAAGCCGATCCGAAGCCAGATGACAGTTATGCGGACGCGGCGTCGTGTCGGTGGGCGTGCGCTGTGGCGTCAGTTGCGCATCAAGTTGCAGTGCTTCTGCAAGCCGCACGGCGATTTCATACTTGTTCATCGGCTCATCGCCCGACCATTGCACGATGCCGCGGATCGCCTCACCGCGCGCATGCCGTTCGAGCATCTGCCGGATCACGAACGCGACGTCCGGCGTAAAGGTCGGGTAACGAATCGCCCATGCATCCATGACGGCGGCCTTGCCCTCGCGTGAAGCCGATGCGGCAATCGCCGGCACGAGACTCGTCACCGCCGATTCTGCCCAATCGATGATTGGTCCATAGAGCAGCGGCAAACGCAGCACGCAGCCGAGATCGGTGGATTCCGTCAGCGCGCGCTCGCCTTCAAGTTTGCTGCGCCCATAGGCATTGAGCGGCGCGGGCACGGAATCGTGCTGATAGGGCGGGTGAGTGCCGTCGAACACGTAATCGGTTGAGATCGAGAGTGTCCATGCGCCGCGCCGCTGTGCCGTCGCGGCCAGGGTGCGCACCGCATCGACGTTCAACGCCCGGGCGAGCGCCGGATCGTGCTCGCACACATCCGGCCGGCGTTCCGCAGCGGCAATCACGAGCGCATCCGGCGCTTCGCGCTCGATAAATTGCTCGACCGCCTGCGCATCGCGAATATCCAGCGCGACCGTGTTCGGCCCCGGCCGGCTGAACGCCGTGGCGACAACTTGCCAGCCAGCCTGCTGTGTCAGTTCGTCGACGAGCGCCCGGCCGAGCAGCCCGGAAGCACCAATGACGGCAACTTTGAACATGACGGTCGCTCGCTTAGCCAGCCGAGCCGCTGGTCACGGCCGTAACCGTGTAGCCGGCCTCGTCGATAGCGGCCTTTAGCGTGTCAGCCGGTTGCGCGGATTCGACCGCCACACGGCCGGACGCCAGATCGACCTGCACCTGAGCGGCACCATCGTGTTCGCGGATCGCGTTCGTGACCGCAGCCACGCAATGCTGACAACTCATGCCTTCTACCTGGAATTCGATCGTCATCGGGATTGCCTCGAAAAATATGAATGTTGCGATAGTTGAATTATGCCTGCCGATGCGCACCTGAGTGACTGACCTTCCCACCATGGGAAGGTGTACGATCGGCGCACATATCGGAGATACAGTCATGAACATCGGTGAAGCGGCCCGCGCGTCGGGCGTCACGGCGAAAATGATTCGCTACTACGAAAGCGTGGGCTTGCTGGCGGCGAAGGCGCGCACGAGCGCCGGCTATCGCGTGTATGGGCCGCAAGAGATTCATTCGCTGCGTTTCATCCGGCAGGCACGCCGTCTTGGTTTTCTGGTCGAAGACATCCGCCGGTTGCTGGCGTTGTGGTATGACCGATCGCGCGCCAGCGCCGAAGTGAAGGCGATTGCGCTGGAGCACGTCGCGGAGCTCGATCGCCGCATTGCCGAGCTGACCGACATGCGCGACACATTGGCGCATCTGGCCTACCATTGTCACGGCGACGAGCGCCCGGATTGCCCGATTATCGAGCGGCTCGCCGACAACGATCTGGTGTCGGGGAACGGTTGTCATCCGATTTGATCGCGCCGGGTGCAACCTGGCACAAGATTCGTCGCAACCGGGCGATCAAAAGCACCAAAATAGTGCAAAATAATTTGGGGTATTACCGATTACCACGAAAGAGCTATCTTGAATTTAGATAAATCAAAGACTTACACGCACCACAAGCGTGCACCATTCCAAAACGGAATGCACGTCATGCGGGCATTTCACTAGCAAGGTTGCACCATAGGGCTATAATCCGGGTTAACCCTTTTACGGGAAATCCCTGATGCAAAACTCACCGGGGATTCAATCTGATCCTTGGAGAACATCATGTTTGCATACGTACTTGAAAAGCT
>JARLJU010000063.1 GCA_031291055.1 Rudaea sp. | reverse complement strand
GTGTCCGACCAGATCGCGATGCTGTGCCGCGCCGGCCTGCCGGTGCAGCGTTTGCTGCTGCTCAACGCGACGAGCCACGGCGACACCTTGAACGAAGTCGTGCAGGCCTATCAGCGCGCGCCGGATCAACAGCCGCTCGCCGGTTGCATCCTGACCAAGCTCGATGAGGCCACCAATCTGGGCGGCGTGCTCGATACGGTGATCCGCTACAAGCTGCCGGTGCACTACGTGTCGACCGGTCAGAAGGTGCCGGAAAACCTGTACGTCGCGACGAAGAAATTCCTGATCAAGAGCGCGTTCTGCATTCCGCGCGACAACTCCCCGTTCGTGCCGCACGACGACGATATTCCCGGATTGTTGTCCGCGCTGTCCGCGCGTTCGACGGCCGAATTGCACGAGGTCCGCTTTGGATAAGCTCATCTCCGACCAGGCAGAAGGACTGCGGCGCCTGTTGGCGAGAAGCGGCTCGCGCGTGCTTGCGGTGATGGGCGGATCGGCCGGCGTCGGCTGTACGACGACGGTGGTGAACCTCGCCGCGGCGCTTGCGCAGCAGGGCAAGGACGTGCTGGTGATCGACGAGTGTCTCGGCGAGAAATCGGTGAGCGCGATGCTAGGCGGTGTGCGCGGTGCCGGCAATTTTGCAGCGGTAATGCGCGGCGAAATGACGATCGACGATGCCGCCGCGCGCCATGCGCTGGGCTTCTCCGTGCTGGCCGCCTCGCGCCACAACCGCGAAGGCCACACGGCCGCGCAGTTCAGCGTGGTGTTGCGCGGTTCCGCCGACATCGTGCTGATCGATGCGCAACTCGATCCGCAGGGCCACCTCTCGCCTCTCGCGATGCAGGCGCACGACGTGATGATCGTGACAAGGGTTGCCGCACAAGCGATCACCGAGGCGTACGCCTGCATGAAGCGCTTGCACTACGCACACGCTACCGCGCAGTTTCGCGTGCTGGTGAACCACGTGCAGAGCGTGGACGACGCGCATACCGCTTTTGCCAACCTGGCCGGCGTGGCCGGACGCTACCTGACGGTGGCGCTGGAAGACGCCGGTTGCATTGCCGCCGATGCGCGGATGGCGCGAGCCCTGGAATTGTCGCGGTGTGTCGTCGATGCCTTTCCGTCGACACCGGCCGCGCGCGACTTCCGGCAGCTTGCCGCCGAACTGCAGTACTGGCCGATGCGGCCAGCG
>JARLJU010000062.1 GCA_031291055.1 Rudaea sp. | reverse complement strand
GTCCTTTGCGCAAAGAGTTCGGCATCTCGGATACGGCATTCAGTCTGCTGCAGGGCTACGCGTTCGCGATCTTTTACACGCTGGCCGGTTTGCCGCTCGGCCGCCTCGTGGACCGCGGCAACCGCCGCAATCTGATCTTCGTCGCGCTGCTGTTCTGGGGCGCGGCCGCCGCGCTGTTCGCGTTCGGCCAGAGTTATACGCACCTGCTGCTCGCGCGGGTCGGGGTTGGAATCGGAGAAGCGGTGCTCGCGCCGGCCGCTTATTCGTTGATCGCCGATTGCATTGCGCCAGCGCGACGCGGCCGCGCGATGGCAATCTATTACGTCTCGATTGCGATCGGTTCAGGGGCGTCGTTACTGCTCGGTGGCTGGCTGCTGGCTGCAATTCCGCCGCACGGTCTGGCGATTGCGGGTATCGGCAGCGTGCCGGCATGGCGTCTCGCGTTTGTCGCGGCTGCCCTGCCCGCCGTGCCGCTTGCCCTGCTGTTGCTGGTAACGGTGCGCGAACCGGCCCGTCAGGAAGTGGCGGTCGCAAGCACTGGAATCGATGCGGGCGAGCACGCTTCCATCAGCGATTTCGTGCGTTATCTGCGCCTGCATGCCGCCACGTTTGCCCGTGTGCTGACTTACCCGGCCCTGCTGTCGATCATCGGCTATGGCGCGCTTGCCTGGGCACCCGCGTTATTCGAGCGCAACTTCGGTATGCCACCGATGCGCTCCGGGCCAGTACTCGGTCTCATCATTGCCATTGCAGGTGCGGGTGGCACCCTGGTGTGCGGTTTTCTCAGCGATGCGTGGACGGCGCGCGGCGTGACGGCGGCACGCTTTCGCGTCGCGCTGCTCGGCTCGGCGGTGTTCGCGCTGCCATGCGTGCTATGGCCGCTGATGCCGGACGCCCGTCTCGCGTTTGCGCTGCTGTTCGTCAGCGTGTTCGGCCTCGGCATTGCCCAATCGGCGGCGCCCGCGGCGATTCAGGCGGTCGTGCCCAACCGCATGCGGGGCCAGGCCATCGCGGTG
>JARLJU010000061.1 GCA_031291055.1 Rudaea sp. | reverse complement strand
TCGAGCGATGCACGCCATAGGTGTCTTCGATGCAGAGTTCGCCGCCGTCGTAGGACTCCGGCTCAGCGAGAAAGAGCGTAGCCGAAAGATCGCTGCGGATGCGGAAGTCGGTGCCGCGCAACTGGCGGATCGCGTTGTCTACATGCGTGCCGAAACCGTCACCGCCTGCGTAGCGGTTAAAGAGCGGCGGAAAGACTTTCAGCGGCAATGCCGCTGAAAAGAAGCGTGGATGGCGGCCGAGCGCGTCCTGAATTGCATCGCCCACCGCGCGCGCGGCGGGGGACCCTTCGGGCAATTGCTGGTTGCGCTTGGCCTGCGCCGACTGTTCGCCGGAAGTCGCATTGCCGTCGATCCATTGTGCCGCGTCGAGGACTTCGCGGCATTGCGCGACCTGTTGTTTGCTGAGTACGCCTTGCAGATGCAGCATCATGCGCGTGACTCCTGAGCGTGGGGCGTCATCGCGTCTGCAGCCGCGCTTGTCTTCATGCCTGGATTCGCGCTCGTTGTCGCCGCTATCTGCGCCCGCATGTCTGCATTCAGATGGTCAGCCAGCGCACGAAACGCACCAATCGGCGAAGCGGCCAGCCACGCCTGCATCTTCGCGATGAACGCCGCCGTCGCCGTGTGTGGCACACGCCGCAACCACGCTAGCGCGGCGTCGATCTCGCCACGCCCGGCCAGTAGCCGTGCATAGTTGAACTGGCCGCGAAAATCGCCGCCCATCGCTGCGCGCCGGTAATAGTCGAGCGCGATGCTGGCGTCGGCATCGACTGCCCAGCCGTCCTCGTAAAAGCTGCCGATAAAGTTGATCGACTTCACGTGACTCATGTCGGCGGCGCGCCTGAACCACTGCAGCGCCTGCGCTCGATCGCACGCCACGCCATTGCCGAGCGCCAACGCTGACGCATAGTTATACATGCCCCAATCGAGTCCCGCCTGCGCCGCGAGCCGGTACCAGTAGACCGCCACCGGCGCGCACGCGGTGATTCCCCAACCGTGTTCGTAGCACCGGCCCAGCATGTTCATCGCCATCGGATGATCCTGCCGGGCCGCATGCTTGAACCACGTCAACGCTTCTTCGGCATTGCGTTCCACACCGTGACCGTCGAGCAGATACTGGCCGTACACCGCCTGCGCTTCGACGATGCCGTTGTGCGCGGCGGCCGCCACCCATGCGGCGGCCTGGGTGGGCGGCCCGGAGAGAATCGCGGCGAGTTCGTCATGCGAGACGCTCGCCAGCGCCTTCAGCGTCACCTGTTCCATCATGCCGTGCTTAGTAGTGCGCGTTGAGCGTCAGGAAGGCGGAGCGGCCGGCCGCGATCGACGCATAGTGCGCCGGATAGGCCTGGTCGTAATACGTCCGGTTGAAGATGTTCTGCACGTTCAGTTGCAGGTCGACCTTCTTGTTGATCCGGTACATCGCCATGCCGTCGAAGCGCCAGTACGACGGCACTGCGCGCAGATTCGCCGTGTCGCCGTACACCTGCGACATGTAGAACGCACCGCCGCCGATGGTG
>JARLJU010000060.1 GCA_031291055.1 Rudaea sp. | reverse complement strand
GTTTCCGCAATCACGGCATCGACAGCGACCATCGTTCGCGCGAAGCGGTTGGGGCGCACGCCTATGACATGACGGAGCTGGGGTTCAATTACCGTTTGCCCGATGTGCAATGCGCACTGGGGATGGCCCAGTTGAAGCGGCTTGCCGGTTGGGTCGCGGCGCGGCAGCGAATCGCGCGTCTCTACGACGACGCGCTGGCGGGACTGGCGGAGGCAGTGCCGTTGAAAGCGCATGCGGACCGCACCAACGCGCATCACCTTTATGTCGTGCGGCTGATGGATGGAATCGACCGGGATCGCGTCTTTGCCCGCCTGCGCGCCGATGGCATTGGCGCCAATGTCCATTACGCGCCGGTCTATCTGCATTCGCACTATGCCAAGCTCGGTTATAAGCCTGGCCTGTGTCCGGTGGCGGAAGCGGCGTCGCGCCAGATCCTGACCTTGCCCATGTTTCCCGCGATGACGAACGCCGATGTCGGCCGCGTGGTGGGCGCGCTCACCAGAGCGACGGCGTAAGCGTCACTTCATCGTCCAGCGCGAAGGCGGCCCAATCGAGATCAGGCAGGGGCCTTTGCGCCGCGGCGACGATCTCGTCCATCTCCTGGACGGAGGTCACGCCGACAAGACCGAAAGCGATCTGCGGCCGCGACAGGACGAAGCCCAGCGCGGCGGCCAGGGGCGTTATTCCAGCATCGCGCAATTGCGACCGGATGGTTGCCAGGCGCGGCGCGGCATGACGCAATTTCTCCGGCAGGGTTTCTAGAAAGAGCAAGCCCTGCAGGAACAGGGAACGGGCATGCACTTCCACGCCCAATTCGGTCAGCCGCGCAAGTGTGCCGTTCGCCAGCAGCCGCTGATCCAGCAGGCTGAACGGAAGCTGCATGACGTCAGGCCGGAAGCGCGCGGCCAGCCGCGCCGGATCATCGGCGGCATAGACGGAAATGCCGATCTTCCGGAAAACGCCTTCGCCGCGCAGTCGCTGCAAGGCCGTCCACAATGCCGGGCCGTCCGCGCCCTGCAGGTCGGATGCCGCATGCACCAGCAAGGTATTGGCTTTCAGAGCAGTCGCCGATTGCCGAGCGCGGTCGATCACGGCTTCCAAGCCATGCTTCAGCCCGATCGTTTTGCTGACGATGCGGAAAGGTTCCGTATTCAGTTTCGCCAAAACCGTTTCGGCGTCGCCATAATTTGCGGCAGTGTCCAGCAAGGTGATGCCGGATGCGGCGGCTCGGGCCAGGATCGCGGCGGCGTCCTCCAGCGGCACCTGGCCGCGGGTGTTGGAAACGCCATAGGCCTGGCCGAACTGCACGGTGCCCAGTCCCAGCTTCTCAAGCATCGTGCAGCATCCCTTTGACTTTCTCGGCAATCG
>JARLJU010000059.1 GCA_031291055.1 Rudaea sp. | reverse complement strand
GTTCCGGCGCGCCGTAGTTGGTGAACACATCTGCCAGCATCACCACGCCGGGGTCGATAGCGCCGGGCTTCACGCCGCGCTCCTCGCGATACAACTGCTCCCAGGTTTTCTTGGGAAACAGCGACAGCTTGCGCCTGCGGTCGACGCCAAACGCGCTCTCCATCAGGCCACGCGCTCCCGGCAGGCGCATGGACGCGTTGGCCAGCGCAGCGAAGCGCGTGCCCCACTTGCCAAAGCTGTGATAGTTGCCGAAGAACTGTTTCTGCAAGGGTGCAACCCGGTCCTGCTCCGCGCTGCCGGTCATCGCGCCAAATGCGGACTTGGCTGCCGATGGCGGCTGCTCGCGATTCATGCGCTGCCGCAGGTTTTCGTTGAGCCATGGAATATCGATACGCACCGGACATTGCGGCACGCAACGCGAGCAGGCAGTACACAGTTCGCTGAATCGCGCGTTCATCAGCGTACCGGTGCCTGCTTCCCACGAACCGCCGATGCCGCCGGAATAGGTTTCTCCGCCGAAGGCATGCCCACCCACCGTTTCAAAGTTGGCGCAGGAGTTCAGACAGGCGCTGCAACGGATGCAGTAGAGCGCTTCATGCAGCACCGGATCTTCGCGCATGCGGCTGCGTCCGTTATCGATCAATACCAGGTGGAACTCGCGCGGCTTGGCGGTCGCGCCCGGCGCGACAAACGGCGGCGCCTGTAAGGGCGGATGCAGAATGCTCACATAGGACGTCAGCGGCTGTCCGGTGCCGCTGGCTGGCAGCAACTCAAGAAACGGGCCGAAGTCAGTACGCGAGGGGACGACTTTTTCGATGCCGGCAATCGCAATGTGCAGCGGTGGCAGGGTCATCGTCATGCGAATGTTGCCTTCGCTCTCCACCAGCATCAGCGAGCCGCTGTCGGCGGCAATCAGGTTCGCGCCCGAGATGCCTGCGTCGGCGGCGATGAACTGTTCGCGCAATTTTTCGCGGGCGAATCGCGTGAGTTCCTCGCCCGTGTCGAGCGGCAGATCGGTGGTGAACTTGCGCTTGAACAGTGCGGTAATGCGTTCGCGGGAATAGTGCAAAGCCGGCGCGATAATGTGCGACGGCTGCTCGTCCGCGACCTGCAGAATGAATTCCGCCAGGTCGGTCTCGGCCACGGCAATGCCGGCAGCTTCGATGGCGTGGTTCAGCCTAATCTCTTCCGAGGTGATGCTCTTGCCTTTTACCACCCGCTTGACCTGGTGCCGCACCAGCACGTCGCGAATGTACTGGTTGGCATCGGCCGCGGTCTTCGCCAGGTAGAAATGCCCGCCGTTGGCTTGCACGCTGGCTTCCAGCCGTTGCAGAAGCTCGGGAAGATTGGCGAGCGCGTTCTCTTTAATCTGGCGCGCGCGGTCTTTCAGTTCGTCGTAATCGGCGATCAGGGCAGTCGCGGCGTAGCGGTTGCGGTTGAAGGTCTGGGTATTGTGCCGGACAGCGGCGCTCTGCACATCGAGCGTCATGCGAATGGCGTCGAGCAGGGCTTTCTTATTGCTCTTGTTCGCTACCTGGCGCGGTTGGATCTCTGCCGAACTTAAGGGCACGGCCATGGCTCACCTCACCACGATGATGTGCAGCTTGTGCGGCCCATGTACGCCGCGCACCAGCGGACCCATGTCCGCGGTGGCACTGGGGCCGGTGACGAACACAAAGTCCCGCCTCAGACCCTTACCGTCCAGCATGTCGGGGCGAAACAGGTCACGCGGTTTGGGCACGATGGTCTCGGCCGCGACCACCGCGATTTGCAGCGGAGCCAGCAGGCTCACCATCCCCGTGCGTTCGTAGCTGACATCGATGCAGACCGAGCCCGTGCTGGCAACCCCAGCGAAGGCTTCGGTCACTCCAGCCGCGGAGTGCACCATCTCGTCGGGAGTTGGATTGGCCACCACGCGCGCATCGTTTAAGAACTCGCTGAACAGTGCGATCGGTAGTTCCTGCGGCGGAGCAAAGAGGATGCGGGTCACGCCTCCCACCGCGCGCAGGATGGCATGGCACAAAGCAAGCGGAGAGCGTTCGATGATTTCAACCGTGGCCACGGCTTTCGTGGCGGTCTCGGCAAACTGCAGGACGGAAGAAGATTCCACAACCATAAGCGACTGCATGGGAGAACCTCGCAGCTTATACCGAATGGCGGTCAAAAGCACGGAATAACC
>JARLJU010000058.1 GCA_031291055.1 Rudaea sp. | reverse complement strand
CGCGCCGGCTTCGCCGGCCAGCACGCCCAAACGCAGCAGACGCTGGCTCAGCGTGCCGTCGCGGCTTATAGTCAAGGTAACGCGCTTGCCCATGTGCGTGCGCAGAAGCTGCTGGAAACCCGCACGGTCGCGGATCGTTTCACCATTGAACTTGAGCACGAAATCACCGACGCGAAGATTGGCGTCTGCCGCCGGCGAACCGCCGATCACCGCACCGATCTGCACCCCGGTTGCTCCCAGGTTATCGTGTTCATCGGCGGTCAGGTCGCGAAAACTTGCGCCAAACGGCAATTTGAAGCGCACGTAGTACGCGGCATGAAGCGACGGCTCCGGCGTGTCCGCCGTCGCAGGCAACACATAGACCAGTGACTTGTCTGCGCCGACCTCGCGAGCTTTCTGCAGCAGCCAGGATCGTGCCTCGGCGTCAACGCCGGCGTGGTAGCCATCGCCGACGTGGACGAATCCCTTCGCCGCAAGCACGTGCTCGTCGCCTCCGGGTGATTGACTGTCGGCCAGTTCCGTTTGCGCCGGTGGTGGCGCGGCGCGCAGTTCCGCGACGGTTTGAGCATCGCCGCCCGAGCGCACTTCGTAACGTCCCGGAGCCGGTCGCGCCGGCGCGGACGCAGGCGGCGGCGTCCCGCGCGGGGAATAGGCAACATGCGCACAGCCGGCCAGTGCCGCGAGGACAGCGACGCCGAACTGCAGCGTCGGCAATCGATCCATGCAACAGGAGCCGCGTGACATGCCTGAATCAAGCGCTCGAATCACGCCGCAGGCGTCGGCGCCGGACGTTTTGGCACGCGATCGGCGTCGAGCAGGCGTTCGATGCGCGCGAACACCTCGGCACGCGAGAAGGGCTTTTTCATGAAGTCGTCGGCGCCGATGCGCTGGGCGTAGAACTGTTCGGTGGCCTGTTCGTTGCCGCTGATCATCACGACCGGGATTTCGCGCGTCCCCGGTTCGCGCCGCAGCAGGCGCAGTGCGGCAAAGCCGTTCATGCCAGGCAGCACGATATCGAGAAAGATCATGTCCGGTCGTTCGGCACGGGCCAGTTCGACGCCTTTTTCCGCATCTCCGGCCTCCAGCGTGATGTAGCCGCTCTGCTGCAGGAACTTGCGCAACAGCGCCACGATCGTGGGTGAGTCGTCGACAATCAGGATGCGCGTGCCGTCACGCGCGTTGATGCGGGGCTTCTCGCGACGCTCCTGTTCTCCGAACGTCGCCCCGAAAAAGCGTTTGAACATGTCGAAGGTGGCCATCGGGCGTATTCCGCGGGAAAGGCAGGGCACAGTGTGTGCGCTGGCGGCCAATCTGACAACCCCTGCGCAGGCGCTAGAATGTTCTAAAGCGCCCCTGGGGTGCACCCACTGCATCGGGAGAATTCCACAATGTCGACTTTGGCCAAGGAAACCGTTGCCACGATCATCCCCAGCCTGCGCTATCGCGACGCCCTCGCCGCCATCGACTGGCTGTGCAACGCGTTCGGTTTCCGCAAGCATGCGGTCCATGCCGACGGCAACACCGTCCACCACGCGCAGCTGACGTTCGGCAACGGCATGATCATGCTTGGCTCGGTTGACAACGACAGCCCATGGGGCAAGCGCATGGTCCAACCCGGTGAAATAGGTGGTCGCGAGACACAGTGCGCCTGCGTGATCGTCGCCGATGCTGATGCACACTACGCGCAGGCCCGGGCGGCAGGCGCAGTCATCATCGATGCACTGGAAACAAAAGACTACGGCGGCAGGGGCTATAGCTGCCGCGATCCGGAGGGCCATATGTGGTGGTTCGGCACTTACGATCCCTGGCAGTCCGGGATTGCGTCATGACATCGGCACAACACGGCCGCATACGTGTCGGCATCGGCGGCTGGATCTATGCTCCCTGGCGAAAGAATTTCTACCCCGACGGGCTCGCGCAGCGGCGCGAGCTGGAATATGCCAGCCGCCAGCTCAGCGTGATCGAGATCAATAGTACCTGGTACGGCGCGCAGAAACCGGCAACGTATGCCAAATGGCGCAGCGAGACGCCGGAGGGTTTCGTGTTTTCGCTGAAGGCGCCGCGCTATGCCACCGAGGCCATGCGCCTGGCCGGAGTCGGCAAGCTCGTCACCGATTTCGTTTCCGGTGGCCTGGCCGAACTCGGCGACCGCCTGGGACCCATCCTGTGGCAGTTTCCGCCATCGCGCCGATTCGAGCGCGACGACTTTGCCGCCCTGCTCGATCTGCTGCCACGGGAACTCGAAGGCCGCCCGCTGCGGCATGTGCTCGAAGTGCGCCACACCAGTTTTCTTTGTGCCGGATATCTGGAACTGGCACGCGCCCACCGACTGCCCTCGGTCTTCACCGATTCGACCGAGTATCCCTCGTTCGCCGACCTGACCGGCGACTTCGTCTACGCGCGCCTGATGCGCAGCCATGCCGGCATTCCCGCCGGTTACGCCGACGACGCGCTGGATGGCTGGGCCGGACGGGCACACAAATGGGCCGCAGGCGGCGATCCGGACGATCTGCCGCATGTCGGGATCAAGGCATCCTTCGACCGGCAAAATGGAAACCCGCGCGATGTATACATTTATTTCATCAGCGCGGCAAAGGAACGCAATCCGGCGGCGGCGCTGGCGCTGAGCCAACGTCTGCGTGAATGACTCCGACGCTCGCGGCAGCGACTCAACCGAACCTGGGTGACGCGTTCGCCACTGCGAAATCCTTGCCCATGCGCACGGCGTCCTCGCTGCTGGAGTAGTAGTTTGGCACCATGGCCAGTTCGCGATACCCATGCGCGGCGTAGAAGGCGCGCGCGATGGCGTTGGTGCTGCGCGCTTCGAGGAAGATCATCTCGATGCCGGCAACGACAGCGGTTTCCTCCAGCCAAGCCAGCAGGCCCGAACCGACGCCAGTGCGACGATGCAAGGGGCGCACGCCGAACAGCAGCAGGCGGGCTTCATCGTCGGCGTACTGCATGACGCCGAAACCGGCCATTCGTGCCCCGCAACACGCCACGGCGACATTGGTCGTGCGATCGCGGATCAGCCGAGCCACCGCGCGCGGTGTCCAGCGCCAGCCGAGTCCGGTCTCGATCAGATCGCGCGACATGACGGCGATGCCGGGAGCATCGGCATGCACAGCCAGGCGAATTGCAAAGGAATCGGCCACGACCGATAGCCTAGCGCAAGTCCGCCCCGGGCGTCATCGGCCTATGCAACGACCGTCAGTACGATCTTGCCGATATGCGCACCGGCTTCCATGTAGCGATGCGCATCGGCGGCCTGCGCAAGTGGAAATACGCGGTCGATGACCGGCGCGCAGCGACCGGCGTCGAGCACGGGCCAGACGCGTTGCACAAGCGCCAGCGCGACTGCCGCCTTTTCCTGCGCCGTGCGCGGCCGCATCATCGAACCGGTGATTGTCGCCCTGCGCCGCATCAATTCGGAGATGTCGAAATCGGCGACCTTTGACCCGTGCATCGTGGCTACTTCGATCAGACGCCCGTCCTTGCGCAAGCAGTGCAGATTGCGGACGAAATACGGCGCGCCGACGATATCGAGAATCACGTCCACGCCCTGGCTTAAGGTCAGGTCGTGAATGCGCTCAGCGAAATCCTCTTCACGATAGTTGATCGCGGCCTGGGCGCCGTATTTGATCGCTGCAGCGCACTTTTCCCGGCTGCCAGCCGTCGCGAAGACAGTGGAGCCGAATTCGCGCGCCAGCTGGATTGCCGTAAGTCCGATGCCGCTGGTGCCTCCGTGCACGAGCAAGGATTCGCCTTCGCTCAATCTTCCCATCTGGAAAATGTTGACCCAGACGGTGAAGTAGGTTTCCGGCAAAGCCGCTGCACGCGTGGCCTCGTAACCTTGTGGCCAGCGCAGGCATTGTGTGGCCGGAGCCACGCAATACTCGGCGTATCCGCCGCCATTGGCCAGGGCGCAGACGCGGTCTCCCGGCGCAAAGCCGCTCACACCGGCGCCGAGCGCTATCACCTCTCCGGCCACTTCCAGGCCCAGAATCGGGCTCGCATCTGGCGGCGGCGGGTAAGTGCCCTTGCGCTGGATTATGTCCGGACGATTGACGCCTGCGGCGAAGACGCGAATCAGCACTTCTGTCGGCTTCGGCACCGGAACCGTACCTGTCGCCAAGCTCAGCACGCCCGGTCCGCCGGGCTCGCTCGCTTCGATATAGCGCATCTGCCGCGGGATCTTCATGGCTTCGGATATCCAGATTGACGTCGTGCACACGCTCAGCGCACGTGGCGACTCAAATGCCTGAGCGCCGCATCGCAATCGTCGATCAAATGGCGCATCAGTTCCGCCGTCGATTGCCGCCGCGCCAGGCGCATGCCCTGACCGGCCCACAATGACAGAAATTCCGCGCGCTGCGCCGTGGCAGCGGCACGACGCAGCGGCCGCGTCAGTGCATTCTGCCAGGGGAACGGCAGTATCGCGTCCGCAGCCGCTGCACCGACTTCCTCCATGAATCGGTTGCCGATTCCACGCGCCGGGCGCCCGGAAAACGCCCGCGTGATGATCGTATCCGTCTCGCTCGCGGCAAGAATTGTACGTTTGTATGCTTCCGGCACCCCGGCCTCGTCACAGGTGAGGAAAGCGGTGCCGAGCTGCACGCCGCTGGCGCCAAGTGCCAGCGCAGCAGCAATGCCGCGCCCGTCCATGATGCCGCCCGAGGCCACGACCGGCACCCTGATGGCATCGACGACCTGAGGTACCAGTGCCATCGTTCCCACCATCGCAGCATCGAAGGACGCAGCGAACGTACCGCGATGACCACCGGCTTCCGCGCCCTGCGCGATGACCGCATCCACACCATCGTGAGCCAGCGCGATCGCTTCATCGACTGTCGTCGCCGTTCCCAGCACGAAGATGCCGCGAGCCTTCAGCGACTGCATCGCCGCCGCGGGCATCTGCCCGAACGTGAAACTGAAAGCGCTCGCATCGCTCTGCGAGACAGCCTCGAGTTGTGCACCAAAATCCGGATGCGGTTGGTCGGGCACGCTCGGCGGTGGCAATCCAAGTTCGTCGAAATATGGCGTGACGCAGGCCAGGGCCGCCGCGACATCGTCTGGCCGGGGCGCAGGCATGTGCGCGAACAGATTGATGCCGTAAGGCCCGCGCGTGCGCTGACGCACGGCACGGCAGACTTCGGCAATTTGCGCAGGTTGCAGGTAGGCGGCACCGACAAAACCGAAGCCACCGGCTGCGCAGACCGCGGCGACCAGGTCCGGCGTATCGCCACCACCAGCCATCGGCGCCTGCAGGATAGGTGTGGCGCACTTCAATCGTGCGTTCAACGCCGTCGAAAATGCCATGACGAACTCCCGGCTCGCCGTCGAGCGCCACGCGGGCGCGTCGTCGCGAGATCGATTGTACTGCGAACCAGCGGATGTCCCGTATTTTCGCAAGTACCCACATCGCGATACCATAACCATCGCGGCAGCGAGCTTGCCGCAGCCGGCATACACATCGAGGTGACTGCTTTGCCCGAGGATTTTCCGATCGTCCGAGAACCTGTTTGCGGATCGCTTCCGTGGTCGCCGAAGCCAGCGCATCGCCGGACAGGGCAATGAGACCGCGATGAACGTACTGGAAACCGAGCGCCTGGTGTTGCGCCATCTGACCATCGACGATGCGCAGTTCATCTTCATCCTCGTCAACGACCCCTCGTGGCTGCGCTTCATCGGCGACCGTGGCGTGCATTCGCTTGCCGATGCGCGCGACTACATCAGCAAAGGCCCGGTCGAAAGTTACCGCAGGCATGGCTTCGGCCTGTATCTGACCGCGCTGAAGGAGGACGCGACGCCGATCGGCATCTGCGGGCTGCTCAAGCGCGACAACCTGCCCGACGCCGATATCGGCTTCGCCTTCCTGCCGCAATTTGTCGGCAGGGGCTATGCTTACGAAGCAGCCTGCGCCGTGATGGCGCATGCGAAAATCGATTTCGGACTGGGTCGCGTCATCGCAGTCACCAATCCCGACAATTCCGGGTCGATCCGCGTGCTGGAAAAACTCGGCCTGAAGTTCGAGCGCATGATTCGCATGGCCGCCGACAAAGACGAGATCAAGGTGTTCGGCTGCAGCATCTGAACAGCCAAAATTCCCCTATTCACGCCAGTACGGATGCCGATCGATACGGCCACGCTCGATGATTTGCGGCGGAGCGTCGGCGCTGAAACGCATATCGACAAATCCGCTTTGTGCTGTATTCGCCAGGTTCGCTCCCGCTTCCGCATAGCGCGCGACGACGACCGGATTGGGATGATTGAAGTGGTTGCGATAACCCGCAGACACCAGCGCGTAGGCCGGCCGCAACGCCTCGATAAACCCGGCCTCCGATGAAGTCTTGCTGCCGTGATGGGGCACCTGCAACACCAGCAAGGGGGCGATCGGCACCAGCGCAGCGGCGACTTCGCCTTCGACTGCGGAAGTGATGTCGCCGCTGAGCACCAGCTCGCTGTCGCCACTGCGCACATAGATCACGCAGCAGCGATCATTGTCGCGCTCGGACAACGGCAGGTGCGGATGAACAATGCCGAATACCACGCCGTTCCAGCTCCAGGTTTCGCCGGCCAGGCATTGTGCGGCAGGAACCTGAACACGCTCGGGCTCGCCGGATTCGACGGGGATGGCCGGATAGGCGGCCAGAATAGCCGGCGCGCCGCCGGCGTGATCGTTGTCGCCATGACTCAGGATCATGCGGTCCACGCGCGTAATGCCCAGGGCATGCAGTGTCGGTACCACAGCGGCATCACCAAGGTCGAAACCCGATGGATAGCGCGCACCGGCATCATAGACAAGAGTATGCTCGCGCGTACGCACGACCATGGCCAGGCCCTGGCCCACGTCGAGCATGTAGGTCTCGAACTCGCCGTCGGCCAATGGCGCGCGCGCAGGCCACAGCAGCGGCAACAGCAAGAGCAGGCCCAGCGCGCGGGCCGGCACGCCACGCGGCAGCAGCAGACACAGCGCACCGAGCATCGCCAGCACCAGCGCCCATGGCGCCGGCTCGGGAAAAAACCACAGTGAACCGGGCCACGATGCCATGCGTTCGAGCACCCACCACAACGCCTGCATCGCCCAACCGGCAACCTGCAGCAATGGCGCACCGAGAGCTGGCGCAATTAGCACGATCAACGAAGCAAGCACGGTCAGCGGCAACACCAGAAAGCAGATCCACGGTACCGCGACCAGATTCGCGAGCGGCCCAATGAGCGAACTCTGGCCGAAGAACCAGATGCTCAGCGGCAACAGGCCCAGAGACGCCACACCTTGGGCAGTGGCCAATTCACGCCACCAGGCACGCCGCCGCGTCGAGCCGCCCAGACAGAGCATCAACCAGCCCACGCCAACGAACGACAGCCAGAATCCCGCGCTCAGCACGCACAGCGGGTTCCACGCCAGCAACGCGATCGCGGCCAGCGCCAGGCCCTGCGCCGGCGCACGCGCGCGCCGCGCGAGATTCGCGATCAGCAGCGCCGCGATCATGACCAGCGCCCGCCGCGTCGGCAGGCCGAATCCCGCTAGCATCGCGTAAACGGTTCCGAACAGGAGGCTGACCAGGGCTTCGATCAAGGGTGCCGGCCAGCGCAAGGTCAGCCGCGGCACGAGCTTCCACAAGCCACGTACCAGGAACACGCCGAAACTTGCGAACAACGCGATATGCAGGCCGGAGATCGCGATCAGATGCGGAATGCCGGTGGCACGCGCGACGGCCCACTCGTGCTCGTCCATCGCATGCTGATCGCCGAACGCCAGGGCGCGCAGCAGATCGGCGGCGGGACCGGGACCCAGGGTCGAGGCGATATCCTGACCAATGCGCATACGCAGCCGATCGACGCAGACGGCATCGCTTCCCGAACTGGCGTTGTCCGAGTCTTCGCGCACGTAACCCGTGGCGACAATGCCCTGCTCCAGCGCATAGCGCTCGAAATCGAAGCCGCCAGGATTGACCATGCCGCGCGGCCGCTTCAGGCGCAGCCTCAGGCGCCACTGCGAACACGCCTGCAATTCCGGTGCGTGCTGATACCAGCTCAGGCGCAACACTCCGACGAGCGCGACCGTCGCGCCGTCTTTTTCAGCCGTCTTTACGGCAAAATCGAAGCGTGTCGAATCGTCCTGCACCCGCGGCAGACCGACGATCGCGCCGGTGACGACAAGGTCTTCTCCTTCCAGCGCGACCGGAAGGCGCTGCGACAGTGCCAGGTCTGCGCGCAGCAGGGTCCAGGCCGCGCCCAGCAACAACAGGCCAAGCCAGCGCCAGCGACTGCGCAACATGGCCACGCACAGACCGGCGATGCCGGTCGCCAGATCGACCCAGCGCGAAGGCAGCGCAGTGAGAGCCTGCACGGCTAGCGCACCCGCAAGCAAGGCCAGCGCTGCCGCCGGTGTGAATAAATCCACAAGTACAAATTTTGCCGGCGAGCGCAGGCGCGGGCGTAGCGATTCATCCATAGCTAGTGGCAAGCCCCATCCCCCAACCCCGCCCGCGCCCCGAAATGGCGCGGAAAAATCACCCGCGTGTCAGCTGGCGCCTAGTTCGCGCAGCGCGCCGTCGTGCAACTCCAGTACGCGATCCATGCGCCGCGCGAGCCCCAGATCGTGCGTAACGAGGACGAAGCTCGTGCCGATCTCGCGATTGAGTTCGAGCATCATGGCATAGACCTGCGCGGCGTTCTTCTCGTCGAGATTGCCGGTCGGCTCATCGCCAAGCACGCACGCAGGCCTTGTCACCAGTGCGCGCGCGACGGCGCAGCGCTGGCGCTCGCCACCGGAAAGCTCGCCCGGCTTGTGCTGCAGGCGTTTGTCCAGTCCAACCCGCTGGAGCAGATCCGATGCGCTGCGTCTGGCGTCGGCAATCGCAGTACCGCGAATCAACAATGGCATCGCCACGTTTTCCAGCGCAGTGAACTCAGGCAACAAGTGATGGAACTGGTAGACGAAACCGAGCGAACGATTGCGCACATTGCCGCGTTCGCGATCGGACAAGTTGGACAGCGCGCGCCCCTCCACTTCAACTTCGCCGGCGCTCAGCGTATCGAGGCCGCCAAGGACGTGCAGCAGCGTGCTCTTTCCCGCACCGGAAGCACCGACGATCGCCAGTGTCTGGCCCCGTTCCAGCAGGAAGCTGACATCACGCAAGACGTCGGTGCGCAGGCTTCCTTCCTGGTACGTCTTGGCCACGCCCTTGGCGCGCAACACGGCGGTGCTCATGAAACCGATCCGTCCGTTTGCGAAGAAAACCATGTCATGCCGATGTCGTCCGCATAGCTTCCGTCGGCCAGCCTGACACGTTTGCGGAATCTGCTTTCTTCGCGAAATCCACACGTTGTATACAAGCGTATCGCTGCTTCATTGCCTGCGCGCACGCGCAGCTCGATCCTTTCCACACTTGCATTGGCTCGCGCCCAATTCAGCAATGCCCGCAACAGAACCCTGCCGGTCCCCTGCCCGGTATGCCCCGGATGCACGACGATCGTCAGTGTACGCACATGCGCGAGAGCCGCCACGGTCCCCGCCGGCTCGAGCAGACCATGAGCGACGATGGTGCCACCGCGCTCGACCACGAGATAGCTGCCCGCGCCGGCCAGTTCGTCGATCTTGCGGGCGAACGCCGCTTCATGCAGTTCCTGCGGTTGCGACAACAGGCGACCGGGAACACGCGCGGTTTCTCGCTCAGCCGCGCACAGGATCGCGGCGTCGGTCTCGCGCGCACAGCGGATGTGCAGCGACGGAGACAATTCCGCCTTGATGGCCGCTGGGCTATTCATAGCGCAGCGCCGCCGCCGGCTGAGTGCGCGAAGCGCGCCACGCCGGATACAGGGTTGCAAACAGGCAGAACACGAAGGCAATCGCAGCGATCCAGCCTACGTCGCTCCAGTGCATGTCCGACGGTACTTCGCTGATGTAGTACACATCCGGCGACAGGAACTCCACGTTGAAAGTATGTTCGATCCATTTCACCAGCGCCGGCAAATTGGTCGCCAGGGCGACGCCGCCCAGTGCGCCGAGCAGGATGCCGAATGCACCGACGATCACGCCCTGCACCATGAAAATGCCCATGATGCTTTGTGGAGAAATGCCCAAGGTGCGCAGGATCGCGATATCGGCCTGCTTGTCGGTGACCAGCATCACCAGGGTGGAAACCAGATTGAAGGCCGCCACGGCGACGATCAGCGAAAGGATGATGAACATCACCTTCTTCTCCATTGACACCGCGCTGAAGAAATTCGCGTGACCGGAACGCCAGTCCTGCACCCGATAGAATTGTCCGAGTTGCGCGGCCAGGTCGCGGCCGATATCCCATGAGTGGAACATGTCGTCCAGGCGCAGGCGGATGCCGGTCGGGCCGTCGAGCTGGAACAAGCGTTCGGCGTCGTCCATGTGCATGATGGCGAGGCCTTCGTCGTACTCCTGGAAGCCGACCGAGAAGATTCCGACGACTTCAAAGCGCTTGTAGCGCGGCATCGCGCCCACCGGGGTGGCGTTGACCTCGGGCGTGATCACGGTGACCTTGTCGCCGACGCCGACGCCAAGCTGCATTGCCAGCTCGTTGCCGAGGATGATGCCGAATGCGCCGGCTTTCAGATCATCAAGCCGGCCACTGACCATCTTGCGGTCGACTTCCGAGACTTTCGGCTCCAGGTCCGGCAACACGCCGTGAATGACCGCACCGGTCACACGCGCGCCCTGCAGCAGAGCCTGTCGTTCGACGTAGGGTGCCGCACCGAGCACGTGCGGATTCGCATCCGCCTTTTTCAGCGCCTGCTGCCAGTCGCGCAGGCTTGCGTCGACGCCGGAGATGCTCACGTGCGCAACCATGCCGAGGATGCGGTCGGTCAATTCCTTCTCGAAGCCATTCATCACCGAAATCACGGTGATCAGCGCCGTCACCCCGACGGCGATGCCGAGCATCGACACCAGGGAGATGAACGAGATGAAGTGATTGCGCCGCTTGGCGCGCGTGTAGCGCAGGCCGATAAAAAGTTCGAGTGGACGAAACATCAGCGGTGGAAATCCATTTGCATACGATCGTGCAGCCGCGATGTGGAGCATCGGCGCGCCGCAGATTGCCTGAGCAGGGCAGAGACTGCAAGCATGGAAGAATGATGCTGCTGTCGTGACATACAGGTACCTGAACAATTTCTAAACCACTGAGTATTGAAATTGAATCGATGACCTCCATCTGTTGTCCGACGCCAGGTCGCCAGCGAAACGCTTGCTGACGGCATGTGCACTTGCCTCATCACCAAAGTTGGAGAACGCAATGAAAAATACCCTGCTCGCAATCGCCCTCGCTTCCGCTGGAATGATCGCCGCTCCGGCGATAAGTCACGCCGCTGACGGCACCAATGCCGGTTTCTTCGTCAATGGCAATGTCGGCCAGTCCAACCTCGACAAAGGCGCTTACGACGACAACGACACCGGTTACGGTGGGAATGTCGGCTATCGCTGGGCGCTTAACCCATCCGTCGCGGTCGGTGTCGAAGGCGGCTATACCAAACTCGGCAGTTTCGATCCCACATCCGCGTTCAGCGGTCTGGGACTCGGTCGCGCCCAGGTCCAGGGCTGGAACGCTGGTGTGAACGGCCATTTCAATATCACGCCGAACTGGTACGTCAGCGCGCGCGGAGGCCTGTTCCGCGGTGATCTGAAGGGCAGTCTGGTGAACGCCGATGGTACGTCGACCTACGTCGACGATACCAGCAACAAGTACTACGCAGGTGCCGGCTTCGGCTACGACTTCAGCACCAATCTCAGCGTTGGACTGAACTACGACTACTACAAGGTCGACAAGGACGGTCTCAACTTCAATCCGGACATGGTTTCAGTCAGCGCCGAATACCGCTTCTGACCAGCCATTTCTCGCCCAGGACACTCCAACGGAGCAACAGGGCAAGGATGCGATACAAACCGGCTCGTTCGCGAGCCGGTTTTTTTGTGGAATTGTCTACATTTGAACAGACCCTGTCGCTACCCGCGCTTTCAGGCATGCCGACGATCGCCGGCCTGGACACGTGCAAGACGCACGCGCAGACGCCGCCGGGTATCCGCATCACAGTTGTCCGGCAACAACAAGATCGATGTCTTGCCGATCGACGGCCCACGCAACGACAGCACGATGACGTCCCCCAGTACCGTGGCATGGCGCAATTCGGCAGGATGCTCGTGCCCGCCCGGGGCGCGCAGGCGCCAGTGGCCGGCTTCGTGCCACGACAGCCGAGCGCATCGCGGCCTGAGGAATTCTAGCAGCGAGCCGATAGCGTAGGCGCTGGCGCCAACGGCCAGCACCGTCTTCGACCATGCGGGCAATCCGCAAAACGCCAGCGCGAGCATGGCGAACGGCCAGACTACGGCAACGCCTGCCGCAAGCAGACGAGACGGACGATAGTCAAACCCGATCGCGGGTGCGGATTTCATCGATGATGTTTCTCCAGCCTGCCTGCGGCGGCACCGCGCGTCCGCTCAGCCAGTTCCACAGCTCGGGATCCTGCTCGTCGAGCAGGGTGGAAAACGCCGCTTTTGCCACAGCGTCCGCCTGCGCGTAGCGCACCTCGAAATACCAGCCGAGCAATTGATCCAGCTCGCGCATGCCGCGACGGCAGCGCCAGCGCAGGCGCGGTTCCTGCGTACTCATCGCAGCAGGCCGATCGCGAGCACCACCCACAGGGTCCACAGCAGCACGCCGCCCGCAACGTACGCGTAGAAGCGATGATAAACCTTGTTGTAGCTGCAATGAATCGCGCTGTGCAGGATGCGCAATGCGACAAAACCCCATGCCAGCGACAGCGTCAGGATATTCACCTGCATGGTCTGCACCGCAACGACGACCGCCAGATAGAACAATACCGGAAGCTCGAACAGGTTGCGGAAATTGTCGGCGCAGCGGCTATCGGTCAACCTGGCGGCAGCCTGGGCCGAGGTGGCCACGGCCTGCGGATGAATGCGTTCGCGCTTCATCTGCGCGATGCGCGCCGAATACATGCGCAACCACACCACTAGGGTCAGCGCGGCCATCGCTACGGCGGGCCAATACATCAGGCGTACGTCCACAGATCGTTGCGCCTAGACGCCCTTGCGCTCGACCATCAGCTTCTTGATTTCGCCGATCGCCTTGGCCGGATTCAGCCCCTTGGGGCAGGTCTTGGTGCAGTTCATGATCGTGTGGCAGCGATAAAGCTTGAACGGATCCTCCAGATCGTCCAGCCGCGCGCCCGTATCCTCGTCGCGCGAATCGGCGATCCAGCGGTACGCCTGCAACAGGATCGCGGGCCCCAGATACTTGTCGCTGTTCCACCAGTAGCTGGGACAAGAAGTCGAGCAGCACGCACACAGTATGCATTCGTAAAGACCATCGAGCTTGGCGCGATCTTCCTTCGACTGCAGTCTTTCCTGATCCGGCGGCGGAGCACTCTGCGTGCGTATCCAGGGTTTGATCGAGGCATATTGCGCGTAGAAGTGGGTCAGGTCAGGCACCAGATCCTTGACTACCGGCATATGCGGCAACGGATAGATTTTCACATCGCCCTTGCACTCGTCGATCGCCTTGGTGCAAGCCAGCGTGTTGGTGCCGTCGATGTTCATCGCACATGAACCACAGATGCCCTCGCGGCAGGAGCGGCGGAAGGTCAGCGTCGCATCGACCTCGTTCTTGATCTTGATCAGCGCGTCCAGAACCATCGGCCCGCAGGCGGCCAGATCGATCTCGTACTCGTCGATGCGCGGATTCTGCGTGTCATCCGGATTCCAGCGGTAGATGCGGAACGTGCGCACGTTCTTCGCTTCCGCCTTGGCCGGATACTTCTTGCCTTTCTGCACTTTGGAATTTTTTGGTAGCGTGAATTCGGCCATGGCGTTGCTCGGCTCCGGATTTTCTTGTGCGCCCGTCTCAGTATGTCCGCGCTTTCGGCGGCACCGCATCCACTTCGTTGGTCATCGGCTTCATATGCACCGGGCGATATTCGAAACTGGCCTTGCCGCCGGCGTCGATGCTCACCAGGGTGTGCTTCATCCAGTTGACGTCGTCGCGGTCCTTGAAGTCTTCCCGCGCATGCGCACCGCGGCTTTCCTGGCGTTGCTCGGCCGAATACATCGTCGCCACCGCCTGACCCAGCAGGTTCTGCAGTTCCAGGGTTTCAATCAGGTCGGAATTCCACACCAGCGACCGGTCGCTGAGCTTGACCTTTGCGAACGAGTCATATGCCGCGGAAATCTTCGCGCAGCCTTCCTTCAAGGTCTCGCCGGTACGGAACACGGCGGCGTCCTTCTGCATGATGCGTTGCATGTTCAGGCGGATATCGGCGGTCGGCTGATCGCCTTTCGCATTGCGGACGGCGTCGAAATTGGCCAACGCGGCATCGCATGCCGTCGCCGGAAGATCCTTGTGCCGTTGCCCCGGCGGGATGATTTCCGCGGCCCGATTCGCCGCGGCACGCCCGAAGATGACCAGGTCCAGCAGCGAATTGGAACCGAGCCGATTGGCGCCATGCACGGAAACGCATGCGGCCTCGCCGACGGCGAACAGACCGGGTACCACGACATCGGGATTGTCGCCCCGCCGGCGCACGACTTCGCCGTGGTAGTTCGTGGGCACGCCGCCCATGTTGTAGTGCACGGTCGGCAGCACGGGAATGGGTTCCTTGCTGACATCGACGCCGGCGAATATACGCGCGGTTTCGGCGATGCCGGGCAGCCGCTCGTGGATGACTTCCGGCCCCAGATGCTGCAGGTTCAGGAAGATGTGATCCTTGTGCTCGCCGACGCCGCGTCCTTCGCGGATTTCGATCGTCTCGGCGCGGCTGACCACATCGCGCGATGCAAGATCCTTCGCGTTCGGCGCATAGCGCTCCATGAAGCGCTCGCCCTTGGAGTTGGTCAGATAACCGCCTTCGCCGCGCACGCCTTCCGTGATCAGGCAGCCGGCACCGTAGATTCCGGTCGGATGGAACTGGACGAATTCCATGTCCTGCAGCGGCAATCCGGCGCGCAGCACCATGCCGCCGCCATCACCGGTGCACGTATGCGCCGAGGTTGCCGAGAAATAGGCACGGCCGTAGCCGCCGGTCGCGAGCACGACCGCATGCGCACGAAACAGGTGCAAGGTGCCTTCTGACATGTCCAGCGCGAGCACGCCCTTGCACGCGCCCTCGCTGTCAAAGATCAGGTCGAGCGCGAAGTATTCGATGTAGAAACGCGCCTCGTGCTTGATTGCCTGCTGGTACAGCGTATGCAGCATGGCATGGCCGGTGCGGTCGGCCGCTGCACAGGTGCGCTGTGCCGTGCCTTTGCCGTAATGCGTGGTCATGCCGCCGAAAGGACGCTGGTAGATCTTGCCCTCGTCGGTGCGGCTGAACGGCACGCCGTAATGTTCCAGCTCGATCACCGCAGCCGGCGCGTTCTTGCACATGTATTCGATCGCGTCCTGGTCGCCGAGCCAGTCGGAACCCTTGATCGTGTCGTAGAAATGAAAGCGCCAGTCGTCCTCGCCCATGTTGCCGAGTGCGGCGGAGATTCCGCCCTGTGCGGCGACCGTGTGCGAACGCGTCGGAAACACCTTGGTCACGCACGCCGTGCTCAGGCCTTTTTCCGCGAGACCGAACGTGGCGCGCAGTCCGGCGCCGCCGGCGCCGACGACGACGACATCATATTTATGCTGCTCGATTTTATACGCTTGCATTTAGCCTTCCCAAAGAAACTCCGGACAAGTTCGGAGTTTGTCTATCCTAGAGCGATACGAACGACAGCCAGCACCCCGGCAAGCGCGCCGAGCACGCACACAAAGCGGATCGCAAGCTGCGAGACGACTTCCAGCCAGCGCGCATGCACGTAGTCCTCGATCACCACCTGCAGGCCAAGCTGCGCGTGCCAGAAGGCTGCGATCGTGAATGCGACGAGCAGTACGGCGTTGAGCGGTTGATGCACCAGTGCCCGCGCGTGCGGATAATCTGCATGCACGATCGCCAGGGCCAGCCAGATCGCCCAGAGCACGAGAGGGATCAGCGCGATGGCGGTGACGCGCTGGACAATGAAGTGGTGAGTACCGGACTTGGCACTGCCGAGGCCGCGTACGCGCTTGAGTGGAGTTTGCAGGTCGGCGGCGTTCATATGCCGCCTCCGCGGGCGAATGCGCAGGCCCAGATCAACGCCGTAAGCAGAAAGCTCAGCACGACAACGCTCCAGCCGGTTGCGTAGGCCCGTGGAATCTCGAAACCCCAGCCTGAATCCCAGAGCAGGTGGCGGATACCGTTGAACAGATGAAAACACAGCGACCAGCTCCAACCCGCGAGCAGGAACAATCCGAATGGCGAGCCGCAGAATCCGCGTACGGCCGCGTACGCTTCGGGCCCCGCGGCGAGGGCAATCAGCAGCGCCAGCACGAGCAGCATTCCGACGGCCAGCGCAACCCCGGTCGCGCGGTGCAGGATCGACAGCGTCATCGTGAGCTGCCACTTGTAGATTTGCAGATGCGGAGAAAGCGGGCGGGCGGATTGCGGCATGGCTGGCGTTCCGTTGTGGTTGCGTTCGTGCCTGATCGCGATAACAGAAAGCGGCCTTCCCGACCGCACGCTTCAAATCTTCATTCAGAAGTCGATGCAACGACCATTCTTTTCCCAATCCCCATAGCGCGTAGGTTCCAGTCCGCCGCGCCCGCCTATCTCCGCGGGCGGCTTCACCGCCGCCGTATCCTGCGACGCGATTTCAGCACGGTCGGATGGCTGCGTCGCGGATTTGTTCAGCTCGGACATTGCGGACTCGTCAAAGCGCAAGAGCGTAATACGCAGCAGCAGTTCTGACAACAATGCTTGATCGATCCGCGCATCGCACCTACATTGGTGGGCAGTATAGCGCCGAACTCTGGCTCAGCTTTCATGCCAATCGCACTGCCCGCACAAATGCTGGAGATCGCCGGCGCCGACGCGATTGCGTTCGCGCAGGCGCAGTTCTGCAATGACGTGGTCGCGTTGCCGACGGGACACTGGCAATGGAATGCGTGGTTGTCGCCGCAGGGACGCGTGCGCTGTATGTTCATCCTGCTGCGCGACGCCGACGACCGTCTGCGCCTGCTGTTGCGCGGAGGCGACGCCGAAATCGTGCGCGCGGCGCTGGCGCGTTTTGTGTTTCGCGCGAAGCTGTCCCTGCGGACGCTCGTCGACACTCAGGTTCTCGGCTGCAACGAAGCGGAAGCGTTGGCCAGTCTGGCCAATCTGCCCGCAGCTGATGCGCTGGTACGCCACGGCGACAGCGTCGGCCTCCGGTTGCCCGGGCCCGCGCAACGCTGGTTGCTGCTGCAGGCGCCGCCGACGCCGGCAATCGTTGCGATAGCGTCGGCAGAAGCGCTGAATCGATGGCGCCTGGACGATATTCGCGCGGGCCTGCCCGAACTTGGACCGGCACTGGAGGATCAATGGCTGCCGCAATGGCTGGGTCTGGGCCGCCTGCGCGCGATCAGCGTGCGCAAAGGCTGCTATCCGGGCCAGGAAGTCATGGCACGGCTGCATTTCAAGGGCGGCAACAAACGCGGGCTGTATCGCCTGCAACTGGACCGCATGGCCCTGCCCGCTCCCGGCACCCCGCTCTTTGGCAACAATCAGGAAGCCGGTGCCGTCGTCATGAGCGCGTGGAGTGGCGCTGGGCACGCCGAGGCTCTCGCCGTGCTCGCCGACACCGCCGCAGCGGCCAGTTTGTGCATTGGATCCAGGCGCTCCGACACAACGACCGCGGACGAGATTAAAGTTGTTTCTGGGTTTGCCCGAGAGCACCCTTGATCCGCGGCAAATTTTTGCGCAGTGCGTCACGCCTTTGCCGGGGTTTCATGTTATAGCGGCTCGGTAACAGGGGGAACACCGCAATGAAAAGCAATCCATGTATTTTGCGCCAGCGGAACACTGTGTTTCTTGCCATCTTCGGTGCAGCATTCGCAATTGCAAGCAACGTGGTTTTCGCCGCAGACTATACGTTCGATGTCGAGCCGGCATACCCGACCGAACGCATTAACGAGATCTACAAACCGTTGATGACCTATCTCAACAAGGCCACGGGCGAGCACTTCACCCTGGTCACCGCACGCAACTATCATTTTTACTGGCGCGACATCCAGGCCGGAGCCAAAGCCGACTTTGCGTTCGACGAAGCGCACCTGACCGACTATCGCATCCAGCACGGCCACTACGAGCCGCTGGTGCACACGGCCGAGCCGACCAGTTACACCCTGGTGACCAATGTCGAAATAGGCAACAAGGGCGTTGCCGGCCTGGTCGGGCACTCCATTGTGACGATGCCGGCGCCGAGTCTGGGCTATACCCTGCTGCTTGAGTTCTATCCCAATCCGGTATTGCAACCGGATATCCGCTCATCGGCCGCGTCCTCGCGCGATGCGGTGGATTCGGTCTTCGCCGGTGAAGCCGACGCCGCGATGATTCCTACCTGGCTCAAGGAGCAATACCCCAATCTCACTCCTGTGAAGACTTCACGCCAGTTTGCCGGCCAGTGCGTCAGCGCGGCACCGACGGTGCCGGACGACGTGAAAGCCAAGGTCAAGGACGCCCTGCTCAAGCTCGACGCGGATCAGGACACCGCCAAGCTCCTGTTCGAACTCGGCGTAACCAAGTTCGTGCCGGCAACGGCCAAGGACTATGCCGGCAGCGAGCAGATGCTGAAAAACTATTTTGGCTACAAGTAAGCGTTCGGCGATACAGCGCGCCGCCGCCGCAACAGCAATTTTGCGCATTTGCCGCGTAATCCACTTTGCGCTTTCTCCATATTGATGCAAATTGCATCAATGCACTATTTACAATACTTTAACAAACCGTTGCGAACAACGCCGGGAACATCTATAGTTTAGTGCGCTTGCACTAGCGGATGTGCGATAATGCAGGCGTGCACCATCGCCGCGCGATGATGCGAAGCAAAGAATCTGAGTACCCCGCTGCAGCTTCGGCTTTGAAGCCGGTGCTGCCGGGCAGAAAATCAAGATGGCTACCAGGCGCCGACTCTACACCGGCGCCCACGCTGCGGCCCACGGGACGTGCGCCACAGCGGGGAAATCGAAACGATTCCCCACGATCACTCCGGAATTCGGGTCTTGCCCGGCCGGAAAAAATAGCTGCGATGCCGCTGGCATCGTTTGTTGCATCCGGGGCTGGCGCAGTGCAATCGCTGCGACGCTGGCGGTGCAATTCGATATTCAAATCTGCGACAAGAGGTTGACGCGATGAAACTGGCTTGGATTCTATGGCTGGCATCGATGCTCCAGCAGCCGGTGGGCGATCGTGCCTGCCTTGCGGCTACCATTTATCTTGAAGCTCGCGGCGAATCGGTCATGGGCCAGATGGCTGTGGCCGAAGTAGCCATGCGCCGCCGCGAGAATGGTCAATGGGGCACTTCGCTGTGCACCGTGCTGAACGCACGCGGACAATTTGCTTTATCCACAACGGGTAAAAATTACCTTTTTACCGATGTGGAATCCTGGCGCGAAGCGTGGCTGGTTGCCGATGTGGCAATGGAAATGTGGTCGCTGCCGCCCAGCCTGCGCATGGACGTCGTGCCCAAGGCCGATCATTTCTTCGCATCGAACTCGGGCGCGCCTTCCTGGGCCAAGGGCAGTCCACTGGCGATCATCGGCGATCACAGCTTCTATCGCGCCGACTGATTCCGGTCGATCACCCCAGTGCGTGTCGTCTCGCACCCAAGCAGCACCGGCAATTCGTCAGGAAGCGCATATTTGCGAATGCGTCCGGAGCATCGCTCGGTCCGCAATGGAAGCGCAATAGACGTAGGTCTGCAGCCGGCATATGGACGACAGAACCGCTATTCTTGCGGCAGCGGTCATGCGTTCGTGAATCTTGTAGGCCGGATTAGTTGCGCGCGCCTGGACGAGTCCGGCACGATGGCCGGGGGTCATGCTCGCCGGCTGGAATTGGCTCCAAGCCGGAAAAATGCAACCACGCCGGCCAAGTTTGCGGATGCATTGTCGGACACGCAAGCGCCATCCCCATGGACGGCACCTGCGGCCCGCAATCTTCAGTTCGGCAATGTTTCCAGGTGATTGCCGCGCACGATCACCCGCGCACCAGGATGAAAACCGGGGTTGTCATATTGCGTGACTGTCGCCCAGCGACCATCGTCGAGTTCGACGCGGAAGCGCCAGGCATAGCCCGAGGCCGCGCGCGAATTGTTTTCCTCGACCGAGTTGCCGACAGCAGCCCCGCCGACGACACCAATGGCAGTCGCCGCCGCGCGACCGCCGCCGCGACCGAACTGGTTGCCGATCACACCGCCGATGATAGCACCGAGAACGGCTCCGCCGCCGGTGTTCTGCTGGCGTATTTCCACCTGGTCGATATCGCGCACGGTACCGCAGGTGTGGCAGTAGCGCCCGGAATAGGACTGATCGCTGCCTTCGTGGTAGACCACGCGCTGGCGTGGTGGTGGCGCTACGCAGGCATTCAGGCCGAACATCGCGACCAGCAAGACTACAATGATTCCTTTGTTACGCAACATGACTTCATCCTCGCTCGGTTGGCAGCCGCATACACGCACAACTGCGTCTTTGGTTGAGTCGCAGTTTCGCCCAAAGCACGTGAACGTTTCCGAAACCGCTGTTCGGGCTCCCACCCGACAGCGCGCGCGATTTCCGCGTCTCGGTTAGCATGGCGGGCGTTGGCGATCAGCGGAGACTGCATGAATTCCTCGGAAAACCCGCGCCGATTCAGTGACGGCACATCCAGCGAAGGCATCCGCGAACTGGATTCCCAGGGCGCCGCGGATCGCCTCAAGTCGCAATCGGACGCCGCGATCGCCGCGACGCTGGCTGAACTCGGCCCCGGTCATGCCATCGACATCCTGGGAAAATTCTCGGCCGAGCGGCGCGCGCGCATCGCCGCCGCCACGGCATCGGGCGAAGGCGAACAGTGGCTGAAAGACTGGCACTACCCGGAAGGCAGCGTCGGTCGCCTCATGGAGATTTCGCCCGCGCAGTTCAGGCCGCAAACGCCGGTGAGCCAAGTCATCGAAGCCATGCGCGAGATCGTCAGGCAGCAATTGGTCACCTATGTTTTTGCGACGGACGCCGACGGACGCCTCGCAGGCATCGTCACGTTCCGCGAGCTGCTCTTCGCTCAGCCGGGTCAGCGCCTGGAAGAAGTCATGGTGCGCGAACCGTTTTTCCTGCGCCCCGAGACCAGCCTGGTCGATGCAATGCGCGAAGTGGTCACTCGCCACTATCCTGTGTATCCGGTCTGCGACAACAACGGTCGCCTGATCGGCAAGGTTCGTGGCCAGGTCCTGTTCGAGCAGCAGGCGTTCGAGATCAGCGCGCAGGCCGGCTCGATGGTCGGTGTGGAAAAAGAGGAGCGCACATCCACCCCCTGGCAACGCGCTTTGAAGTTCCGCCATCCATGGCTGCAGCTGAATCTGCTCACTGCTTTTGTCGCCGCAAGCGTGGTCGGAATATTCCAGGACACCGTGAACCACATCGTGCTGCTGGCCGTATTCCTGCCCGTGCTCTCAGGACAATGCAGCAATGCCGGCTGCCAGGCGCTGGCGGTGACGCTGCGCGGGATGACCCTCAACGAACTGGGCGCCGGCGTCGGTCGCGACCTGATGCTCAAGGAAGCATGGCTCGGATTTCTCAACGGCTTGCTGGTCGGATTCGTCGCCAGCATCGGCATGTTCACAATTGCGCATTTGCAACAAAATCCGCACGCCCTGGCGCTGGCAGCGATTACGCTGTTTGCCATGGCCGTCAGCAGCGTTGCCAGCGGGATTGCCGGCGCAGCGGTGCCGCTCGGCCTCAAGCGTCTGGGCGCCGATCCAGCCATGGCATCGAGCATTTTTCTGACTACAGCCACCGATGTGGTCAGCATGGGCCTGTTCCTCGGCACGGCAAGCTGGTTGATTCCCTAGTGGCGCCGCAGTGCTGATCGACAGCCATTCGCATTTCGATGCCGTCGAGTTCGACGCAGACCGCGCACAAGCGCTCGCTCGCGCGCGCGCAACAGGCGTGACCCGCCAGATTGTGCCGGCAATTGCCCTGGATGGCTTTGAAAAACTACGCAGCCTGTGCGCGGCTGAAAACGGGCTTTATCCCGCCTATGGCCTGCACCCGATGTTTCTGGACCGGCACCGGCCCGGGCATCTGCTTGAACTGGCACACTGGATCGAACGCGAAAAACCGGTCGCCGTTGGCGAGTGCGGCCTGGATTTTCACGTCGCGGGCCTCGATGCCGAGACGCAGCGCGTCTATTTTCACCGCCAACTGGAACTGGCACGCGAATTCGGGTTGCCTGTCATCTTGCACGCACGTCACGCGCTCGACGAAGTGACCGCAGCGATCCGGCGCGTTGGCAAGCTGAGCGGCGTCGTCCACAGTTTTTCCGGCAGCATCGAGCAGGCGCAGCAATTGTGGAAGCTGGGTTTCTGTCTCGGTATCGGCGGCCCTGTCACCTATGAACGCGCTCGTCGCCTGCGTGGCATCGTCGCCAGCATGCCGATCGAACATCTGCTGCTGGAAACCGATGCTCCGGATCAGCCTCTGCATGGACACCAGGGTGTGCGCAATGAGCCGTCGCGACTGGTCGAAGTGTGTGCGTGCATCGCCGCTTTGCGCAACGTGGATGCGCAAACCATCGCCGCTGCCACGAGCCAAAACTGCGAACGATTATTCCGTCTCGGCAACAGCTAGGCTGCCAGCAGGCGCTCAATCACGCGGGCCACCGCAACAAAGCCGAATGTCGCGGTCACGTGCATTGCGGCGCCCAGGCCGCCGCCGCAGTCCAGTTTCAGACTGCCTTCGCTATCGGCAGGCCGCTCGCCGCAGACGCTGCCGTCGGCCTGCAGATAGCGCACGTTTTCCCGTGAGAACACGGCCTGCACGCCGAAATAGCGCTTGGGGTTGCGCGTCCAGCCACGCTCGTCGCGCAGGCGCCGCCGCACCAGCCCGAGCAGGATGTCGTGCTCGGTACGGGTCAGGTCACGTGCCGTGATGAGCGAGGGATCGGTGCGGCCACCGGCCGAGCCCGAGACCACGATCGGGATTTTCCGCCGTTTGCAGAACGCGATCATTTCAACCTTGATGCGCAAGGCGTCGCACGCATCGATCACGGCGTCGTAACCGCGATCGAGCAGTGTTTCCAGATTGCCCAGGGTCACAAATTCGGTCAGCGCGTGCACGCGGATCCGCGGGTTTATCGCGCGCATGCGCTGCGCCACGACGTCCACTTTCGGCCGTCCGTACTCGCCTTCCAGTGCATGCGACTGGCGGTTGACGTTGGACACACAGACGTCGTCCGCATCGATCAGGGTCAATTCGCCGACTCCGGAACGCGCGAGCGCTTCCACCGCCCAGGAACCGACGCCACCCAGGCCGACCACGCAGACGTGCGCGCGTCCAAGCCGGGCAACGCAGCCCGCGCCATACAGGCGTTCGATACCGGCGAAACGGGGATCCATGAAAAATGCGCCACGGTTGCGGACGTATACTTTACCATTCGGGCGGTGCAAGCTTTGCGCCGGCTCAATCTCGGCCTACACTCGCAAGATCAGCATGGGGATAGCGATGCAGCCATCGTTCGGCTCCCGATTCAGTTCGCCGGACCAACCCACGGTACTTGACGTGGAAGCCGCCGGCGGCGATCCCGAGCAGACACTGCCCACCGGGCTGCACCTTGGTCCCTATCGCATCGAACGCCTGCTCGGCGAAGGCGGCATGGGCGCGGTCTATCTGGTCGAGCAGCTCGAACCGCTGCAGCGCCGGGTCGCGCTCAAATTGATTCGCGGGCAATTGCGCGGCGGGATGGCCGAGGCTTATTTCCTCGTCGAGCGCCAGGCGCTGGCGCGCATGGATCACCCGGCAATTGCAAAAGTATACGACGCCGGCACGACGCCGCAGGGCCATCCGTTTTTTGCGATGGAATGGATCGACGGGCAATCGCTCGCCGCGTATTGCGCCACGCGTGCCCTGTCGCTGGACGAAACCCTGGCGTTGTTCGCGCTCATCTGTCTCGGCGTGCACCATGCGCATCAGAAGGGCGTGATCCACCGCGATCTGAAGCCCAACAATGTTCTCGTCGCCGAGGTGGACGGTCGGCCGCTGCCGAAGATCATTGATTTCGGCATTGCCCTCGGCGCCACCCAGAATACCGGCGGCGACGGCATGCCCTTGATGGAGCGCGCCGGCACGCGCGGTTACATGAGTCCGGAGCAGATCCGCGGCAATACCGGGGAAATCGATATCCGCAGTGATGTGTACGCGCTCGGTGTCATGCTGCTGGAATTGCTCGCGCCGCAGGAGGCGATGGACCGGGCTGCCGCCGAAGGGCTGGACAACCGCGAACTGCACACCGCCCTGCTCGCCTCGCTCGGCCAGACGACATCGATGCATCCGGACAGCGTGCGCGAGCTGGCCGCGATTCCCGCGCAGCTGCGCTGGGTACTGGCGCGCGCAATCGATCCGGATCGCAGCCGACGCTACGAATCGGCACAAGCGCTGGCCGAAGACGTGGACCGCTATCGGCGGCACTACCCGCTCAGCGCAGTGCCGCCAACGCGACGCTATCGCCTGCGCGCGTTCGCCGTGCGCAATCGCGGCCCGATCCTCGCCGTTGGCCTGATCGCCATGGCATTGATTGCCGGCACCACGGCCGCCATCGTCGGCATGCTGCACGCGCGGGCGGCCGCCGAACGCGCCACAATCGAGGCGAACAAAAGCCGCGAGACATCGCGTTTTCTTACCGACGTCCTTTCCGGAGTCGACCCCGGGCAGGCCCGCGATCTGGACAAGACTCTGTTGCACTTGGTCTTGGATCGCGCTGCCAACCGCGCCGGGCAGGAACTGGCCCGGCAGCCCGAGGTACTGGCCGACATCGAAAAAACAATAGGCTCCAGCTACAACAGCCTGAGCGAATACAAGACCGCGCTTGCGCATACCCAACAAGCCTACGACCTGGCGCGGAAAAGCCTCGGCCCCGATGCGCTGCTTACGCTGCAGATCGAGCGCCAGCTCGCGCGGCAGACGCTCAACAACGGCAATGCCAAGGAGGCTGCGGAGATCATTGCGCGCAATTTTGCCGCCTTGAGCCGCACGCGCGGAGCGGACGATCCCGAAACGCTGCGCAGCGCCGTTGATGTTGCGGATGTTGAAAACGAAAAGGGCGACTTTCCCGCTGCCGAGCACCGCATCGCCGACCTGCTGCCGACCATTGAGCGTGTTGACGGGCACGATGGCCTCCTCACGGTTGAGGCACTGAATGTACACGCGGAACTGCTTACCTATCTTGGCCGCTACAGCGAGGCCGAGACGATCTTTCGCGACTTGATCGACCGCGAGACCCGGGCACTGGGTGCGCAAGACCCCAAGACGATCGAAGCCAAGAACAGTTTCGCGATCATGTACCTGGAATCGCACCGCTACGCCGAAGGCGCGAAGATTCTCCAGGACCTGCTGCCGGTCTGCGAAAAGATGTACGGACCGGAACACGGCATGACCCTCAATATCGTCAGCAACCTTGCGGGCGCGCTGCGCCAGCAGGGTACGCCGGAGAAAATCGCCGAATCCGGCCCCTACTACAAACGAGCGCTCGATGGCACGCGCAAGAAATATGGCGAAAGGCACCCGAATGTGATCCGTGCGACCCACAACTACGCCAACTATCTGCTCGATGTCGGCGACACCGCGCAGGCGGTGGCGCTTCAGCAACAGGTGGTGGCGCAGGCCAGGGAAGTCTTCGGCCCGGAGCATGAGGTCACCGGCGAAGGCGAATTCGGGCTGGGCAAGGCGCTGCTGAAGGCCGGCCGATATGCCGAAGCCGAACAGGCGTTGCTCGCAGCAATTGCCGAAAAGCAGAAGGATTTCGGTGCCGACCACTGGCGCCTCGGCGAATACATGACACCGTTGATCCAGGTATATGAAGCCTGGGGAAAGCCTCAGCAGGCGGCGCAATGGGAAGCCAGACGCAGCGCATTGAAACCCAAGCCCGCCGGCGAAAGCTAATCGGCGACGCAGACCCGGTTGCGTCCTTCCTGCTTGGCTCGGTAAAGCTGCTCGTCGGCGCGGCGCAGCAGATCCGCGCTTGCCGTCACCTCGGCATCGACCTGGGCTACACCGATGCTGATCGTCACCGGCAAGGTGACATCGCGCGTCTGGATCGGCTGCGCAGCCACCGCGATACGCACGCGTTCGGCCAGCGCCACGGCGGCGTCCAGCGCCATTCCACGCAAGGCCATCGCAAATTCCTCGCCGCCCAGGCGACCGATCGGCGCGCCTGCCGGAGCGTTCTCGCGGATCAGCTGGGCGACACTGGTCAACACCTGGTCGCCGGCCAGATGGCCGTGACGGTCGTTGACCAGCTTGAAATGATCCAGATCCATGATCAGCACGCTCACCGGCGCCGAAGTCTTGAGTTTTTCCATGTACTCGTCGAGCAGGCCACGGAAATGACGGCGGTTGAAAAAACCGGTCAGGCCGTCGTAGATCGCCAGGTCGATCAGCTCGTTGTGGTAGGTCGCTTCCATGCTGGCGCCGATGAAATACTTGATGGCGTTGCTGCCCACGCTGATCTGGTCGCCGTCGCGCAATTCCGCGCGCGTGACCGGCTTGCCATTGAGATAGGTCTGGTTGGTCGAGCCCAGATCCTCGATGACGTAAGTGTCGCCCTCGCGCCAGATGCGGCAGTGATGGCGCGAAACGCTCGGGTGCGGCAGCGACAGGCCGCATTCGCTGGCCCGACCGACGACGATCAGTGCCGTCCCTAGCTCAAGCTGAAAACCCAGCATCACGCCGCTGACAACGATGAGTCGCGGCTTGAAGGTGTCGTCCTCACGCGGTGCCGCCTGGGCCACAGTGTGACGGTCGGTATTGGAATTCTGGTCGTTGCTAGAATGCACGGAAGCAGTCCCAGCCGGGTGCGTAGATTGTAGCGTAGCCGGGGTGGCTGTCCGTGATCTTACCCGCAACGGAGCGGGGCGAACCATCGCCGGGGTAATTTCGCTATCCTTTTTCGCCTTGCTGGAACCGGCCTTGACCCATGCGCAACCTGATCCTGCTGTTGCTCGGCATCGTCCTTGGCGCTGCGGGCGGCGCAATTGCCGTCAACACCCTCAATCGGCGCGACGCGTATCCGCGCGGAATCATGAACGTCATGCAGCATCGTCTGGCGATGCTCCGGCAGGAAATACGCCTGAATCGCTGCGAGGCGAAAGCCACGTCGGCGACCCTCGTCCGTCTCGACGAACTGGCCGCGGACGTTGAGCCGGCGTTGTATCCGGACGACACGGCGGATGCCCCGTTCCGCGAATACGCACAGCGCCTGCGCGATACGCTGGCGGCAGCCACAGCCGCGACAGACTGTCCTACGCTGGCGTCGGCGGTGGAAAGGATCGGCGCGGCCTGCGACAGCTGCCATCGGGAGTATCGATGACTTCGGGGTTGCGGCGAATCATCGATCCGGCAGGGGGATGAATTCCGCATCGTCCGGAACCGGCGCAAACAGCCCGGATTTCCAGGCAACCTTGGCACGTTCGATCCGCTCGCGTGAGCTGGAGACGAAGTTCCACCAGATGTGCCGTTCACCATCCAGCGGCTCGCCGCCCAGCAGCAGCGCGCGTGCCGCCGAACTTGCGCTGATTTCCACGTCCTGGCCGGGCGCCAATACCGCCAGGTGGCCCGCCGGCAGTTCGATGCCTCCGACACGCAACGCGCCATCGATCGCATAGACGGAACGCTCGACATGCTCGGGCGGCAGGGTGATCGCGCTGCCGGATGCAAAGTCGGCGGCCAGATAGAACATCGCCGAAAACGTGACTACGGGCGAACGCTGACCATAGGCATTTCCTGCGATGAGCCGCAGGCGCACGCCGCCGATGTCGATCTGCGGCAAGGTCGACGCCGGATGGTGATGGAAATCCGGCGCCGCTTCCTCGCTCGCGCGCGGCAGCGCCACCCAGGTCTGGATGCCGTGCATGTGGTGTCCGGCCGCCCGCTCCAGCTCCGGCGTGCGCTCCGAATGCGCAATACCGCGGCCGGCCGTCATCCAGTTCACGTCGCCGGGCCGGATGATCTGCACGTTGCCCAGATTGTCGCGGTGCTGCAGAGCGCCGTCGAACAGGTAGGTCACCGTAGCCAGCCCGATATGCGGATGCGGGCGCACATCGATGCCCCGCCCCGCCGCAAACCGCGCTGGGCCGATATGATCGAAAAACACGAATGGCCCCACATGCCGCGCCAGCCGGTGCGGCAGCACCCGGGACACGGTGAAACCGCCGAGATCGTGGATCTGCGGCTCGAGTACGATGATGGATTCGGGGTTCATCGCCCAATCCTATCGCGGTTCTGCCGACGCCGGATGCTTCTTCGAAGGCTTTTTTTCGCGGCTGGCATCCCCATGTATGCGTCATCGTCCAACCGGGAAATCTCATGCCTGCCAATGCCAATGTCTTGACCGCGACGAAACCGTCGCAGATGGAGGAAGCGCGCCAGGTCGTGCGTGTCGTACGCGGCCGTCCGGCCAGTGATGGTGCGGGCGTGAAGCTCACGCGCGTGATCGGTCAAGGCGACCTGGACATGCTTGATCCGTTCCTGCTGCTGGATGAATTCCGTTCCGACTCCGCAAGCGACTATATCGGCGGTTTTCCCAGCCACCCGCATCGCGGTTTCGAGACCGTGACCTACATGCTCGCCGGACGCATGCGCCACAACGACAATCATGGCAACAGCGGCCTGTTGACGCCCGGCAGCGTGCAATGGATGACCGCCGGCCGTGGCATCCTGCATTCGGAAATGCCCGAGCAGGAAAACGGACTGATGTGGGGTTTCCAGCTCTGGGTCAACCTGCCAGCCAAGGACAAGATGACGGCGCCGCGCTATCAGGACATCGCGCCGGAACGCATTCCCGAGGTGGCGCTGGAAGAAGCCAAAGTACGCGTGATCGCCGGACATTTTGCCAATGTCAAAGGGCCGGTGCATGAGGTGGCAACACAGGCCGTCTACCTGGATCTGCACCTGCGGCCGGGCGCGAACCTCGATGTGCCGCTGCCCTTTGGCCACAATGCGTTCGTCTACGTGTATGAAGGACAGGCACGGATCGGCGATCGTGCCTCGCGGGAGCTGGTGCGCGGAGACCTCGGGCTGCTGGGTCAGGGATCGGGCGTCCGGATCACCGGCACTGACGCGCCATCGCGGCTGATTCTGGTCGCCGGCCGACCCCTCAACGAACCCGTGGCGAAATACGGTCCATTCGTGATGAACACGCCGCAGCAGATTGCAGAGGCGATCGAAGATTTTCGCAACGACCGCTTCTAGAAAAACCGCCGCGATAGCATTCCACGATACACAGAAAAACACACCGGAGGAGACGATCCGCCGGTGTGTGGTGCTCTTCCGGTATTGCTAGGCTGGAGCGACCTCGTCTGCCTGCAGGCCTTTCTGGCCCTGCACGACTTTGAAGCTCACTTTCTGGCCTTCCTGCAAGGTGCGGAAACCCGTGCCCGTGATGGCGCGAAAATGCACGAACACATCGGGGCCGTTTTCACGGCTGATGAACCCGAAGCCCTTGCTGTCATTGAACCACTTGACGGTACCAACCTCACGATCCGACATAAAAACTCCACGAGACTGTTCAGACAAGGCTGACCGCCGCAGGGGGCGGGGCCGGCTTACTGGTGTGCATGGAAACTTTAGTGACGAAGCGGATCGGTGATCCAGCGCTTTCAGGCCACAAACTAGCGACCGTGCAAACACAGTGCGGCGACTATAACCCAAAATTTACAAAAGTACGAATTGGTACTTGTTCCATTATGCAAGCTTCCTGCAAGGTTCAAAAACGTCCGGAATTTCGGCGGTTTACGCGAGAATCCTGGCGCCGGCCGGTATCCAAAATACCCGCCTTGCGCTAAGGTCGCGTCTGTCGTATCCGCCCAAGGAGCAGACTCAATGCCCGCCCAAGGTTGTCATCCGAACGCCCCGCACAAGAAACTGCATATTCCGGACTGGTACGTGTCCAGCCTGATGCTGGATCGCGCCCTCGATGCAGTGCTGCGCCGGGTGAAAAAACTCGACCGGGCCCATGACGTTCCCTACCTGGCTGGATACAGCCAGGATGGGCAGACCATCTACATCGACCGGCACCTGCCGCCGACCATGAGCTACAAAGGCAGAAAAGTGGACGTCGACCGCTACCTCATCATGCATGAGGAAGTGGAAAAGACGCTGATCGACCAGCTCGGTCTGCACTACCTGCACGCGCACCAGATCGCCACGCGCGCCGAAGAAGCTGCCGTGCGCGCCGAGGGCATTCTATGGCGCGACTACGATCGCTTCATGCAGAAATACGTCAAGCACATCGGCGACGAACGCCTGCAGAAAGTGCCGGCGGATCTGGACCTTAAACCCTACCGCGACGAGCACGATTTCGACCTGATCCAGCGCATGCAAAAAGCATTGTCCACGCATGGCCTGCGCAAGGGCGAGGATGCCGCCGCACTGCGCCAGGCTGTAAATCAATACGCTGCTTGCATGAAAACCGAACGCCGCGACCGGAGCGCCGCGAAGGCGCGCAAGTTGCGTACGACGAAGAAAAAATAGCGAATTGGGACAATTTCCACAATGTGGCCGTGGTACAGCAATGCGCCGGCGGTCAGCCGGCTTTTCGATCGCTTCTGATGACGCGATACAGGTAGATCACGATCGCGACATTGATCGCCAGCGCCGCGACCTTGAGCAGGCTCACGCTCCGCGTCAGTTCCCAGATTTCAAACGGTATGAGCGTCGCAGTCGCCACCGTTGTCAGGTATTCGGCCCAGCGCTTGCGCAGCCACAGGCCAACACCCTCGATGGCGTACAGCAGCGCATAGGCACAGGCCAGAGCGGCCGCCACCGCTATCTTTCGCTGGCTGAGCTGGGTCAGCCAGTCGATCGCGTGCATCATCGGCTGCCAGCCCGCCGCGAGCGGCAATTCACGCAATCGCTTGACTTGGCGGTCAAGCGCACCCGGCTCGAGCAGATGCAGCGTTGCGGCAGCCAACGTCAACAGGGCCGCCGCCTTGAACAGCTTGAAAACGGCGATCCAGGCGAGCGCCCGATGCGTGGCCGGCTGCGTCGGGGCCGGTCCGCGGTCAGCCACCCAGAAAGTCGCTCTTGCCGAGCTCCACGCCATTGTGGCGCAGGATCGCGTAAGTCGCCGTCGCGTGGAAATACACGTTCGGCAGAACGAAATCGCGCAGATAGTCCAGACCCTTGAACTTCAAGTCGCCACGGCGGCTGACGACGGTAATGTCGCGGCCTTCGCTGCCGGCGTACTTCGCGGCCGGAATGCCGTTGATGAAATCCAGCGTCTTGGCGATGCGCGCCTTGAGTTCGGCCACACTGGTTTCCGTGTCGTCGAATTTGGGAATTTCGGTTTCGCTCAAGCGCGCGGCTGCGCCCTTGGCGATATCGCAGGCAATCTGGATCTGGCGCGTCAGCGGGAACATGTCCGGAGCCAGGCGCGAATTCAGCAACACGCCCGCTTCAATTTCCTTGCGCTCGGCCAATGCCGCACCCTTGTCGAGGAACTTGCCGATATTGCCAAGAACGCGGTTGGCCGTCGGCACCAGAATTTCATACATCGAAAGCTGCATTGTTGTTCTCCGGATCGGGTTGTGGGTTCCGCTGCAGTGCAGGGCGATTTTGCCCGCGATTGTCGCATACATGATTACAAGGTCATGGCGGACGTCCGGAACTCAAGGCATGGCGCGGTCCCAATTCGCAGCGCCGACGGTTCCTGCGATAATGCGTCCATCGGCCCCGTAGCTCAGCTGGATAGAGCGCGCCCCTCCTAAGGGCGAGGTCGCCCGTTCAAATCGGGCCGGGGTCGCCAATTAAATCAATAACTTATACTAGTAAGTCGCGTTGGCACTTGTGCCTCAGGGACACTACAGGGACAATTCCTCTCAACAAGCGGCAACGAGAGGAATCCCAGTGGCGACCATCGAAAAACGCGAACGACAAGGCAAAACGGTGTTCCGCGTGAAGGTTCGCCTTCGCGGCCACCTCCCCGCCGATGCGACCTTCGACCGCATTACCGATGCCAAGCGTTGGGCTGCGGAAACGGAGACCTCAATACGAGCCGGACGCTGGTTTCAAAACGTCGAAGCCAAGCGCGTCACGCTGAATGAACTGATCGACCGATACGAGCGCGAGTACCTGGCAGTTGCAGCGATTCGCACGAACGGGAGCCGCGTCAAACGTCTCACGTTCTGGCGGAAAGAGTATGGGCACCTTGCCCTTGCCGATATCACCATCGCTCGTGTATTGGAGGCTCGCGCAAAGCTGCTGAAATCTACCAACCGCGTCGGCGAGCGTTTCGCACCCGCGACGGCGAATCAGTACGTCGGTGATTTGCGGCATTGCTTTGCAATTGCAAAGCGCGAGTTTTCGCTGATCACGGACAACCCGTTGACAGATATTCGAAAGCTGCGCGAGCCGCGTGGACGAGTACGGTTCTTGACTGCCGACGAGCGCATCGCACTTCAAGTCAGTTGCAAGTCGCACAGTGAGACCTTACACACGCTAGTTGTCGTCGCGCTGTCCACTGGTGCCCGCAAGGGTGAATTACTGGGCTTGCGGCGCGCCGATGTCAACATGGAGCGAGAGATGCTCACGTTTCACCATACCAAGAACGGCGAGCGCCGCAGCGTGCCGCTGACTGGCTTAGCGCATGGGTTGCTCGCGGAACATTTGAAAGTGCGTCGGCTTGATACCGACCTCGTATTTCCCGGACTCAAAGGCCGCCCGCTGGTCGTTGACAAGATGTTCCGTGAAGCGTGCCAGCGCGCCGGCATCGAGGATTTTCGGTTCCACGACCTGCGCCACACCGCTGCATCGGCGCTCGCAATGAACGGTGCGAGCTTGGCCGAAATTGCAGAAGTGTTAGGGCACAAAACCCTACAAATGGTGAAGCGATACACTCATCTCACAGAAGGCCACACTCGCGGAGTTGTGGGGCGGATGAATCAGGCGATGTTCGGATGACTTCCACAGCGAAAGAAGCAGCCATTGCCGCGTTTAGCGACGGAGTAGATGAGGCGAACCGCCGCGAACAAGGCGACTTCGACGGATTGCTAGGGCAAGTACGCGACGATGCCTCGCCATTGCTCGCGGGTATCCTGACGGAACTGCGCAGCGTCCTGCTCGAGCACTATCCGAATAAGGCTAAGGCGCGGGCACTATTGGAGGAGCGCGAGCCACATGATCACGAACCGGGTGAGGGGTATCGCAACATCACCCCTATTGATCCGGAACTCGCCCTAGCTATCCGTCTGTTGAACATGATACGCAGCACTCACCGTTGCGACGAAGATCGGTTCTTGACGATTTTGCTAGGTAAGTCCGGCAAGCGGGACGCCAAGCTCCAAGCCGCAAAGAGAAAACCGAGACAACCAGAAATTACAAAATGGATAAACGCGCAGCTTGATCGTGATTCTGGCGCGAAATCCCCGGAGCTGTGGGCCACTGCGCCGGAATGGTTGACCGATACAATCGAAATTGACCGGTTTAGAAAGCGCGTCACTGCTGAGCGCAAAAAGCGCCGCTAATAACTAGCGGCGCGGTTGCACACTAAAACTAACTTCCGCAAGGCCGTACAACATCCGGCCAAAGGAGGTTATGAAAGTGGACAACCCACAATTCTTCAAAGTCGAACAGTTCGCCAGCAAATACCCCGCGTTCACGCCATCAAGTCTGCGCTGGTTACTATTCAATCGCGCGAATAATGGGCTTGATGCCGCCGTAATACAGCTCGGACGCCGCGTGCTCATCGACGAAGCGGCTTTCGTTGCGTGGCTGCGCGATCACCGCCAGGCAGCCGCGTGAACACGGAAGCCGAACAATTCCTGCGCGTGCTTGGCAGTCGGTTCACGTTCCAGACTTTCGACGATAGCCCGCGCAAGGATCGACGGTTGTCCTGTGTGTTGCATGGCACGCTCGCCGAGCATGCCGGCACCATCGCCGGATTGAACGCGCGCGGCGCAGGTGTGTTCGTTATGGTGAACGAAGGCGACGGCAAAGGTCGCAGCATCTGCAACGTGCAGCGAGTAAGGGCGTACTTCGCTGACTTAGACGGTGCACGGCTGGCACCAGTGCAGGTGGCACCATTGCGCCCGCATTGCATCATTGAAACATCGACGGGCCACTGGCATGCGTATTGGCTGTTGATCGATGCACCGCTGGAATCGTTCAAGGCTACCCAGCAAGCCATCGCCGCGCGCTTTGGCAGCGATCCGAAAGTTTGCGACTTACCGCGTGTCATGCGTCTGCCGGGCTTCCTGCACTGCAAGGGCGACCCGTTCCAGACCAGCATCGTCGAACTGCACGATGCGCCGCATTACTCGCATGTCGAGTTTGTCGAAGCCTTCGCCATTTCAAGCATAGTTAAACGTCGCGCGCCGGTGCAAGCCGATGCCGGACACGCGAACGTCACCAGTTCGACATGCGCAACACGCCATAAGCGAGCGTTGCCAGCGATGATCTCCGAAGGCGAACGCAACGCGACGTTATTCGAGCTTGCGTGCGGGCTAGTGCGCCAAGGATTCGACGCGCAAGCAGTGAATGATCGACTACAACGGATCAATGCTGAACGGTGCCAGCCGCCGTTATGCGCATCGGAAGTGGGCACGATTGCAACGCGCGCCGTAGCCTACGGGTCGGAGGGCTTCACCCTACTACTGCATTCGTTGCTGGATTCGCCAGAATGGAAAGCGTTACCGCCTCCGGCACATGAAATCGTCCTGATATGGTTTCGTCGATACAACGGCTACAACCAGGAAAACATCGCATTGACGTGGGCTGACTTTGAAGGGTTGCCGGGATTTGCGAATAAGCAGACTTTCTACCGGCACCGTAGCCGCGCCATTGCATCGGGCATCCTGCAATGCGTTACCGAAAGCGGCAATTCACGCAACGGAAGGAAGCCTGATTTGTTCACGATTGCACCGCAATGGCTGCGCAATGGCCCAGTGTCGAAATTGAAACCTTGCGCCAGTGTCGAAAATGTACACCCCTATATAGATAAACAGTCTTTAGCGGATTTGGTGGATTCACCCACCAGCAACCGAAAAAGGAGCGCACGATGAAACCGAAACTGTACGATGACGTGCTGCGCGCGCTCGCGGAAGCGGATCGCGCGCCCGGCTGGAACAATCGCAGTCGCGAAATTCGACGCTACGAAGTAGGCCTCTACGGACTTAGCTGCACGCTGTTCGTTGTCCCCTTCCGGCGTTGGGCTTACCGGAGGATCGAGCGCCAGGCAGAGGCATGGCGAGCCAAGGGGGCGCAAGCGTGAGCTGCTACGTCCCGCGTCCGCCAGTGGTGTGCGGCGATTGTGCGCTTTTCAGTCACAACACCATCAACCCCGAAGGCGGAATGGGTAGCTGCGGAACAAGTTGCGATCCGGTGCGACCTTGGCCGAACGATAGACATGATTGCGAGAGTTGGTGCCCCTGTATTTAGCACCGGAGACAGCACGATGGAGAAGAAACGAAAGCCGCCTTCAACTGCATGGCAGAAAGGGCAGTCAGGCAATCCAGAAGGGAGGCCAAAAGGTATTCCAAACCCGCAGGCAAGGCTGCGCGGAATGATTGACGCTGAGGCTATCGTAGCGAGGCTTCAAGACGCCGCGCTTGCTGGCGACGTACAAGCGGCTCGCACGTTGCTGGAACGCGCCCTGCCTGTCTATCGGTCGTCGGCTGCGCCAGTAGATATGCCGGAGCTTGCCGGAGCACTTGCGCTCGCGGACAAGGCGCATGCGGTGCTTGCTGCCGTCTCCGATGGACGACTGCCTCCGGATTTGGGCGCGTCCCTTGTCGCGGCAATCGGCTGCGTGTCGAAAATCGAAGAGGTGGACGAATTGTTGCGCCGCGTTGCGGTGTTGGAGGAAGCGCGTGCGCAATCGAGCAATCGCTCATCGGATTAATGCTCTCGAAAAATCGACTTACGTCCACGCATCGAAGATTCTGCGTTTTCACGCCTTCGGCACCGAAGAGTCGGATTCCGATGCATTCAAGGCGAAAGTCAAAGAAGCGGTCGCCCGCGACCGTGAAGGCACCGGATTCGATGGCCTAATTTGGTGTCTGACTTGCGTATGCGGTCAATGGCATGAGCTCGGCGGCAAGTCACATTGGGGACTTTGCAAGAAATGCCGGCCTATGGGTCGCTGTCAATACAGCCAGGATCGCACGGTCCCGGATTGAGTCTGGCGCATCTCAAATGACTGTGGAAACCGCACACTTTCGGGCATGCAGCAATCGGTGAGATACTGCAAATTACACCCGTCGCCGCCGAGCACCCGCGTAGTTCTTATTTTGGACGTTCTCCCCACCCATTCACCCCAAAAATGGGTCTTATCACGGACCGAAACCATTCTAGATAGTACGTGCGCTAACGACGGGCGAATTTGATTCCCGCGTTACCAATTCCATCGAATTCAGTGACGTCTATTGGTAGCTCTCGAAGCCATTGCAGAAGATCTCATCACCATTGACAGTGTACGAGAACTGGTAGGCGCCGATGTCCGTCGTGGAGTCGGACACCCGCGGGAAGCCGTTGCCGCGCTCGTCGTACGAGTCGCCGAGGGGATTGCTGCCACTATTGAAAGCTACGCTACGGCAGCCTATCGCGTGCGTCTGCACGCAGGCCGCGCCGCCCGCTGCCCCGGACATCTTGAAGCAACCATTGTCGGCAAGAGCCTTGAGGAGAGGATCAACAGAGATAACCGCAGGACTGTCACCGGCATTGACCAGAGTAATTGCGCCTCCGCTCGGCGGATTCTGGATCAAGTCGAAACTGGTGTCGACGGTGAGCGCAAAACCTGTTTGCGCGGCGATGTCGGACGAATTGTTCGAAAGGATCGAACTCGTGATAGTTACCAAGCCGCTAGTGGGTTTGGTGGATTCGGCCGCAGGGCAGCCCACGTTGCCTGCGTACACAGCTCCGCCGCCAACGGCGTCTGCCGTATTGAAAGCCATGGTACTGTTGTAGATGTTCAATGCCCTCGCGGCACTCGAAGAGCATACGTTTATGCTGATGGCGCTGCCCTGGCCTGCAGCTGAGTTGCCGCTGATCGTGCTTTCAAACACATGTTTGATTACTCCTTTTCCGAATCGCGACCAGATGCCGCCGCCACTGCTTGAGCTGTTTGTGACTGCATTGCCGCTTATCGTGCTCGATTCAAAGCTCACTCCGTAGTACGAGGAAACGTAAATGCCGCCACCGTTGCTGTCGGCGGCTGATGTGGAATTGTTCGAGATGATTTCATTGGACAGGCCGAGAGTGGGGGTCGACGCTGCATAGATGCCACCACCCGGAGATTGAGTGCCGGCCGTACTGTTGTAGCTGACGATGTTGTAGTTGCCGCTGAACCCTCCCGTCGCATAGCGTGTGGATTGCGCGGCAATACCGCCACCGGGTGAATTGTTGCCGACTGTCGAGTTGTGACTTACTGTGCTGTAGCTCATGTTCACGTCGACGGCCTGTATCGCACCTCCGGGACTTGTGGCTCCCATCGTCGTATTGCCGCTCACAATACTGTCTTTCAGAGTGACGGCGGCGGCATAGATCGCTCCGCCTCCGGCGTTGGAATTATCCGTCGAATTGCCACTGACGGTGCTGCCCATCAAGGTAACAGCGGTCCCGCTGTGCATCGCCGCTGTGCCCGATCCTGCAATCGCGCCACCTTCAGCGCTCGCGCCACTGGTCGAGCTGCCACTCACAACGCAATTCGTCATCGCGAGTCTGGCTGTCGTATACGCCGAGGGTTCCATCAAGATCGCGCCGCCGCTTGCATTGGCGGCGATGGTCGCGCCGTTTGTAATCGTCAGGCCGCTTAGATTCAGGATCTCCTGGAATGCCGCGCCCGTGCTCCCGGTGTCGTGAAAGATGCGGAACGAATGCGTAGCACCTGTGACACGTGAAACTGTGACGCCACCTGAGCCGCTGCCCGTGATGGTCAGATCTGAATCCGTAATCAGCAATTCGTTGTTGGTGCTATCGGCCAGCGTCACCGAGGTCACACCCGGAGCGAACGTAATGGCGTCGCCGGTCCCGAAGCCGTTGGCGCTGTTGTTGACACAGTTGGACGGCGACGCAATGGCCGCGCCATTCATCGACGCAATGGCCTGGCGCAAGGTGCAGGTGTTGACCGTTCCAGTAGGATCGTCGGCGGTGGTTACCTGAATTGTCGCTGCACTGGCTACCGACGCAGCCGCGGCGATGGCGAAACTCAGTGCAACAGCGAGAGGATGACGCTTCATCTTGGATTGTGACGTGCGCGCAAGTCGTGAGTGCATGTTGTTTGCTCCGTAATGTATCGCTAAGGGATCAACGGTCTTGTCACCCAATTGCACTTTCCTAGAACCCATCGCCATCGAAATCATCGCGGAAGATAGTGTCGTTGTAACAAACCAGGGATGCTGCGGAGAGATTGGCAATCAGCGCGAATCCGCCGCCTTCTTGCACAGATGGCGCGCTCGCGGCATCGCTTGGCGTCAGATGCGCTTTGATCTTCACATTTCCATTTTTCAACACAGGCTGATCCACCGTCAGAGTGCCCGAGCCGACCAACTGGAAGCGTGGCGGTTGTGACGCAGTCGTCGCCGACGCAGCATATGGAGTCAATGAGACAATACCGGCAAGGATTGAAGCTAAAGAAAGGCGCGCATCCATATCACTGTCCCTGCTTGGCTTCGAGCCGACTCATACGCGCAGTCAGATCATCAAGCTTGCTGCGCAATTCCGCATTCTCCCGCGCCAACGTGTCGCTTTTCTCCTTGAGGTCCGCGTTCTCCACTTTTTCCGCCTCGACTTTCTGATTCAAGCCTTGAATCGCTGCGAAGGCGACTCCGCTCTCGTCTACACCACCGATGTGCTTGTCATCATTACCTAGGCCGAATAGTGCGGCGAAGTCTTCCGCCACAGGACCCATGTGCCGACCCTCCTGATGATCGTTCTTGTAGAACCAGGTCTGTACTGGCAATTCGATCACTTTCGCCAAGATGCTGCTCGCATCGATCCGGGCGAAATCTTCCTTGAACGTGCGACTTGAACCGGCGGTCCAGACGCCACCCGCGGAAAGGAATGCGCCATTGCCATTCGTTGTATCGGTGCCAACCGTCAGCGGGTTCGTGCCCGTGCCGGCACCGAGCAGTCCGATATTTCCGGTCGACCCAATGTCGAATCGCGTCGCCGTAATGGCACCATCTTGCGTGATTTGAAAGGACGGGACGATGCTGCCGCCCCCCATGGCCCTCACATTGAATCCCTGCGTGGCTCCAAACGGAAGCAGGTGAAGATTGACGTTGTTATTCCCGTTGCCGTTGCCGTAAACCGTCAATTCATCGGTGTTGGCCACGGGGGTTCCGTTGATCGCCACGCCACCGTTCGCCTGAATCAGGAACTGGTTCGGGCCAGTGGACGTGAAGTTCGTACCTTGGTTAGACGCGTCTTCCCAAACAAATGTGCCGTAGTCGCCGCAATTGGTCCCTGCAGTGCACCCCGGCGTAACTGTTGCCGAGGCAGCCCGAGCCACGGCTCCATATCCACCTGCAAAACTGTAGTCGCCACCAGCAGTATTGCCAAATCCGCCTGGAATCGTCGCAGCAAAACCGCTCGCGACATTGGCGCTTCCGCCAGCGACTGTGGATCTGTCCCCTATCGCGCTGTCGCCGCCGCCGCCGCCAACGGTCGAAACACGTCCTGCCGCCTGGTTTTCATACCCGCCAGCGACAGTTGATTCATTTCCACTCGCCGCATTGCCATAGCCGCCGGCAACCGTTGAGGTAGTACCACTCGCAACGTTGGCTCGACCGCCGCCGACGGTGGCCCAGTACTGCGTCACGGAATTGCCACATGGCTGGGTGCCCGAACCGCAATTGGTTCCCGCATCGCCGCCACCGGCAATCGTGGCGCCGCCTAAGCCGCCGCCCACGTTGTTGGTCGGCGACCCAAATACGACGTTGGCTGCGGAAGGGGCAATGGTAGCGTTCCCGGAGACTGTAATTTGCCCCACTTGCGTGCCATTCACCTCGAATGTGAGTGGCTTCGTGTCCGCCGTCCCGAGATAGCTGCCCGCCGGATTGCCGGCATTGCCGTCCAGCGTCCACGCTCCGGGACATACGCTGGACGCGGGAGACACACTCACCTGTGCCCGCGTATCCAGGCTGACGAATTCGCCCTGACCGGGGCTGCGAACGCTAGTGCTGACAAAAGCCTGACTAAAGGATTTTGCCAGCGGGCCGAAATCCGCCTGCGTGCTGAAGCTGCCGTTGTGTACCGCAACCTTGTTCATGATCAGCGGGCCGCCGATGACGCTGCCGCCACTGGACGCGGAGTACAGCATCAACTCGATGTCGTAGCTGCCGTCTGCCGGCTTGCCGCCATCCTGCAGGCTGCCGTGATAGGTGAAGCTGGCCGCCGCGGCAGTGCCGGTAGCGGAAACCAGGGCTGCGACCAGCGCAGCGGATAGCAGCGTACGTCTCATGGCTCTACTCCCTATTGCAGCGATGGATGAAGGAAACATCGAAGAACCGGGCAATGCGCACAAGCTTGCCAAGTATCGTAGCCGGGCTCGCACAGTCGAATGAACCTCGCCAGCCAGAAGTATGGGGATGCCGTGGGCAAAAATCTTCAAAACCTCCTCAGCGACTTCTCAAAGATTTCTCAAAACGTGAGCGTTTTGCCTATGAATCTATGGTTTCCGTACTTGGTGTTCGATCCGGCATTCTAAGCCTTACAGGTTGAATGCGGATTCGCCGCCCCCTCCGCTCGCTGAGCGCCAGCCTGCAGACGATAACTTTTGCGCATCGGGTCGCTGATTTAACCGAAAGCACGCATTTCCTCAGGGACACTGTAGGGACAGTGTGCTATTACAACTGGCAACTGCACCCGAACTTGGACAAAAGCCAACCCGCGTCTTTCCTACTGTCCTGAGTTGTGGAAAGTTGCGCAGATTAGGCTCGGTCGAACTCCTAAGGGCGAGGTCGCCCGTTCAAATCGGGCCGGGGTCGCCATTGAATCTGTTGCTCGATTCCGACCATTGCTCGGTGAGAACTTCGCCCCGATTGCGCTCCACTCCGTCCGCGCTACCTGCCGGGTATTCCGAACAGCCTGGCAAATGACGCGAATCACCGCCTTTTGGCGTTCCTCGTAGTGCGGGGGCAATGACGCCGGCGCAAATCGCGCATCGCGGCAACTTCGAAACGAGGAACTGGCCATGAACAAGCTGCATACCACCGGTCTTGAACTGCAATCTTCGACTACGCGAGCACCCGCCGTCGATCAGCTTCCCACCACAATCAGCATCGATCAGCTTCCCCGTGGCGCAAACGATGCCGACGTGGCTGCGCCTGCAAGGCTGACGTGCGTCGAAGTTCTGGCGATGGCGATGCTGGATTCCTGCGCAGGAGGCTGAACACGAAGAAGCGTACAGCCCGGCAATCTGTACGCTATCGCCGGCGCTGTGCGGTTCGCCGTAGGCATTGATTCAGCCGCATTGCTCGCGAACGCCACGCCTTGGTCCCGAACGCTTCCCCGGCTCAAGCGCTTGCTGCCCGTCACTTTGGTGCGGATTTTCCCTCTCCGTCCGGAGCCGTCAGGCGCGCGATGGCGGCCAGTTCGCGATCGCAAGCTTGCGCGGCCTGGCACTCGATCTTCCGGTACAAGGCCAAGACGCGTTTGCCGTTTGCGGTCAGCATCGCTCCGCCACCCTGCACTCCGCCGGCAACGCTTGCCACGACGGGGGACTTGAACGCCCGGTTCATGTCGTCAACCAGGGTCCAGCCACGTTTGTAGCTCATCCGCATCTGTCGAGCCGCCGCGGAAATGGATCCCGATGCGGCGATGCATTCGAGCAAATCCGCCTTCCCCGGCCCCAGCGCCACGCCCGGGCTGAGGGCAACACGGATGCGAAGTTGGGGGCGCTGCGGGCTCATGGTAGTTGTGCCACGCAAACTGATGCCGCTTGGCTCGACATGGCCGGAGCGGACATTCCTCCGCGCCGCTCGTTCTTCATCGCGATCATGATTCTCATGGGCTCCTGCTTGCCGTGATTTGTCTGGTCACCGTGGAATCGTTATAGTCATTGGGGAATAACGCTAATTCCAGGCTTTCCATATTGTACGGATCGGATCGGTCGGGGACTCCGCATATGCCGCTTACATCCGGATTATCACCAGGCTGGGCAGCACAACCTTGAGGAGAGATATTCATGAATAGCGCAATCATGCGATGTGACCGTGACGCCTTCTATCTCGCCAGTGCGACGCGTTCGCGCAACTCTCTTTTTGTACCGGTCATGATCGCCGCCGCGACGATGTTCAGCCATGTTGCCGTCGCCGCGGACGACGACTCCCTCACCTGGAACGGCATTACCGTCTATGGCGTCTACGACATCGGCGTCGCCTATCAGACCCATGGCACGCCGCTGAGCCAGGACTGGATGGTCGGTCTGGAGTACCTGATCTCGAAGAACAGCAACAAGTCGATTACTTCAGTGGCACCGAACGGACTGAGCCAGTCGAGATTCGGAATCAAGGGAACCGAGGAAATCACCGATAGATTGTCATTCGTGTTCAACGCGGAAATGGCGTTTGATCCGCAATCGGGAAATCTTGCCGACGCGCTCAAGTCGCTGACGCACAACAACGGCGTGCCGCTGGCGAATCAGACATCCGCCGGCGACAGCTCTCTGGCGGGCCAGTTTTTCAGCCGCCAGGCCTACGCGGGCCTAAGTTCGCCTGACTTCGGAACGCTGACATTCGGCCGGCACAATACGCTGTTGCTGGACAACATCATCAAATACGATCCCATGGGCGGCTCTTACGCATTTTCGATCATCGGTCTGTCCGGCACGACCGCGGGCATGGGCGACACGGAGGATGCCCGCCTCGACAATTCGGTGAAGTACGTCTACAGCTACGACATCTTCCACGCAGGTGCGCTGTACCAGTTCGGCAAGACCGACAGCAGTCCGGGAGAAGCGTGGCAGGGCGACGTCGGTTTCGACTACGCCGGGTTTTCGGTGGACGGCCTCTACGGTCGCAAGAAGGATGCGATCGCCGCTGCATCGCTGAGCGCAGCGCAGGTTACGACGCTGCCGATCGACTCACTGGCGGCCACGATTTCCGACAATACTTCTTACACCCTGGATGGCAGCTACACTGCTGGTCCGTACAAGGCGTTTGTCGGCTACGAGCACATCAAGTACGAAAATCCCTCGTTGCCGATAACGGCTCCTTTCTCCGGTCTTGGCGGCTACTACTTCGGCGTGGTCAACAACAATGCATTTCCTACACCCAAGATCCTGCAGGTGTCCTGGGCTGGCCTGAAGTATCAGCTCACCAAGGATTGGGACATTACCGGCGCTGTCTACCGCTACGATCAGAACAGCTACGGCCTGGTGCATTGTTCGAACGCCAGTGCTGCCACCTGCAGCGGCAGCGAAGGCGTGTATTCGCTGATGACGGACTACCGCTGGACCAAGCGTCTCGACACCTATGCCGGCGTGATGTTCTCCAAGGTATCCGATGGTCTGGCTTCCGGATTCCTGCACACCGCCACGGCAGACCCGATGATCGGCTTCCGCTTCAAGTTTTGAGGCGATTCGCAAGCGTCACGCCGGGCGACCGGATCGGCGCGAAGCGGCCACAACGGTAGGCGTGTCGATCGCGGCGCGCTGACATCGCATGCTGCCGGTGCATCTGCCAGTCCGGTCGCCGGAATCGCGGCGTCCCGGGCCAGACCGGCCAATTCATATGCAAATGTCATTAAGCGATTGGCCAGCTTGCGCAGCGCCACATTAGTGTGCGGAGCATGTAACTCGTTGCAGCCGAATCAAACAACCACCGGGCCGCGCCGATCGACGAAAAAACATTCTTCTTCGAGATTTTTCGCCGCAGGAGGTTGCTGCGGGACTTGTACGACTTTTGACAACTGGGGAGCCAAATGAAGCGGATCAAGCGATCATGGGCGCTGCTGGCTGGCGTGGCTTTACTTGCGGGCGTTGCAGATTACGTGCACGCGGATGCCGGCGCCGATACCAGCGCACCGATCATCGACCTGCGTTACCGTTACGCGAATATCGAGAACGACGCATTCACGCGCACGGCGAATGCCAATACCTTGCGCATCCTGCTCGGCTATCGCTGGGTGTTCGCTTCGCATTGGGCGGCAGACATCGAGGGCAGCGACACGGTCGCGCTGTTCGGCTCGAACTACAACGATACGGCCAACGGCAAGACCCAGTTCCCGTCGGAGTCCGACCCACCTTCCAAACAGATCAGTGCAGCCTGGCTGGGCTACGGCGACGACACCGTCGCCGCACGCCTCGGCCGCCAATACATCAATCTCGACAACCAGCGGTTTTTCACGTCCGGTCTTTGGCGGCAGACACCGCAGTCGTTCGATGCATTGTCAACCAGCTGGCAGCTCGATTCGGGGACGACCTTGCAGTACATCTACCTCGACAAGGCATTGCGCAGCGTCGGCCACGACTATCCGGATCCGACCCAGCGGCAATGGGATCTGAACGCCAACCTGCTGCACATCGACCAGGCCCTGGCGCTGGGCAAACTCAGCGCCTACGACTACCTTGTCGAAAACGATACGCAGGCTAAATATTCATGGCGGACGGCCGGCTTGCGCTGGTCAGGAAAGCAAGCGTTTTCGGAATACAAACTCGTATGGAGCGCCGAATTCGCGCAGCAGAACAGCTGGCGCAACAACCCGCAGGACTATATCGCCGACTACCACCTGCTCGAGGCCAGTTCCGGCAACGACGCGATCAATGCCAAGCTCGGCCGGGAAGTCCTCGGCGCCAACGGCAAAGTAGGATTTTCCTCGCCCTATGGATCCAACCACGGCTTCAACGGCTGGGCGAGCGAGTTCAAGAACACGCCGGTAAAGGGCCTGGACGATCGCTACATCGGCGCTTTCGGCCAGTTCACCAGGGAGTTCGGCTGGTTGGTGCTATGGCATGATTTTCATGCAGCTCGCGACGACCAGCACTATGGCGACGAAATCAATGCCAGCCTGACCTACGCGATCACCAGCCAACTAAGCACCGAGCTCGACTACGCCGACTATCACAGCGATGGCTACGTGGTCAGCGAACGCAAAGTGTGGCTCTCGCTGGAATACAAGTATTAGCGGACCAGTCAGTCCGTCTTGCCGGAACGCATGGCCTGTGCGCTCTTGGCGGAGTCGGGCGCGCCGGACTCCGTGTCGCCCCAACCACCGCCGAGCGCACGGATCAGGCCGACGCTTGCTTCAAGCCGGCGGTCGAGCAGATGCAGCGCCGTGCGTTGCGCCTGCAGTTCGGCGGTCTGTGCTTCGACGACTTCCAGATAGTTCACGGCGCCGTTGCGGTAACGGTCCAGCGCCAGCGCCAGCGTACGTTGCGCCGCAACCACCGCAGCGTCTTCGTCCCTGGCTTCCTCACCGAGCAGATGCAGTAGGGCGAGATTGTCCTCGACCTGCTGGAACGCGACCAGCGTCGTGCTCCTGTATTTTTCATTCGCCTCATCGAAGGCAGCATGCGCCCTGCGCACCTCGGCTTGGCGACGACCGGCATCGAACAGCGTCAGCAATGCATGCGGACCGATGGACCAGAAGCTGTTCGGCGCGGTGAGCCAGCCCGCACCACCGGTGTTCTCGTAGCCTCCGCTTGCGGTCAGGGTAATGCTGGGGAAAAACGCCGCGCGCGCGATGCCGATCTCTGCATTCGCAGCGGCAGCACGGCGCTCGGCCGCGGCGACATCCGGGCGGCGTTCGAGCAGGGTCGAAGGAAGCCCGGCGGGAATCGCCGGCACCGGCAGTTCCACCACCAGCGGTGCCAGGGAAAATTTCGAGGCCGGCGTTCCGACCATGCTCGCGATCGCATGTTCATACAAGGCTCGCTGCGCCTGCACGTCCGTGGCTTCGGCGCGCGCGGTATCGAGCTGCGTATGCGCATGCGCGACGTCGAGTTCCGACGCAACGCCGCCCTTGAAGCGGTTTTGCGTGAGCGTCAATGCTTCGCCGTAAGCAGCGACGGTATCAGCGAGCAGTTTTGCCTGCGCGTCGAGTCCCCGCAGCGTGATGTAGTCGTCGGCCAACTCCGCGTGCAGACTCAACCGCACGGAAGCCAGATCCGCCGCAGTGGCCTGCGCATCGGCCTGTCCGGCCGCCACTCGATTGCGCACGCGGCCCCAAAGATCCAGTTCATAACCGATCTGCGCGCCGACAAGATTGTCCCGATACTCGTCCGGCTGCGTGGATGAACGCAGCGGACGATTGTCGGACTGGCGGTTGCGCGTGGCCAGCGCCTGGGCGTCCACCTGGGGAAACAACCCGGCACGCGTTTCCGCGACATAGGCGCGGGCCTGCTCGTAGCGGTCGGCGGCTGCGGCAAGATCCGGGTTAGCCGAATCCACGCGTGCCTCCAGCTCGTTCAGTGCCGTATCGCCGTAGTCACGCCACCAGTCGCCGCGATCCGCGCGATCCGCCGGTGCCGCGGCTTGCCATGGCCCGGCTTCCTTGTAGGTGTCCGGCGTGTCCACAATGGGACTTTTATACGGCGGCGCGAACGAACATCCGCCGAGCATAGCCAGTAGCAGCGGAGCGGTGCAGCGGATCATGATGCCGGCACATCGGCTTTGGCGACGATCTTGCCGCCCGACGCCTTCGCCGCCGCCGGCGGCGGCTGGGCGGTACGCACGCTGTCGCCCTGCGCCAGCCAGTCGGGCGGACTGTCGATCACGTGGTCCGAGGGCGACAAGCCCGACATGACTTCGACGCGGGTGCCGAGGTCGCGCCCGAGCTGTATGCTTTTCAGCAATACGCGATTGTCGGGTCCGAGCGTGGCCACCTTCAGCCCATGCTCGCGGAACAGCAGGGCGCTGACCGGCAGCTGCATCACGCCCGCGATGGCCGGCAGATCAAAGCGCACATCGGCGTAGGAACCGGCAGTCAGCTCGCCGCGGGCATTGTCGGCTTCCAGCTGCACGAGCAGCGTGCGCGATATTTCGCTGATTGCGTCCGAGGTAGCCACCACGGTCGCCGGATACGAGCGGCCCGGTTCCTCGGGCAGATGCAATTGCGCGGTCATGCCCTTGCTGATTTGCCTTGCATAGGCCTGCGGGACTTGCACGTACACGCGCAATTTGTGCGTGTCGGCGACGCGGAACAACTCCGGGCCGCTGCCGCTGCCGGCATTGATCAGCGCGCCGATGTCGGTCTTGCGCTCGGTGACCACGCCATCGAACGGCGCGAGGATGCGCTTGAACGATGCCAGCGCGAGCAGACGTTCCATGTTCGCGCGCGCAGCGGCGGTGTCGGCGGCCTTGGCTTCGTAGTCGCCATTTTTCTCATCGGCTTCCTGCTTGGACACCGAGTTGGAGGTGAGCATGTCCTTCCAGCGCTTGTTCGTGATCGTGGCCAGTCTTTCCTTGGCTTCGGCGGTCGCCAGATCCGCGCGCGCCTGCAGCAACTGCTGGTCCAGTTCGGGGCTGTCGATTTCGGCAAGCAGCTGGCCCGCCTTCACCTGCGTGCCGATATCGACATACCACATTTTCAGATAGCCGGAGACGCGGGCATAGATCGGCGCGTCGTAATACGCTTTCACATCGCCCGGGAGCACCAGATCCTGGTGCGCGTCGTCGTGGCCCGGCTCGACCAGGTTGACCGAAGGGATGGCATCGGCCTCGCTCTTGCTTCTGGAAACGCTGTCGTTGTGAACGCGCGAGACGATGCCGATCGCGACCACGGTCAACGCCAGCAGCAGCGCGACGATGCCGATCTGCCGCAGCCGTCGCGGCAACGCGCGCGCAGCAGGTGCGGATTCCTTGGCGATGTTCATGGGTTTCTCCATCAGACTGCTTCTGCCGGGCGTGGCGAGGCTGGATCGGGTCGTGTCTCCGCGCTCGGCCGGCGCGAGTGCACGATGCTGAAGATTGCCGGTACGAAGAACAAGGTGGCGCAGGTGGCGAAAATCAGGCCACCGATCACGGCGCGTCCGAGCGGCGCGTTCTGTTCGCCGCCTTCCCCCATTCCGAACGCCATCGGTGCCATGCCGATGATCATCGCCAGTGCCGTCATCAGCACCGGACGGAAGCGAATGAAGCCGGCGTCCAGCGCCGCGGCAAAGGCGTCCGCCCCCTCGCTCAGGCGCTCGCGTGCAAAGCTCACTACCAAGATGCTGTTCGCCGTCGCCACGCCCATGCACATGATCGCGCCGGTAAGCGCCGGCACCGACAGCGTCGTGCCGGTCAGGAACAGCATCCAGACGATGCCGGCCAGCGCTGCCGGCAAGGCGGTGATGATCACGAACGGATCCAGCCACGACTGGAAATTGACCACGATCAGCAGATAGATCAGCACGATCGCACCGGCCAGGCCGTACAGCAGGCTCGAGTATGCGCTGTGCATCGTCTGCACCTGGCCGCGCAGTTCCACGGTCGAGCCCGCGGGCACGTCCTTGGCGGTGTCGTCCAGCACCGCCTGTATGTCCTTCGCCACGGCACCGAGATCGCGACCCTCCGCCGCGCCGAAGATATCGATCGTCGGCTGCACGTCGTAATGCGATACCACACCCTCACCCTGGCCACGGCTGATGTTCGCCAGGCCACCGAGCAGCTGCGACGGCGCCTTGCCGCTCCCGGTCACTGGAATATTCTCCAGGTTGCTGAGCGAATCCAGATCATATTGCGGTGTCTGCACCACAATGGGATAGGAGACGTGGTTCTTCGGATTCACCCAGAACGTCGGTGCAGTCTGCGCGCTGCCGGACAGTGACACCAGCATGCTGTCGGCTACATCGCGCTCCGTGAGACCCAGCTGCTGGGCGCGCGTGCGGTCGACATCGACATGCAGCTCGGGCTGGTTGAATGCCTGCTGGATGCGCAGGTCGGTGATGCCGGCAATACGCTTGATCCGGCTCATGATATGTTCGGCGTAGGCGCGATTCTCGTCGCGCTTGAAGCCGATCACCTGGATATCGATTGGTGCCGGCAGGCCGAAATTGAGGATCTGGCTGACGATATCGGCAGGCAGGAACGCGAACGACGCGCCGGGAAATTCCCGCGGCAGCTGTTCGCGCAACTGCGCCACGTAGTCAGCGCTGGGTCGGTGATCCTGATTGAGTGAAATCAGGATATCGGCGTCGGCCGGACCGATCGGCGCCGAATTGCTGTAGGTGATGTTGATGCCGCTGACCGGCAGGCCGATGTTGTCGACTACGCTCTTCAGTTCGTCGGCAGGAATCACCCGGCGGATGGCTTTTTCCACCTGCGTCGCCAGGCGCGCGGTCTCCTCGATACGTGTACCCGTCTGCGCGCGCATGTGCAGCTTGATCTGCCCGGCATCGATGCTGGGGAAGAAATTCTCGCCCAGCCACGGCGTCAGCAGGAACGACGCGACGACCACGCCGAGAAAACCGGGCACGAATGCACGTCGGTAGGTCAGGGCCAGGACAAGCAGTTCACGATAGATCTCGCGCACGCCCTCGAAACGGCGTTCAAACCCGCGCTGGAAACGCGACAGCATGCCCGTCCCGCCTGACATGTGCTCGGTGGGGTCTTCGCGCATCGCGTCTTCGACCAGATGTCCGGTCGCCGGATGCGTGTCGACATGTGGACGCAACAGGTACTTCGCCAGCGTCGGTACCAGAGTGCGTGACAGCACGAACGAGGCGATCAACGCAAAGACCACTGCTTCGGCCATCGGCACGAACAGATAGCGGGCGACGCCGGTAAGGAAGAACATCGGCACGAACACGATGCAGATACACAGCAGCGAGACCAGCGCCGGGGTCACGATCTGCCTGCTGCCGTCGAGGATGGCTTCGACGACGCCCTTGCCCTGTTCCAGATGCCAGTTGATGTTCTCGATCGTGACGGTGGCATCGTCCACAAGTATACCGATGGCCAGGGCCAATCCGCCCAGTGTCATCACGTTGATCGTTTCGCCGATCGCCGACAACGCCGTGATCGAGCTGAGCACCGCCAGAGGAATCGATATCGTGATGATCAGGGTCGAGCGCCAACTGCCGAGAAACAGCAGAATCATGAGCGCCGTGAGCGATGCCGCGATAAGGCCCTCGCGAGCGACGCCGGATACCGCAGCCTTGACGAAGATCGACTGGTCGATCAGCGTATCCAGCGTCAGTCCGGGCGGCGCGCCGGCCTGGATCTTGGGCAGCAACCTCTTCACGTGCGCAATAATGTCGAGCGTGGAGGTATTGCCGTTCTTTTGCACCGTAGTCAACACCGAGCGCTGACCGTTCACCAGCACCAGATTCTGCTGGGGCGAGTAGCCATCGCGCACATGCGCGACGTCGTGCAGGTAGATGGTGGCACCGTCGACCGCCTTGATCGGCAGGTTGTTCAGATCGTCGAGCTCCTTCGGGCTGCCGTTGAGCTTGACGTTGTATTCGAACTTGCCGAGCTTTTCCGTGCCCGAGGGCAGGATCAGGTTCTGGGCCAGGATCGCGTTGGTCACATCCTGCGGCGACAAGCCCTTCGAGCGCAGCGCATCGGGATTCAGATCGACGACGACCTGGCGATTCTTGCCGCCGTAGGGCGACGGGATTGCCGCGCCTTCCACTTCGGCCAATTGTGGACGAATGAAATTGTTGGACAAGTCGAACAGCTGCTGGTCGGTCAGGGTCTTGCTCGACAGCGCCAGCTGCAACACCGGCACGCTGGAAGCGTTGTAGCTCAACACCAGCGGCGGCGTGATTCCCGGAGGCAAGCGCTTGAGCACGGTCTGCGACACTGCCGTGACCTGGGCCAGTGCAGCATTCACGTTCACGTCCGGCTGAAAGAACACCTTGATCACGCCCACGCCGGGCAGCGACTGCGACTCGATATGCTCGATGTCGTTTACCGTCGTCGTCATCTGCCTTTCAAAATACGTGATGATGCGGTCCGACATCTCGTCCGGCGGCAAGCCGTTGTAGTTCCACACAACGCTGATCACCGGCAGCTTGATGTCCGGAAAGATGTCGATCGGCGTGCGCAGGATGGCCAGTGGGCCAATGATGAGGATGAGAATCGCCAGCACGACGAAGGTGTAGGGGCGATTCAGTGCGAGACGGATGATCCCGAGCATGGGGGTGATTGTTCCGAGACTGGAGACAAGAACATTGCGGATGGCACGTCGCACCCCACGAGTACGAGCCCAAGCCTGCACATGGCCGCCTTGGCGGCCGCACAGGCCATCAAGGACACGTCAGCGGCAGGTTAGTTCCGCAGTTTCCGCATTCTCAGGGCCTCGTTGTCTGGCGTCAATTGCCGCGACGGGCCACGGCCAGCCCATGCGACACGGGTCCCAAATGCTCGTCTCTGCTAGAATTCCGCTCCTTTTTCCAGCGGCCGTCGGCACCCGGCGGCCGCATCCTTCCGGAGTTTCCATGTCTGCTGCAATCCTCAAGACGCTCGGCCTGACCGGTGTTGAATCCGGCACCTACCTTGGCAAAGACGAATGGTCGAAGGCCGCCGACGCCGGCACGATCGATGTGATCAATCCCAGCACGCACGAAGTCATCGGCCGCGTGCACGCCAGTTCTGCCGCCGACTACGAAACCATCGTCAAGCGCGCCCAGGACGCCTACAAGACGTGGCGGAAGACACCGGCACCGAAGCGCGGCGAAGCGATTCGCCTGTGCGCCGACGCCTTGCGCAAGCACAAGGACGCACTCGGCTCGCTGGTCGCGCTGGAAATGGGCAAGATCAAGCCCGAAGGCGACGGCGAAGTGCAGGAAATGATCGACATCGCCGATTTCGCGCTCGGCCAGAGCCGCATGCTCTACGGCAACACCATGCATTCCGAGCGCCCTGGCCATCGCATGTACGAGCAATGGCATCCGCTCGGGTTGGTCGGCATCATCTCGGCATTCAATTTTCCGGTCGCGGTGTGGGCGTGGAATGCATTCATCGCTGCCGTCTGCGGCGATATCTCGATCTGGAAACCGTCGCCGAAGACGCCGCTATCGGCCATTGCCTCGGTGAAGATCTGCAACGAAGCACTCAAGGCCGGCGGTTTCCCCGACCTGTTCTTCCTGTTCAACGATGCCGGTACAGAGCTTGCGAAGAAATTCGTCGACGATCACCGCATCCCGCTGATCAGCTTTACCGGCTCGACTGCCGTGGGTCGCCACGTCGGCGAACGCGTCGCCAGGCGCCTGGGCCGCAGCCTGCTCGAACTCGGCGGCAACAACGCGATCGTCCTGGATGCCAGCGCCGACCTCAAGCTGGCGATTCCGGCAATCGTGTTCGGTGCGGTCGGCACCGCCGGCCAGCGCTGCACCACGACGCGGCGTTTGTTCGTGCATGAATCCATTTTCGACAACGTGGTCAATACCCTCGTCGCCGCATACAAGCAGATCGAAACCAAGATTGGCGACCCGACCCAGCCGACCACCCTGATGGGTCCGCTCAACGACAAGTCGGCGGTGCAGCGCTACAGCGACGCGATCGCCAAGGCCACGGCATCCGGCGGCAAGGTGCTGACCGGCGGCAAGGCGCTCAGCGACCGCGCCGGCAACTTCGTCCTGCCGACGATCATCGCGGGCCTGAAGAATTCCGATGAAGTCGTGCAGACCGAAACCTTTGCGCCGATCCTCTATGTGATGCCGTTCAAGTCCATCGACGACGCGCTGCACGCGCACAATGGCGTGCCGCAGGGTCTTTCGTCGGCGATCTTCACCCAGAACGTCAAGGCTGCCGAGGCTTTCCTGTCCAGCGCCGGTTCCGATTGCGGCATTGCCAACGTCAACATCGGCACCAGCGGCGCCGAAATCGGCGGTGCCTTCGGCGGCGAGAAGGAAACCGGCGGCGGCCGGGAATCCGGCTCTGATGCATGGAAGGCCTATATGCGCCGGCAGACCAATACGATCAACTACTCCGACGCGCTGCCGCTGGCGCAGGGCATCAAGTTCGATTTCTGAGGCCAACGATGAACATCCCTGTCCGCACTACGAGCACCACCGCCATCCTGAGCCTGGTCTTCGGCATCATCTGCTGGTTCGCGTTGCCGTTCATCGGAGCCATCGTTGCCATCATTTGCGGCCATGTCGCACGCGGAGAAATCCGCCGCGCCCCGCCGGGGACGATCGAAGGCGACGGCATGGCAATGGCGGGCCTGATCCTGGGCTATTGCCATCTGGCGCTGATTGCGATCGTAATCATGCTGATCTTCGGAATCTTCGGCGGCCTGGCGTTTTTCGGGCACTGGCACTTCTGACGAGGCAGCACGGCGCGAACGATCGTATGCACATGTTGTTATCATGTGCGCACGGAGGTGCCCATGAAGACTCAGCGCGTCACCCTGCTCGTATCTCCTGAAGACAAGCGCCGCTTCAAGACGCTGGCGGATGACCGCGGCCTGAGCGTCAGCGAATTCGTGCGCCAGGCGATCGAAGCCTATAACGTCAGCTCGATCAGCGATACGCGCGAGCTGGCCGCATTGACGCGGGAATTGCGCCGCGCGATGCCGGCCATGCGTAGGAGCGTCCGCGATGCCGTGGCTTCGACCAATCGCACACTGGCCAGCATCGAAGCTCGGCGGAGAGCGCGCTGATGGGTGCGCTCGCCGACGCGATTTCGGTGCTCAAGGACGTGCTGCAGATGCGTGGCGACCTGGATCGCCTGTCGAAGAATGTCGACAAGCTGGCCAGCGTAACCGACGATCTCGACCGGCGCATGATCCGCATCGAGACGATGGTCGAGATCGCCAGCAAGCGGGCGGCGGCCCGCTTGCCGAAAAAATAATTTCGGCCTCGAAGGCTCGTGTACTCCCTCGCCCGCCCTTTCCTCTTCTGCCTCGATGCGGAGCGCGCGCACGATCTGGCGCTGGCGTCGATCGAAGCCGCCTACCGCACCGGGTTGAATCCTCTGCTCGCCGCAAGGCCAGCGCCCTTGCCGACCACGGTGTTCGGCATCGAATTCCCGAACCCGGTCGGGCTTGCCGCCGGCCTGGACAAGAACGGCGCACATGTCGATGCGCTTGCGGCACTGGGCTTCGGCTTCATCGAGATCGGCACGACGACGCCGCGTGCGCAGGCCGGCAATCCCAGGCCACGCATGTGGCGGTTGCCGGAACACCAGGCCGTGATCAACCGGCTCGGCTTCAACAATGGCGGCGTCGATGCGCTCGTGCGCAATGTGGAAAAAGCGGCATTTTCCGGCGTGCTCGGCATCAATATCGGCAAGAACAAGGACACGCCGAACGAACGCGCCGTCGATGACTACCTTCTTTGCCTCGAACGCGTCTATGCACGCGCAAGCTACGTGACCGTCAACATCTCGTCGCCGAACACGCAGGGGCTGCGCGACTTGCAGGAAGTCGAAACCCTGAAGCGCCTGGTCGGCAGCTTGCGCGATGCGCAGGAACGTCTCGCTGCCAGGCACCAGGCACGCAAGCCGATGCTGCTCAAGATCGCACCGGATCTGGATGAAGCCGAACTCGACGGCATCGCCGACGTATTGATTGCGGCGGGCATCGACGGCCTGATCTGCACCAACACGACGATCGATCGCAGCACGGTTGCCGGCGCCCGCCACGCAGACGAAGCCGGCGGTTTGTCCGGCGGCCCCTTGTTCCACAAATCCACATTGGTACTGCAGGGCATGGCGCGACGCCTGGGCGCCCGGATGGCGCTCGTTGGTGTCGGAGGCATTCTGTCTGGTGCGGATGCGGCGGCCAAGATCGCTGCCGGTGCCAGTCTGGTACAGTTCTACAGCGGCATGATCTACCGCGGCCCCGCCTTGATCCGCGAAGGCGTCGATTCGATCCGCAGACAGCGCGCGGGTGCGCGCGCATGATTGCGCATATCACCGGCATCGCCAGCGAACCCGGCTACACCGTCGTCGAGAACGCGCCGTTGCAGGGCCGCAACACGTTTCGCGTGCCGGCGCGCGCGGAGCTGCTGATCGATGTCAGCCGGCCCGCGGCGCTGCCCGGCCTGTTCGACCTCGCGGCACTGAAAAACGGCAAGGTACTGGTCCTCGGCGCGGGCAGCAATGTGCTGTTTACGCGCGACTGGCCGGGTGTCGTGCTGGCGCTGCCCGCGCTGGGAATCCGCCTTCTGCAGAATCGCGGCGACGCGGCACTCATCCGCGTCGAGGCCGGCGAAAACTGGAACGATTTTGTCCACTGGTCGCTTGGGCATGGCTTCGTCGGCCTGGAAAACCTGGCATTGATCCCAGGCACGGTCGGCGCTGCGCCGATCCAGAACATCGGCGCCTATGGCGTCGAGGTATGCGAATTCATTGACACCGTGGAGATTTTCGATCGGGCCGGCGCAAAGTTCACGCGCCTGGGCAACGCCGACTGTGCTTTCGCCTATCGCGATTCCCTGTTCAGGCGCACCCCCGGACGCTATCTGGTGACCGCTGTCGAATTCCTGCTGCAACGTGCCCGTGAACTGCGGCTGGACTACGCGGGCGTGCGCGAAGAGCTCGCGGCCATGGGGATCGCGACAGCGACCGCGCCGCTGGTCGCCGAAGCGGTTTCGCGGCTGCGCCTGCGCAAGCTGCCGAACCCGGCCATGATCGGCAATGCCGGCAGCTTCTTCAAGAATCCGGTCGTGAAGGACGAGATCGCGCAACAGCTGCGCGTCGCGCACCCGACCCTGCCGCTGTGGCCGGCCGCATCCGGGCATAAGAAGCTGTCGGCGGCTTGGCTGATTGAAGCCTGCGGATTCAAAGGCTTGCGCGAAGGTGATGCGGGCGTTTCGAGCCAGCATGCGCTGGTGCTGGTCAATCATGGCCATGCTACCGGCGCGCAGATCTGGGCACTGGCGCAGCGGATTCTGCAAAGCGTGCAAAGCCGGTTTGGCATTGCGCTGGAACCGGAGCCCATCGTGATCTGAACCGGCTGGCGCCGTCAGCTCAGCCGTCGCACTGGAAGTAGAGGACGTGGTCCGGGTTCAGGGCCATCGTCTGGCCCAGACTGATGACGCCGCTCTTGCGCAGATGCACTTCATCGCGGTGCAGGCGCAATTCGTCATCCTCGCCCAGCTTGACGTAAGTGCCATTGGTGGAACGATCCGAGATCGAAAAATAGCCGCGCTTGTATTCGATCAGCGCGTGGTTGCGCGAGACCCATTCGGCATCGACCATCAGGCTGCTGTTGGTGTCGCGTCCCAGGGTGAAGGGCGGTGACAATTGATCCAGTTCCAGCACCTGGCCGCGGTAGCGCAGCGTCAGCTTGATCTTGGCGACGCCTGTGTCATCCAAGCGGATCGCGCGCTGTACCATGGTGACGTTGGAGGTGTCTTCCTGCCACTGGATATCGACGATATCGATCGGATGCTGCTTGCCGGCGACGCGTGCCTGTCCGACCGAGCGCGTACGCAACATGCCGGCGTTGGTCAGCAGTTTGAGGGTGCTGGCGGTGGCGATGATCTGTTCGCGCTTGGCCAGGGATGACATGCGCGCGGCAACGTTGACCGCATCGCCATAGACGTCGTTGTCCTCGATCAGCGCATCGCCGTGATGCAGGCCGATGCGGATCGCGAGCTTATCCTTGGCGAAGGACGGATCGTGTGCGATGCGTTTCTGCATGTCCACCGAGCCGAGCAGGCCCTGCATCGGGCCCGGAAAGGTGCACATGATTTCGTCACCGATGGTCTTGATCACCCGGCCGCCGTGGCGTCCCGTGACTTCGGCAAGGGCGCTGAGCATGGCCGAAATCAGCCGGCGCGCTTCAAGGTCGCCCCGGGTCTCGAACAGCTTGGTGCTGCCGCTGACATCGGCAAACAGGATGGTGAGAGGTTGGCTCTGGGTCATCTGTGGCTAAGTGTAGGCGAATCGCGGCGCCCGCTCCAGCCGGAAACCGCGAACGGGGGATAAAAGCGGGAGAAATGCCGACCCCACGACAGCGCATTGCGCAAGCGATGCCCGTGTCGCGGCGGCACCGCGAACGTCAAGTCAAGGTGCGCGCCGCGGCGGTGATGTCCGCATCGCCAGGCAACACCAGCAGCGCAGCGCCGGCCAGCGGGGTGTACGTATCCACGCCGACCACGCGTTTGAGCGGTCTGGCGCCGAGTCCGGTCTCGACGATTGCGGTGATGACGCCCTCGCCCACGCCGGCAGAACGCCGGCCTTCGTCGACCACGAGAATGCGCGCGCAGTCGCCAGCGTGGCGCGCGATTGCAGCCTCGTTCAGCGGCAACAGCCAGCGCAGGTCGACGACACGGACTTTCCAGCCCTTTTCCATCTCGATCTCGCGCGCCGCGCGCAGGCTCATGGGTACGCCGTTGCCGAAAGTGAAGATCACCAGATCCCTGGCCTCCGCCGCGTACACGCGCTCCTCGCCCAGCGTGAGCGCCTGTTCGGGGGCGGGATAGGCAAACTGCCACTGGCCATCGCCAGCGGCGTAGAGATCCTTGGTCATGTATAGCGCAATCGGTTCGAGGAAGGCGCAGACGCGCCCGTCGACCTTCGCCAGCGCAGTCAGCGTGCGCAGCATCATCGCCGCGTCGTCGCCGCGCGACGGACAGCCGATGACGAGACCGGGAATATCGCGCAGGGCCGAGATCGAGTTGTCGTTGTGGAAGTGTCCGCCGAAACCGCGCTGGTAGCCGAGGCCAGCAATGCGCACGACCATCGGATTGCGATACTGGTCGTTGGAAAAAAACTGCAGCGAGCAGGCCTCGCCGCGGATCTGGTCGCAGGCGTTGTGGAAATAGGCCAGGTACTGGATTTCCGGCAGCGGCAGCATGCCCATGTTGGCGAAACCCTGGGCCAGGCCGAGGATAATGGTTTCGTCGAGCAGGGTGTTGAACACGCGCGCACTCCTGAACGCCTTGTGCAACCCCTTGGTGACGGTGTAGACGCCGCCTTTTTGCGCGACGTCCTCGCCGAACAGCAGCGCTTCCGGATATTTGCAGAACAGATCGTGCAGCGCGTTGTTGATCAGGATCGCCATATGTCGCGGCGGCAGCTTTTCCGGCAGCTTGTCCGCACTGCCGAAAACGGCCAGGCGTTTTTCGGCGAAATCAGCGCGTCGGGCTTCGACGTTGACCTGATTCGGATGATAAGGCGCCAGCGGTGCGACGACATCGGCCAGCTCGGTCAGCCGCGGGCGGCGATCGGCGTCTTCGGCCGCGGCAAAGCAGCGCTTGCGGATTTCCTCATAGCGCGTAAGCAATTGTTGCTTTGTATACACGCCGGCTTCGAGCGCGATTGCCGCCGAGCGCAGCAGCGGATCCGAGGCCTCGACCGCCATGAGTTCTTCCACGCTGCGCCACTCGATCTCGAAATCGGTGCCGGCGTGACCCATGATGCGCGTGGTGCGCAGGTGCAGAAAGGTCGGCCGCCGCGTGCTGCGGCAGTGGTGCACGGCGCGCGCGACCTGTTCGTAGCCCTGGGCCAGATCGAGGCCGTCGGCAAAGAAATAGTCCAGTCCGTCGCGATGCTCGAACGCGGTCGCGATCCAGCCGCCTGGCGTCTTCACCGAGATGCCGATGCCGTTGTCTTCGCACACGAACAGCACCGGAGCAGGCAGTTTCTGGTATGCCGTCCACTGTGCGGCGTTGAACGCGGTCTGCGCGGTGGCATGATTGGACGAGGCATCGCCGAACGAGCAGATCGCGATCGAATCATCCGGAATCGGCAATCCGTGCGCAATGCGCCTCGCCTGCTCGATCGCCACTGCCGTGCCGAACGCTTTCGGCAGATGCGAGGCGATCGTCGAGGTCTGCGGCAGCACCCACAGCGGCTTGGATCCCCACACCTTGTGGCGACCGCCGGACGCCGGATCATCCTTGCTCGCGGCAAAGGAAAGCGCCGAATCCGTGACTGGATCCATGCCCGGCAGTTTGCGGAAGCGTTCGGCCATGAAGGCGCCGCTGCGGTAGTGCAGGAAGGCCGGGTCGGTATGCCGCGTCAGCCGCGCCACCATCGCGTTGCCTTCATGGCCGGACGAGCCGATCGTGTAGAAAACCTTGTTCTTCACCCGCAGCACGCGCGCCATCAGGTCCAGGTGACGGCTGATCAGTTGCGAGTCGAATAATTCCACGAAGTCCGAACGCGTGCACAGGCTGCCCGGCAGGATCGGCCGGTCCGGCGCCGGCGCATTTACCGCGGCGTCGCGCCAGCCCTGCACGAATTCGATGAAATTCTGATCGCAGACTTCGGCGCGATTGACGTTCCGGTGGCGCGCGGGAACCGGATTGGGGATGGCGTTCATGGCATTGCAGCGTCCATTTTGCCGCTCGTCCCGGGCATGGGCGCGCAGCGCCGAAGCCAAAGGAAGAATGGCGCGGAGAATATCCTTGGGCTTCGCACCTTCGGTGCTACGCCCAGGACGAACGGAAAATTATCGCTCATGTCGGCTTACACCGACACGCCGAGTCGTGACTGTGCAATCAACGCCGCGTTCTCCGCAGCGATCGCCGGCATGGGTACAAAACCGGGCTGCGCGCGCACGCGCGCGAGCCATGCACCGACGTGCGGATAGGCGGCAAGGTCGAAACCACCATCCGCTGCGCAATGCGTGTAAGCAAACAGAGCGATATCAGCCACGCCATAACCCGGACCGCTGAACCATGCCCTGGTTTCGAGGTGCCGCTCCATCACCGCCAGCGCCTGGCGGCCACGCTCGTGCAGCTGCGTCAAGCCGGCACGGCGCGGCGAGTCGATCGGAGTCCAGCCGCAGATGAAGCGCGCGACGGCGATATACGGCTCGTGGCTGTATTGTTCGAAGAACATCCAGAACAGGGCCTGCGCGCGCTGCCAGGCATCGCCGGCAAAATACGGCGTGCCTTCCGCTAGCCAGCACAGGATCGCGTTGGACTCGACCATGATGCGACCATCGTCGAGTTCGATCATCGGCACCCGTCCGTTCGGGTTTTTCGCCAGATATTCCGGCGTGCGCGTGGCACCATGCGCGCTGTCGGTCTCGATCCAGCGAAAATCCCGACCGGGACGGCGACCCAGATGTCCCAGCAGCATGCGCAGCTTGTGGCAATTGCCCGAGGGCGAGTAACCATACACAGCGATCATGCGCCGCCCTCTCGCTTGCGCCGCGCAAACCATTCCTCGCCCGACTGACCCCAGACGTCGACCGTCATGGCCTCGTACGGCGCCGGCAGATTCGTGCGACGCAGGATACGCGAGCCAAGCCGCCTGGCGACTGCCTGCGACGGCGCATTCTGCGGGTCGATGCAATGGATCACTTCGGTCCAGTTCAAGTGCCCGAAGGCCCAGTCGATCGCAGCGATGGAGCCTTCGGTAGCGTAGCCCCTCCCCCAGGCCTCGCGCACGATTCCCCAGCCCACTTCCGTGCCCGGCCAGCCTTCCGGCTGCCACGGTCCCAAGCGTCCGATCCAGCGACCGGTCGATTTTTCGATCACCGAAAACATGGCGTAGCCTTGAATCGCCCATGCGCCGGCCATCGACAGGAATCCGCGCCAGGCGACAGTGCGCGGCTGTGGGCCACCGATGAACTTCGATGCGTCCGCGTCCGCCATATAGGCTGCCCAACCCTCAAAGTCTTCCGCCGCAGTGCGGCGCAGGATCAGGCGCTGGGTTTCGATGCGGATAACGTCGACAGCCATCGGATCAGAACGCATTGATCCCGGTGACTTCGCGTCCGACGACGAGCTGGTGCACGGTCTCGGTGCCCTCGTAGGTGATGACCGATTCCAGATTCAGCGCGTGCCTGATCGGACAATGCTCGGTGGTGATGCCCGCACCACCGAGAATATCGCGCGCCTCGCGTGCGATATCTATCGCCATGCGCACGTTGTTCCACTTGGCCAGCGATACCTGGGTCGGCTGCATCTTGCCGGCGTCCTTGAGGCGACCAAGCTGCAGCGAGAGCAGTTGCGCCAGCGTGATCCTGCGCGCCATATCGGCCAGCTTGAGTTGCACCGCTTGCGTTGCCGCGATCGGGCGCTCGAACAACACGCGCTGCTTGGCGTATTCCGTGGCCTCGGTGAAACAGGCGATTGCGGCGCCGATGGGCCCCCAGGTGATGCCGTAGCGCGCCTGCGTGAGGCAGCTGAGCGGGCCTTTGAGGCCTTTCACGTTCGGCAGGCGGCTTGCGTCCGATACGCGCACGTTGTCGAAGAACAATGCCGAAGTGACCGAGGCGCGCAGACTCATCTTCTTGTGCACTTCCTGCGCGGTGAAACCCGGCGTACCCTTTTCCACTATGAATCCTTGTATACCATCGACCGTCTGCGCCCAGACAATGGCGATATGGGCCAGATTGCCGTTCGTGATCCACATCTTGGCGCCGTTGATCACCCAGTCGCCGCCGTCCCGTTTTGCATTCGTCTTCATGTTGGCCGGGTCCGAGCCGCCATGCGGTTCGGTCAGGCCAAAGCAGCCAATGACCTTGCCCGCGGCCATCTGCGGCAGCCAGTGCCGGCGTTGCTCTTCGCTGCCGTAGGCGTAGATCGGATACATGCATAGCGACGACTGCACCGAAGCGAAGCTGCGGATTCCGGAATCGCCGCGTTCCAGTTCCTGGCAGACCAGGCCGTAACTGACCGCGTTCATGCCGGCGCAACCGTATTCGGTCGGCAGCGACGACCCGAACAGGCCGAGTCCGGCCATTTCGGGGATCAACTCCTGCGGAAACACACCCTTGTCGAAGCAATCGCCGATGATCGGCAGCACGCGCTCGTCGGTGAATCGCGCGACGGTGTCCTGCACCATGCGCTCTTCCTCGCTCAGCAGCGAGCGGACGTCATAAAGATCGGCAGGGTTGAGCGGCACGGCGGGCATGGGAAACTCCGGAAGTTTTGCGGCTGGACAACAAGGCCGCGTATTCTAGTGGACAGGTAACTCAAGGTCACGTTGAACCCGATGCGCGTCCCCGTCCTGGCCTACCACGCCGTCAATATCGCCGGCAACGACTACGCGACCAACGATCACGCTGCCTTCGCTGCCGACCTGCGCCTGATCGACGACCTGGGCATGCGCATCGTGCCTCTGCACTGGCTGGTCGATCAATTGCTGGGCGGGGTCGATCGCGATCTCGCCCGTTGCGTGGCCCTCACCTGCGACGACGGCTCGGATTTCGACTGGTTCGACCTGGATCATCCGGTTCACGGCCCGCAGCGCAGCCTGCACAACTGCATGGTCGATTTCATCTCTGAACGCGGCACCGGCGCCCAGCCCGATCTGCACCTGACCAGCTTCGTCATTGCCTCGCCGCAGGGGCGTGAACACATCGATCGCAACTGCCTGGTAGGCCGCGGCTGGATGAGCGAACGCTGGTGGAAACCGGCACTGGAATCCGGGCGCATGGCGATCGAGAACCACAGCTGGGACCACAACCATGCGGCAATCGCGCTGCCCGGCGTCGCCGGCATGCAGCGGGGGTCGTTCCACGCAGTCGACAGTCACGAACGGGCCGATGCCGAAATCGCCGCAGCGACGCGCTATATCGACGCAATCGTGAGTCCCGGCCGCACGACCTTGTTCTGCTACCCCTACAGCCACGTCAATGACTACCTACGTAAGGAATATTTTCCACAATATGAAAATGTGCACAATATGCGCGCCGCGTTCGGCGACGGCGCGACGCCATTGACGATGCGCAGCGAGCGTTGGAACCTGCCACGCTACGTGTGCGGCTGGCACTGGAAATCGCCAGCCGAGCTGCGGGCGATTCTTGGCGCAGCAGTCTGACAGCGCCGTCAGAAAGCGCCGATGGCTTGTGCCATCGCCACCAGGCCTCGCTTCATCTGCGCATCGAGCGGCTTGTGCCAATGCACCAGCAGCTTGTCGTGGCCGGTCGGTTCGAACCCGGCCGACAGATCCACTGCCCATGCACGCGCATCGCCGCAGTAGCCGAAGTAGGCATCGCAGCGCCCGGCAAAACGGGTGAATCCATAGCGCAACAACTGCGCCATCGCACCACCGGCAGCGGCGAGCGAATCTTTCTGCGCCTGATCCAGGTGGGCAAAGGCGCTGCCGTCGGTACAACAGCCACCGACCAGGATCATGTTGCCGAACGGCATGAATTTGGCGTAGGAAATCGGTACCAGCGCGCCATCGCTCGAACGGCACACGAAGGCGACAACATCGTGGGGCCAGTCCGGAATCGGATGGCCGAACTTGCGCTGAAACAAATTGCCGACAACCGGTCGCGGATCGTCGAGTTCGGAAATCAGCAGGAAGTCAGGCTTGGGCAGCAGCGGCATGACGGGTATCCGTTTCAGAACGGGGAAAACGAATGAGCTTTGGCAATCATCTGGCGACGACGGCGTTCGTCGATGGGAGCCGCCCAGTAGACCAGCAAGTGTTCGTGCGGCGTTGACTGGAAGCCGACCGCCCGATCGATGCGTTCGGCCAGCGCGTTGCCGCAATAACCAAAAATGGCGCCGAAACGTGCGGAAAAATGCCGCACCGACCACTGCAGGACATGCTGGTAGATGCCGCCTGCCGCACGCACGGCGTCGCGCTGTGCCGACAGCGTCTGCCGCAGCACGCGATCGTTGGTGCAGGCGCCGCCGCCAAGCAGAATGTCGCCGCAGTCGGTGAAATGCACATAGCACACCAGCAGCGACGCGCCCTCGGGGGTGCGCCAGGTCGCAATTACATGATGCGGAAAATCCGGCACCGGACGCCCGTACTTGCGCTGGAACAACCTGTCGGCATCTTCAGGCACCTCCTCGCTTTCATGCACGCTGATGAAATCGTCGATCTTCACTCGGCGCCCTTGCTCTTGTTGTGCACGCCGTGCGGCACATGTCCGGTAGCGACATGCTGGCGCGCCGATTCGACGTTGGCATGCGAATCGTCGAAGAAGATGTCGGCGCCGAAAGCCTGCAGAAACGGACCCTTGTCGCGGCCGCCGAGAAACAGCGCCTCGTCCAGGCGCACACCCCAGCTGCGCAGAGTCAGGATCACGCGCTTGTGTGCCGGCGCCGAGCGCGCGGTGACCAGCGCGGTGCGGATCGGCGACGCGTCACCGGCCGGAAATGCCGCCTGCAGCCGATGCAGGGCAGCGAGAAAGCCGCGAAACGGGCCGCCCGACAGGGGCTTGTCCACGTTTTCCACCTCATTGCGGTGAAACGCATCGATGCCCTGCTCATGCGAAACACGTTCGGATTCGTCACCGAAAATCACCGCATCGCCGTCGAACGCTATGCGCAGCTGGCCCGAAGCCGTCGTCGGCGCCTTCGACGGCAGAATCGTCGCCGCCGCAACCCCGGCCTCCAGCGCGCGCGCCACACTTTCCGGATTGGCCGACAGAAACAGGTTTGCCGCGAACGAATGCACATACGGCGAAGTCGAGGCCCCGCTGGTGAACGCCGCGCGCGCAATGTCCAGACCGTAGTGCTCGATCGAGTTGAAGATGCGCAGGCCGCTATCGGCCGAATTTCGCGACAGCAGGATCACCTCGACACGCGGCGCCGCTGGCGGTGCATCGTTCAGTTTCAGCAGTTTCTGCACGAGGGGGAACGCAATGCCGGGCGCGAGCAACTCATTCTCGCGCGCCATCTGGTAGTCGCGATATGCATCCAGTCCTTCGCGTTCGAACAGCGCATGGCTTTCCGAAAGGTCGAACAACGCGCGCGAGGAAATCGCCACGACCAGACGATCGTTGGCTCCGGGCGCTGCAACGTCTGCGGCTTCGCTCACGCGGACAGTCTTGGGCAATTGCGGCGGCCGCGCATGTTCAACTGGCAAACTGCTCGTTGAGGATGCGATCCTCGAGATTGTGTTCCGGATCGAACAGCAAGGTCACGGTTTTCTCTCGCGACTCGCGGATCATCACCTCGACCACGTCGCGGATTTCGTTCGAATCCGCCGTTGCACTCACCGGGCGTTTGTACGGATCGAGAATCTCGAAATTCACCTGGGTACCGGCGCGCAGAATCGCACCACGCCAGCGCCGCGGCCGGAACGGGCTGATCGGCGTCATCGCCAGCACGTCCGCGCCGAGCGGCAGGATCGGTCCGTGCCCGGACAGGTTGTACGCGGTCGAGCCTGCCGACGTGCATACGAGCACGCCGTCGCACATGAGTTCCTCGATCTTCACGGTGCCATTGATCGACACGCGGATATGCGCGGCCTGCTTGGTCTGGCGCAGCAGCGACACTTCGTTGAACGCAAGTGCCGTCGTCGTCGTGCCGGATTCGCTCACCGCTTCCATCACCAGCGGCTTGAGCGCAGTCGGTTGCGCACGTGCGATGCGTTCGGCCAGACCATCGGCATGAAACTGGTTCATCAGGAACCCGACCGTACCGAGCTTCATGCCGAAGACGGGCTTGTCCAGCGCCAGATGCCGGTGCAGCGTACGCAACATGAAGCCGTCGCCGCCGAGCGCGACGATGACCTGCGCCTGCTCGACCGGCACCTCGGCATAGCGCTTGCGCAGCTCGGCCAACGCCGCCTGTGCTTCCTCGGTCTTGCTGGCGACGAAGGCGATCGGCGTTGCAGTCACTTCATTCTCCGGTGGGAAGTACACAATCAATGGCGGCACACGATCGAGATGATCGCGCAAATTCGATCACGCGAAACTCAATGCGTCCCCGTCTGCACCAACTGCGCCAACCGGTGCACGGCCACCGACACTATCGGATAGTCCGTCACCACCTGGGTACGCATGTCCGCAAACATGCCGAGGGTGTACTTGAGCGCGGGGTCGTCGCGATTCAGCCAGGCATCGACGACGTCGGCGCCCTTGCCCTTGCCCCCCTGGTCCAGCACCTGCGCGGTCAGCGCGCGATGCTGCGTGTACAGCTCGTCGCGCAACGAGCCGCGCGCGTGCGCATGCCAGCGCGACTCGACCGGAAGTTCCTCGATCTTGCCCATCAGCCACGACAGGTGCAGGGCCTCACCGAGGGCAAAGTATACTTCTGCAGCACGTTCGACCTTGAGCTTGTGCTCGGCGGCGACATGGATGATATCCAGGCCCGACCCTGGCGTCGGCAACACGGCCAGATCGGCCGCGAGCGCATCCGGGAATCCCAGCTCGATCCAGCGCTGCTTGTCCGCATCGAAGCGGTTGCGCTCGCGCGGTGTGATCGCCTCGGCCAGATGCGTGCGTAGTTCGCGCATGCCCGGATGGTAGCGGGCCACCGCCGCGGCGATATCCAGCGTCGCTTCGGAATGATTGAGCAACCAGCGCGTTGAGTTGCGCAGGGCCGCCCAGATCAGTAGTAGTGCATCGATCTGCGCATTGCCGTTGATCTTGCCGTCCAGCGCCTCGATTCCGGCCCACAGTTCGCGCGCATCGAATACCTCGCGGGCAATATTGAACGCACGCGCCACCTGCGCCGGCGTCTTGCCGGTGTCTTCGCCCATGCGCAAGACGAATGTCGCACCCATGCGGTTGACCATGGAATTGGTCACTGCAGTCGCAATGATCTCGCGCTTGAGGCGATGCCGCTCCATGTGCTCGGCATATTTTTCCTGTAGCGGCTCGGGGAAATACCGACGCAGTTCCTTCGACAGATACGGATCTTCCGGCACATCGGAATCGAGCAACTGCTGGTAAAGTACAATCTTGGAATAAGATAAAAGTATAGCCAGTTCCGACCGGGTCAGCCCCAGACCGCGCGCCCTGCGTTCGGCAAATTCGATGTCGGATGGCAGATATTCGATCTGGCGGTCGAGCAGGCCCTGGGATTCCAGCGTACGGATGAAATGCTGCTTGGCGCCCAGACGCGATACCGACATGCGCTCCATCAGGCTGATCGCCTGGTTCTGGCGATAATTGTCCAGCAGTACCAGGCGCTCGACCTCGTCGGTCATCGCCGCCAACTGCGTGTTGCGCGCGTCGTAGCTCAACTCGCCGCGCTGCACCGCATCGTTGAGCAGGATCTTGATGTTGACCTCATGATCCGAGGTATCCACGCCGGCCGAGTTGTCGATGAAATCGGTGTTCAACAGCACGCCGTTCAGTGCCGCTTCGATGCGGCCGCGCTGGGTGAAACCCAGATTTCCGCCCTCGCCCACAAGCTTGCAGCGCAATTCCCTGCCATTGAGGCGAATCGCATTGTTCGCGCGGTCGCCGACGTCGGCATTGGTTTCGCTCTCGGCCTTGACGTAGGTGCCGATGCCGCCGTTCCAGAGCAGATCGACCGGCGCCCTGAGGATCGCGCGCATCAACTCGTTCGGCGACATGGCGCCGACATCGCCTTCGATGCCGAGGGCGGCGCGAGCGGCGGCCGATACGGCAATCGCCTTGGCGCTGCGCGGGAATACACCGCCGCCGGCGGAAATCAGGCTTGCATCATAATCGGCCCAGGACGAACGCGGCAGCTTGAACATCCGTTCGCGTTCCACGAAGGAACTGGTCGCATCCGGCGCCGGATCGATGAAGATGTGGCGATGATCGAACGCGGCGATCAGGCGTGTGTGTTTCGACAGCAGCATGCCGTTGCCGAATACGTCGCCGGACATGTCGCCGACGCCGACACAGGTGAAATCCTCTCTCTGGCAATCGCGCCCCAGCGCGCGGAAATGGCGCTTGACCGATTCCCAGCCGCCCTTGGCGGTGATGCCCATCGCCTTGTGGTCGTAGCCCACCGAACCACCCGAGGCGAAGGCATCTCCAAGCCAGTAAGCGTGCTCCGCGCTGACCGCGTTGGCGATGTCCGAGAAAGTCGCGGTGCCCTTGTCGGCCGCGACGACGAGGTAAGGGTCGTCGTCGTCGTGGCGGACGCAGTTCTGCGGGTGCACAACCTTGCCATCGACAAGATTGTCGGTAATGTCGAGCAGGCCGTTGATGAACAGGCGATAGCAGGCCACGCCCTCGGCCAACACGGCATCGCGCTCGCCGCTGGCCGGCGAGCGCTTGACGAAAAAACCGCCCTTCGAACCGACCGGCACGATGACCGTGTTCTTCACCATCTGCGCCTTGACCAGGCCGAGCACCTCAGTGCGGAAATCCTCGCGTCGATCCGACCAGCGCAAGCCGCCTCGCGCTACCGGACCGAAGCGCAGGTGCACGCCTTCGATGCGCGGCGCATAGACCCAGATCTCGCGGTAAGGGCGCGGTTTGGGCAGCTCCGGCACCTTGACCGAGTCGAACTTGAAACTGATGTATTCGCGTGCCCTGCCGCCGGGCGTCTGATAGAAGCTCGTGCGCAGCATCGCGCCGATCGCGCCGAGCCATGCGCGCAGGATGCGATCCTCGTCGAGGCTGGCAACCCGATCCAGCAGGATACGCAGGGCCGCCACGATGGCCTGCTGCTGCGTATCGCGCGATTCGCCGCGCGCGCTGACCACGTTGTCCACAAATCCAGGATGGGATTTTGCGACGTCCTCGGGCAGCAGCGTTTCCAGTTCCCTGCGCAGACGCTTCCTCGCCCCTTCCAGCACCGTCTTGCCGGGATTCTCGCGCTGCGGATCGAATTTTGCCTCGAACAGCTCGACCAGCAGGCCGGCGATCAGCGGATAGCGATTGAGGGTTTCCTCCATGTAGGCCTGCGAAAACGGCACGCCGGTCTGCAGCAGGTATTTGCACAGTCCGCGCAACAGCGCGATCTGCCGCCACTCCATCAGTGCGCCGAGGATCAGCTTGTTGAAGCCATCGTTCTCGGCCTGGCCGCGCCAGATGCGCTCGAAACTGGTCTGGAATGCGTCCCTGATCTGCTCTATGTCGAAATCGCACTGCGCTGCGGTTTGTACCTCGAAATCCTGAATGACGATGGTTGCCTCGTCCAGTTTCATCTCGTAGGGATGTTCGGACAGGATTTTCAGGCCCATGTTCTCGAGCATCGGCAGCGCTTCGGAAAGGGTGATCGGCGCGTTGTAGCGGAACAGCTTGAAGCGCAGGCTGTCGTTCTTCTTGCGCGAGCGGTACAACGACATGCGGATGTCGTCGGCATCCTTGAGGCCGGCGGCCGCTTCGACGTCGGTCGCTGCGACATGCGCGCTGACTTCTTCGATATAGCCGGCCGGCAGGGCGCGGCCAAAGCGGTTGGCGAGCTTGAGGCCTTTTTCCTCGCCGTGCTTCTGCACGAGGATCTCGCGCAGTTCATCGTGCCAGTTGCGCACGATCTGGGCGATCTTGCCTTCCAGTTCGACGCTGTCGTACAGCGGCTTCTCGCCGGGCTTGGGTCGCACTACCAGATGCAGTCGCGCCAGCGAAGATTCGCCGACCTGGATCGTGGAATCCACACGCTCGCCCTTGAACGCGCGCTTGAGCATCGATTCGATGCGTTCGCGTACGTCGGCGGTGAAGCGGTCGCGCGGCAGGAATACCAGGCAGGAGAAGAAACGGCCGTACTTGTCGCGGCGAACGAACAGTCGCGAGCGCGCACGGCCCTGCAGTTGCAGGACACCGATGGCGGTGGCGAACAGTTCGTCTTCGCCGGCCTGGAACAATTCGTCGCGCGGCAGGGTTTCCAGGATGTTTCGCAAATCCTTGCCCGAGTGCGAATCGCGGCGCAGGCCCGAACGCAGCATCACTGCATCGAACTTGCGCCGCAGCAGCGGAATTTCCCATGGCCGGCGCGCGTACGCGCCGGACGTGAACAAGCCGAGGAAACGCTGCTCGATCACCGGAACGCCGCGTTCGTCGAACTTGAGCACGCCGATGTAGTCCATGTAGCCCGGCCGATGCACGCTGGCGGGCGCATTGGTCTTGGTCAGGATGATCGCATCCATCGATCCGGATTGCGGCAGCTCCGCCGCCGTCAGGCTCTTCAGCGATCGCGGTGCGACCGAGCGTTCCTTGGCGCGCAGGATGCCGAGCCCCGAACCGTCGACGGCCTGCAGCACATCTTCGCCGCCGGCCGAGGCGACGCGGTATTCGCGATAGCCCAGAAAAGTGAAATTGTCCGCGGCCGCCCAGCGCAGGAATTCCTGCGCTTCGGCCACGCCCTCGGCGCCTATCGGCGCGTTGCCCGTGTTCATTTCGGCAGCGATCGCGATCATCTTGTCGCGCATCGCCTGCCAGTCGCCGACGCATTGGGCCACGTCGCTGAGCGCGGTGCGAATCCCCTGTTCCAGGCGCGCGCGCTCGGCAGGTTCGGCGACGCGATCGATCTCGAAGTGCATCACGGACTCGACCTTGCCCTTGCCGCCCTCTGCGGCCAGATTGAGCACATGGCCGCCCGGATCGCGTTCGATGCTGTAGACCGGATGGATCGCGACGTAGGAAAGCAGATTCGCCTGGGCAATCGCGATGCCGACTGAATCGACCAGAAATGGCATGTCGTCGGTGATGATGTCGATTGCGGTGTGCGTGGATTCCCAGCCGTCGTGCTCGACCGCGGGATTGAACACGCGCACATTCGGCACGCCCGGCTTGCGTACGCGTATGAAATCGAGCAATCCCAGGACCATGCCGACCCACGTTTCGAGCGGGCGCCCTGCTAGATCGTCGGTACTGACGCGGCGGAAGAAATGACTGGCGAACGCTTGCGCCTCGCGGCTTTGTCCGGCGCCGAGGCGCGCCTGGATTTGCTGCAGGATGGGATCGGCGGCGGCGGTCGCAGCAAGAGGATATGCGCTCATGGGAATCCGGTTCGGAGAGGTTTTGCGGAGACGCCAAGGATAGCGCTACGGCCACTGCCTTCGCCAGCCGCAGCCTTGGCGAATGCCATCGGAATCCATGCCTTGGCCGTGGATTGTGTCGGCCCGCGTCACAATTGACAGGGCATGTCGCGTATTGCCTTTCAGGGGGTTAGGATTGCACGCATGACCGCCGAAGACAGCCCGCCTGCGCCTGCACGACCCTGGTTTGCTTCCTTCACGGTGCGCCTGTCGTTCCTGTTCGGCATCCTCATCGCCATTCTCGCCCTGATCGGCGTTCGCGTATGGCAGACCAGTGACCACTTCGTCGTCGACAACGACTGGGTGGAGCACACGCTCAAAGTGGAAAATCAGGCCCAGATGGTTCTTGCACGTCTGGGCTCAAGTCAGGCCGCTGCCGTTGCCTACGCAGTGTCAGGCGCGCCGGCGCGCCTGATCGAGTTCAACCAGGAGGCGCCAAAGCTCGACGAGGATTTGCGCGTGCTCGCCAATCTGGTTGCGGACAACCCGGAACAAGGAGTCCATGCGCATCAGCTCGCTGCGCTGGTGCTCGCACGGCGCGATCTGCTGGCCAACGCGGTTGCCCTGCGTCAGCAAAGCCACGCCTTGCCACCTCTGCCGGAGATTGGCACCGACGACATACGTGCGGTCGTAGCTGCGACCCTGGCTGCAGAGGACAAGCTGCTCGTGCTTCGTCATGCCGAAGCGGCGCATACCATTTCCCTTACCCGCTCGCTGACGACGGCGGCGGTGCTTACCAGCGCAATCTTTCTCGCATTCACGTTCTGGCTGACGCGCCGCAACTACGCATACCAGAAGCGCAATCAGCAGAAGTTGACCGATTCCCACCGGCAGGCGCACGACGCGCTGCTTGAAACCCGACGCCTGAGCGACAGCATGCAGCGGCTCGCGCAATTCGGCGAGTTGTTGCAGTCCTGTCGCACCATGGATGAAGTCCGCGATGGCGTCCCGATCGCGCTGGGCGGCCTGCTACCCGAGGTCGCGGGCCGCCTGGCATTGCTCAACGCCTCGCAGAACCTGCTCGCGATTGGCGCCCATTGGGGTCAGCACGGGATCATCGCCGAATCGGTTTTCGCGCCCGAAGACTGCTGGGCGCTGCGCCGCGGCCAGACGTATCCGCTGGCCGGCGCGGACGGCGCTTTCGTCTGCAAGCACGTGCATTGGCCAAATCCGGATATGCCGGACGCACGCTACCTGTGCGTGCCGCTTGCCGCGCAAGGCGAGATGATCGGCGTGGTGACGTTCGATGCGGTGCGTCCGCTGGATGCAACCGAACGTAGGCTTGCGACGGCGGCGTCCGAACAGTTGGCCCTTGCGCTTGCCAATCTGCGTCTGCAAGACACCCTGCGCACGCAATCGATACGCGATCCGCTGACTGGCCTGTTCAACCGGCGCTACCTTGAAGTATCGCTTGAGCGCGAACTCGTGCGCGCAGGCCGGCGCTCGTTGCCGCTGGCCGTGCTTATGCTCGACCTGGACCATTTCAAGCGTTTCAACGATACCTATGGTCACGATGCCGGCGACGCGCTGCTGGTGCAATTTGCCGAGGTGCTCAAGCGCTGCACGCGTTCGGAAGACATTGCCTGCCGCTATGGTGGCGAGGAATTCACCGTGATCCTGCTGGAATCCGACGTCGAAACCGCGTGCAAGCGTGCTGAACAGATCCGCGCCGCCACGGCCGAAATGGCGGTGGAGCATCGCAAGCAGAAACTTGGCCGCGTCAGCGTTTCCATTGGCGTGGCCATGTTCCCTGCGGACGGGCAAGTATCGGCGGACCTGCAACGACGTGCAGACAGTGCCTTGTATCAGGCCAAGAAGACCGGTCGCGACCGCGTGGTGACGGCGGACGCCACCGTGATCGACTATTGAATACCGCTTTCGTGATCGAATCCCGTGTCGCCGAGTGCCGGATCAGCGCAGCCCGGTCTCGTTGCGCGCGATGACCAGACGCTGGATTTCACTGGTGCCTTCATAGATCTCTGTGATCTTGGCATCGCGGAAGTAGCGCTCCAGCGGCATTTCCTTGGAATAGCCCATGCCGCCATGCACCTGCACCGCCTGATGGGTGATCCACATGGCCGCTTCCGAGGCGCTCAGCTTGGCCACCGCGGCTTCCGTGGAGAAACGGCCGCCCTGCTGCTTGGTCCAGGCCGCGCGCAAGGTCAGCAGTTCGGCTGCGTCGAGCTTGCACTTCATGTCGGCAATCTTTTGCTGGATCATCTGGAAGGAACCGATCGACTGGCCAAACGCCTTGCGGTCGTGCGCATAGGTCAGCGTGGCCTGGTAGGCAGCGCGACTCAGGCCTACCGCCTGCGAGGCAATGCCGATGCGGCCGGCGTCGAGCACGCCCATCGCGATCTTGAACCCATGGCCCTCGGAGCCAATCACGTCCTCCGCCGGCACATGGTAATCCTCGAACTCGATCTCGCAGGTCGCCGACGCGCGGATGCCGAGTTTGGGTTCGGTCTTGCCGCAGTGGAAGCCGGCACGCGCCGTGTCGATCATGAATGCGGTGATGCCGCGCGCGTGCTTGTCCGGATCGCTCATCGCGAACAGCAGGACGTATTTGGCGACGGGCCCCGATGTGATCCAGCTTTTCTTGCCGTTGATGACGAAGCTGCCATCGCCTTGACGGACGGCGCGGCAGCGCATCGCGGTGGCATCCGAACCCGACTGCGGCTCGGTGAGCGCGAACGCGCCGATCGCCTCGCCGCTGGCAATGGGTGTGACGTACTTGCGCTTCTGCTCTTCGCTGCCGAATTTGAGCAGACCGTTGCAATACAGCGTGTTGTTGACCGACATGATGGTCGAATGTGCGCAATCGGCCGCCGCGATCTCGATCATGGCCAGCACATAGGCGATCGAATCCATGCCGGCGCCGCCGTATTCGACAGGCACTTCGATGCCCATGAGGCCAAGCTGCCCCATCTGGCGGATGTTTTCGAGCGGGAATTCTCCGCTCTTGTCAAAATCCGCAGCTACCGGAGCGATGCGCTTCTGCGCGAAATCGCGGGCGATGGACTGGATGGAAAGCTGATCGTCGCTGAAACGGAAATCCATAAGCACCCCTCAACATTTGCGGACACAGCGCCGACGCCCGCGAGCGGGCGCAACCGAAGATCCGGACCGTACGCGAATTCTACCGGTTTTGGCGCGTAGCTGCGCTCGCCGCCGCCGCGCCGGTGCCCGGCAACTTCTCGAAATCGCAGGGCGCCCCGCGCAGCCGCTTGTCGAGCAGCCAGGGCAGCAATTCTTGCGTGGCATAGGCGTGATGCCAGATCACGTGCATCTCGTTCGGATATTCGGTGTAGCGCGGCGCTGCACCCATCGCGCGCAGCTCACGCACGACCGCGCGCGAGCCCCGCATCGCGCCGCCATAGCCGGTTTCGACATTCGTGTCGTTGTCCTTGGCGCCGTGGAAGATCCATTGCGGTACCTTGGCGATTGGCGCCAGGCCCGCCAGTTCGGTCATGCCCGACATCGGCACGCCGGCGGCGAAGCAGGCCGGCCACGCCTTCAGCGCATCCCACACGCCGGTGCCGCCGTCGGAGATTCCGGTGAGATAGATGCGCCGCGGATCGATCGGGAACCGCTGCAGTGCATCGCGGACGACGGCAGCCACGCGCGCCGGTGGCCAGTAGGGATGCTCGGTCTGCGGCGCAATATATACGAGTGGAATATCATTGTGGATCGCGGCATCGACGAGCTCCAGCGAACCGTTCGCATAGCCGACCAGCTGCGATTCGTTGTTCGTGCCGTCCTGCCAGTCGCCATGCAGGAACACGATCAGCGGCAGCAGTTCGTCGTGCTCGCGTCCGGGCGTGACGATCGCACGATATGGAATGTGCGACGCGTTGCGGGTCTGGTATTTGCCGAGCGCACTATCCTCGACCGCCACGACGTTCACGCAGATCGGCAACTGCGCCAACATGAAAAGAAGAAGACGAGCAGACGCGCGCAAGGCAAATTCCATTCAAAAAAACCCCACTTCAAGCATAACCGCACCAAGACGTGGTGCTGATGCTTTTCGACTCCGGCACGCCCTGCGAGTTCGCGGCGGGCAGTGGACTATCGCCATTGACGCATGTGGCCAAGCGGACTACCCTAGGCATCTATCTTTTAATCAAGATGAAAGGATACATCCTGGATCTCGGCGCCACGTCCACCTTGCTGCGCCTGTTGTCGGACCCGACGCGGATGCGCCTGCTCGCCCTGCTGGAACGCGAGGAGTTGACCGTCGCCGAGTTGTCCAGCGTACTGCGATTGGCACAGCCGCGCGTGTCCACGCATCTGGCCAAGCTCAAGGAAGCCGGCCTCGTCCGCGACCGGCGTGCCGGCGTGTCGGCTTACTATCGCTTCAATGCGGAGCCCGGCGCCAAGCCGGCGGCTATGCTGCGTGCGCTGCGCGACAATATCGACGATGGCTTGTTGCGCGACGACGCGCAGCGCCTGCCCGCGGCACTGGCGCAACGTGCCAGCGCCGAGGGCTGGGCTGACAGCGTCGCCGGCGACATGGAACGCCATTATTCGCCCGGCCGTACCTGGGAGGCCTTGGCGCGCTCAATGACCAGCCTGGTCGAGACCGGCGACGTGCTCGACATCGCTTCCGGCGATGGCGTCCTGGCTGAATTGCTTGCGCCGCACGCCCATTCCATCCTGTGTGTGGATGCAAGCGAGCGCGTGGTGGCCGCTGCGTGCGCGCGCCTCAAGGCGTTCCGCAATGTCGAGGTGAAGCTTGGCGACATGCAGGCGCTCGATCTCGGCGCACGCCGGTTCGATCTGGTGCTGCTGATGCACGCCCTGACCTATAGTGCGCAGCCGGCGCAGGCAATGTCCGAAGCGGCGCGGGTGCTCAAGCCCGGGGGACGCCTGCTGGTGACCACGCTCGGCCGCCATTCGCACCGTGCCGCCGTCGCGCCATTCGATCACCGCAATCTGGGCTTCCGCGTCGATGAACTGCGTGAGCTGGCGATCAGGTCCGGACTCAAGGTGATCAGTTGCGCCCGTACTACGCGCGAGCGCCGGCCGCCGCAATTTGAGGTCTTGAGTCTGTTGGCAAGGTCGAAGCAGCCATGCTGACGCGATGCCTGCAATGACATCGCGTACGCGGCCGAGGACAAGGCAAGTCGAGCATTGGTGCTGCGATGCGAGAGAGCGGTGGCCACTCCATGAATGCAAACATACGAGCATGCAAGAATGAGTACTGAACTGCCCTGGCTGCATCCCGAACGCGCGCGCAAACTATACGCGGCCCTGTCCACCCGCATCCTCGTGATCGACGGTGCGATGGGCACCATGCTGCAAAGTTACAAGCTCGACGAGAACGGCTATCGCGGCGACCGTTTCGCCGGCGGCCGCGACGCGCAGCAGGGCGGCCACGAGCATCATGCCGGTCAGGGCTGCGACCTGAAAGGCGACAATGACCTGCTGACCCTGACCCAGCCAAGGATCATCCGCGCCGTCCACACTGCCTATCTGGACGCCGGCGCCGATCTGATCGAGACCAATACATTCAACTCCACGGCCATCAGCCAGGCCGACTATCAGCTCGAACATCTCACCTACGAACTGAACCGCGAGGGCGCGCGTCTGGCTCACGAATGCTGCGTCACAGCCGAGGCGAAAACGCCGGACCAGCCGCGCTTCGTCATCGGTGTGCTCGGCCCGACCAGCCGCACCGCGTCGATTTCGCCCGACGTGAACAATCCGGGTTTCCGCAACACGAGCTTCGAGGAACTGGCGCTGACCTACGCCGAGGCGATACGCGGCCTGCTCGATGGCGGCGCCGATCTGCTCATGGTCGAAACCATCTTCGATACGCTCAATGCCAAGGCCGCGATCCATGCCATTGCGCAGGAATTCACCCGCCGCGGCGCGCGCGTACCGATCATGATTTCGGGCACGATCACCGATCTTTCCGGACGCACGCTGTCGGGACAGACGGCGGAAGCCTTCTACTACTCGCTGCACCATGCGCGACCGCTGTCGATCGGCCTGAACTGCGCACTCGGGGCGACGGAAATGCGCGCGTATGTCGATGCCTTGGCACAGGTTGCCGATTGCTGCGTGAGTGCGCATCCGAATGCGGGCCTGCCGAACGCATTCGGCGAATACGACGAAACGCCGGAACAGATGGCCGCGACCATCGGCGAGTTCGCCAGCAGCGGCCTGGTGAACATTGTCGGTGGCTGCTGCGGCACCACACCGGCGCATATCCGCGCGATCGCCGAAGCCGTGTGCGGGGTCGCTCCGCGTGCCCTGCCACTGCCGGACAACGCTGCGGCATGAACACAAAGCCACGCTATACCCGCCTGTCGGGCCTCGAGCCGCTGGTCATCACACCGGAGCTGCTATTCGTCAACATCGGCGAGCGCACCAATGTCACGGGTTCCGCGCAGTTCAAGAAGCTGATCAAGGATGACCGCTACGACGAAGCGGTGGAAGTGGCGCGGCAGCAGGTCGCCAACGGCGCGCAGATCCTCGACGTCAACATGGACGAAGGCCTGCTCGACTCCGAAGCGGCGATGGTGAAGTTCCTCAACCTGATCGCCGCAGAGCCCGATATCGCGCGCGTGCCGGTCATGGTGGATTCGTCGAAATGGAGCGTGATCGAAGCCGGCCTGCGCTGCCTGCAGGGCAAGGGCGTGGTCAATTCGATTTCGATGAAGGAAGGCGAGGCCGCATTCCTCGAACAGGCACGCAAGGTGCTCAACTACGGCGCCGCCGCCGTGGTCATGGCATTCGACGAACAGGGCCAGGCCGATACCTGCCAGCGCAAGGTGGAAATCTGCACGCGTGCGTACCAGCTGCTCACGGGGGAAGTAGGCTTCGCGCCCGAAGACATCATCTTCGATCCGAACATCTTCGCGATCGCGACCGGTATCGAGGAACACAACAACTACGCGGTCGATTTCATCGAGGCGACTCGGATCATCAAACAGACCTTGCCGCACTGCCACGTATCCGGCGGTGTATCCAACGTCTCGTTTTCGTTCCGCGGCAACGAAACCGTACGCCAGGCGATCCATGCCGTATTCCTGTACCACGCGATCCGGGCCGGCATGGACATGGGTATCGTCAATGCCGGGGCACTGCCGATCTATGACGACCTGGATCCGGAACTGCGCGAGCGCGTCGAAGACGTGGTGCTCAACCGTCGTGCGGACGGCACCGAGCGGCTGCTGGAAATTGCCGAAAGATACAAGGGCAAGAAGGGAGCCGGCGAAGTTGAAGTGCTGGCGTGGCGTGAACTGCCGGTACGCGAACGCCTGAGCCATGCGCTGGTGCACGGCAATGACGCGTTCGTCGAAGCCGACACGGAAGAAGCGCGACAGTTGTCGACGCGCCCGCTCGATGTGATCGAAGGCCCGCTGATGGATGGCATGAACGTGGTCGGCGATCTGTTCGGCGCCGGCAAGATGTTCCTGCCGCAGGTGGTGAAATCCGCGCGCGTGATGAAGAAGGCCGTCGCCTACCTGCTGCCCTTCATCGAGGCAGAAAAGCTGCGCACCGGCGACACCGGAAAGTCCAACGGCAAGATCATCATGGCCACGGTCAAGGGCGACGTGCACGACATCGGCAAGAACATCGTCGGCGTGGTCCTGCGCTGCAACAATTTCGATGTAATCGATTTGGGCGTGATGGTGTCGGCGCAAAAAATCCTCGACGCCGCGATCGCGGAGAAGGCCGACATGATCGGCCTGTCCGGCCTGATCACCCCGTCGCTCGAAGAGATGAGCCACGTCGCGCGCGAGATGCAGCGCCAGCAATTCCATCTGCCGCTGCTGATCGGCGGTGCGACCACGTCGCGCGCGCACACGGCGCTGAAGATCGAGCCGCACTACAAATCGCCCTGCGTCTGGGTCAAGGATGCCTCGCGCGCGGTCGGTGTCGCGCAGTCGCTGATCAGCAAGGAGCTGGTCGACGACTTCATGGCGAAGATCCGCGCCGAATACGCGGAAATCCGCGAACGGCACAAGGATCGCGGGCCGGCCAAACGTCTGGTCCCGCTCGAGCACGCCCGCGGCCAGGGCTTCGACGGCGACTGGAAAAACTATGTTCCGCCCGAACCGAACCAGACCGGCCTCACCGTGCTGGACGAATACCCACTGGCCGAAATCGCCGAGCGCATCGACTGGACACCATTCTTCAACACCTGGGAATTGTCCGGGCACTATCCGCAGATTTTCGACGACGCCGTCGTAGGCGCGCAGGCGCGTGAGTTGTTCGCCGACGCGCAAGCGATGCTGAAAAAAATCATCGCCGAAAAGTGGCTGACGGCCCGTGCCGTTTTTGGACTGTGGCCGGCAAATCGAGCAGGCGATGACGTCGAGGTGTATGCAGCGCCCGGCGCGGGGAAAATCGCGGCCGTGCTGCGCTTCCTGCGTCAGCAAGCCGACAAGCCGCCGGGCCGTCCGGATTTCTGCCTGGCCGACTTCATCGCACCGAAGGACAGCGGCGTGCGCGACTGGATCGGCGGCTTTGCGGTCACCTCGGGCATAGGCATCGAGCCGCACCTGGAACGCTTCCAGAAGCAATATGACGACTATTCGGCCATCCTGCTAAAGGCGCTGGCCGATCGCCTGGCTGAAGCTTTTGCCGAATGTCTGCACGAGCGGGTGCGCAAGGAATTCTGGGGCTACGCCGCCGATGAGGCACTGGGCAACGACGAATTGATCGGCGAGAAATACCGCGGCATCCGCCCGGCACCGGGTTACCCGGCCTGCCCGGATCACACCGAAAAGGCAACGCTGTGGGCCCTGCTCGATCCGCAGGAAAACGCCGGCATCGAACTGACCGAGAGCTTCGCGATGTATCCGGCTGCGGCAGTTTCAGGCTGGTACTTCAGCCATCCCGGCAGCCAGTATTTCGTCGTCGGCAGATTGACCAAGGAACAGGTGGAAGACTACGCCGCAAGAAAAGGCTGGACCTTGGCCGAAGCCGAGCGCTGGCTGGCGCCGAACCTGGACTACGACCCCGAATAAGCAGCCGCGACGATGTCAACGCGACGGCGGTTGCGCCTAGCTGTCTTCCGGCCCACCGGGTTCGATGATCTCGGGTTTGTGCGTACGCAAATGCGCGACCACGTTGTAGATCGAAACGAACATGGGAAACGCGGTCTGCACGATTCCGACTGAGTCGTTCTTGCCCCAGATGAAATATGCCAGGGTCAGGAAACTGCCGACCACCGACAGATACCAGAACGACATCGGCACGACGACGCGCTTGAATTTCTTGGTTGCATAAAACTGCACGAACCAGCGCGCGGTAAACAGGAACGTGCCGAGGAATCCGATCAGCTTCCAGGTCGTGACGACGATGTTGCCGTGGAACAAATGGATGTGGAAAAGGGTTTCGTTCATTCACGTGTCCTGATTCGTTGCGCGCGCGCGCCGCCGTGCAATTTTAGCAAGCCGGTACGGCTACGAGCCAATGAAAAAGGCCGCGGTCTGCGCGGCCTGATGATCCTCTTGCCCGCAAAACTCAGGCGCGCGCAGCAAGCCAGTCGTGGATTGCGCTCGGCACTTCGCGTTGTGCGCGGCCGGAAACGTAGATGCCGATATGGCCGCCCTTGAAAGCCAGTTCGGTGTAGTCCTTGGTGCCGGCAAGCTGCTTCAATGGCCGTGATGCCGACGGCGGCACCAGGTGATCCTGCTCGGCGAAGATGTTCAGCACCGGCATCGTGACTTTTTTCAGGCTCACGTCCTTGTCGCCGATCTTCAGGCCGCCCTTGACCAGTTTGTTGCCCTGGTAGAAATCCTTGACGAACTGGCGGAACGCCTCACCCGCCTGATCGGGACTGTCGAAAATCCATTTTTCCATCCTGAGGAAATTCTCTAGCTCTGCCTTGTCGTCGAGAATGTCGACCAGCCCAAGGTACTTCTGCTGGAACAGGCGCACCGGCTTGAGCGTGAGATAGCACCAGTTCATCATGTCCGCCGGCACGTTGCCGAGGGTGTCGATGAAAAGATCCACATCCATGCCGCGGGTCCAGTTCGAGAGCACGTTGTCCGCGGTGTGGAAATCCACCGGCGTTACCATCGTGATCAGATTCCTGATCTTTTGCGGATAGATCGAGGCGAAGCACAGGCTGAACGCGCCACCCTGGCAAATACCGAGCAGGTTGATTTTTTCCACTTTGTGGCGTTTGGCGACGACATCGACGCAGCGGCGGATATAGCCGTTGATGTAGTCGTCCAGCGTCAGGTAGCGATCGGACTGATCCGGATATCCCCAGTCGATCAGATAGACATCCTCGCCCAGGGCGAGCAGGTTCTTGACCAGGGAACGGTCGCCCTGCAGGTCCACCATGTACGGCCGGTTGACCAGGGCGTAGGCGATCAACAGCGGCGCTGATTTTTTCGAATTTGCTGCGGTCGGACTGTCCTTGCCCTTGAACCGGTACAGGACCAGCTTGTCCTCGCGGTAGACTTCTTCCTTCTCGGTGACACCGTAGTCGACGTCGTCGAGTTCGCGCAGGGTCTTGAAGCCTGCAGCCAGTTTCTGATTGAACCTTAGCGCCTCGTCCAGCGCCTTCTGCGGATCGATCCTGATCGGATTCATGCTTCACCCCGGCGCGCGCGCGCGGCTTTCGCCGGCTTCGTCGAGCTGCGCATGGAACTGATCGCCTCGCTGAAGGTGGTTGCGCCCCGCCTGGAGACGGATGCCGGTTTCGCCACCGCCGCAGCGCGCTTGCGCGCCGGCGCGGCCTTGGCTGTCCGCGCCACATGGGTTTTCGGCACCGGCTTCGACTTGGAAACTGGCGCAGCTCGCCCCCCCCGCGCCAGTGCCTGCCTCAACTCCTGCACTTCGGCGCGCAAGGCTTCGACCTGCACGCTGGAATCCGACGCATTCAGGTCGTGGAATTTGCGACGCAGCTCGTGCAGACGCTTGTGCACGCTGTTCAATTCCGAGCGCGTCGGCATGCCCAGATCCGTGCCGACGCGCTCGATCTCCTGCTGGATCTGCGCACGCACACGCGTCTGTGCATTGACGACGTCGCCGTATACTTTGCGGAATTCGTCCGAGAGCGCGATTTCGGCGTAGGCCTCTTCCGCCGAATCGACCCACAGGTCATACAGCGCGCGCATCGAATCGATCTGACGCCCCGGCTCGGAACGCTCGGCGAGCTTGTCCTCGAAAATCCCGAAGCTGCGCTGACTGGATTTCAGGATCAGCGCGTTGTAATGCTTAAGCGCTTCCTGATATTCCGCGAATGCCACCAGCATCTTCTGGTAGTGTTCCTGATGCTCGCGCGCATAGCCGAAAGCCGGCGCCTGCAGCCACGACATGCCTTCCTGCCTGGCCTGGGCCAGAAACGGCATCAGGGTCTCCGACATCGCGTCGAAGCCGTGTGCGCCCTGTCCGCTGATGCCCTTGAGCATCGCCGCCATCGGATTGTCGAGCAAGGCTGCATCAACGCCCGGCAGATTGAAGCCGCTGCGCAGCGCATCGGTCCAGGCCTGCATCGGCGCCGCACCAGCATTCTTTGCACTTGCCGCCGCGAGCATCGATTGCATCAGGGCGACGTAGTTTTTTGCACTCGACATGAGGCGATCGGCCGTTTCGCTCTGCTTGCCGGATTCGCCGAACATGCGCGACCACTGCTCCATGCCCTCGTGCCACGGTGTGTTCGCTGGCGGCGCCTGGCCCGTCGCCCGACGTGTCGCATCCGACCATGCGCTCCAGTACTGGCTTTGCAACGCCTGCCAATCCTGGGCCCAGTCGTGCGTGGACTTTTTCTCGCTCATCAGTTGCCTCCGCGATAACGCCCGAATGCTAGCACGCGATATGTTGCGCCGCAAAAACCATCCTGTGACGCAATAAAAAAGCGGGCATCGAGCCCGCTTCTTTATTTTATACTTTGTCGCAAAATTACGCGGCAGGAGTTTCCTCGGTCACCGCCTTCATCGACAGACGGATGCGACCCTGCTTGTCGACTTCCAGCACCTTGACCTTGACGATGTCGCCTTCCTTGAGCTTGTCGGAAACCTTCTCGACGCGCTCGTTGGAAATCTGCGAAACGTGGACGAGGCCGTCCTTGCCAGGCAGGATGGTGACGAACGCGCCGAAATCCATCAGCTTGGCGACCTTGCCCTCGTAGATGCGGCCGGGCTCGACGTCGGAGACGATCTGCTCGATGCGCGCCTTGGCGGCTTCGGCTGCTTCGCGGTTGACCGAAGCGATGACGATGGTGCCGTCGTCGCTGATGTCGATCGTGGCGCCGGTTTCCTCGGTGATCGCGCGGATCGTGGTGCCGCCCTTGCCGATGACTTCGCGGATCTTGTCCGGATGGATCTTCATGGTCATCAGGCGCGGCGCGAATTCGCTCATCTCGGTGCGCGAGCTGGTGATGACCTTGGCCATCTCGCCGAGGATGTGCAGGCGACCCTGCTTGGCCTGGGCCAGCGCGGTGCGCATGATTTCCTCGGTGATGCCGTCGATCTTGATGTCCATCTGCAGTGCGCTGATGCCGTCGGCGGAACCGGCGACCTTGAAATCCATGTCGCCCAGATGATCTTCATCACCGAGGATGTCGGACAGCACGACGAAGTTGGCGCCTTCCTTGACCAGACCCATCGCGATGCCGGCCACCGGCGCCTTCAGCGGCACGCCCGCATCCATCATCGCCAGCGAGGAACCGCACACCGAGGCCATCGAAGACGAGCCATTGGATTCGGTGATTTCCGAAACCACGCGCACCACATACGGGAACGCCTCCATCGACGGCTTGACTGCCTGCACGCCACGCTTGGCGAGCCGGCCGTGGCCGATCTCGCGGCGGGGGGGGGGGGGGGGGGGGGGGGGGGGGGGGGGGGGGGGGGGGGGGGGGGGGGGGGGGGGGGGGGGGGGGGGGGGGGGGG
>JARLJU010000057.1 GCA_031291055.1 Rudaea sp. | reverse complement strand
TCAGTTCGATCTCACGAACCTGCGCCTCAAAGATACCACTGCGCCTTCCGTTTGGAGGGCAGTCCTTTCCGCTCGGTGAGGTAGCGGCGAATACGTCCTTTTTCGCTCGCCACTGAAATTTGCACCAGAGCCGATACTTTGCGGTTGCTAGCGATTGGGTGCGTCCTCATCGGCTTCCTCGCCGTCATCTGACTGAACCCTGGTGGATCCGCCCGTAGCAGGTGGGTCGCTAGCGGGAAAGGTGTCTTCAAGAGCGTTATCGACGTCTTCCTCGGACTTGTCACTCTTGGGGTTCTGTTCGCTTGGTTTGGTGGCCATGTTCGTCTCCCGGTGTATATGGAATGACTGGATGTGAGCAAGGCGCATTCCACAACTCGTCACGTGGAGAGTCCAGCACTGTCGTAGCGCAGAACCACATGCGATGCGGTCGGAAAGGGGTGCCCCCTACGGGAGGTTCGGGCCGGAACGTTGCATACCGGCGTCCCGTATCGGACCGGAATGCGCTATTGCAAATCGGCGTCACACATTGCGTTTCTGCAGGCAACACGCGAAGTCGGCAGATGGCCGGAAGTGAGCTGTCTCGGCAACACGTCGAATAGGCTGGACAGGTGCGACGCAGACACTCGGCGTCGTAGGGGTAGGTCCAACGGTTGTTCTCCATTGTCAGCCAGAAATCTGCTTGGGAGAGGGATGACAGGTCTCTGACCAGAACGGCTGTGAAGCCGATTGGCTGGCGACGCGGTAGCCGCAGGTTAAGCTAACGGGACCGATGCCCAATGTTATCTGCCAGTAGTCGTCGCATTGTGGCCAGTAAAATTTGCCCATATACCGGCTTGCGAAGGAAGCCGTCGTAGCTGACGAAGGCCGGTGGGCTGGGCTCCCCCGAAACCAGTATGAAGACAACGTCGGGTAGTCCGGGGAGAGTGCGGAGTTGGTGACAGAGTTCGCTCCCTGACATGACCGGCATACGCCAGTCGGCAACTACAATGTCGACAGGCGCCTCCATGAACATTGCCAATGCTGACCGGCCGTCGCTCGCGCTCCTTACTTCAAATCCATCAGCAGCACAGTTGGCGCTCCACGCGGCCAAGGCCTCCTCATCATCGTCTACCAGCAGTACGCTTGTCATACCCGATTGTCCGAATCGCTTCATCTTGTTTGGCAGGTTGATGCTGACCAAAGTTCACAAGATAGCTCGACGAAGTCTCATACCCTTCGTACGGTTCTGGCCGCCGGACGTCTCCTCTTGCGGCATCATCTGTCTTGGTAAGACGGCTACTTTTCGAAGTCCATCAAGCTCGCGGCAGATTGGGGCGGTGTCGCCGATAAGTTCAGCATCACGCGGTCCCGGGTGTTTGTGAATTAACTGCGGCTGGGTCGCGCTCGGTCCAACGACGACCGGCTCAGTCCGTCGATCCCATTCGGCCTTCTGCAAGCTAGGCTCGAATGTCTGCTGTAGGGGTGGCACGGGCACTGTGAACGGTCGATTCGTCGGTCAGTTTTGAATGGACATTTTTTTTCGCGCCCGGCGACAGTTGGTATCACGCGCTGGTCGCCGAAGGTCTATAACTGAATCGGCAAGTCCAGGACGGAGGTCTGTCCAACTAGCGCGGGCTTGGAAACCCGCGAGCTTTTGACCGCGGAAGGAGGTTTAGCGATTACGACTGCGTGCATCCATGCTTTGTCTTTTCGAACCCAGATTAGCCTGAGTTTCGGAGGTAATCATGCATTGCGGGTACCATGGGTGGATTATCGACGCGACGCCGGATTTCTCCCTTGGGAAATTCTTCGCACACGCGCGGCTGGTCCGCGTTTCGACTGACGATAACGTTGAAGGTGAAATGCACATCGAGCGTGATCTTTCCTACTTCGACACGGCGGATGAAGCGATCGAAGTCGCTCAAGAATGGGCGTTTGCGTGGATCTGCGAGCGCGACAACAGGCAGCGCGAGACGCCGGCAACCCGGACGAAATTCGATCCCGATGAAATGCCACGAGATGGGGCTCCACCACGACGCGAAACTCAGCCTTCAGACCAACTGCACAGGTGAGCGCACCTTGCAACGCCGTATCGGGAAGGTCGGGGTCAAAAAGAGCGGCGCCACCGACCTCATATCGGGGCGCCGCCTGAATCACACACCCGCAGAACCGGGGGAGACCGGACGGGTGACTTGAACATATCGTTTAGCACTGCCTGCTTCAAGACGAAAAATTTTCGTTTGTAACAACGAGAAGAGCATTTTTTACGTCATCAAATCTGAGGACTTTCGCTGCGTATCCGGCTACGTGATTCTTTAGCGCCGGCACGCGACAGCGTCGTTGTTTATGAATTTACAAAATCAAAAAATTTTTACAAAAGTGTGCACCGGCTGAATCGGGCCAACGACGCGTTCCAGGTCATGACGCATCAGATTTCCCGGATATTAAGATTTCCTTCAGTGCCCCGGCGTAACTTGACCGCAAGCTGCCATTTCCCGCGCGCAAGTTTTGAGCGCCCGTAAGCGCTGCCATCCCGTCCCATAATAAGGCATCGAGATCAACCGGTGTGCGAGGCAATAACCCCGAACGATGTAGCCAACATGCGAAGCTGAATACTGGACTCCGAAACGCCGAAAGGTTAATTCGCGTGCTTCTCCCACGATGCGAGCCAGGTCCACCCGGCCATCCAGGCCGAGAGCCCACTGAATGCTTCAGTCGACGAGTCTCATGACGTCTTCCTTCGTTAAGCACATTGCCAGTTTATCGCTGCAGGACTGATGCGTTGATAGCCAATCCGAGCCGTCGGCGACATAACCGGGACCGCGTTACATCCATCATCATTCATGCCGGACCGGCTGCCCAGGCAGCTGTGCTGGTCGGGCATCCTGTTGCAAACACAAACCTGCATTGACGACCGCCACGTGCGAGAACGCCTGCGGGAAATTGCCGACCTGGCGCTGGCGAAGGTTGTCGTACTTTTCGGCGAGCAGGCCGACGTCGTTTCGCAATGCGATCAACCGGTCGAACAGCCCGTGCGCTTCCGCCACACGACCTTGCATGTGTTTAACCTGGGCAAGCCAGAAACTGCATGGCAGGAACGGGCGTTGACCCTCGGTTCGGCCGCCGTCGCCGCCGTCTTCCCGATAGCGCAGCAGCAGGCCCTCGTCCATCAGGTCCCGTTCGATAGCTTTTACGGTTCCCGTGACCCGTGGATCGTCGACCGGCAAGAATCCCACCACGGGAATTAACAGGCAACTCGCGTCGAGACGCCGGCTGCCGTAGCTTTGCGTGAATGTCTGAAGCTGCTGATCGAAGGCGTGCGTGAGCACGTCGTGACGGATCTCGGCGGCCAAAGCGGACCAGCGCGCGATTGGAGCGGGCATGCCAAATTCGCGGGCTGAGCGCAGCGCCCGATTGACCGCGACCCATGCCATCACCTTCGAGAACGTAAACTGCCGGGCGCCGCTGCGCACTTCCCAGATACCGTCGTCGGGTTCGCGCCAGATGTCTTGCAGGTGATCGACGAGGCGCTGTTCGAGCGACCACGCGTCGGCGTCCGGCGGCAATCCGGCGCAGCGCGACATGTACAGTGCGTTGAGCACTTCTCCATACACGTCGAGCTGCGACTGATTTACGGCCGCATTGCCGAAACGCACCGGGGCTGAATGTTCGTAGCCGGGTAACCAGGCGCATTCCCACTCGTCGGCCCGACGTGAGCCATCGACGCCATACAGGATCTGCAATTGCGCCGGATGCCCCCCGATTGCCCGTACCAGCCAGTCGCGCCAGCGCGCGGCCTCGGTGTGATAGCCGCCGCTGAGCAAAGCAAGCAGCGTGAAACCTGCATCGCGCAGCCAGCAAAAGCGATAGTCCCAATTGCGCGTGCCGCCGATCAACTCCGGCAGTGAGCTGGTCGGCGCCGCGACGATTCCTCCGGTGGTGGTGGACGTCAAGGCCCGTAGGACGATCAGCGAGCGCCGGATAGGCTCGGCGTACTCGCCTTCGACCTTGCTCCGCGCAGACCAGCCGACCCAGAAACGGTTTGTATCGGCAAACAGCCGTTCGATGTCCGGCCGTGGCGGCGCGTCCTCGTATGATCGGCAGCACGTCAGGGCGAAGTCCCGCTGTTCTCCCGCTGACATGTCGAAGCTGGCGCGCACCGCGTCCTTGTCAATCTTGTTGGGCACGGTGGTGCTATCGAGCCACAGCGCGCGTGGACCGCACAGCACGCGCACGCGCTCGTCAACCTTCGTGCACCAGGGAATGGCCCTGCCATAGTCGAAGCGCGCCGCCAGCTTGCTGACAACCTTCACACTGCCGCGCTCACAACGCAGGCGTCTGACGAGCACGGGACGCGGAGCGTGCCACGCCATCCAGTCGGTCAGGACGAGTGTGCCGGACGCGCTTTCAAACATCGTCTCGAGAATCAGCGTCTCACCGGCGTAGCGCCGCGTACTGCTCAGCCAAGGGTCCTGTGGCGCGATTTGCCAGTGCCCGTTGCGCGGGCCGCCAAGCAATGCCGCGAAGCACGTATCTGCATCGAACGCGGGCCAGCAGAGCCAGTCGATGGAACCCCGCCGGTCGACCAGGGCCGCGCTTTCGCCGTCGCCGAGCAGTGCGTAGTCCTCGATGCGCATGGCCATGGGCTATCCGCCTAATGATCCCGGCGCCGGCCCCACCGGCGCCAGCTCAACACCGCGATGGCCAACGCAGCGCCGAGCGCGAGTGGACGATTGGTGTTCAGCCATAGTGCGACGCTGTGCTCGCTTGCTTGCGCGTCGAATGGGCCATGAACGCGATGAGCGGCCGTCACGGGTTGCCAAAGGTTGGAAGGCGCTGCCGCACTGGCCGGCCCCGCTCGTTCCTGCGCCTGATATCCGGTGCGTCCGAGAAATCTATCCAGTAAGCCTAGAGCAATCTTGTTGCCGAGAATGGCCTTGACCGTCGACATGCCGACATAGACTTCCCGTCGCCGGTGCGTCGCGGCCCAAACGATCGCACGCGCGGCGACTTCCGGCTGATAGATGGGCGCCACCGGCTGCGGAGCGTGGGGCATGTGGTTTTCGGCCCAGTCGAACTGCGGCGTGTTCAAGGCGGGCATCTGCACCATCGTCAGATGGATGCGGCTGTGCTCATGCAGCAGTTCACACCGCAGCGCGTCTGTGAAGCCGCGAATCGCATGCTTCGCGCCGCAATAGGCCGCCTGCAGCGGAATCGAGCGATAGGCGAGGGCCGAGCCAACCTGCACGATGCAACCGCGATCGCGCGTTGCCATGCGTCTTAGCGCTGCCATCGTGCCCCAGACGTACCCCAGGTACGTCACTTGCGTGACGCGCGAGAACTCCGCCGGGGTCAGGCTGGCAACTGGGCCAAACACGGTGAGCATCGCGTTGTTGACCCACACGTCGATCGGCCCCAACTCCGCTTCGACGCGCGCGGCCGCGGCCTCGACTGCGTCGGCATCGCTGACATCGAGCGCAATCGGCAGGGCTTGCACGCCGAACTTGCGCACCTGCCCGGCGGTGTCGTCGAGCGACGCCGGGTCGCGTGCCAGCAGCGCAACATGCGCGCCGCGTTGGGCAAAGGCGAGAGCGGCCGCCCGCCCCACGCCCGCGCTTGTCCCCGTGATAACCACCACTTTCGGCCGATTGAGCATGCACCACATAGATCCTCCTGATTCGTCCCGCCGATGTCGCGTGCGCGCCGGCTGCGCACCGTCGCGGGTCGCGGATTCGCACTTCTGCTACAGTTCGCCGCGCGCGGCGAGCAATGCGATGCGCTCCGCCGTGCGGCAGGCAATCGCCTGGATCGTCAGCGATGGATTCACACCGCCCACCGTCGGGAACACCGAACCATCGCAAATCCATAAGTTGGGGATATCCCAGCTTCGGCAGTCCGCGTTGACGACGCTCGTCGCGGGATCGTCACCCATGCGCGCCGTGCCGTTCAGATGACAGGTATCGTCGGTTTCACGCCAGATGTCGCGAGCGCCGGCGGCGGCGAGTGCCTGCTCCATGAAGTCGAGCGAATGCGCGATGAGCCGTCGGTCGTTATCGCACCACGAGTAGGTGACACGCGCGACCGGCAGGCCGTACTGATCTTTCTCGTCGGCGAGCGTGACGCGGTTGCGTTCCTGCGGCAGCATTTCACCAACGATCTTCAGTCCAGCCTGATGGTTGTACTTCTGCATCTCGCCAGCGAGCGCCTCGCCCCACAAACCGCGTTTAGTCTGCGCGGCGGCCCACACTTCCGGCAGCGGTCCCTGACTCATGTATGCGTAACCGCCGAAGAAATCCTTGCCCGTGTCGGTGTAATTCCAGTGCTCGGTAATGGCCAGCGACGGCGGCCCCTTGTACCAGCGGATTTCTTCATCCAGCGTGCCGTAAACCGCCTGATTCGACTGTGCCATCAGGTTCTTGCCGACCAGCCCGGAGCTGTTCGCGAGACCGTCGGGATACTGGCTCGTCGCTGACATCAGTAACAGGCGCGGTGTTTCGATTGCGTAGCCCGCCACCACTACGTTTTTGGCGCGCTGAAACTGCCAACGCCCTTCACGCAGATACTCCACCCCGTTCACGCGGCCGGCGGCATTCGTCGCGACGCGGCCGACCATCGCCAGATCGCGTACCTCGGCACCCGCTTGCAAGGCACGCGGAATCCACGTAACCAGCGCGCTTTGCTTGGCGTTGGTTGCACAACCGGAAACGCAAAAACCGCGATACACGCAGGGATGCGCGAGTCCGCGCGGCGCGGACAGTGTGGCGAGCGGTGTTTCGGTCCAGCGGATGCCCATCGCTTCGGCGCCACGCGCGAGCACCAGCGCCGCCGCATTCAATTCATGCGCACGGTACGGGTAGCGTGGCCGGGGCGGCCCCCATGGGTAACTTATCGGTCCCGCTATCTTCAATGCGTTTTCGACCTGCTCGTAGTAGCGCCACATCTCACGCCAGTCGAGCGGCCAGTCCGCGCCGTAGCCGAGCAGGCTGCGCGATCTGAACCATTCGGGACGAAAGCGCAGCGATACCATGGCGAAATGCACGGTGCCGCCACCGACCGCTTTGCCGCTGTTGTTGGTGCCGAGTTGCAGCGGATTATCGCCGTCGCAGATGCGCTCGTCCGTCCAGAACAGTTTGGCCTGGTGCGTTTCGTCCGAAGCGAATTCTTCAAGCGGACGCCACCACGCGCCCGCATCGAAGGCGACCACCTTGAAGCCCTGTTCGGCGAGCCGGCACGCCAGCGTGCCGCCTCCCGCGCCGGTGCCGACAACCGCAAAGTCGACTTCCTCGTCGTTGGGATACGCGCGCATTGGCACCCAGGCACCGGCGCGGAACACGTCCGGGGCGCGTCCGTCCTTGCCGCGCGGATGATGCAGGGCGTCATCGAGCACGGCGATTCTCCTTGCGCGCTTTATCCTCGACGCCAGGGTCGGCCTCCGCGGCTTCCCACGGATCGCGGCGGTCGAAATACATGCGGACGTAGCCGCGTGGATTGGCCGGGCCGCCGAAGCCTATTTCGCTCCATGAATGGGGATGCGAGTAGTAGGCACTGCAAATATCGTGCAGCAGGCGTTTGGTGAAAAAAAGCTTCGACGGCATGCCCTGCCACGCGTCGTGATGCATGTCGCCGCGTTGCATCTGTTCGAGCAGCGCGTGCTGACGAGGTCTTTCAAGGCTCGAGAACGGCAGGTCGAATTGCGAGCGGCTTTCAGCGTCGACCGCGGCAAGGCCGATGAGCCAGGCGTCGCGGGTCGGGGGCAGACGCGCGTCGCGATAGCCGTCACCGGCGTTTTTCGTGAGCTTCGCGTCGAGCAGGGCCGCGAGCGGCACCACCGGCTCGGCGTCCGCTTGTGGCACGATGCAGCGGCAGAGGTGAACCACGGCAAGCCATTGCACGGCGTTGAAAAATTGCGGCTCACGTGGTGTGGCGAGACGTTCGTCGATGACCGCGCGCGTCGCGTCGTCCCACGATGGCGTGCCGCGTTTGTTCAGTACGTCGTAGCCGGGGTAGCGGGTGTTCCTCGCGTGGGTCATTTTTCTGTCTCCCGCAGGCGCAGCGCGGCAAGACCGGCCAATGCCAAAGCTGAAAAACTGGGCGGCGCGGGCAGTGGTGGTCCGTTGAAAAGATTCTGGCTCCAGTTACGCCAGCCGACCTGATTGCGGGCAATGCCGCGCGCGTGAAAACCGGCGCCGGCGAAGCCGAGCGCCGCGGTGACTCGCAGCCATAGCCGTGTGAACCACCGTTCGCGCGGTGCGCCAAGCGCGGCGTGCGCGAGTAACGCGGCCGCGATTGGCGGCAGACTGACAGGCGCATACATGACCGGATTCTGGAAAGCACCGCGAAAATGCAGCAGTCCGGCCTCGGCGACCGTGCCGGCAAGACCGGCTGCGATCAACAGGCTAAGCGCGCGTCCGGCGGGCATACCAAACAGTTGCGGGTCCACGGCAGGTTCGTCGCGTAGACGTTCCGCGGCTGTCCCCAACGCGCCCGAGAGCAGGAGCGCCGTGGGTGCGCCGATCGGAGCGGCATAGAACAGGTTGTTCCAGCTCCAGCCGCCGGGACGCTTGGTGACGTTATAGACATGGAACGCGGTGCCCGCTATCCCGACTGCGGCAGCGGTCAGATAAATTGCGTGCCGAAGCGTGTGCCGATGAGCATTCGCATCGCCACCGCCGTGCAGACCCGCAAGCAGCGAGAGGGTTGAGGAGACCAGCGGCGCGTACATCGCCGGATTGTTGAACGAGCCGCGATAGTGTTCCATCGCGCTGTCGGCGAGCACCGAGAGCGCGAGAAGCGCCGAGCCATGATTGAACGAGCGCGCGGCTGCAATGTGAACCAGGTCGCGCGACGCCGCGCGTGCAGGACGGCGTGCACTGGACGGGATGCGTTGCCTGCTTGCCTTGGGCGTGGCGGGATTGCGCGCGGCGACCACGGTGAGCGCGGCCGCGCCCGCCGCAGCGCAAACCAGACCGAGAAGACGTTGAGAGCCCATTTGTCAGTTCGCTCCGTTCATTGGATCAGATAGCGCTGCGCATCGCGATGCCTGAATGCCAGGCCGCAGCCGGTCCGCGTCATATCGGGTGCAATAGCGCCGTTCGAAGGCTGGGGCGCACCGTCGAACAACATCGCTTCGATGCGCACGTGATCATGGAACCATTCCTGATGACGCAGACGGGGGACAGCGCTGGCCACATGCAGGTGCAGCGCCGGCGCGCAATGCGACGACAACGGTACGTGAAACGCTTCGCAGAGCGACGCCGCTTGCAGAAAGCCGGTGACGCCGCCGCAACGGCTCACGTCTGCTTGCAGAACATCGACGGCGTGCGCTTCGAGCAACAGGCGAAAATCGTCGAGCGTGTAGCCGTATTCGCCCGCGGCGATCTCCATACCTGGCGGCACGCGCTTACGTAATGCCGCGAGGCCGGCCCGGTCGTCGGACGAAACCGGTTCTTCGAACCATTCAACGCCCTGCGAGGCAAACTCCTGCGCGTAGTACAGCGCGGACTTGACGCTGAGTGCGCCGTTGGCGTCGACGAACAGCCCCGCGTCGCCGATCGCGGCGCGTGCTGCCGCGACCCGGCCCGGGTCCCTGGACGGCTGTGTGCCGACTTTGATCTTGACCCAGCGGCAACCGTCCTGGCCGACCCAACGTGCCAATTGTTCGTGCAACTGTTTGTCGTCGTAAGTCGTGAAGCCGCCGCTGCCGTAGATGGGTACATGCGTGCGCCGTGCGCCGAGTAGTTGTGCGAGCAGCACGCCAAGCAGCCTGGCTTTGAGATCCCATAGTGCGCAGTCGACGGCCGAGATGGCGGTGGACGCGAGCCCCGCGCGTCCGAGATTGCGCACCTGCTGTTGCATGCGCAACCAGAGCGCGCCGATGTCCCAGACACCGGCGTCCAGCACGCATGCGCCAAGCGTGTCGTGAATCAGCTTGACGATGCTCGCGTCGCTATACGTGTAGCCAATGCCGGTCTGGCCGCCGGCGTCCAGTTCGACGAGCACCAGCGTGGTGGCGTCCCATGCGAAGGTGCCGTCGGCTTCCGGAAAATCGGTCGGAATGCGAAACGCGTGTGCACGCAGCGCGGTAACCGGAACTGGCGAACCGTCCGTTCCGGGAAACGCCGGGGAGGGGGCAGTAGGGCGCGGCGTCATTTGTCGCGATGCCCCGGCAACACTGCATCGAGCACCTGCTTCGCCGTTTCGACGATCACGTTGCCTTCATTCGGATCGCGCTTGATGAGTGTCGATGCAAATGCTTTTGCCTGCGCCAACGTGATATGCGGCGGTAGGGGCGGAATATCCGGATCGGCCTTTACTTCAATCACGACCGGCCGGTCCGAGGCGAGCGCCCGGTCCCATGCTTCGCCCATGCGTTCGGGGTCGTCGACGTAAATGCCGGTGAGGCCAATCAACTCCGCAAAGCGGTGATAGGGCACCGACGGAATGTCCTGCGATGCTTCGAACTTCGGATCGCCTTCCATTGCGCGTTGCTCCCACGTCACCTGATTCAGATCGCTGTTGTTGAGCACCATGCAAATCCAACTCGGGTTAGCCCACTGTTTCCAGTATTTGGCCACCGTGATGAGTTCCGCCATATTGTTCATCTGCATCGCACCGTCTCCGACCAGCGCGATCACGGGCCGCTCGGGGTACGCGAATTTTGCGGCGATCGCATACGGCACGGCCGCGCCCATCGATGCAAGACCACCTGACAGCGAGCACATCATGCCGCGCTGGACCTTCAGATCGCGTGCATACCAGTTCGCGCATGAACCCGAGTCGCTTGTAACGACTGCATTGGACGGTATGCGCGATGAGAGTTCCCAGACACTGCGCTGAGGGTTCATACCATTCTTGCCCGCCTCATGGGCACGCTTGTCGAGCGTCTTCAACCAGTCGGCCGTCCAGCCTTCTATTTTCTTGCGCCACGCGCGGTCCTGTTTCTCCTCGAGCAAGGGCAGCAGCGCACGCAGCGTCTCGACGCTATCGCCCACCAGATTGACTTCCATGGGATAGCGCAAGCTCAGCATGTCGGCCTTCAGGTCGATCTGCACGCCACGGGCGGCGCCTTCTTTTGGGAGGAATTCGGAGTATGGGAATCCGGAGCCGATCATCAACAGCGTGTCGCATTCGGTCATCAACTCATAGCTAGGCTTGGTGCCGAGTAGCCCGATCGAACCCGTGACCCAAGGCAAATCATCGGGAAGCGCGGCCTTGCCGAGCAAGGCCTTGGCGACACCCGCGCCGAGTTTTTCCGCTACGGCGATGACCTCATCGGTAGCATGCAACGCGCCTGCGCCGACCAGAATCGCGACTCTCTTGCCCGCGTTGAGCACATCGGCGGCATGCTGCAAATCGTCAGGGTAGGGAACGAGTCGCGGCGCCCGATAGCCGACCCCCGAATGCAGAGTGCCATGTTTACGACCGGGCGCTTCATAGGCGAGGTCCTGCAGATCGTTGGGCAGCACGATTGCCGCGACCTTGCGCTCGGAAAGCGCGGTACGTACTGCACGGTCGACCAGATGCCGGACTTGCGACGGCACACTCGCCTGCTCGACGAACGCACCGGCGACGTCCTTGAACATGGACACCAGGTCGAGTTCCTGCTGGTAGTGGCCCCCGAGCGCAGCACGCGCCTGTTGTCCGGCAATCGCCAGCACGGGCATGTGATCCATGCGGGCGTCGTAAAGCCCGGTGATCAGATGCGAGGCACCGGGCCCGGAAGTGGCAATGCATACCCCCAGTTCGCCGGTGAACTTCGCGTGTGCTGAGGCCATGAATGCGGCCATTTCCTCGTGCCGCACCTGGACGAATTCGATCTTTCCCTTCGCCCGGTTAAGCGCGCCGAACACGCCATTGATGCCGTCTCCCGGGTACCCGTAGATACGCCGTACGCCCCAGGCATGCAGTCTTTCCACAATAAAATCACCGACGGTTTGAGTCATCGCAGTCTCCACAAACGGATGGCACTCATGGCTTCACGCGTTACGCCTTGCCGCGCCGGATGTCACGTATGACGCTTTATTCGCGGCATCCAGCGGTGCCACATTCAGTGCGTGCATGCCAACGCCGAGCAATGTATGTACCTGCGTGTCCTCCGTAGCCCGGCGCAGAAATTCCGCGCCGCATGCGGCACGGCATGCGCGAGTGTCATAGGCCTGTGGGAAGTAGTCGTGCAGCCGGCATTGGGAACAACGTTTGCTGATTCGGATGTTCGATCCAGTGCGAATCATCGCCTGGCGCTGCTCACGCAAGGAGAGTTTCCATGGCAGGAAAAACCGGCACCCGTCAGCCCGCTACGCCGGCCGACGACAGCAAATCGCAGGATCTTGAATCGTTTCGCGTGCGTCCCGACGGCGCTGCGCTGCGAACCAACCAGGGCGTGAAGATCGCCGACAATCAGAATACGTTGCGGGCCGGCCCGCGCGGCCCCTCGCTGCTTGAAGACTTCATCATGCGTGAGAAGATCACGCACTTCGACCACGAACGTATACCCGAGCGCATCGTCCATGCGCGAGGTTCTGCGGCGCATGGGGTGTTCCAAGTGTACGAGTCGATGAGCGAATACACCAAGGCAGCGTTCCTGCAGGACCCGAACGAGCAGACGCCAGTCTACGTGCGTTTCTCGACGGTGCAAGGCCCGCGCGGTTCGGCCGATACCGTGCGCGACGTGCGCGGCTTCGCGGTGAAGTTTTACACGCAGGAGGGTAATTACGATCTGGTCGGCAACAACATGCCGGTCTTCTTTATTCAGGATGCCATCAAGTTTCCGGACTTCGTGCATGCGGTAAAACCGGAAGCGCCGAATGAAATGCCGACCGGCGGCTCCGCGCACGATACCTTCTGGGATTTCGTTTCGCTCGTACCCGAGTCCGCGCATATGGTGCTGTGGACCATGTCGGACCGCGCGATTCCACGGAGCCTTCGCACCATGGAAGGCTTCGGCATTCACACGTTCCGATTCGTGAATGCGCAAGGCAATGCGCGATTCGTCAAATTTCACTGGCGCCCCGTGCTGGGCTCCTATTCGTTGCTGTGGGATGAAGCGCAAAAGCTCGCCGGCAAGGACCCCGACTTCCATCGGCGCGATTTGTGGGAAGCGATCGAACGGGGCGACTTCCCTGAATACGAACTCGGTGTACAGATCGTCGAGGAACAGGATGAACATAGCTTCGGTTTCGACCTGCTCGATCCGACCAAGCTGATTCCGGAAGAAAGCGTACCGGTAAAAATTATCGGCAAGATGACGCTCAATCGCAATCCGGACAACTTCTTCGCCGAGACCGAGCAGGTGGCGTTCCATCCGGGCCACATCGTGCCGGGTATCGACTTCTCGAACGATCCGCTGTTGCAAGGGCGTTTGTTCTCATACACCGACACGCAGATCAGCCGCCTGGGCGGACCGAATTTCCACGAGATTCCGATCAACCGGCCGGTATGCCCGTTCAATAACAATCAGCGCGATGCGATGCACCGCCAGACGATCAACGTCGGGCAGGCCTCTTACGAGCCGAATTCGGTGAGGGGCGGCTGGCCGAGGGAGACCGATCCGGCGCCGTCAGATGGCGGCTTCGAAAGCTATCAGGAACGCGTTGAGGGTACGAAGATTCGCGTGCGTAGCGAATCGTTCGCCGACCATTTCTCGCAGGCCGCGATGTTCTACAACAGCATGTCCGAGCCTGAGAAAGAGCATATCGCCGCGGCTTACGAGTTCGAACTCGGCAAGGTCAGCAAGCCGGAGATTCGCGCGCGCGTCGTCAACGAGATTCTGGCCAATTTCGATGGCGGGCTTGCCGCGAAGGTTGCCGAAGGTCTCGGTTTGCCGGCGCCGAAGAAGGGCACGGCGAAGCTCAAAGGGGCTAAAGCGTCGCCGGCACTGAGTCTGCTCAATCGCGTGAAGCCCGGTATCAAAACCTGCAAGATCGCCTTGCTGGCTGCGCCGGGATCCGATGGTGCGGCGATCAAGAAGCTGCAACAGGCGTTGCAAGGCGAGGGCGCGGTGCCGATGTTGATCGCACCGACGCTTGCTGCCATCGACGGTATGGCGCCGGACGCAACGATTGCCGGCTTGCCGTCGATCATGTTCGACGCGGTGATCGTGGTGGGTGGCGAGGCGGGCGCGAAGATGCTGGCGCAATCGGGCGATGCACGGCACTTCGTACTCGAAGCGTTCAGGCACCTGAAGGCGATTGCGGCCATCGGCGCAGGGCGTGACGTGCTGGCTGCGGCTCACTTGCCGGCCAATGCCGATGGCGTGGCAACCGGCGACGACAAGCAAACTGCCGGGGTGCTGAAGACTTTCATCAATGCGGCTGAACAGCATCGCGTATGGTCGCGTGCGGCGCTGGCGCAAACGGTACCGGCATGACGTGAGGATGATCGAGGCGACGGATCACGGATCACCGTGGGTCACCTGACGACCGGCGCGCGGCCGGTCGCATCGTCTGACGTGGCGGGCGGGAACGGTAGCTTGAGAACCTGAATGAGGAATCAGCAATGGCGAGGCATAAGCCGGCTGTCACCGACGGCGGCTTCGAAATCTACGTGACCTATCACAGCACGAGCGACGGTCGATACGTGGGTGGCCTCAGGGTGCTCAGGAAGTCCGACCGGAAGATCCTGTTCCCGTTCGACGGGGCACCGGAGATCGGTCCTTACGCGACACCCGCCGAAGCGCGCGAGGCGGCAGTGGCGTATGGTCGGCAGATCATCGCGACTGACCGGGGCGTGCCCGAAAAGTAGCGATTCCGATATCGCGCGCCACGGCTCAATCCGTACGCAATCTGCACGCCGGATCGACGAGATCGGGGGCGCGGAAAACGCCGGTTTAAAACCCATATCGAACCGAAAGCGTCGCGCCCGTATTGTGTGAACGGAGAATTGTGACCCGTGTGGTTGCAGAAAAGACCCAGTCTTCGACGGTCAACGACAGCTTTCGCTGCGGTGGCGCACCGAGCGTCAAAGTTGTGTCCGGTAACTGGACGAAGGAGAGTTGCGGCGCCGTCGAAACTTCGCTTGCATCCTCCTGTTGTAGTCAGTCCATTGCGTCTCGCCACCCATCTGTGTCGTGCATGCTCTCCATGCTTTGGGCAAAGCAGGATGTCCGGCGAGCCGATGCCAGGGCGCCTATATCGGATGACTGCCGTGTTCGCGCAACTCGGGCTCGAAGAATATCCATTTTGCCGACGGAAACGCAGCTTTCAGATCGTTTTCGATCTCATTGATGGTGTGCACGAGATCGTCGGCGCTGCTGTGCGGCTGCAGTTCAGCCTGGATCGCCACCACCAGATCGTCGGCCCACTTCAGCACGATCAGACTCACCACGCGCCGGACCTCCGGTCTTTGAGCAAGCCACGCCTGCATGGCTTGTCTGACGTGATGATGGGCCGCTTCGCCGACAATCAGCGATTTGATCTCGCGCATGGAGAAGACCGCGGTGCCCATCAGGATCAGACCGCCGGTGATGCTGCCGCATGCATCGAATACCGCGCTGCCGGTGACGACCGACAGAACGACCGCTACAAGCGAGGCCAGCACGCCGGCCAGCGCGGCGGTATCTTCGCCGATCGCGAGAAGCAACTGTGGCCGCCCGGTCTCGCGGAACCACGTCCATAGCCCCGCCTTGCGGCGGCTTTCGTCAATCGTGCCGATCGACGCTTTCAGCGCGCCAGCTTCGATCACGCCTGATACGCACAGCACGATAACGACCACGTACGGATGCTCGAGCGGCGTACGATGCAGCAGGCGTACCACGCCAAGCGCGGCCGAAGCAACGCCGCCCGCCAGAAAGAGCTGCAAAGCCACCAGTAGCGCGTAGAAATACGTTTCGCGGCCGAAGCCGAGCGGGTGTTGCTCGTCCGCGCGATTGCGGGCCGCGCGGCTGCCGATCAGCAGTAGTAGCTGATTCATGCAGTCGGCGCTGGAGTGGATCGCCTCGGCCAGCGCCGAACCGGAATTGGTGTAGGCTGCCGCTGCATATTTGCAGAGCGCTACGGCGACGTTGGACGCCAGCGCGTAATACACGGCTCGCGACGCGGCGGCTTTCATGCGGGTGCCCTGGCGCGATGCGGCGGCGCGGGCTCGCTCATTCCTCGACAGACCATGACGCGGCATGGCTGCTGGCGCTGACGAGCGCGCTCATCGCGCGTTCAACCGCATTGCTCTTCAGCGGCGCGCGCCAGCGGATCTCGAAGCGCTCTTCAAGGAGCCCATTGCTCGCGTTCATGCGCACCCCCTTCGAATCCACGTGGCAACGTTGCTGCTCGAGACGCGCGATCACTTCGCCACGCTCACGCGATGCCGCGACGTATTCAAACGTTAGCCACGCGTGATGGTTGCGCGGCAGATGGCGTTCGAGCACGCCGAGCACCTGCAGCACGATGAGCCCGAGTGCGGTACCGGTCACCGCCAGCGCGATCTGGCCACCTCCTGCGCACAGTCCGATCACCGTGACGAACCACAGCGTCGCGGCGGTCGTCACACCCATGATGAGACCGTCCTTGCGCAGAATCGCGCCTGCACCGATGAAACCGACGCCGGACAGGATGCCAAGCGGCAGACGCATCAGATCGAGCACGACAAATGAATTCTCCGGTTTGCCGGCTTGCGGCAGCAAAACATTCACCTGAAGCATCGCGACGCACGCGGCGAGGCAAACCAGCAGTGTCGTGCGCAATCCCGCGGCCTTGCCCGATTCACCGCGATTCAGACCAATCGTGGTGCCGGCGGCGAGCGCCACGGCAAGCCGGATCGCGACGTCTTGCCAGGTGAGGACAAGTGGCATGAGCTGCATGCTTATGGTTCTCCGTATTGACGTCTCTCACGCTACAGCGCAACCTGTACCCCCAGTTCGACGACATCCTCCGCGCGCAGCCCGTAATATTCCGCGCTCGATGTCGAGTGAAACGACATCTGCGCAAAAAGCGCTTCGCGCCAGCCACGCGGTACGTCGTGTGTCGCGTTCTTGATGATTTCATCACGCGGCAGGAAGAACGTGGTGTGCTTCGCATCGAAACGCCAGTCGCCAAGACGGCCGTTCAGCGATTCCAGCAAGCGCGGCAGATTCGGCCGCTCGACGAAACCGTGCCGCGCGACGACCTCATAACAGCCATGTCCCAGGTCGCGCGTTTCGATGCGCGTTTTATCGTCGACCCGCGGCGCCGATTCCGGCAGGTCAGTAAAAAAGATCGACGTCTGGTGTAGGACGCAGTTGTGGCGCACGTTGCTGCGCAGTGTCGCGGGAGTCCGGTCTGGCAGATTGCCGGGATAGACGGCGGTGCCGGGCACCCGTGCCGGCGGTTGCGCTCCCTCAAGCGCTTCATGCAGGAACGCCTGCAACGATTGTGCGGCGTCCGCGAGCCGGCGCGCGATTCGCCGGCCGCGCCGCCACGTGCCCATCAGCACGAAAAGCACAATGCCCACGGTCACGGGAAACCATCCGCCGCGTGGAATCCTGGGCAGATTCGCCGCAACCAGCATGCCGTCGACGACCAGCAGTGGCACGCTCACCGCAGCGACCACCGGCTTGGGCCAACGCCAGACCGTACGTGACAGTGCGATCATCTGGATCGTGGTGATCAGCATGGTCAATCCAACGGCAATGCCATACGCGGACGTGAGCCGCTCCGAACTGCGAAACACGACGACAAGAAAAATGACCGCGCCGAAGAGGATCGCATTGACCGCCGGAACATACACCTGGCCGCGCTGTTCATCAGACGTTTCGACGACCCGCAGACGGGGCAGGAAGTCGAGTTCGATGGCCTGGCTCGTCATCGAGAACGCGCCTGAAATAACCGCCTGCGACGCGATGATGGTGGCGAGCAGCGCCAGGACGACTGTAGGCACGAGCGCCCAGCCCGGCGCCGCATGGAAGAATGGCTGCTGCGACGAGCCGGGTTGGAACAGCAAGGTTGCCCCTTGTCCGAAATAGCCGACGATGATCGACGGAAACACGACAGCGAGCCATGCGATGCGGATCGGCTTGCGGCCAAAATGGCCGATGTCCGCGTAGAGCGCTTCGGCGCCCGTCAGCGCGAGAATTACTGCGCCAAGGATCACAAACGCGATGCCGGGACGTGCCAGTGCAAGCTCGATTGCCCAGCCCGGCGACAATGCGCGCAGCACCTGCGGATGCTGCGCGACCCGATATACACCGTCCGCCGCCAACCAGATGAACCACACACTCATCACCGGGCCGAACCAGTGGCCGACTACGGCCGTGCCGCGTCGCTGGAACGCAAACAGCGCGGCGAGTATCGCCAACGCCACCGGGACGACGAACGGATCAAATTTCATGCTGACCTGCCGCAGGCCTTCAGCTGCAGATAACACCGAAACCGCCGGCGTCACCATCGAATCGCCATAGAACATCGCGGCGCCGAACAGTCCGATCAGCAGCAGCGCGCGCGGCGCGCTCTTGCCGTTTTTATCGTAGCCACTCTCGACGAGCGCACTCAATGCGACGAGGCCGCCTTCTCCTTCGTTATCGGCCCGCATCACATAGCAGACATATTTCAGCATGACGACGATCAGCACGGCCCAGACAATCGCCGACAACACCCCCATAACGATTTGTTCAGTCGACGCACCGGCATCCAGTACACCTTGCCGAAGCGCATAGATCGGGCTGGTGCCGATATCGCCGAACACCACGCCGAGCGCGCCGAGGATCAGTGCAGGCTTTCCGGAACGATGCTCGCCGCGCTCAGACCGGGCGTTCCGATGACGTGCGTGTTCAGGCATGAAAGGCGGGCTTGGGTGGTGACCTCAGATGCAAGTGGCAAAAATTGTTCCGCGCACCGCGCGGAACGTGACCTGACGCCGCCGGAAGCGCCGATGGTTGGGGGTGGTGTAGTGGGGGCTTTGGCCTACGGCAGGGAATGCAAATTGCGCGCGCAAAGCGTGTCGGTTGGACGATCTCTGACCCGTACCGGCGTTCTGGAGCAAGACCATGAGCGACATGCTGGCTTATCGAATCCACCGTTTCGGCGGTCCGGACGTTCTCCTACTCGACTCCGTCCCCATTCCGCAGCCTGGCGCCGGCGAAATGCTGCTGCGGGTACGGGCGGCAGGCGTCAATCCTGTCGATCTGAAGACTCGCGCGGGCCAATATCCGTTGATCCGCGAGGACGCATTGCCGTACGCGCTGGGCCGCGACTGTTGCGGGGTGGTGGAGCGGGTCGGCGAAAACGTGGAGTGGGCGCCGGGCGACGAGGTATTCGCCTTTGTCGGCCAAGGACCTGGTGCGTACGCCGAATATGTGAAGCTCGATGGGGCCGCGGCTGCGCGGCGTCCGGTTTCAATAGACGCAACGGTCGCAGGCGCGGTGCCGCTCGCAGCGCTGACAGCCTGGCAAGGACTCTTTGATCACGGCGGCCTCGAGCGCGGCGAGCGCGTGCTGATTCACGCGGGGGCCGGCGGCGTCGGCCATTTCGCGAAGGAAAAGGGCGCTGAGGTATTTGTCACCGCGTCGGAGGACGGCATCGAGTTTGTCCGCTCGCTGGGTGCCGATCACGTGATCGATTATCGCCATCAGCATGTCGAGGACCTCGTGCCGGAGGCCGATCTGGTATTGGACCAGGTCGGCGGCGAGACGCAGACGCGCTCGTGGAATGTGGTTGCGAAAGGCGGCGCGCTCATTTCGACGCTCACCGAACCGTCGCAAACCGACGCGTCCCGCCGTGGCGCGCAGCGAACGCTTTACGGCACGACCCGACGGCAGGTAACTGGCCGCGATCGCCGCGTTGATCGACAACGGACCCATCCAGGTGCGCATCGCGGACACGTTTACGTTCAACGCGCTGCCGCACGCGCTCGCGCGACTGGACGAGGGCCATATACGCGGCAAAATCGTCCTCGAGGGTCACAAGGAGTAGCGTCACGCCTAGCGCCTACTCAGGCGCGTACTTGAATTCGGGCATCGCCTCCACCGACTTCTTCGTTGCGTCCGGCAGGATGAGCTGCCGCCGGTCGATCTGCAGGTCGCGGAAGGGCACCGCCACCAGATGCTTGCCCATCCCCAGAAAGCCGCCCACTGAAAGAATCACATAGGCGCTGCTGTCATTCGGTGCGACGACGAGGTCGTCCACCGTGCCAACCTTGTCCTTTTCGCGGTTATAGACGGTTGCGCCTTCGAGCTTGGAGGCCCGGTATCCAGCGGAGAGCTGGACGACGTCGGTCCGCGTTTCCGTAATTGATTGAGGCGCCCCTTGAGCCAGCGCACCGGTGGTAAGAATCGCGGCAAGCAGCCCAGCGGAAACAAGTGTGATCGTTCGTTGGATCATGGTTTTCACCTTCTGTTGGCAGGGTATGTAGCAGACGCAAAAGTCATGCCGCGTCACGCAGAGGTGAACGCTTTCGGGCTGAGGAGCGTAGGAACAGCGTTTGCTACACACCCAGTTGCCGCCGGCAATCCGTTGCAAACGGCAACACACCCCCTCAGCAAGCCCGGAGCGGGTCTTTTTGGTGATCTCACGAGGAGCAACAGCGTGGAATACATGTCGGTGGAAGAACGCAACAGGACCCGGGCTTACCATCTGTGGGAAAAAGCGGCCGAACCCAAGCGGACACCCGAGGATTACTGGGACTAGGCGCGTGCCGAAATCGAGGATGAAGACGCGCTGAGGGACGCTTCGGGCGTGCCCACGGAGCCGCCCGGCACGCTGTGACGGTCTCACGCGAAGCGCCGCCGCGCGGTCCACTTACGGCGCGCGCGGCGGCATGGTCGCGGTTGCCGTTTCCTGCCAGCCGCCGCCAAGCGCCTTGTAGAGCGCGACCAGATCGGTGCTCACCTGGATCGTGCCCTGCGCGTCATGCTGGCGTGCCTGCGCAAGTTGCCGCTCGGCATCAAGCACGTTGATGAACGTGACAAGACCCTTGCGATAGCTCTCGCGCGCCAGCTCGAACGCGCTTTGCTGCGCAGCGACATCCGCATCGAGCGCGGCGCGACGGTCCTGATCCGTGCGGTACACCGCGAGCGCGTTGTCGACGTCGCGCAGCGCCATCAGCACGGTCTTGCGGTAATCGAGCGCCGCTTCAGCCTGCTGCGCCTGCGACAGACGCAGGTTCGACACCAGCGCGCCACCCTGGAACACCGGCAGCGAAATGCTCGGGCCGAACGAATAGAACAGATGCGACCAGCGCGATAGATCGCTCGCGTTGATCGCACGCGTGCCGATCTCGCCGGTGAGCGAAATATCTGGGTAGAACTGGGCGACCGCCACACCGACGTTGGCCGTTGCCGCGTGCAGGCTGGCTTCGGCGCGGCGGATGTCCGGGCGTCGCCGCGCCAGCGTGGCGGGCAGCCCCACCGGCACCGCGGGCGGCACCGGTGGCACGGCGGCGGCCGTCGAGAGCTCGGCGGCGAGCGAGCCC
>JARLJU010000056.1 GCA_031291055.1 Rudaea sp. | reverse complement strand
CTCGCCGGCAATCTGCTGCTTCAGGCTGGCAATCTCGGCCTGCGCATCCAGTTCGCGGAGGCTCGCGCTCAACTGTGCGATCTGTACATCGTTCTGTTGCTGAGCCTGTTCCGCTTCGACACGAGCGCGCAGCGCCTCGGCGGCCGATGCGCGCAGCTTGGCGTGAAGGCCCGCATCGAATACCGGGACACGGATAGAAAAGCCGCTGCTGAAGTTATCTGCTGGAAGAGGCTGTGCAAAGTAATTCCTGATGTTATTCAGCAGTGTCGTATTGCGGTTGTATTGAGCGCCGAAGGCGATTTCCGGAAGCAGCCACAGATGTTCTTTATCGCCTTGCACCTGGCGTTGCCTCGAGAGTGCCAGCTGCTGTGCCGACTCAACCCCGGGCGTCAGCGCCGGCCTTAGATTGCCTGACATCGCAGGAATCTCTGGAATGCTCGCGCGGTCTGGAGTAATTGAACCCACGGGTAGTCCGGTGAGCGTGGCCAGTTGTTTTGACAGTGTTGCGGCGCGGGTTTCCAGATGCAAACGGCCCAGCTTGAGTTGCGCCGCCGTGAGTTGCGCCTGCAAGAGCGCGCTGAGCGGATCGACGCCAGCCTCCGCACGTTGCTGCTCGATCTCGACCAGCCGTGCCGCATCCTGTTCCTGTTCGCGCGCGGCTTCGAGTCCGCGGTTGACCGTTTCGAGCTCGATATAGGCCGTCGAAGCATCGAGCGCCGCCTGTTCGCGTGCGTCCTGCAATGCAAATTGAGCAGCCTGTATGCCGGCACGCGCCGCATGGATGTACTGGATCTGCGGCATGCTAAAGACCAGCGACTGGATGGTGCTGTCCCAGATGGTGGGCAGCGAACCTGTGAAACCGACTTCTGGAAAAGCCGGCAATCCAGAACCAAACGAGACGGACGGTAAAAAGGCGTCGCGGGTTTGCGCCAGTTGTGCGATTGCCCTCTGCACGTCGGCCTCCGCCAAGTGCACTGTCACGCTGTTCTTCTGCGCCAGTTCCACCACCGTCGTCAGAGACACCTGCGCCGGCGCCGCGGCTGCAGCTGCGGCAAGAACCGCGACTGCCAATGCCGGGAGCCATGCGGGGCGCGATTTGTGTGCGGTTCTCAAAGCCGATGCTTGCATTAATGTTTGGAATCCTGTGCCGGATTATATTCGCGCGCCATCGCCGCTGCCGCAGCAAACTCCTGCTTTGCTCCCGCGGCGTCGCCGAGCTGCTGCTTCAGCTGCCCCAGCCGCGCGTGTGCAACAAATGCGGGAGCCTCGTCGCTTTTCGATGAGCCCGCAAGATAATCCTCGAGCATCTTTGCGGCCAGTACCGGATTGCGCTTGGTTTCGATCAATAGGCCTGCTCCATCATAGAGACCTACGCCGGAGTTCTTGTCGCGCACGGCCGCGCCGACGCAACTTTGGATTGCGGCATCGAAATCGTTCCATCGCTTCTGATTGCGATAAAAGTTCGCCAAAATCGTCCATTGCTCCGCGGGGTGCGGGCTGACCGCAATGGCCTGCTTGAAGTCGCGCTCGGCCGACACAAAATCCTTGCGCACAACGTCAATGTTTCCCCGCAGCTCATAAGCCTTGGCGGGATTGACCTTGTCCAGTTGCGCTGCAATCGCCGCAGCTTTGTCCGTTCCGCCGCCCACAATGCCCGGCGCGTCTTTGTAAAACGCGCCCAAATCGGAGAGCGCGCCGGCGTTTTTCGGATCGAGCTGCACGGCTTGCTCAAATTCCGCGCGCACACGCTTGCCCAGCGAATACGCCGTGAGGAACGAAGCTCGGCTGGCCTTTTCGCCAAGAGCGCGTCCCAGCCACATGTGATCGATCGAGCTGCCTGGGTCCAGGCGCACCGACTGCTCGCACGCTGTGACCGCCGCGTCCCACTGCTGCAAGGTAAAGCGCACGCGGCAGATCAGATT
>JARLJU010000007.1 GCA_031291055.1 Rudaea sp. | reverse complement strand
TCCGGAACCGAGCTGGCTTGCCGCCGTGCAGAACGGCATCCTCGATCTGCGGGCGGAAACCGACACTGACGAATTGCCGATCGAGAACGGCATTGAAGTCCATGTGTGTCACAGCCTGTCGCGGCAACTCGAAGTGTTGCATGACCGCCTGCTTGGCTGGTTCGATGAGTTCGACGATCTGCAGCCGTCCGACGTGCTGGTTGCGGTGTCCGATCTCGCGGCCGCTGGGCCATTGATCGATGCGGTGTTCGGCACCGCCCCCCCTGGCGATACGCGCCGCATTCCGTATCGGATCACCGGCTTGCCGCCTTCGCAGGCTAATCCGGTTGCGCGTTTGCTGCTGGATTGGCTGGCCTTGCCTGAGCGTAGTGTGGGCGCGCCGGATCTGATCGAGTGGCTGCGAGTCGATGCGATCGCCGCACGTTACGGGATCGATGCCAGTGCGCTCGAAGCCGCGCAGGAATGGCTCGCGGCTGCCGGTGCGCGTCGAGGGTTGATGCCCATCGAACCGACCGGCGAACACGTGCCTGTTGCGCGTCATACGTTTGCCGATGCGCTGACCCGTCTGTACCTCGGCTACGCGATGCCGGATGGCGGCGAGCCGGTCGATGCCTGGTTGCCCGTTGAAGGCGCGGATGGGTCGGATGCAGAGCTTCTCGGCCGCCTGTCACGTTTCGTCGACGATATCGAAACCTTCGCTGAGCGCTGCGCGGTCGAACAGACCCCTGCCGAATGGACACACCTGCTGCTCGAGACGCTCGCACAGTGTTTCGACGGCGGGGTCGAGTTTGCCGATTCGCTGGCGGCGGTGCGCGACGCCATCGACAAGATGGGTGACGCGATGCAAGCGGGCGCAGAAGACGTCGTACTGCCGGCCGCCGTGGTGCGTGGCGCACTCACCGAGGCGCTCGACGACCCGGCGCGCGGCGGCGTGCCTTGGGGGAGCGTGACGTTTTCGTCGCTGACCAGCTTGCGCGGCTTGCCGTATCGCATCGTCTGCCTGCTCGGCATGGACGATGGCGTGTTGCCGAGTCTCGCCCGCGCCGACGAATTCGACCTGATGGCCGCGTTCGGTAAAGCAGGGGACCGGCAGCGCCGCGACGACGAACGCAATCTGTTCCTCGATCTGCGGGCGGAAGCCGACACTGACGAATTGCCGATCGAGAACGGCATTGAAGTCCATGTGTGTCACAGCCTGTCGCGGCAACTCGAAGTGTTGCATGACCGCCTGCTTGGC
>JARLJU010000055.1 GCA_031291055.1 Rudaea sp. | reverse complement strand
CGCTCGGCAAACGGATCGGTCGGATTGCGCGGCGTGACAATATCCTCAGCGCGGGTTTTCACGGCGCCTAACGCATGGGGATGCGAAAAGATATAGAACTGCTCTTCGCGGATCGCATCGAACACCTTCGCCGCGACCTCTTGCGCAGTCACCTTTCCCGAACTTACGGCCTTCTCGCTCATGGCGCGCGACACGCGTTGCGATAAGGTCAGCGGCGTGTCGTTGGCCAATTCGGACGGGCGGTTGCGATGCCCCGTCGCGATACCGGTCGGCACGAAGTACGGGCACAGCACCGAGCAGGCTACCTGTTGCGTAACCAGCGAAAGATCCTGATACAGCGACTCGGTCAATGACACCACCGCATGTTTCGACACGTTGTACGGCCCCATCATCGGCGGATTGAGCATGCCGGCCATCGACGCTGTGTTGACAATGTGTCCGCGATATCCCGCATCGCGTTTGGCCGCTTCGAGCATCAGCGGCGTGAAAACCCGCACGCCATGAATCACGCCCCACAGGTTGACGCCCAGCAACCATTGCCAGTCGCGTTCGCTGTTCTCCCACACGAGGCCACCGCTGCCGCCCACGCCCGCATTGTTGAAGACCAGATGCACACTGCCGTAGGCATCGAGCGTGGCGCGCGCCAGTGCGTCGATTTCCTCGCCCTTCGCAACGTCGACCCGACGCGCGATAGCCTGCGCGCCGGCTGCGCTCACCTCGGCGAACGTTTCGTCGAGTGCGTCCTGTTGCACGTCGGCGAGCACGAGGCGCATGCCCAGCTTCGTGCCGAGCCGTGCGAACTCACGGCCGAATCCGGAGCCGGCGCCGGTGATCACCGCAACCTTGCCTTCAAAATTGTCCATGCCCTCTCCCATTTGTCCCATTGACGGTTGGTGTAGTCAGATGTTCTGGCGCGTTTCTACACCGCGCTAGCGTGCGGCGGGATAGTACTGCTCGCGCAATTCCCGTTTCAGCACCTTGCCGATCGGACTGCGCGGCAAGGTGTCGATGAACGTCAGCGCAGAGAGCCGCTGCATTTTTCCCAGTCGCGCGTTGACCCACGCAAGCAGCGCGTCGGCGTCGGTCCTTGCTTCTGGCCTGCGCACCACGAACGCAACCGGTGTCTCGCCCCACTCCTCCGAATGCGCGCCCACGACGGCCGCATCCGCCACCTCGGGATGCGAACGCAGTTCAGTCTCCAGGTCGCTCGGATAAACGTTGAAGCCGCCCGAAATGATCATGTCCTTCTTGCGATCGAGCAGCGTCAAAAACCCGTCAGCATCGAAGCGGCCCATATCGCCTGTGCGAATGAAGCGCTTGCCGCTCGGGTCATACCATTCCGCCTCGGCCGTCTTGTCCGGTTGACGGTAGTAGCCGGTCATCATCGCCGGCGAATGGCCGACGATCTCGCCCACCTCGCCTTGCTCCACCTCATTGCCGAGTTCATCGATCAGACGGATATCGTGACCCTCCACCGGTTTGCCGACCGTATGCAGTTTGGTGGGCCATTCGTCGGCCTCCAGCTGGCACGAGCCGCCGCCTTCAGTCATGCCGTAGTACTCGGTG
>JARLJU010000054.1 GCA_031291055.1 Rudaea sp. | reverse complement strand
GCATTGGCAGCCATCAGTTGAGCTTCGGCCTGCTGAATGTCGGGCCGGCGTTCGAGCAGTTGCGAAGGCAGACCTGTGGGCAGATTCTCCGGCGCGGGAGACATTGCGCCAGGGCTCGTGTGGGCGACAGGGCCGGGGTTTTGGCCGAGCAAAACACGCATGGCGTTTTCGTTTTGCTGGATCTGCTGCTGGATCTGCGGAACCTGCGCAGTTGCCGTGTAGAGCAACTGTTCCGCCTGTCGCACGTCGGAGAGCGGCGCATCGCCGCCCTGCGACAGAGTGCGCGTAAGTTCGACGGAATCCTGCCGCACCTTCGACGCCTGGCGCGCGATCTCAAGCTGCCGATCGAGCGCGCGCAGTTGAATATATGTGGTTGCAACCTGTTCAACAAGGCTCATGCGCACGGCGCGCTGCGCCCACGTTTGCGCCAGCATCTGGTCGCGCGCAGCCTCGGTCTGCTTGCGATAGAGGCCCCAGAAGTCCGGCGTCCACGCGGCGGAAAGATTCAGGCTGCCAGTTGAGAGCGGGCTTTGGAACGAGTTGCCGAACTCGCCGGAGGGAAATGCAGCGCCGATGCCGGAGCCACCGACGGTAATCTGCGGAAACTGCTGCGAACGTGTGACGCGCACCTGCGCCGAGGCTTCCAGCACATGCTGCGCAGCGATACGCAGATCGTAGTTATTGGCGAGCGCGGTGCGAATCAGATCCTGCAGTTCCGGCTCACGAAAGACCGTGGCCCACTTCTGATCGCCAAGCGAATTCTGCGCATCGCTGGAGACAGCGGAATCGTCCGCGCCCCGATATGCCGGCGGCGCAGTCACTTGTGGTCGTACGTACTTCGGCCCGACGTTGCAGCCGGCGACAAAAATCACAGCGAAGCTTATTGCCATCGCGAATCTGCTCATTCGGAATTGCTCTTTCACGCCTGGCCTCCTTCTGGCTCAGTCAAGGGCTGGTCTCCGCTATGCAGCGGTTCCGGCACATGGTGCGAATCCATCGATGTTCCTTT
>JARLJU010000053.1 GCA_031291055.1 Rudaea sp. | reverse complement strand
TTCATGGCCACACACACCGGCATGACCGACGACGAGTTCGAGCAGATCGTGAAGGACTGGATCGCGACCGCGAGAAATCCGAAGACCGGCAAGCTGTTCACGGACATGACCTACCAGCCGATGCTCGAAGTGCTCGCCTATCTGCGCGCCAACGGCTTCAAAAGCTTCATCGTATCCGGCGGCGGCATCGAGTTCATGCGCCCTTGGGCGGAACGCGTTTACGGCGTTCCACCCGAACAGGTCGTCGGCAGCAGCATCAAGACAAAATTTGAATTGCGCGACGGCAAGCCCGTGCTCGTGCGTTTGCCCGAACTGAACTTCAATGACGACAAGGGCGGCAAACCCGTCGCCATCAACCAGCATATCGGGCGCGTCCCCATCATGGCGTTCGGCAATTCGGATGGCGACCAGCAGATGCTGGAATACACGCAAGGCGGCAGCGGCCCGCGCTTCGAGTTGTTGGTGCTGCATGACGATGCGGCCCGCGAATTTGCTTACGGCCCGGCGCGCGGATTGCCGGATGTCAAGCTCGGCGCGTTCACGCCCGCGCTCGATGAACATGCAAAGAAAGACCGCTGGACGGTCGTCAGCATGAAGAACGATTGGAACACCATTTTCCCAACCGACATTGTCGCCATCGACATCCTGCTGGAGCCGGACGCCGCTATGCTCCAGCATGCCGCCGCCCACAACGCCCACCTGCTCGGCGTTTTCCCGAAGGGCTTTGCGCTGGACGAGACGCATACCCCGCACATCACGATGCTACAGGCCTTCGTCCGCAAGGCGGACCTGCGCAAGCTGTACGCCGCCGAGGAGAAGGTGCTCGACGCCGCCAACGTCAACGCGATGAAGCTGGAGCCGTTCAAACGCTACTACATCCCCACCGGCGGCGGGCTGGGGGTCGCCGGCATTGTCGCGAAGCCAACGCCGGAACTAAGCAAACTGCAGGCGGACATCATTGCCGCCGCAGCGCCGTTCAACCTGAGAGAAGGCCCGATCGGCGCGTTCACTGCTCGGCACGACAATCCCGCCATCGATGCAGCAAT
>JARLJU010000052.1 GCA_031291055.1 Rudaea sp. | reverse complement strand
TTGCAACGTCCTGCTGCTCGAAGCGGGCCCGCGCGATAACCATCCGTTCATCCACATCCCGGGCACCTTCATTCGCGTGCATGGCACGCGCCGCACCTGGATGTACCGTACCGACGCCCAGGCGCACGTGAACGGCCGCGAGGTTTTCATCCCGCAAGGGCGCACGCTCGGCGGCGGCAGTTCCGTGAACGCGATGATTTACATCCGCGGCCAGCAACAGGACTATGACGATTGGGCTGCGGCGGGCGCGAAGGGGTGGAGTTGGGCCGACGTGCTGCCGGTGTTCCGCCGCGCAGAAGGCAACCGCCGTTTGGGCGAGCCGTTGCATGGTACCGACGGGCCGCTGAAAGTGAGCGACGGCACGCATCGCCATCCGCTAAGCGTCGCGTTCGTGAAGGCGGCGGTGGAAGCGGGCGTGCCGTATACGGAGGATTTCAATGGCGCGGCCCAGGCCGGCGTCGGCTACTACCAGACCACGACCGACGCAGGGCGCCGTTGCAGTGCGGCCGTGGCGTATCTGGGCCGCGTGCGCGGGCGGCGCAACCTTAGCGTGCGCACCGGCATGGAGGTCGAGCGGCTCGTCTTCGAAGGGCGCCGCGCGGTGGGCGTGATCGTGCGCGCCGACGACGGCAGCCGTCGAGAATTTCGCTGCCGCGAAGAAATCGTACTGAGCGCGGGCGCGCTCGCCACGCCGAAGATCCTGATGCATTCCGGCGTGGGCGACGGCGTGCATTTGCGCGATCTCGGCCTTGGCGTGCTGCACGATCTGCCCGGCGTCGGGCGCAACTTTCAGGACCACCTCGCGGCATCGGTCTATGCGCGCACGCGCGAGCCGATGAGCCTGCTCGGCCACGATCGCGGCATAAAGGCGTTGCGGCACGGCCTGCAGTATGTCGCCGCGCGGCGCGGCTTGCTCACGTCGAACGTGATCGAGAGCGGCGCTTTCGTCGATGCGACCGGCTGTGGACGTCCCGACGTGCAGTTCCACGTCGTGCCCACGCTGGTTGGCGATGTCGACCGCGCGCCGCCCGAAGGCCACGGCCTCTCGCTGAACCCCTGCGCGCTGCGCCCGAAGTCGCGCGGCACGCTGCGCCTGCGTAGCGCCGATCCACACGACGGCTTTGCGCTCGACGCAGGCTTCCTCTCAGACGACGAAGACCTGCGCGTGCTAGTGGCGGGCGTGCGTTTCGCACGGCGCATCATGCGTGCTCCTTCGCTGGCGCGGCATCTCGATGGCATGCTGATGCTGCCCAATATTGACGACGATGCGATCCCGCAGCAGGTCTACGAGGACTACGTGCGCTCGGTGGCGAAAACGGTGTTTCATCCAGTCGGCACTTGCCGGATGGGGACCGATCCGCTCGCGGTCGTCTCGCCCGAACTGCAGGTGCGCGGGCTCGACGGACTGCGTATCGCCGACGCCTCGGTCATGCCGTCGATTGTGAGCGGTAATACCAACGCGCCGACCATTATGATCGGCGAACGCTGCGCGGATTTCATCCTCGCGCAGCGGCAGGCCGACGCACGGCGCGCGGCCTGATACAAGACGCAGGACGGACGTGGCCGCAGAGCCGCGCCGTCCGCGACTATGAGCCACCACTCACTGCGCAATACCCGCAATGCCCCTAGCAACACACTACGCAGTCCAGGAGACACCATGAATCTGCTTTCCCGCTCGACGTTCGAGTCCGCGCGCGACTGGGCGCTCTATAACCGGATCGCTCGCCGTATCCTGCCGTTCCTGTTTGTCCTCTATATCATTTCCTTTCTCGATCGCGTCAACGTCGGCTTCGCCAAGCTGCAGATGGCCGCCGACATCGGCCTGAGCGACACCGCTTTCGGCTTCGGCGCGGGCGTGTTCTTCATCGGCTACTGCCTGTGCGAGATTCCAAGCAACCTGATGCTGCAACGCCTGGGTGCGAAATTCTGGATCGCGCGCATCATGGTGCTATGGGGAATCGTGTCGTCGTGCATGCTGTTCGTCCATTCGCCGCATTCGTTCTACGTGCTGCGTTTCCTGCTCGGCATCACTGAAGCAGGGTTCTATCCGGGCATCGTGCTGTATCTCACGTACTGGTTCCCGGCTTACGCGCGCTCGCAGGCGATGGCGTATTTCAACCTTGGCATCGCACTCGCCGGCGTGCTCGGCAGTCCGCTTTCCGGCTGGATCATGCAGACGTTCGCGGGCGTGTGGGGACTCGCGGGCTGGCAGTGGCTGTTCCTGCTCGAAGGATCGCCTGCGATTCTGTTCGGCATTGTCACGTACTTCTATCTCGACAACGGTCCCGGCAAGGTCCACTGGCTGAGCGCTGAAGATAACGCGCGCGTGACTGAGCAACTGATGGCCGAGCGTGCATCGGTCGAACGCGACGGCGCACGCCACGATTTCCGTGCGGCCTTCTCGAACGTCGGCATCTGGTGTCTGATCGTGACGAATTTCACCCTGCTGTGCGGCACATACGGCGTGTCGTTCTGGATGCCGCAGATCGTGAAAAACCTCGGTATCCACAGCCTCATCACGACGGGCTTGCTCGCCGCCGTGCCGTTCGCCGTGGCCGCTGTCGTGATGATCATCGTCAGCAAACACTCGGACCGCACCAAGGAACGCCGTTGGCACGGCACGATTGCCACGTTGCTGTCGGCGTGCGGCCTCGCGTTCAGCGCCTGTTTTCACGCGCAGCCCTGGCTCTCGCTGATCGGCCTGAGTGTGGCGATGGCGGGCGGGCTCTCAGCGTTCTGCGTGCTGTGGGCGCTCCCAGGCATTCTGCTGACGGGGCAGGCCGTCGCCGCCGGGATTGCGCTCATGGCGATGATCGGCAACCTGGGCGGCTATGCAAGCCCGTTCCTGATCGGCTGGTTGCGCGACCGCACCGGGCACCTCGAAAGCGGACTCTATGCGCTGGCAGTCGCGACGCTCGTCGGCGCGATCACGATGGCATGCGTGCCGCAACTGCGGCAGCAGCGGCGCGCATCGGGGAACGCGAGATTCGGCGACACGCCGGTTTGAGTGGGCGCCGTGCCTTGTATTGAGCGCGTCGCGGGCGCCGATGCGTCCGCGACGCATTCAGGCTTTGGCGGGCCGGCCGGCTTGGGCCTGTTGCAGATCGCTGCCCTTGTAGCCGAGATTCCACGAGATGCGCAGCGCCGTGCGCACGAGCGGATCGACGATGGCCGCGGGCGGCGCTTTCGGGATGTACTGGATGCTCCCCACGAGCGCGAGCGTGCCGACCGCGCACGCCGTGCTGTCGAGGATTGGCGCCGCGACCGCACTGATGCCGAGCGTTTCCACTTCGAACGCGACGGCATAACCCCGCTCGCGCGTCTTGCGCACGATGGCGTCAAGCTCGGTCTGCGCCGTGACGGTGTGCGGGGTGAACGCCTTCAACGCCTGCTTCTTCAATTGCGCGCGCAGCTCCGCATGACCGAACGCGAGCGCGACATAGCCCTGCGCGTTGGCGTGCAGCGCAAGGCTCGTGCCGGGCCGCACACCGATCTCGAGCGCGGACTTGCCGATCACCGTGGCGAGCACGGTCAGCTCGCGCGCGCTCAGCCCGGACAGCACGACCGACATCCCCAGTTCTTCGCGCAGATCGCGCATGGAGGCTTCCGCCGCGCCCAACAGGTCGATGCGCGACGCCGCCGCGCGGCTCAGCAGATACGCCTTCATGCCGGGACGATAGCGCGACGTCACCGGATTCTGTGCCAGATAGCCCAGTTCCAGCAGCGTCTGCAGATGGCGAAAGACCGTGGCCTTGGTTGTTTTCAGCTGCACCGCCAGTTCGCTCACACCGATCTCGTCCGGGGCGCCGACGACGCCCTCCAGAATGTCGAACGTCATCTGCACCGATTTGACGCCGCTCTTCGTTTTTTCCTCGTCCATCTTTAGATCATCCCCTCGCGCGGCGCCTTTGCGCGCACGCCAATGCCTGTTTCGTGAAGGCGGCCGCTCAGCGTGAAACGGCGGCCATTTTGCAATGCACATATATCACATCGGCTCCGCCGACAAGCAGAGCGTCCGGTACTCAAACGTGTTCACACAGCGTGACGCCACTCCGTGAGCAGAAACATTTTTGTACCGCGATTAGAAACATGATAACGTACAGCGAAACGATGGATGACAAAACCAATCCTTTATTTCCTGCCATGGAGACGCCGATGAACACCCTGAATCAACTCGATATCGACCATCACCTGCATCCGCAGACAAACCTGCGTCAGCATGAAGAAATAGGACCCCTGATCATTGAATCGGGTGACGGCCCCTACGTTGTCGATACCGAAGGCAACCGCTATTTCGAAGGCATGTCAGGGCTCTGGTGCGCATCGCTCGGCTTCAGCGAAAAGCGTCTGGCCGACGCCGCGCACCGCCAGATGCTGAAGCTGCCGTATCAGCAGACATTCGCACATCGCAGCAGCCGGCCCGTTATCGAACTCGCCGCGCGCTTGCTTGAACGCGCGCCGGTGCCCATGTCGAAGGTGATGTTCCAGAGCTCGGGCTCCGAAGCCATCGACACGGCCATCAAGCTGGTCTGGTATTACCAGGCCGCGGCGGGACGGCCTGGCAAGCGCAAGATCATCGGGCGCCGGCGCGGCTATCACGGCACGACCGTCGCCGCGGCAAGCCTCACAGGCTTGCCGAACATGCAGACGGGGTGGGGCCTGCCCCTGCCGGAAATGCTGCACGTCACCTGTCCGCATTTCTATCGCGAAGGCCACGCAGGCGAAACGGAGGCAGCGTTCAGCGCGCGTCTCGTCGCAGAACTCGAGCAACTGATCCTCACGGAAGGCGCACAGAACATCGGCGCGTTCTTTGCCGAACCGGTCATGGGGACGGGCGGTGTGGTCGTGCCGCCGCAGGGTTACTTCGAGGGCGTTCAGGCGGTGCTGCGCAAGCACGACATTCTGTTCGTCGTCGACGAGGTGATTTGCGGCTTCGGGCGCACCGGCCATTATTGGGGCTCGCAGGCGTTCGGCCTTGCGCCCGACATGCTGGCGTGCGCGAAGGGCCTTTCGTCGGCGTATCAGCCGATTTCGGCGCTCATGCTCAGCGACAGGCTTTATCAGACGATCGCGAGCCAGACGGACGCGCTTGGTGGTTTCGGCCATGGTTTCACGTACGGCGGCCATCCGGTGGCGGCGGCGGTCGCGCTCGAAACACTGGCGCTGTATGACGAATACCGGATTCTGGAGCGTGTCGCGACCACGGGTGCGTTGCTGCAGGCCGGTTTGCGTCAGCTGGCGGAGCATCCGGTCGTGGGCGAGGCCCGCGGCATCGGCCTCATGGGCGCGCTTGAACTCGTCGCGGACAAGCGCACGCGGGTGCCGTTCGATCCGCAGTTGCAGGTACCCAAGCGCGTGACAGACGCGTTGCAGCGGCGCGGCTTTCTGTTGCGCGCGCTCGGCGCCTCGGTGCTGTTCGCGCCGCCTCTGATCAGCACGCCGGCGCAGGTCGAAGCGCTGCTGGCAGCGGTGCGTGAGTGTCTCGACGAAGCGAGGCCCGGGCGCCACGATTGATCCATACGGCAAGAACCGATTGACACGAGCTTTTTGTCATCGGACGATGGATCGCCTAAAGAAACATCGTTCCGTATAGAGAAACGAAGATTGGGTGGATCAAGCGGTGCCTCCGGCCCTGCATGCCCAAGTCACGTCGCGCGAGAGCGCCCCAACCATCAAGGGTAGTCGCATGAAACTTTTGAGCCGCGCCGGTGCCGGGCACGAGCGGGACGATGCGCTGTACAACCGGATTGCGTCGAAGCTGCTTCCCTATCTCGTTCTGCTCCTCGTCGTGTCGTTCGTCGACCGGATCAACATCGGCTTCGCCAAGCTGGAGATGGCGGGCGACATCGGTCTGAGCGATCTCGCCTCCGGCACGGGCGCGGGCCTGTTCTTCCTCGGTTACTGCGCCTTCGAAATTCCCGCTAACCTCATTCTTCAGCGTGTGGGCGCGCGCCTCTGGCTCGGCGCAATCATGCTCGTGTGGGGGGTGATTTCAGCGGGCATGGCGTTCGTCACCAACGCGCATCAGTTCTACGCGATGCGTGTGCTGCTGGGCATCGCCGAAGCGGGCTGCTACCCCGGCGTCATGCTTTATATGACGTACTGGTTTCCCGCGCGCCTGCGCTCGCAGGTGTGCGCCATCTTTTTCCTCGGGCTCACTTTCGGCGGCATGCTGGGCGGCCCGCTCTCCGGCTGGATCCTGCAAACGGTGCCGCAATGGGGTGGGCTGCGCGGATGGCAGTGGCTCTTCATCATGGAGGCGTTGCCCGCTGTCGCGCTCGCGCTCTTCACGTTCGCGTGGCTGCCGAACGATCCGCTCGACGCCAAGTGGCTCAGCGCCGACGAGCGGCGTTACGTTCACGCATCGGCGCGCGGTGGCGACGGCGCGCAGGCGGCCGCGGCGCTGCCGGGCCGTGTTGCGGACGCGCTGTGTAGTCCCACGGTCTGGCTGATGGCGCTAGCGAACTTCGCGCTTCTCGGCGGGGCGTATGGCGTGAGCTTCTGGCTGCCGCAGGTTATTCGCAGCGCCGGGATTGCGAATCTCCTGCATGTCGGGCTTCTATCCGCGCTGCCGTACGTGTTCTCGGGCGTCTGCATGGTGCTGGTGGCGCGGCATTCAGATCGTTCGCAGGAGCGTCGCTGGCATTCGATCCTGCCCATGCTGCTCTCGGTTGCCGGCTTCTGGCTGGCAGGCGCGGCTTCCGGCCACCTGGGCTGGGCGCTGGCCGGCCTGATTCTCGCGGTTGTTGGCGCGCAGACTTCGTCGGGCGTGCTGTGGTCAGTGCCCGCGACGCTCTTCTCGGGCTCGGCGGCCGGCACCGCTCTGGCGATGGTGACGATTGGCGGAAATCTGGGCGGCTATGCGATTCCTTACATGATTGGCTACGCGCGGACCCTCGCCGGTGGTTTCGCACCCGGCTTCTATGTTCTGTGCGCCGTGCAGGTTCTCGGTATCGCCGCGCTGCTGCTGATCCCGTCGAACCGGTTCAGGATCAGCGGCGCGTCGCAAGATGCGCACGCGGCGGCGCGAGGCATGAGCGCCGCATCGGGCCGCAACACCGCTTAAGGATGAACAGACGATGAAGGTCTTCTATTGCGAAAGCCAGCGTGAACACGATCCCGGATCGTTCGTCGTGCATGGCCGCGCGACCGTCTATACCGAGCAGCCCGCGCGCGCCGATGTGCTGCACGCGGCCGCGCTTGCCGCCGGCTGCGTGGCGCACGTTCCAGACGATTTCGGACTGAGCTCGGTCGAACCGGTGCATACGCCGCGTTATCTCGACTTCCTGCGCAACGGACTCGACGCGTGGCGACGCGCCACCGGCGTGACGGGTCCGATGGTGCCGAGCTTTCACCCGTTCGGTGAGGCGAGTGTGTATCCCGATTCGATCGTCGGGCGTTGCGGGTTTCATGTCGCGGACACCACGTCGCCCATCTCGGACGGCAGCTGGCGCGCCATCCTGCGCAGCGCGCACGCGGCGCATCACGCGGCGCTCGCGGTGCTCGACGGTGACGCCGTGGCCTACGCGCTGTGCCGGCCGCCAGGCCATCATGCGGAGCGCGAGCGCGCCGGTGGATTCTGCTATGTGAACAACGTGGCGGTTGCCGTCGAACAGTTGCGCACGCGCTTTCGACGTATCGCGATAGTGGATGTCGACGTGCATCACGGCAACGGGCAGCAGAGCATCTATTACGCCGACCCCAGCGTGCTGACGATCTCGTTGCATGTCGATCCTACCGCGGCGTATCCGTTCTTTAGCGGTGGCAAACACGAGTTTGGCACGGGCGCTGCGCTCGGATGCAACCGCAACTACCCCATGCCTAAAGGCACGACCGACGACGTCTATCTGGCGGCGCTCGACTCGGCCTGCGCGGCGATCGCCGGGTTTGCGCCCGATGCGCTAGTCGTGGCACTCGGCCTCGATGCATCGAAGCACGATCCGTTCGCGTATTTCCAGATCACGGAGAGCGGTTTTGCCCGCATCGGCGCGCGCCTCGCGATGCTGCGCTTGCCTACGGTGCTCGTGCAGGAGGGCGGTTATCTCGCGCCTGACCTTGGCGAGAACCTGCGTGGTTTTCTTCGAGCCTGGTTTTAGTATCACGATTTGGCGCCGGGTTGTCGTGCAAGGCGTCGTTCATGCGGAACAGTTCGGTGGATTTATCTAATTATTATGTAATCCAAATTAAATTTTGCATAAGGAGTCGGAGATGAGGGAAATGAAATGGCCGGCCGCCGCTGCGGCATCCGTGCTGATGCTGGCCACCACGGCTGGCGCGGCGCTGGCGGGCGAGACGGTGACGTTCGCCGGTTACGGCGGGGCTTATCAGAAGGGCATCGTGGAGGCGCTTGCGCAGCCCGCCGCCGCCCGGCTCGGTTTGTCGCTGGTGCAGAACACCACGCCGGGGCTCACGGCGGTGCGCGTGCAGGTGCAGTCCGGCAGTCCCGCATGGGACATCGTCAATCTTGGCTCAGATGAGTGCGCGGCGGGCAGCACGCAAAATCTTTTCGAGCCGCTCGATTACCGGCAGATCAAGACCGACGGCATCGCGCAGAACGCCTGGGCGAAGGACTGGATCGCGAGCAACTACTACAGTGTCGTACTCGCGTACCGCAAAGACAAGTATCCGAACAATCCGCCGCGTACCTGGCAGGACTTCTGGAACGTCAGCAAGTTTCCGGGCCGCCGTGCGATGTCCGACGCGCCGATCGAGTCGCTCGAAATCGCGCTGCTCGCCGACGGTGTGCAACCGGACAAGCTTTATCCGCTCGACATGGACCGCGCCACCCGCTCGATCCAGAAACTCAAGCCCGCCGTGAGTGTGTGGTGGTCCAGCGGCGCGCAATCGGCCCAACTGATCGAAAGCGGGGAAGTCGACATGGAGATGATCTGGGGCAGCCGCCTCACGCCCGTGCTGCACGACAACGCGCCGGTTGCGTATTCGAACGCCGAGACGATTCTCGGCATGGGCTGTCTCGCGATTCCGAAGGGCGCGCCGCATGCGGCTGCCGCGCAAAAGATGATCGCGCTGATGATGTCACCGGAGTTTCAGGCGAACATCCCGCATGCGCTCGAAGGCTACGGCCCGACCAACGCGCGCGCGTTCGACGTGAAGCAGTTTTCGTCGCAGGAGCTCGCCGAACTCAACTCCAGTCCGCAAAACCTCAAGAACGCTGTGAAGATCGACGGCCGCTGGTGGGGCGCCGGCGACAACCAGAAAACAGCCACGGCGCGCTATAAGGCCGCGATTTCCCGTTGATGCGACGACACAGGTGCAGACAATGAAGGCGACAGTTTCGATCAGGAACGTCAGCAAGTCGTATAGTGCGACGACGGTGCTCGACAACGTTTCGCTCGACATCGGCGCGGGCGAATTCCTCACGTTGCTCGGCCCGTCCGGCAGCGGAAAGACGACTTTGCTGATGGTGCTGGCCGGGTTCACGCAAGCGAATTCAGGCTCGATCAAGGTGGCCGGCGCCGAGTTGCTGACGATGCCGCCGCATCGGCGCGACATTGGCATGGTGTTTCAGAACTACGCGCTCTTTCCGCATATGAACGTGGCCGAGAACATCGGCTATCCGCTCAAGCTGCGTGGTGTCGATGGGGCGACGCGGCGACGGCGCGTCGAAGCAATGCTCGACGTGATGCAGCTCGCGGGATTTGGCGAACGCGGCATCGGCGCGCTCTCCGGCGGCCAGCGGCAGCGCATTGCACTGGCGCGCGCGCTGATCTTCGAGCCGCGCATCCTGCTGCTCGACGAGCCGCTCTCGGCGCTCGACAAGCAATTGCGCGACCGCATGCAGATCGAGATACGGCGGCTGCATGAGCGCTTCGGTACCACGACGATCAACGTCACGCATGATCAGCAGGAAGCGCTGACGATGTCCGATCGCATCGCCATCGTCAACGGCGGCACGCTCGCACAGGTCGGCACGCCTGAAGAGATCTACCGGCATCCGCGCAATCGCTTTGTCGCGCAGTTCATGGGCGAGACCTGCATGGTGCCGCTGCGCCGCGACGCACACGCGGCCTGGTTCGGCGACACGCGCGTCGCGGCGGCGCCCGCGCGGAAGAGCGAGGCGGGTGGCCTGTGGATGGCGCTGCGCCCGGAGTCGCTGAGTATCGTCGAGACGCCGGACGCCAATAACCTGTGCTTCGACGCCGTTGTGAGGGACCAGGTCTACCGCGGCGACGCGCAGATCGTCTATGCAGACCTCGCCGAGGGCCACGAAGTGAAGATCCTGATGCCACCCGGTGGCTCGCTTGCCGAGCGGCGGCGGCTCGCACCAGGCGATCGCGTCAAGGTCGGCTTGCCGCGCGACGCACTGGTGCTGGTCGAGGAGGAAGCGTGAATCTGACCTCGAACGAAACCGCCATCGTCGGCGCGCGGCGGCCGGAAAACGAAGTCGCGCTGCGGCGCCTCGAAATCGCCGGACGCTTGCGCATGGTCTTGCTGGGCATGCTGGGGCTCGCTGTTGTCGGCTTGCTGTTGGTGATTCCCTTCGCGTGGCTCGTCGAAAAGTCGCTGCAGAACGCCGCCGGACAATGGTCGCCTGCCAATTATGTGGCGCTTCTCGATCCGGTGTATCTGCACTCGATCGTGACGACGCTCAAAGTCTCGCTCGCGGTTACGCTCGGCGCGGCGCTGATCGGCTATCCGGTTGCGTATCTGATTTCGCAGTTGCCGCGCCGCATCGCGGGTGTGCTGCTCGTGGCCGTGGTGCTGCCGTATTGGACTTCGACGCTCGTGCGCACCTACTCCTGGCTTGTGCTCCTGCAGCGCAACGGCGTGGTGAACGACCTGCTGGTCGGCAACGGCCTGATCGCGTCGCCCCTGCACCTGGTGAACAACTTTACGGGCGTTGTGATCGGCATGGTCCACGTCATGACGCCTGTGTTGATCATGCCGCTCTACGGCGTGATGCGTGCGATCGACCCGAGCCTCATGAAGGCCGCAGCGAACTGCGGTGCGTCGCCTCGCGCTGCATTCTGGCAAGTGTTCTTTCCGCAGACGCTGACGGGGCTCGCGGCAGGCATCGTCATGGTGTTCGGTATCTCGCTCGGCTATTACGTGACCCCGGCCTTGCTCGGCGGTGGCAACGTCAATGTGATGGCGATGCAGATCCAGACCACGCTCGCCACCGAGGGTGACTGGGGGCTCGTGAGTGCGTTCGGCGTCGTGCTCGTGCTGATTGCCTTGTTCGCGTCGTGGCTGGTTCCGCGATTCATGCGTGCGGTTGCGCCGCGGGAGGGCCGTTGACATGCGAATGATCGCTACTGATACGCAGATCACCCACCCGCAGCGCGCATGGCTCTATTTCCTCTGCGCGATGGTGCTGGCGTTTCTGGTCGTACCATGCCTGCTCGTCATTCCGATGTCGTTTTCGGCGGATAGCTTCCTGCATTTTCCGCCGCATCGCCTGAGCCTGCGCTGGTATCGCAGCTTTCTCGCCTCGGACGACTGGTTGCGCGGTGCGTGGGTCTCGCTGGAAGTCGCGCTCGCCACCGTCGTGCTCGCCACGGCGCTCGGCACGGCCGGCGCGTATGCGATACGACAACTCGGCGGCAAGTTCGGCGGCGCCTTGCGCGCGGTTTTCATGCTGCCGATGATCGCACCCGTCATCCTGATCGCCGTTGGCGTGTTCTTCGTCTATGCGCGGCTCGGACTGAACAACTCGCTTACGGGTCTCGTGCTCGCGCATACGCTGCTTGCGTTGCCGTACGTGGTGATCACGGTGTGCACTGGCCTCGAAACCTGCGATCTCACGCACGAGATGGTAGCGCGCAGTCTGGGCGCCGGGCGCGTGCGCGCGTTCTTTCAGATTACGCTGCCGCAGATCGCTCCGGCGATCTACTCGTCGCTGTTGTTCTCGTTCATGACGTCCTTCGACGAAACGGTCATCGTGCTGTTCATTTCGGGCGGCGACACGTCGACGTTGACGCGTCTGATGTTCGAGAATATCCGCGATCAGCAGGACCCGACGATCGCCGCGATCTCTACGCTGCTCATTCTGATCTCGACGGCGGCGCTCGTCGGCGCGCAGTGGCTGTCGAGAAAAAAAGCTAACGCCTGACGTTCATGGCCGGACGCGCGAAGCGGTCGGCCATTCTTTGTTCGCCCATATTCCAACCACTCGCTTATTACTATTTTAATCATGAAGATTAGGACTACATTATTGGTAGTTGCAGCCGGCTACGCGAGCGTCGCCCATGCGCAATCGAGTCTCACGCTATACGGAATCGTCGACGAGTTCGTGCAGTACGTCGACACCGGATCGGGCTACACGGCGGCGATGGGGTCAAGCGGTCAATGGGCGAGCCGCTTCGGGCTGCGCGGCAAGGAGGATCTAGTGTTCCGTCCCAGAAATAACTTGTCGTAAATTTCGATTGTTCTATGATCAAGCCAGGGAACAGGAGTTGACCATGGGACGCAAGGGAATCGAGGTTGTGGTGTCGGATCTGGAAAGAGAGCAATTGCTGTCTATGAGTCGATCGCGTTCGCTGCCTCATTCGCTGGTCCGCCGGGCAAAGATTGTCTTGATGGCTGCAGACGGTCACAGAACGCAGGATATTGCGATGCAGTGCGAAGTAACGCCGCCGGCGATCACGCACTGGAAGAAACGGTTCGTTGCGTGTGGGCTTGCCGGTCTGCATGACGAGGCGCGCCCCGGGCGGCCGCGCGCGCATGATGATGAGGCGGTGGCAGAACTGCTGGCGAAGGTGCTGCATGAGAAGCCGGATGGGGCGACGCACTGGAGTGTGCGTTCTGCTGCTGCACAGACCGGAATTTCGAAGAGTTCGGTGGCCCGCTATCTGTCGCTGTTCGGAGTGCAACCTCATCGCTCGAAGAGCTTCAAGCTTTCTACTGACCCGTACTTCGTCGAGAAGGTGCGCGATATTGTCGGGCTGTACCTGAGCCCGCCGACCAACGCCCTGGTGCTGTGCGTCGACGAGAAGAGCCAGTGCCAGGCGCTGGAGCGTACCCAGCCGATGTTGCCGATGGGATTGGGGTACCTCGAGGGCGTGACGCATGATTACGTGCGGCATGGCACCACGACCTTGTTCGCTGCGCTCAATGCCGCAACAGGAGAAGTCATCGCACAATGCAAACCGCGCCATCGACATCAGGAGTTTCTTGCCTTTCTGAACTACATTGACAAGGCAGTCCCGTCAAACCTTGACGTGCACCTGATCGTCGATAACTACGCGACACACAAGCATCCGAGGGTCAGGGCGTGGCTCGCCAGGCATACGCGCTACCACATGCACTTCACGCCGACCTACTCGAGCTGGCTGAATCAGGTTGAACGCTGGTTTGGCCTGATTACGCAACAGGCGATCCGTCGCGGGTCATTCAGAAACGTGCGCCAGCTCATCGCCAGCATCGAGCGTTATACCGAGCAGTACAACCAGCACAAGCGTCCGTTCGTATGGACCGCGGCAGCCGATTCCATTCTCCAGAAAGTGGCCCGGCTATGCAAAGTTATTTCTGGGACGGAACACTAGCAGGCTGTTGAATTTTGATCCCGTGTAAACGGGGTTTGAGGGACGGGCGTTATGGATATCGTGTTCATGATCTTTGGCAGTGGAAACGATGCGCGGAATGGATGAGATGCAGGAACCCCTGTTCACGACAGTCAAGCTGGAAGACTTCGTCCCGGCAGATCACCCACTGCGGCCGATCCGGTTGCTGGTAAATGACGCGTTGAAACGGCTCAACGGGCTGTTCAGCGTCATCTACGCGGACACAGGCCGTGCCTCGATTGCGCCTGAGAAGCTGATGCGGGCGCTGTTGTTGCAGGT
>JARLJU010000051.1 GCA_031291055.1 Rudaea sp. | reverse complement strand
TCACCGGCGCGTTCGACAGCTTGAGCGCCTGCAGATCGGTGTTGGCCACCACGAATTCCACGCCTTCCAGGTGCGACTCGATCATGCGATTGACGGCATTGCCGCCACCGCCGCCGACGCCAATGACCTTGATCTTCGCGGCGTTCAGCAGCTCTTCGTTGAAGTGAATGCGAATGTCGTTTTCGGGCTGGCTTTTGTCGTTGAAATCTTCGATCATCTTTTACTCCCTATGCGCCGCCGCGACGGCGCTACTCAGTTCTGCAAGATTGATTATCCGTTCTGCCGGGCGAACAAGGCTTTGAGTCTTGCTCCGAGTCCTCGATCAATGTTCATTCGCGCTTGCCGCGCGCGATGCCCGTAAAGCACCATCCCAATGGCCGTGGCAAACTCCGGCTCCAACAGATTCGACGGCAACTTGGCGATGGGCACCGGATATCCCAGTCGCACCGGCCGCCGCAAGATGCCATCCGCAACTTCCAGGAGCGCATTGAGCCGCGAGCCGCCGCCGGTAAACACCAGTCCCGCGCCCAGCAAATCGTAAACTCCCGCCTGGCGCAGGTGATCGCGCAGCAATTCCATAAGCTCGCGCGCCCGCGGCTCCAGAATTTCTCCCAACATGCGCTGCTGCATAAGGCGCGAAGGGCGATCGCCCACCGAAGGCACTTCGATTTCGTTGCCCTCGGGAATGCGCGTGACGACGGCGCAGCCGAACATCTTCTTGATGTTCTCGGCGTCGGGAATCGGCGTGCGGAAACCCACTCCCACATCGTTGGTGAAATGATCGCCGCCGATGGGAATGGCGCCGGTATGGATCACCACGCCTTCGTAGTACACGATAAGGCCGGTCGAACCGGCTCCAATGTCAACCAGGCAAACGCCGAGTTCGCGCTCATCGGTTTGCAGCACCGAGTCGGCGCAAGCCAGTGCTTCGAAGACGGTGTCGTCCACGTGGATACCGGCGCGGTTCATGGCCGAGACCACGTTCTGGGTGGCCGTGGTTCCCGCGGTCACCACATGCACGCGCACTTCGAGCTTTCGGCCCATCAGCCCGGCAGGATCGTGCACACCACCTTGCCCATCGAGGATGAATTCCTGCGGCAGCAGGTGCAGCGCCTCGCGGTCGTCGG
>JARLJU010000050.1 GCA_031291055.1 Rudaea sp. | reverse complement strand
GCTCCGATGCAAGCGCGCCTGAACGGCTTGCGAGCGTCAGATGTCGAGCGCCGCGCGACATCATCCAGCGCGCGGTGGCGAAACCGAGCCCGCCCGTGCCGCCGACGATCAGATACGCCGCTGCCGGATCGAGTTGCAGCGTTTCGACGCTGGCCGTCGCGCGCGACGGGCTCGGCGTACCTGCCGGGTAAGTCACGAGAATCTTGCCGATCTGACGCGCCTGCTGCATATGGCGGAATGCTTCCTCGACGCGTTCAGCCGGGAACGCGCGATACGGCAGCGGATGCAGCACGCCGTCAGCGAACAGTTGCATGACCTCTTCGAACAGACGCGCGGTCAAGTCCGGCAATGCGCTCATCAACTGGTCGGCATCGATGCCGAAATAGCTGATGTTGTTACGGAACGGCCGCAAACCGATACGGCTGTTCTCGTAGAAGTCGCGCTTGCCGAGTTCCAGGAAACGGCCGAACGGACGCAGCGTGTCAATGCTGCGCACCATCGCTTCACCGGCCAGCGAGTTGAGCACGATATCGACGCCCGCACCTTGCGTGCGCTCGCGGATTTCATCGGCAAACGCAAGGCTGCGCGAATCGAATACGTGATCCGCGCCGAGCAGACGCACGAATTCGCGCTTCTCGCGGCTGCCCGCCGTTGCAAACACTTCCGCACCCAGGTGGCGCGCAAGCTGGATCGCCGCGATCCCGACCCCGCCGGCCGCACCGTGCACCAGCACGCGCTCGCCGCGACGCAGCCGCGCCAACTCGCACAGCGCGTAGTACGCCGTGAAGAAGGTGGTCGGCACCGTGGCCGCCTCTTCGAAGGTGAGACGTTTAGGCTTGTGAGCGATGGCCTCAGCCTTCGTGCGCACGTGGCTCGCGAACGAAGCCGGCGCGAAACCGAGTACCGCATCGCCCGGCGCGAAACGCCGCACATCCCGGCCGACACGCGCGACGCGCCCCGACAGCTCCATGCCGATCGTCGCACCGGCAAAACCGTTTTCGACGGCCTCGTCGGACAGCAGACCCATCGCGTACATCACGTCGCGGAAATTCAGAGCGGTTGCAACCGGCTCGATTTCGACTTCATCCGCCGCGAGGTCGCGTTGCGGCAGCGCAAACCATTC
>JARLJU010000049.1 GCA_031291055.1 Rudaea sp. | reverse complement strand
TTGCGCTTGTCGGTCGCGCCGCAGCAATCGGCCAGCACCGTGCATTCGAAGCCGCGATCGTTGGCTTCGCGCATGGTCGTGTGGACACAAACGTCGGTGGTGATGCCGGTCAGCACCAGATTGGCGATGCCGCGCGTACGCAGGATCAGTTCGAGATCCGTCGCGCAGAAGGAGCCCTTGCCGGGTTTGTCGATGATGATTTCGCCTGGCAGTGGCTTCAATTCGTCGATGATTTCCCAGCCCGGTTCGCCGCGCACGAGGATCCTGCCGCACGGGCCGTCGTCGCCGATGCCTACGCCGTCAGTGCCCGCGCGGCGGCTGCGCCAGCGTTTATTCGCGGGCAGGTCGGAGAGGTCCGGGCGATGCCCTTCACGCGTGTGAATGATCGTGAAGCCCAGTTCGCGCATCGGCTTTAGGACGCTTTTGATCGGCTCGATCGGCGCGCGCGTCAGCGACAGGTCATAACCCATCTTGTCGACATAGCCGCCGTGGCCGCAGAAATCGGTCTGCATGTCGATGATCACCAGCGCCGTGTTGTCCGCGCGCAGGTTGCCGTCGTAGGGCCACGGATAGGGCTTCGCTTCGATGAATCGGTTCATGGTGGTGAGATCCTTGTTAGGTCCTGGCTGGGTCTTTGAAGGCACGCACGGCAGGGCAAAATCAGCGAGTCAGGCTCAACTCGCCCGGCGCGCCAGCCAGCGTGCGATCCGGACGGCAATTGACGATCATGATCGCGAGGGTCAGCACATAGGGCGCGGCGTTGTAGAGGTAATAGCCACTCGTCACACCGATCGCCTGCAACGCCGGCCCGAGCGCTCCGGCTGCACCGAACAGCAACGCGGCCCACAGACAACGCAATGGCTGCCAGCGCGCGAAGATCACCAGGGCGACCGCCATCAGCCCTTGTCCGCTGGAGAGTCCTTCGTTCCAGCTGCCTGGATAGACCAGCGACAGATACGCACCACCGATGCCCGCGAACACACCGCCCACCGCCGTCGCGGCGATGCGCACGGAGGTGAGCGGATAGCCCATGGCGCGCGCCGTTTCAGCGTGATCGCCGACGAGCCGCAGCACCATCCCCCAGCGGGTATTGCGCAAGCCCCATTGCAGAACGAAGGCCAGTGCAACGCCGATCACGAACAGCAGGTTGATATGCAGGGCGTTATGCAATTGCGGCGATGAGGTCCACGTGCCGAGATCGATAAACGGCAGCATCGGCGCCTGCGGTTCGATGAAAGGCTTGCCGAGATAGAACGCGAGCCCGGTGCCAAGCAGCATCAAGGCGATGCCGAAGGCGATATCCGACACGCGCGGCAACGAGCAGACGAGGCCATGCAGGCAACCGAGCAGCAAACCGACGAAACCAGCGACCAGCACGCCGGCCCACGGCGAGCCGGTCAGAAAAGCGCCGGCATAGCCGCTCATCGCGCCGGACACCAGAATGCCTTCGAGGCCGAGGTTCACACGGCCGCCTTTCTCGGTCAGACATTCGCCGAGGCTGACGAACAGATAAGGCGTACTGACACGGATCGCACCGGCGAACAGCGACAGCAGCAGGATCACGATGGGCGAGTGCATATCAGGCATGGGTCTGCTCCAGTTGCACGGGAAGGTCGGTCTGCGCGACGGCCTGCAATTTGACGCGCCATGCGGCGATGCGTCCGCCAAGCGCTTCCCACGCGAGCAGGTTCGCGAACAGGAGGCCTTGCAAGACGAGCGTGGTGGCGTCGGGGAGGTCGAGCCGCCGCTGCAGCAGTGAACCACTCGCCTCGATGCCGCCGATCATCAGCGCACACGCAATGATCGCGAGCGGATTCTGGCGCGCCGCGAACGCGACGAGAATGCCCGCATAGCCATAACCCGCGAGCAAAGATGCATTTGCGCTGCCCTGCACTGCTGCCACTTCGAACATGCCGCCGAGTCCCGCCGCAGCACCGCCTAATACGCACGCCGCAAGGGCCAGCAGATTGACCGGCAAGCCGACCAGACGTGCCGCGCGATGACTGCCGCCCACCACGCGCATCGCGAAGCCCTTGGTGCTGAACTTCACGAACACCCACGCCGCGATGCAGGCGACGACGCCCCAGAACAGTCCCCAATGCGTATCGAGTCCGGGGATCGAGCCAATCATCATCGCGTCGGGTACGGGATAGGTGGACGGTTTGTTCAGGCTGGCGGGATCGCGCAACGGTCCTTCCACCAGGTGCTTGAAGAGCGCGATCGCGATATACGACATCAACAGACTGCTGATCGTCTCGTTGACGCCGCGCCATTGCCGCAACGCGCCGACCGCGCCGATCCAGACGCCGCCGGCCAGCATGCCGGCTACCGCCATCAAGGGTGTGGCGACGAGCCACGGCGTGCCGTGCGGCAGTATCTGCGGGACGATGGCCGCACACATGCCGCCGAGCGCGAGCGCGCCCTCGCCGCCAATCACGATCAATCCAACCTGGGCGGGTAGCGCGACGCAAAGTGCGGTCAGCATCAGCGGCGACGCACGCAGCAAGGTGCTCTGCCACGCGAACGACGAGCCGAATGCGCCTTCGAAGATCAGCCCGATGGCATCGAGCGCCGGCTGCCCCTGCACCAGCAGGAACAGCGAGAACAGCAGCAGCGTGCCGAGCACCGCCAAGGCGGTCGGCAGCGCGGGCAAGAGTGACAGGATCACTCTTGCGGTAGGGGCATTGGGACGCATCACGACTCCTTCGCTCATGCACATTCACACAACCACACAGGCTGCCCTCAGATCTGGCCGACGACGCCCGCCACCAGATAGTTCATGCTTTCGAGCGTGTAGTCGGTCTGTATATGGCTCGTGCCGGAGGCGATCGCCGTGCCGCCCTTGTTGTCCTTCATCGGGCCTTTGAAGATCACGAAATTGCCGGCCACCATGCTGCTTTTGATCGAGTCGGCGTCCTGCTTCGCCTCCGCGGTGACTTTCGCGCCATACGGCGACATCTTCACAAAGCCTTCTTTCAACCCGCCGCGCAACACATTCGGCTGCGGGGTGCCGGCCTGTGCGCCGCTGACCAGTTGCTTGTACGGCGTCGCCCAGTCCCATTCCGCACCGGTCAGATAGCCCTTCGGCGCGAGCGCCGCCTGGCTCGCGTGATAGCCGCAACTCATCGCGCCGCGTTTTTCCGCTGTCTCGACGACGACCTTCGGGCCGTCGACGTGACAGGTCAGCACATCGCAGCCCTGATCGACGAGACTGTTGGTGGCTTCCGCTTCCTTCACAGGCATCGACCAGTCGC
>JARLJU010000048.1 GCA_031291055.1 Rudaea sp. | reverse complement strand
GATCGGCGGCAATCTGTCTTGCCACGCTTGTTCGACAAACACGTGGCAGGTGCAGCATTGGCATGCGCCGCCGCAGTCGCCGCTGATCCCGGCGATGTTGCGTTCGAGCGCGCTTTGCATCACCGTCGCGCCAACGGCTGCCTCGACGTCGGTGCGCGTGCCATCGTGCATGATGTATGAGAGTTTGGGCATGGTCTTCTCCTGTATAGCGTTGCTGAAGCGCCGGTTTTCGATTCGCGCGGGTCCGCGTGCAACGTGGATGGCAGACCTATAGCGACCGGCTGATGATTTCCTTCATGATTTCCGAAGTGCCGCCGTAAATTCGCGCCACCCGTGCATCCACCCATGCCTTACCGATCCGGTACTCGCTCATGTAGCCGTAACCGCCGTGCAACTGCAGCATTTCGTCGAGCAGCTTGCCTTGCAATTCGGAGCCGACCAGTTTGCACATCGCGCCAACTTCGGCGGTCAGTTCGCCGCGCATCGCGCGGCCAAGGCAGTCGTCGACGAATGCGCGCAGCATGGTGGCTTGCGCCTTGACTTCGGCCAGCTTGAAGCGTGTGTTCTGAAAATCGAAGACGGGTTTGCCGAACACTCGCCGGTCACGTGTGTACTGGATGGTCTCTTCGAGCAACGCTTCGATCGAGGCCGCCGCTCGAATCCCGATGATGGTGCGTTCCCATGCGAGCTGATGGGTCAGATAGCCGAAGCCCTTGTTTTCTTCACCAAGCCGGTTGCCGGCCGGCACGCGCACGTTGTCGAAAAAGAGCTCGGACGTGTCCTGTCCTTTTAGTCCGATCTTCTCCAGTAGCTTGCCTTTGGAAAAACCTTCGGTGTCTTCTTCGACGCAGATCAGGGTGAGATCGCGCGATTGCGGATCGAGCTTGGTAGCCGTGACGATCAGGCCGGCGTTGCCGCCGTTGGTGATGAACGTCTTCTGTCCGTTGATCACGTATTGGTCGCCCTCCCGCCGCGCGCCAGTGCGCATCGAACGCAGATCGCTGCCGATCCCAGGCTCGCTCATCGCGATCACGCCGATCAGTTCACCGCTTGCCATGCGCGGCAGCCAGCGTTGTTTCTGTTCTTCGCTGCCATATGCGACGAGGTAGGGCGCGACGATCTCCGAGTGCGTCGTAAAACCGATGGCCGTGGCGTTGACGCGCGCCAG
>JARLJU010000047.1 GCA_031291055.1 Rudaea sp. | reverse complement strand
ATGAGCCTCACTGTTTTCATCATCCGCCAAAATTATACTTAGGATTAGAATTAGAAATTAGACTTATCATTTTTGATTACGGATAAAGGCATCACGACGAACCCGACGCGGCCATCTCGCCGCGACTTCAGGAGTGTGTGATGCTAAAGATCAATGGTGAGCGGCTCTGGACGAGCCTGATGAACATGGCTGCGGTCGGCGCCACGGCCGGTGGCGGTGTGCGGCGCCTCGCCCTGACCGAACAGGACGCGGCAGGCCGAGCGCTTTTTTCGCAATGGTGCGTCGAGGCCGGGCTCACGTTGTCCGTCGATCAGGTGGGCAATCTCTTCGCCCGGCGCGCCGGCAAACGGGACGACGCCGCGCCCGTCGCAAGCGGGAGCCACCTTGACACCCAGCCCGAGGGCGGCCGCTTCGACGGGGTCTACGGCGTACTCGCCGCGCTCGAAGTCGTCCGCACCCTGAACGATGCCGGCATTCAAACCGACAAGCCCATCGAGATCGTCGTATGGACCAATGAGGAAGGCGCGCGTTTCACGCCGGCGATGCTCGGTTCAGCGGCCTTCACGGGCGTCATGCCGCTTGCCCAGACGTTGAACACGCGCGATGCAGCAGGGACATCGGTCGAGCAGGCATTGCAAGCAACAGGTTATGCCGGCACGCGCGCCGTGCCCGGCATCGTCTTCGACGCCTACTTCGAGGCGCACATCGAACAGGGCCCTGTACTCGAGGAAAGCGGCGTGCCGATCGGCGTCGTCACGGGTGGCCAGGCCATTCGCTGGCTCGATGTGCATGTGCGAGGACAGGCAGCACATGCGGGCACGACGCCGATGCAGTACCGCCGCGATGCGCTGTTTGCAAGCGCGGAAATGGCCGCGGAACTGGAAAGCATCGCGGCAGATTTCTTCCCGCAAGGCCTCGCCACCATCGGCGAGCTGCACATCCGCAACGCATCGCGCAACACCATCGCCGCAGACCTGTCGTTCACGGTGGACCTGCGTCACCCCGACGACGCACTGATCGACAAAATGGAAGCCACGCTGCGCGAGCGCTTCGATGCGATTGCGAAGCGCCGGCGTCTCACGGTCGAGGTGAGGCAGCATTGGGTCAGTCCGGCCACGCCGTTCGACCCGCACTGCATTGCTGCTGTCAGCAACGCGGTGGAGGCGCTGGACTATCCGCATCAACGCATCGTCAGCGGGGCCGGTCACGACGCGATCCATCTCGCGAAGCATTGTCCAACCGCGATGATTTTTATCCCCTGCGTCGACGGTCTGAGCCATAACGAAGCCGAAGACGCGCTGCCGGCAGACGTCGCGCGTGGCACGGACGTGCTGCTTCACGCATTGCTGGCACGCGCGGGGCAGGCAGTATGAACGCGCATCCAACGCAGCGTCCGCCAGGCATTCGGCGCACATGGCTCTTTGT
>JARLJU010000046.1 GCA_031291055.1 Rudaea sp. | reverse complement strand
GTCGAAACGGAATGGACCTCGGAGACGGTCACGCGCACCCGCATCGTGACGCAGAAGTCGGTGGCGCCGATCATGCGCTGGGTCGGCGGCGTACGCGCGAAGTACCAGGATTTCCGTGCGGTGCTGCATGTGCATTTGCGCAGCAACGTGTGCATTTCCTATCCGCGCTTCAGACCCGGCTACGATGTGCCGAACCTGCAACCGTTCGTGCCGGTGGGCCGCCATCGCTCGCGCTGCGACGTCACCTTCAATACGACCGCCGCACCCATTCCGCTGCGTTATGTGATGCCGCGAATCGCGTTCGTGATCCAGCCGCAGGACAACTCGGTGATCAGGCCGCAGAACGAGCGCTATTTCGATCCGGACGCGCGCCTCGATTTGCATTCGCGTTTCGATGCACCGGGAACGCGCTACCGTTTCCTGATGGATCAACTGGTGCAACGGCAGGCGCGCGGCGACTTCTCATACGGATCAGACGCCGAACCAGGGCGTGATATCCGCGCGCTGCTCGGGATGGTGGATTGAGCGGGCTCGGCGAAGGCTGAAGCGGAAGCAAGCGCACTGCGTGACGTCCGCATCCGCGCTTGCACGCCGCACTCCGCGCTAGCGTTAGCGCGCGCGGACGAAATCGCGGCAGAGCGCGAAGAACGGATGGGTCTGATCCGCAAAGGCCTGCATCACGTCGAAATGGTCACAGTCGTCGATGCGGTAATGCGGCATGAAACGCTGGGCTTTGCCGAATGCCGTTTCGTAAGCGCGAGCCTGCTGATGAAACGCTGGCGTCTCGACGCCGCCCACGGCGATCAATTGCGGCGCGTCGGTCGCGGGCGGATGCCGTAACGCACTCACGGCACGCGCCTGCTCACGATCGAGTTGCAATCCTTCGTTGATCGAGGTTTCGCACAGCGGTTCCAGGTCGAACAGTGCCGAGATCAGGATCGCGCCGCTTAGCATCTGCTTCGGCAAGTCGTCGCCGAGCGTATCCCAATGCGTCGCTATCATGCGCGAGGCGAGGTGGCCGCCCGCCGAATGGCCGCTGACAAACCAGCGCTCGCGCGAGCACCCGAGCTCGCCGGCGTGACGCCACAACCATGCCAGCGCCCGTTGCGACTGCGCGACGATCTCGTCGACCGACACGGCCGGACACAACGTGTAGTTCACCAGCACGACCGATATGCCTTCGGCCACGAACGGCTCGGCCACGAAGCTGTAGACCGACTTGTCGCCGCGCTGCCAGAAGCCGCCGTGAAAGAAAATCAGCAGCGGCGCCTCGGCGGACGCGGCGGGAAAATAGTCCAGTCGATCCCGCGGCTCCGGACCGTACGCGACATCCAGTTGCGCGCCGGGCGAGCGACGGAATGCGGCCGAACGCGACAGCCATTCTTGCAGCAGGTTCGCTTCGAAATCGGGGCGCAGCAGACGCATGTTGTACTGCGCCTCGAGTTCGGCGGAAAGCGGCGTCGTCGTGGACGGTTTCATGGCGTGATCACAGCGAAGCGAAGCCGAGCGCCTGACGGAAGCGATTCTTCACGAAGACGCCATCACGCGACGGCAAGGCACGTGGCAACTCATCCGCTTTGACATGCACCTGCGCGAAGTCCAGACCGGCTCGCGCGTT
>JARLJU010000371.1 GCA_031291055.1 Rudaea sp. | reverse complement strand
GGTTCAGGGGAGTTTCTCCGAACCAAATTTCGCCCATTGAGCCCCTGAACCAATGAAAAAAACATCCAACATCCAACATCCAACCTCGAACATCCAAAGGCTCTCGGTTCGATCATTTAGTGGGTGCTGGATGTTTGCGGCCTGCATCCTCGCTCTCCTATGCCTCTTTTCCTTTTCCCTCTCCGCGCGCGCCGAGATCACCCTTCAGGATTTCAGGCTCACGGGCGACCTCGGCGGCGACATCGCCGCCTTCACGCTCACGGGCAACGCCAAGGTGGACGACGCCAAGGGCGGCGTGCTGCAATTGCTCTCCGGCCCGGTGGCGCTCACCAGCCTCGGCGCCAAGCAGCGCTGGCAGATGGATACCGACCAAAATCGCTTCGTCGCGCGCTTCGACCGCAGCGGCACGTATCCCATCGAAGTCCACTTCAACGCCGCCGTCACCAAGAGCAACGACTGGCGGGCGGTGAATTTTCGCGTGGCCACGAGCGCGCTGCAACCGGTAGTGCTGCAAGGACTCGCCACGAACACCGAATTTCAGTTCGCCAGCGCCGCGCGGCCCGAGCGCTCCGGCAGCAACTTTGTCAGCTACCTGCCCGTGGACGGCACGGTCAGTTTCGCCTGGAAACAGGCGCGGCCCGAAACCGAGGGGAAGTTGTTTTACGCCGCGGAAATGATTTCGCAAATCAGCGTCAGCCCCGGCCTCATGCGGCAGTCCGCGCTGCTTAACGGCAAAATCATGCAGGGCGAAATGACCAAGCTCACGTTCAAGCTGCACGGCGCCGGCGAGGTCACGCGCGTCCAAGGCGACGCCGTGCTGGCGTGGAACGTCGTGGCGGCGACCAATTCCGGCGACCACGAACTGGTCGTTCAGTTCAACCAACCGCAGAAGGACGCCTTTGCCATTCTCGTGCAAATGCAGACGCCGCTCGGCGCGTTTCCGCAGGCGGCGGATGCCTTGCAGTTGCAGCCGGAAAATGCCACGCGGTTCGACGGCAACTTCCGCATCGTCAACGACGGCGCGGTGCGGCTGGAAGTGTTGTCGGCCAGCGGGCTCTCGCAAATCTCGCCGGAGACATTTCCCGAGGCGAACCTGTTCCACGCAACCGGCAGCCAGCGTTTTGCCTATCGCTTTTCCAGCGCGGATTTTGCCCTGCGCATCCAGGCGGACCAGATTCTGCCTGAAGTCGGCGTGTCCGAAGTGCTGGCCTACAACCTCGGCGAGAGCGAGCTGTCGGTTGAAGCGCAAATCGAACTGGACATCCGCGAGGCGCCGTTGCGCGAGCTGCTGCTGAACATTCCCAAGGGCTACGCGGTGGCCAAGCTCACGGCCACGGGCTTGAGCGATTATTTCACGGGCGAAACGCCGGATCATAATGGCGCAGAACTGCGCCTCGTCTACGGCCAGCCCGTTTCCAATCGCCAAGTCGTGCAGGTGCGACTGGAACGCAATGCGTCGCTCGGCGAAACCAACTGGGCGCTGCCGCGCATCGAGGTGGCGCGCGCCAAATCCGTGCGCGGCTTCGTGGGCGTGGCGGCGGACAGCGGCTTCCGGCTCACGCCGGGGCGCACGCAGGCGCTGACGGAAATCGCCACGGCGTTTTTCCCGAGCCAGCTCGCGGGCATCCAGTCGGCGTTCCGCTTGAGCGACGCGGACTGGCAGGCGACGATGCGCGTGGAGCGTTTGCCGCAGACGGTGCAGGCGGATGTGTTTCACCTGTTCTCCATCGGCGAAGGCATCGCGTACGGCAGCAGCGTGATGAACTACGTCATCAGCGGCGCGCCGGTGTCGGCCTTCCGGGTGCAGTTGTCGGATGAATATTTCAACGTGGAATTCACGGGCAAGGACATTCGCAACTGGGAAAAGACCACGAACGGCTGGCTGGTGCAGTTGCATACGCCGGTGTCCGGCGCGTACACGCTGCTGGCCACCTACGAGCGCCCGTTCAAGCCGAACGGCGAGACGCTGGCCTTCACCGGCGCGCGCCCGCTCGACGCGCAATCCGAATCCGGCCACACCATCATCATCAGCGCGTATCAATTTCAGGTAAAGCCGGCCAATGTTTCGTCCGGCCTGCTCGAACTGGAGCCCGGCGAAGTGCCGTCCGAATATCGCCTGTTCTTCGACCAACCCGTGCTCAAGGCGTATCGCTATTCGGCGCGACCGTTTGATCTGACCCTGCAACTGAGCCCGCTCGCGCAGGGCGAATCGCTGCCGCAGGTGGTGGACCGCGCCACGCTCACGACGCGCATTTCCAAGGAAGGCCAGGCCATCACCGACGTGCGCTATTTCGTGAAAAGCCGGGGCAACCCCAATTTCCGCATCACCCTGCCCGAGGAAACCAAGCTGTGGTCGGCCACCGTCAATGACAAGGCCGTGGTGCCGGTCACGGACGGCGCGTCGAATCTCATTCCGCTCCCGCAACACGCTGATCCGGACACCGTGCTCAAGATCGATTTAAAACTGGCCGCGCGGTCCGCGGACGCCAAACGCGTCACCGTCGGCACGCCCATCGTGGCCGCGCCGGTGATGCTGGCGGAATGGACGCTCCAGCCAGACGACGGCCAGCAACTGGAATTTCGCAGCGGCACGCTCACGCCGGTCGCGGGCGCGGTGGACGCTTCAGGCTTCGCGCAAATCGCCCAGACGGTCCGCGGCTCGAATGTCAGCGCGTTTCTGTTTTCAACGATTCTGGCGCTGGGATTTCTGCTGCTGGCGCTGCTGCTCTGGCGGTGGGCGGTGAGCGAAGGCGTCCATCGCCTGACCCCGCGGCACTTGCTCGGCTCGGTGGCGGGTTTGATCGCGCTGGCCATCGCCATCTTCTCATTTCTCCAAATCGGCACCTCGATTGACCGGCTGCCGGTCGGCGGTCCCAGCACCTTGACGTTTCTCGCGCCGGTGCAGCAGGCGGGCAACGCCCTCACGGCGCAAGTTGCGAATCTTCCGATCACGGAGGCGAAGCCCAGTTCCATCGGCCGCGCCTGGCCGGCCGCGCTGGCAGTCGTTGTCTGGTTCCTGGCCTGGATGCGCGAAGACAAAGGTGCCAAAGGCGTGCTGCGCGTCTTGGGCTGGACGCTCCTGGCGTGGGCCGTCTTGCGCCTGCCGAACGGCGCGCCGCTGTTTTTGGTCGTGCTCGCCGTGTTCCTGCTGTTGCAGGTTGTGATTCCATCCCTGAGACAACTAATGCGCGTGCCGGAAAAGCCGCACACGGATTCCGAGCCGCCGCAGCCGGAAGTGCCGCCGGTGGTGGCCGCGTTGCTGATCGGTCTATTGCTGCTGGGCGGGCTGACGAACAGCCACGCAAAAGGCGTCTTGCCGGAATCGGTCACGCAGCAACTGCGCGTGGCGGACGGATTCGCCACCGCGACGGCGAAAATTCATTGGCAGGCGGAAAAAGGCGAGACGCTGCCGCTGCTGTTTGAACCCGCGGTGCTCACGCACGTGAATTATCCCAAATCACTGAAACTCGAGTCTTCGCCCGCCGGTTCGCACAGCTCGCAACGGCTGATCGCGCAGTCCGCCGGCGCGTTCGACATCGAAGTCCAATATCAATTGCAAATCGTCAAGCTCAACGACGACAGCGGATTTAACCTGCCGGTGCCGAGCGGGCTGGTGAACCGCGCCACGCTGTCGCTCGTGAATCTGAACGTGGACGTGTATTCGCCGCAGGCCGTATCCGTGCAGCGCAGCACCGCCGGCAGCAATACGGTCGCGACGCTGGTGCTCACGCCCGGCAGCGCCTGGGTGGGCTGGAAACCGCGCAGCCGCGACGTGAAAAACGAGAAGGCCGTTTTCTACGCCGAGCTTTCGCAGCTCTACATTCCCTCAGCCGGCGTGGTGGAAGGCATCCACCAAGTCTCCATCCGCCCCGCCCAAGGCGAGTTGAACGAATTAATCTTCAATGTTCCGGCGGGCGCAACCATCACCGATGTCACGGACGGCTCCGCTCCGGCTTCCAATCAGCAATCGGCAATCGGCAATCGGCAATCCCTGGTCTCGCTCTGGCGCTTCGACCCCGACGCGCGCAAACTCCGCGTGACGCTGAATCCGGCGCAGTTCAAGCCGTTCACGCTGGTCATCCGCTCGCAAGTGGCCACGGGCACGCTGCCCTTTGAACAGCGCGTGGGCCTGATTTCCGTTGAAGGCGCGGCGAATCAAATCGGTTTGCTCGGCGTGGCCACCGGCAACGAAGTGCAGTTGGACGACGTCGGCGCGGAAAAATTCTCCGCCATCAATCTCGAAGATTTCCCGGATGCGATTGGGCAGGCGCTGGCGGCGCAATTTCCCGGACTGGCGGTGCGGCGCGCGTTTCGCTACTCGGACGCGCAGGCCGTGGCCTTGCTCAAGGCGTCGGCGGTGCTGCCCGATGTGCGCGTGGAAACGCAGGACACGCTCTCGCTCGGCGAGGATCGCACGGTGCTCGCCACCACGGCCGACGTGGTCATCACCCGCGCGGGCATTTTCAAACTCAGCTTCGTCATGCCGGCGGGCTTTGACGTGGAATCGATCACTGGCGCGGCGTTGAGCCATTGGACGGAATTGAAGGCGGATGCCGGCCGCGTCATCACCTTGAATCTCTCCGGGAAAACGGACGGCAAGCAGCAGTTCATCGTCAATCTCTCCGGGCCCGGCGTGAAAACGGCGAGCGGCTGGACCGTGCCGCAGGTGGCCTTTCGCGAGGCGGGCAAGCAGCGCGGGACGTTGCTGGTGGTGCCCGAACAAGGGATGCGCCTGGAGGCCACCGCGCGCGACGGGGTGACGCAGCTCGACCCGCAAAAGTCCGGCGTGCGGCAAAAAGGGGTGCTGGCGTTCCGCGTCTTGGAAAATCCCTGGAAACTCGCGCTGGACATCGAGCAGGTTGATCCGTGGATTCAAGTCACGAGCCTGCAACACGCGACCGTCAACGAGGCCCAAGTGAAGGTCACCGCGAACTTGCAGTATCAAATTGAGAACACGGGGCTGAAATCGTTTCGCGTGTTCATTCCGGCGGACGCCGAGGGCGTGACCTTTCAAGGCGATCAACTGGCGGATTTTCTCGCCGCGGACGGCGTCGTCACGAACGGGTTGCAGGCCTGGGACGTGAAATTGCACCGGCGCGTCATCGGGCAATATCTGCTGCAGGCAAACTATCAGACGCACATCACCGGCCAGTCGGGCGAGACGATATTGCGCGGCGTGCTGGCGGGCGACGTGAATTTGCAGCGCGGCTTTGCCACGGTGCAGGCGGCCGGACGCCTGCAAATCCACGTGGACAATCTTCCCGCGTCGCTCCAGCCGACCGAGTGGCAGGGCATTCCGCGGGGGCTGCAAAAGGACTTGTCCACGGCTTCGGCGAACTTCGCCTATCGCCTGGTGGAACCGGACTTTCAACTGCCGCTGAAATTGGAACGCCACGACGCCGCGAAGCTCCTGCCCGCGCGCGTCAACGACATCACGTTCACGTCGGTGATCTCCGATGCCGGCGTGATGCTGACGCAGGCGCATCTGGACATTTTGCCCGGCGACAAGCGGCTGCTGAATCTCACG
>JARLJU010000370.1 GCA_031291055.1 Rudaea sp. | reverse complement strand
GCCAGGGACCGATCGGGCTGATGCATGCCGCGTTGGCGCGGCGTACGGGCGCGCGAGTGCTTACCTCCGATCTTTTTGACGAACGCCACGCCATTGCGGCGGGGTTTGGACTGAACGAGCCGATCCATGCCGGGACGGAGTATGTTGTGGAGCGCGTGATGGCTGCCACCGAAGGCCGTGGCGCGGATGCCGTGGTTCTGGCGGTGGGAGGCAATGCGCTGATCAAGACCGCCATGGACGCGGCGCGGCACGGCGGCAAGGTGATGCTGTTTGCGCAGACGCAGCACGGCGAGGCGACGATTGACCCGGCCGCGGTTTGCGTGGATGAGAAGACGCTGCTCGGCTCCTACTCCTCCTCGTTTTCGATTCTGGATGAGGTGACGGAGATTGTGCTGGGCGAGTATCGCAAGGGATTTGATTTGACGCAACTGATTTCGCACCGCTTCCAGATGGAGCAGGCCGTGGAAGCGATTGAGATCGCGTCGCACCCCCAACCGGGGACAATGAAGTTTATGATTGAACCTGTACTTGGCGGTGGCGGCAAGTAGGAGGGATTTGATGGCGGGTACCGTGAAAGACGCGATCCTCCGTGGCCGCAAGACGATTGAAGACGTCGTCGAGGGAGGCCTGAACACGGTCGAGACGGTTGTCGAGGCGGGGCTGAATACCGTCGATACCGTGGTCGACAAAGGCCGCCAGACGGTGGAATCTGCCGTCAGCTTGGGTCGCAGGACCGTCGAGCAGCGGTTTCTTCACGGCGGCAGCACCATGCGTGCCGCGGTTCTTCACGGTCGCGAAGATATCCGCATCGAGCAGGTTCCTGTGCCGGAAGCAAAGCCAGGGGAGCTGATCGTTCAGGTGGGCGCGGCGCTTACGTGCGGAACCGATTTGAAGGTTTTTCGCCGCGGTTATCATGCGCGCATGATTGTGCCACCGGCGCTGTTCGGCCACGAATTGGCGGGCACGGTGGTTCAGGCAGGCGAAGGCGTTGAAGGGTTCGCTCCCGGCGATCGCGTGGTGGCGTTGAACTCCGCGCCGTGCGGCGTGTGCTACTTCTGTGAACGCGGCCAGGAGAACCTGTGCGACGACCTGCTGTTTAACAACGGCGCGTATGCCGAGTACATTCGCATTCCCGAACGTATCGTAAAGAAGAACACGCTGCGTGTGCCGGACCACGTTCCGCTGGAACATGCGGCGCTGACCGAGCCACTGGCCTGCGCTGTGCACGGGTTTGTGGATTCAAAACCGCGCGCCGGAGACACGGTGGCCGTGATTGGCGGCGGTCCGCTGGGGTTGATGATTCTGCACGTGGCGGCGCTGGCCGGTTACCAGGTGATTGCGCTGGTCAGGCACGACGGGCAGGTGGAAGCGGCGCGGCAGTTGGGCGCGGCCCACGTGGTGCAAACGACGAATATCCGCAAGGCCATCCGCGATACCCGCGCGCTGACGCCGAAGGAACGCGGCGTCGATATTGCCATTGAGGCCGTGGGTGTGCCGGAGGCTTGGCAGGAAGCGGTAGAGCTGGTGCGCAAGGGCGGCACAGTGAACTTCTTTGGCGGATGCGCGGCCGATACGAAGGTAACTCTCGACACCAACCGCATTCACTATAGCGACATTACGCTGCGCGCAACGTTCCACCACACGCCGGCCATTTGCCGCGAGGCGCTGGCGCTGATTGCGGGCGGACGTTTTCAGGCGGGCGCTTTTATCACGGGCCACGCACATCTCTACGAACTGAACCGCGTCTTTGAGAAGCTGATGAACCGCAGCAGCGAAATCAAGACAGCGATTGTTCCCTGAGGCGAAGCGATGACTGCGGCGACTGTTGAACCGGACAAGAATGCCCTGGAGAGGGAAGCTGCGCATCGGGGTGGTGAAGGCGATGCGCTGGCGCGCGGATGGGCGGCGCTGCCGGCGTCCTATCGCATTCCCGAGGTCGCGCCCACGCTGGACGAGGCGCGGGCGTGGTGCCAGAATCTTGCGGAGACGCACTACGAAAACTTTCACGTGGCCTCGTGGTTTTTGCCCAAGGCGCTGCGGCCGCACTTCCACTCGATCTATGCGTACTGCCGTGTCTCCGACGATTTAGGAGACGAAGTTGGTTCAACGGAATCGGCACTGGCGCTGCTCGACCTGTGGGGCCGCGAACTCGATGCCTGCTATGAAGGCCGCGCGCGGCACCCGGTGTTTGTGGCGCTGCGAGCGACAATTGAGGCGTGCTCCATTCCCAAAGAACCTTTTGCGGATCTGCTGACTGCGTTTCGTCGGGACCAGACGGTCACGCGCTACGCCTCAATGGATGAAGTGCTGGGCTACTGCCGCTACTCGGCGAACCCGGTAGGGCGTCTGGTGCTCTATGCGTGCGGCGAAGTGAGTCCAGAGACGAGGGAAACCTATTTTCGCATGTCGGATGCGACCTGCTCGGCATTGCAGTTGGCGAATTTCTGGCAGGATGTGCGCGAGGACTTCGCGCGTGGCCGTGTGTATCTGCCGCAGGACGCGATGCGGAAATTCGGCGTGAGCGATGAGACGATTGCGGGCGGCGTGGCGACGCCGGAGTTTCGTGCGCTGCTGCGGTCTGAGGTTGACTATGCGCGATCTCTGTTCGCGCAAGGGCTGCCGCTGATTGGCAAAGTGAATCGCGATCTTGCGCTCGATCTTGACTTGTTCAGCCGCGGTGGGCTTGAGATTTTGCGAGCCATTGAACTCCGCGATTACGACGTGCTGAGCGCGCGCCCGGCCATCTCGAAGCGCACTAAATTCGCCCTGGCGCTGCGCGCGTTGAGCGGCAAGGCGTTTCCATTTCTCCGCCTCGGCAGGGGCACGACAGAGAAGGCCGCTTGACTCAGGAAAATCCAACCGACGGAATTGCGCTAGATCAGGCATACGCTGTTTGCCGGTCGATCGCGCGGCGCGAGGCGAAGAATTTTTACTACGCGTTTATCGCGCTGCCCGCGCAAAGGCGCAACGCCATCTGCGCGATCTATGCGTTTATGCGCAAGGCAGACGACCTTGCCGACGACGAGAGTTTTACCATTGCCGAGCGGCGCGCGCATCTGGACGTGTGGATGACGGCTTGGCGCGCGGTGTGTGCGGGCGGAGCCACGAGCGATCCGGCATTCCTTGCCGTGCGCGATGCGACCGAGAAATTTGCGATTCCCCTTAGCCTGCTCGACGAGCTGGTTGCAGGCGTGACGATGGATCTGGACCGCGGTGACACGGGCGAGCCCGATACGTACGCTACCTTCAACGACCTCTATCGCTACTGTTACCTGGTGGCTTCGGTCGTGGGGTTGGTGTGCATTCATATCTTCGGCTACAAAGACGCACGCGCGGAGAAGTTTGCCGAGGAGACGGGTATCGCATTTCAGTTGACCAATATTCTGCGCGACGTGGCCGAGGACGCGGAGCGCAATCGTGTGTATCTGCCGCTGGAAGATATGACGGCACATGGCGTTTCACTAGAGTCGTTGGTCAACCGCGCGGCTGGCGCGCCGCCGACGGCGAACGAGCATGAGTTGCTGAAATCGATTGCGGATCGCGCGGAGAATTACTATCGCTCGGCCGAGGCGCTGCTTCCGTTTATCGATCCAGAGAGCCGGCCGGCGATGCAGGTGCTGGTGGCTGTTTACCATGCGCTGCTGAAGCGCATCGAGCGCGCCGACTACGATGTGTTTTCGTGCCGCGCATCTGTTCCGCTGCGGCAGAAGCTCGCAATTCTGGCCGTGGGATTGACGCGCATGACCTGGGCGCGGTTGGTGGCGTGACGCGGATGACAACGCCACAAAAATCTGTCACTGTGATTGGCGCGGGCGTGGCCGGCATGAGCGCAGCCTGCGCGCTGGCTGATGCTGGACTGCGCGTGCAACTTGTGGACCGGCGCGCATACCTGGGTGGGCGGGCGAGCTCGTATCGGCATCCGGGAGTGGATGAGGTGATCGACAACTGCCAGCATGTGCTGTTTGGGTGCTGCACAAATCTTGTTGGGTTCTACAGGCGGATCGGGGTTGCGGACCGGATTCACTGGACCAGCGAGATGACGATGATTGAGCCGGGTGGGCGGCGGTCGACGCTGGGGCCTTCAGGATTGCCGGCACCGCTGCATGGATTGCCGAAGCTGATGGCGGCTCATGCGTTCACCATTGCAGACAAGATTGCTTTGGCGCGCGCGTTTGGCGCGCTGATGCGGCCGGCGCCGCCCCACACGCCCGCCTCGCGGGGCGATTTGCTGCGGG
>JARLJU010000369.1 GCA_031291055.1 Rudaea sp. | reverse complement strand
TATGTGAAGTCGGCGCTGGCGAGGGTGGGTATCGACGTCACGGTCCGCTCGCAGGATTTGCCGGCGTTCCTGAAGCGTGTGTATGCGGATCGTCAGTTCGATTTCACCAGTATCGGTGTCAATACGCTGTTCGATCCGAGCGTGGGGGTTCAGCGCCTCTACTGGTCGAAGAATATCCGCTCCGGTGTGCCGTTTTCGAACGCGCCGCATTACAGCAACGCCGAAGTCGACCGGGTGCTGGAAAGCGCGTCGATCGAAACTGACGAAAGCAAACGCGTCGTGTTGTACCGGCAGTTTCAGCAGATCGTCTATCGCGATCTGCCGATTCTCAACCTGGTCGCGCCACGCATGGTCACGCTCGCGAATCGTCGCGTTCACAACCATACGGTTTCCGCGCAGGGCCTTGAAGGCAATCTCGCGGATGTCTATCTGAGCGCTTGACGGGAGAGAGACGATGAGTCGACGTTTGCGTTTCGCTGCGATTCTCCGGCGTACCGCGTGGCAGGCGCTGCCGACGGTGATCGGCATCGTGATCCTGAATTTCTTCCTGCTCAAGTTGATGCCGGGCGACGCCGCCGACGTGTTGGCCGGCGAGTCCGGCTCCGCAACGGTGGAAACGATGCAGGTGCTGCGCGCGAAGTTCGGGCTCGACCAGCCGGTGCTGCATCAGTTGTGGTCGTACCTCGCGCATCTGTCGCATTTCAGCCTGGGCTATTCGCCGCGTTACGACATGCCGGTGATGCAACTGATCCTGTCGCGCCTGCCGAATACGCTCTTGCTGATGGGGGTCGCATTGTCGTTCGCGATCGTGGCGGGCGTGGTGCTCGGCGCGGTGATGGCACATTGGGCCGGCAAGTGGCCCGACCGTGTGCTGTCCGTTCTGGCCTTGCTGTTCTATTCGACACCGGGTTTCTGGATCGGCCTGCTGGCGATCGTGTTGTTCTCAGTGCATCTGGGCTGGCTGCCGAGTGGCGGCAACATCACGCTCGGCGTGCAACTGCATGGGTTCGCCTATCTTGCCGATGCAGCTAAACATGTACTCCTGCCTGCCGCGACGCTCGCGACATTCTTCGTCGCGATCTATGCGCGGCTCACGCGGGCCGCGATGCTTGAAGTGCAACGCCAGGATTTCGTGCGGACCGCACAGGCCAAGGGTTTGCATCCGTGGCGCGTGACGGTGCGCCATGTATTGCGCAATGCCCTGATGCCGCTCACGACGATCATCGGTATTCATTTCGGCACGCTGCTGGGTGGCGCCGCGGTGACCGAGACGGTGTTCAGCTGGCCGGGCCTCGGGCGTCTCGCGCTCGATGCGGTGATGGCACGCGATTTCAGTGTGCTGCTAGGCGTCCTGCTGCTGTCGTCGCTGCTCGTGATCGTCGCCAATGTGCTGGTCGATCTGCTGCAGGCATGGCTCGATCCGCGCGTGGCGTGATAGCGTCCGCACTCATGCCGACCTGTATTTTTAGAGGGATGAAATGGCTTCCGACTCTTCCAACCTGATTGCCACGCCGCCTGAGCCCAAGACGTCGCCGTGGCGGCGCCAGTTGGCCGGCACGCTGTTCGGTCAGCGACGTGTCAACGCATCATCGGATGCATCCGGATCGCGCGTCGCCGGGCGTGGCGTCTGGCGTGCACTGTTGCGCAATCCGTCAGCACTCGCCGGGCTCGTGTTGCTGGCGGCCTTTACCGCGCTCGCACTTAGCGCGGGGCACCTGTTTCCCGGCGATCCACTCGATATGGTGGCGGCGCCGTTCGAATGGCCGGGCGCCGACCCGCAATACTGGCTCGGCACCGATTCGCTGGGACGCGATGTGGCCGCGGGTATCGCGCACGGCACGCGC
>JARLJU010000006.1 GCA_031291055.1 Rudaea sp. | reverse complement strand
TGCGCAACTGCTCCTGCACCATCGGCACCTCATTGGCCGCGTGCTCGGTGTCAAGGAGAATCCAGTCGTATTCGGACTGGGTCAGAACTTCGACGACATTGCTCGACGCGAGCATGCTCCAGATGCCGAGTTGCTGCTTGCGGGCCAGCAATTGCGCCTTGAACCGGTTGCGCTGCATGAAAGTCTCCTGATGTTGTTAGCAGTCTTGACGAATGCCGAAGCCTGCGCCGACCGGCGAGGCTCCCGACACCCGTGAACTGACCGAAGTAACGACCGGATTCCTGTCGTCTCCAGTTTTTTTAATTGTTTGGCATTGACGGCATTCGGGCGACTGGCTTCGGGTGACCGGCTCATCTCGCCTATCACACCGTCGCGTCATGCCGGCGTGCGGAGCTGGGCAAGCAGCCCGCCGTCCACCGGCAGTACATGCCCGGTAATAAACGACGCGGCGTCGGATGCGAGGAACAACACGGGCAGCGCGGCCTCGTCCGGATCGCCATGGCGCGGCAGTGGCAAGCCGCGCGCCGCGGCCGGGTTCACCTCACGCACATGTGAATGGGGAATCTGCGCCGGCGCGATTGCATTGACCCGGATACCGTGGCCACCAAAATCCACCGCAAGGCAACGCGTCAGCGCATCCATCCCCCCTTTCGTCATATCGTAAATCGCGTTGTTGCGATGCGCGCGCTGCGCACCCGGCGACGACACATTGACGATCGCGCCCTTATGCCCACGGGCAATCCAGTCGCGAATCACATCGAGACTCAACGCCCACGTCGCCCGAAGATTGACGCCGACGATGCTATCGAAGTCCTCAAGGCTCGCTTCGAGCGTGGGCATTTTCGTCTGCGTCATGCCCGCATTGTTGATCAGCAGATCCGCCCCGCCGAGGCGCGCCGCACAGGCAAGGATGTCACTCCTGTGCGTGGCATCGGCCAGATCGCCGATAACCAGCTCGCAGCGCTCGCCCAGTTGGGCCGCGAGGCCCGCCAGCGCATCTTCACGCCGACCGGTCGCGACAACATGCGCACCCGCTTGATGAAAGCGCCGGGCGATGGCCATACCGATGGCGCCGCTCGCGCCAGTCACTACCGCCACCTTGTCGCTGAAATCAAATTGCGTTTGCATAGCCGTATTCATTGAAATTCGGGAAGAGAGAGGTCACACGCTACGGGACAGCGAGGAGATCAAAACGTTTTACTAATATCGTCAAATGTCGAAGTTTAGTCAAACGTTTTCCTTATGCAATCCGCCAGAACAAACCACGATTGACAGCATCCAACAAGTTGAATTAGGCATCGACACACCATCAGGTCTTCACGCCTAAAATTGTGAAATTATCACCATATACATCGAAATATTCGACAAAATTTGGCTAAAAATGAGCTTTACACGCGCCAGAGCTCAGCCCACGTTCCGATCGGGCGGCTCATCAAAATCCCGAGCTTGCTTGCCAACGGCATTTGTGTAAAATTCAGGAAAACGTTATTTCACCATGTTAGCGATAACGTTTTCCTCTCTGAGCAAAGTATCTGGCACGCGGTGTAATACCGCCGCGGCAGCCAGTCTGTCCGTCAGCATCGCGCCGGCGAGCGTCACCGGCGCAAGCCGCATCAATCCGACAGCGCGTCCCGAGGCCGCGCCACACCACCTGAAAGGGAGCTAGCAGATGAAGATCGTCGCCGTCCGCGTCACGCCCATAGCCATTTCCGATCCGCCGCTACTCAACGCGAGCGGCGTTCACGAGCCGTATGCCCTGCGCTCGATCATCGAGGTGGAGACCGACAACGGCCTGATCGGTCTGAGCGAAACCTATGGTGACAAGCCCGTGCTCGATGCGCTGCTGCGCGTCAAGGACCGCCTCGTCGGACTCAGTCCGTTCGACCTGAACGGGCTGTGGCGCCAGGTGGCGTCGAGCGCGAATCACAGCGAGACGGGCACGCGTGCCATCGAACTGGACCTGGCACCCGGTTCACAGGAGAACAAGGCCGGTCACAAGACCTTCGGTGCATTCGAGGTCGCCCTGCTCGACCTGCAGGCACGCTCGTTCGGCATTCCGGTGCATGAACTCCTGGGCGGCGCTGTGCGTCGGCAGGTGCCGTTCTCGGCCTACCTCTTCTTCAAGTTCGCGAGCGACGTCGATCCGTCGTACCGGCCCGACACCTGGGGCGAAGCGCTCAGCGCCGATCAGATCGTCGCCCAGGCGCGCACGATGATCGACCGTTACGGCTTCGGCAGCATCAAGCTCAAGGCGGGGGCGCTCGACCCCGAACACGAGGTCGAATGCCTGAAGGCCCTCAAGCGGGCTTTCCCCAATCACCCGCTGCGGATCGATCCGAATGCGAACTGGTCGCTGGAGACCGCCATCCGCATGGCGGAACACCTGCAAGGCGATCTCGAGTACTACGAGGATCCCACACCCGGTCTCGAAGGCATGGCCGCACTGCACAAGGCGACAGGCTTGCCGCTCGCCACCAACATGGTCGTGACAAACATGGAGGAATTCCGTCGCAACGTCACGCTCAACGGCGTGCAGATCCTGCTGTCGGATCACCACTACTGGGGCGGCCTGCGGGCAACGCAATCGCTGGCGGTCATGTGCGAGACGTTCGGCCTGGGCCTGTCGATGCACTCCAATTCGCACCTCGGCATCAGCCTGATGGCGATGTCGCATCTGGCTGCGGCCGTGCCCAACCTGACCTATGCGTGTGACACACACTATCCATGGCAGGACAACGAGGTCATTAAAGGTGGCAAGATCGCCATTGAGAACGGCTGTGTCACGCTGACCGACGCACCAGGGCTTGGCGTCGAACTGGATCACGATGCCCTAGCCGCGCTGCATGAGCAATATCTACGTTGCGGCATCACGCAGCGCGACGACGTTGCCCAGATGCGCAAATTCCGCCCGGACTGGACACGCAAGAAGCCGCGCTACTGACACGCGGCAATCACAAGTGCACGGTGAGCGTATGACCAGGCGCACGTTCGATCCGGGCTTTCGCATCGAATTGCACCAGAAGGAAGTGCTACGCGGAATTCACACTGAAATCGATGCTTAGTAACGGGCGCGAACCACTCGCAGCAGACGGTCCGCCCGCGAAAAGTACCAGATCGCAAGGCCGGCCAGCACCGGGTACATGCAGCACAGGCGCGCGAGCGCCCCAACCTCAGCAGAAAAGCCCATTACGTTCCCCGGTCAATCGCGTGGAGCCAATTTGAAACGGCGCGACCAGGCTATTAGGTGCCGGTTCGAGCCTCATCTGGCGACAACAAAATCATGCGCAGGGATCCATTATCAATGATTACCGGCGGCGCGATATGAATGACTTCCATAATCGCCTCCGCCCACGTCGGCGTGGGCATTCCCGGGCCAGTTTTCATACCTGTCCTGTACCGATCGTCGCCACGGTCCCTGTCACGAGATTGACACACCCAGCAGCTTGCCGACCCCAAACGTAAACGCCGCGGCAATGAGACCGATCATGACTTGCCGCAGCGCGGAGAACGCTGCGCTGCGGCCATTGAATAGCGAGGTGAAGACGCCGATAGAGGCAAGCGCAAGCATGCTAAGCGCGACACATTGCACGATCGCGTTCAGCCCGTGTGTCCACAGGAACGGCATCACCGGAAAAATCGCGCCGACCGAGAACAGGCAAAAGGAGACGCCCGCTGCGGACCACGGATTGCCGCCCAACTCGGTGGGATCGAGCCCAAGTTCCTCGCGCGTCAAGGTATCGAGCGCCTTGTCCTTGTCACGCATCATCTGCGATGCCACCCGTTTGGCCTCGGCAGCGTCCAGACCCTTGGCGCGATAGATCAGCGCCAGTTCGTGTTCCTCGGCTTCCGGCGACATCTCCAGTTCTTCCGCTTCCTTGGCAATCTGGGTACTGGCCAACTCGCGCGCATTGGTCACCGACAGCCATTCACCCAACGCCATCGAACACGCGCCGGCTATCAGACCGGCGAGCCCCGTGAGCAGGATCGCCTTGTTGCCGGTTCCCGCACCGGCCACGCCCATGATCAGGCAGAAGTTCGACACGAGGCCGTCGTTCGCGCCGAGCACGGCTGCGCGCAGATCGTTACCTGACGAAACGCCCTTATGCCACGACTCCGCTGCGGCGATGCGCGCGCCTTGTGACATGTCCGGGTCGCCGCCGCCGCGAGCCAGCGTCTGGACCACCGCCGCATGGTGATGTTCATCGGCCGACATGCGGCCCGCGTCCGGCTGCCCGTGGTATTTGTTACGGTCGGCGTATTCGGCCGCAGCGAGCGTGGGCAGCACGAAACCCGCGCCGAACACGCGTACCAGTGCTTTCATCAGGCGCGTTTTCACGGCCTGGCCGGTGCCCTTCGGCCGGATGCCGTTAGCTCTCAGCTTATCGGCCCACACCTGCGCATGATCGCGCTCCGACTTTGCGAGGTCACGGTAGACCTGCTTGCGGGTGTCGTCCTTCTCGACCTTCGCGAGCGTTTCATAGAGCGCGGCGCTATGGATCTCATCGGAAAGATTGGCTCTGTACCGCTTGACTTCATGTTTGCTTGCCATCGTGACGTGCCTGCATATCGGGTCGCTGACAAGGAAGCGTAATCGATTCAGGCACGGAAATCAGCAAGGCCCTAAAGCGCATCTTTAGCGAAAACGCCAACGGTTCTCATCCCCATTCAGTTCTGCACGACACGCAGAACAATCAGCAAGCCGACCAGAAACCAGCGAGTTCATTGCGCCGCGGGAGCCGCCCGATAGCCTCGCCGGCCGACAGCCAAAGCGAGCATGGCGGATACCGCGAGACTCGCTGCCACCACGTAAAG
>JARLJU010000368.1 GCA_031291055.1 Rudaea sp. | reverse complement strand
TTCGATCATCGCCGCGAGGCGCTGAACGGCGCGATTCAAGTGCTCAACCCCAGGGAACGCCGCATCTTCGAGGCGCGGCGTCTGGCGGAAGAGCCGATGACGCTGGAAGACCTCGCCGCCGAATTCGGCGTGTCGCGCGAACGCGTGCGGCAGATCGAAGTCCGCGCCTTCGAGAAGGTGCAGTCGGCCGTCAAAGGCACGATCGCCCGGCAGGAAGCGGCCGCCCTGGAAGCTGCGCACTAAACCGAGGCGGATCGAAACAAACACGAAAGCCGGCGGCAACGCCGGCTTTTTTGTTGGGGTTCTACTCGTCATGCCCTGTCACCGGGTCTCGCCTTCGGCGAGCCCGACGACGAACTGATAAATTTGCGTTCGCGGGGACGACAGGTCGGGTACCCTCGCCCTCAGTAAAGCGTCCTGAAATATTCCGAGAGGCCGTCGGGGTCATAGAGCGTCTCGAGCCCGACCGGCCGGGCGTTCAACAGCGCGCCGATCTGGGTCTTGTAATCGGCCGACACATAGTCGGGCTGGTCCGACGGAGCGCTGATCATGTTGCGGTAGGTGTCATACGCTTGCGCAGTGCCGATGAAGATGCAGACGCAGTGCTGCGGCTCGGCATAGAGATAGCGCACGTCGTCGCCGACCTTGTGCACCACAAAGCGATGCACCGGCAGCGCGTGCATCGCCTTTTGCCCGGCGGGATCGTTGGCGAGCCGCAACTTGAATCCGGATGAAGAAAGATAGAAGCTGTTCTTTTCCAGGAACGGCTTGCTCGGCGTCTCCAGCGCCACCAATAGCGATGTGCACAGCAACAGCGCGACCGCCGGAAACATCGCAAATGCCGTGATGCCGCGGAAACAGATTGGCCGCGCGGGACCGGACGCAACCGGCGAGATCAATGATGCCGACATGATGAAATACCCCCTGCCACCGCCGCAGGCTATAATGGCGATGCCGACCGACACAACACCATTGTCAGGCGGGCTCCGCTTGAACCTGCCGCCATGGTCGTTAGGCGCGAGATTCCCCGATGTGCCATTGCATATCCGAGGTTCGCGCCAAGGCGCGCCCCGGAATGACAGCACAAAATTGATGCGCGACCGTCACTCCCCCCACTGCCTTGCCAGCGTGGCCAGCGCGCAGCCTTCGCAATAGCGCGCGTCCTTGAAATCGATCCAGTTATGCGCATAGACCCGAGCCTGCGGAATGCCATAGCGCGCGCGCAGCACCTTGACCAGGATACGCCACGCCGCGATCTGCGCCTCGGTGGC
>JARLJU010000367.1 GCA_031291055.1 Rudaea sp. | reverse complement strand
TCGCCAACGTCTTCAGCAAGGTGCCCGAGCTGTTGTACACACCCACGGTCAGCGTGTCGTACGCGGTCGTCGTGGTCGTTTCGGCCGTATCGATATGCAGGTAGTACTGCAGCGTCGCCGTCGTCTTGCCGGCCGTGATCGCCACACTCTGCGATACGGTGTCGGTATGCGTTGTGCCATAGCCGTCCAGCCATGCAAACCAGGTACCGGCATGTGCGGTCTCGCCGCTGCAGGTACTGTTGCTGCACAACACTCCTGCGCTCATCGTCCATGGCGAGGCCACACCGGACTCGAAGCCCGTGTTGCCAAGCAACTGGGTTGAGCCGGTGCTGGCCGGGTTGACGGTCAGGCTGAGCGTGGTGCTGTGGCTTAGCGATCCGGAAGTGCCAGTGATCGTTACGGTAACCGTGCCCGTCGTCGCCGTGCTGCTGGCGGTGAGGGTCAGGGTGCTCGTGCTGGTCGCCGGGTTCGTGCCGAATGCGGCGGTCACGCCGGTCGGCAGACCCGAGGCAGCCAGAGTGACGCTACCGGTGAACCCGCCCGACGCCGCCACGCTGACCGTGCTGGTGCCGCTCGCACCCTGAGTCACGCTCAAGGTGCTCGGCGAAGCAGACAGCGAGAAGTTCGGCGTTGCGGTCGAGGTGACCGTCAAGCTTACGGTTGCCGTATGCGTCAACGAGCCGGATGTGCCGGTGATCGTCACGGTCGCCGTACCTGTGGTCGCCGTGCTGCTGGCGGTCAGGGTCAGCGTGCTCGTGCTGGTCGTGCTGGCCGGACTAAACGCCGCGGTCACGCCGGACGGCAGACCCGAGGCGGTCAACGCGACGCTGCCGGTGAAGCCGTTGAGATCGCTCACCGAGATCGTGCTGTTGCCACTGGCGCCCTGGGCCACGCTCACGCTGGTCGGCGAGGCCGACAACGAGAAATCCGCCGTGGCGGTCGAGCCGCCGGCAAGAGCATTGATCAAGGTCACGCCACCCGGGCTGCCCCAGCCGGTGACCAGATCGTAACCCGCAACAGCGTTGAATCCGCTGCCGCTGCCGGACGACGGCTTGTTGTTGCCGCTGGTGATGTCATGGAAATCGCTGGTGCCGGTGGAGCTGACGCCGAGGTTGTAGAGCGCAGGATTGACGAAACCCACCGTGCCATGGCCATTGGCTACAGACTGTTGGTTCACCAGCGCAATGAACCCGGCCCAGCGTGGTGTAGCGAAGCTGGTGCCGCCGTAACCGGTCAGGAAGCTGCCATTGCTGGCAGTGGGATTGTCGAAGTTTGCTTCAGCGGCCACGTCCGGATCGTTGCGATACGTCGTCGAGCCCTTGTTCGTCGAGGTGATGACGCCCGCGAGCTTCTGATAGCTCGGGGTGGCTTCGCCGGACGCGCTGTAGAAACCGCCGCCACTGTCGGCCCAGCCGGTTTCAGACGCCCAGCTGCCGCCGGCGCCATTCGTGGTCAGGTCGGTGCCGCCCACTTCCAGGACGTTCGGATCTTCAGACGGCGGATCCCAGGTCGAGCTGTTGTAGGCGCCGCTATCGCCAGTGGCGTTCGCGTAGGTCTGACCCTGCGCGGCCATTTCCTGGAAGATCGGGTCATCCGCGGTGTCGCTGAAATCGCCGCCGCCCCAGGAACAGCTAAGCACCTTGGCGGTGTTGTCGCTGACCATCTTGTTCAGGATATCGGTCGCGCTGGACCCTTCATAAAACAGGATCTGCGTGATGCCGGGCGCCATGCCGATCGCATTGACGATGTCCAGAACCTGTTCGCCGTCGTCGCAGGTGCTCGTGCCGCTGCCGTCGCCGGCATCGCACACACCGCTGTAGCCGTTCACGAGGACATTGTTGACCGGTGTGCTGAAGGTCATGCCGGTGCTGGTCTTGTATAGCGTGACGTCGGCGGTCTTGTAGCCGTCGAACGAGAAGATACCGATCGACTGGCCGCTGCCGGTCAGGGGACCGGAACCGTAGTAGGCCGCGCGGATATCGCTTGGCAGGTATTCGCCGGACGGGCCCGAGCCGGTAAGGTGCGGGATCGCGGCAACAGCCGCCGCGCTGCCTTTTTGCAGATGTGTGTGCGGCAGGCTGTAATTGCTCAGGCCTGTGATCTGCAGCAACTGCACGGACAGGTTGACCGTTGGCTCCTGGTCCGGCGCGAAGAACTGGCGGTTCTCGGTCGGATGCTTGTACGAACCCATGGTCACGTGCAACGCGCTGTTCACCGCGCTCACGGTGCCCTCGACGTCCACGAGGCGCCGGTTAGGCGTCGTGCTCGTCACGGTGAGGCCGTTCGCCTGGGCCCAGTTGACCACGGCATCGTAGTCTGACTGTGTCGGGCCGAAACGTGCGGTGTATTCTTCGACGCTCAAATAATGGTGGTAGTTCGGACTTGCCGGGTCGTAAAGCTGCTGCAACAAGGTATTCAACTCCGCCTGGTTGCTTACCGGCAGATTGAGCGCCAGCTTTAGATGCTGCTCAGCCGGCATCAGGGCGACGCGCGGCACCTGGCCGGACGAAACCGCCGAAGGTACCTGCGTGCCTAAAGTGGTATGACCATTCGCCACGTTGACGCTGTTGGCGGCAAGGGCCGCGGAACAGGCCAGACTCAATGCAAGAACACAAAAGGTGTAACTGGACGCCTTTCGACGCCAGGTTGCGAGCTTTGAAGTTATCACGGAACTTACTCCCACCGAATTGGTGCAAACGTAATGCCGCTTGCGCGGCCCCGGATTTGTGCTTTCGATCCATTCCACTCCTTCGGAAAATCGCCACCCGGACACGCACCCCGGTTCTCGCCCCAAGAACCATGTCTGAATCACGACCGCTGCGCTCCGCCTCGATGAAAACTGGCGGAATGCTCAAGATGCCGTGGATTCGAACGCCCCCTGTCTTGTCTTAGAAGAGGAGCGCGCGCGAACGTAGCAGCCGGAAGACAAGTCGGTCAAGGAATATTTAGCTATAACTTATTGATAAGACTACAAATTTATTGCTCTGCAGCAAATTAGTCCGGACAACTTTTTGGATTGCCGCATCACTTCATTGAGGTGAAAAAGACGTATAGATGTCTGTCTGCTGAAACGCGGTCCGATGACTTTCGGGCCTTGACTTCGCCGACGCGTCCTCGCCACCGCTTCGGCAGCCGGCCCGGTTGAAGCGGGTTGGTTGCGTGATTGGAGCGTACCGATCAGCGCGTCAGGAACTTGACCAGAAAATCCGCAATGCCGCGATACGGCGGCCGCATCATTTTCAGGCTGCTCCATCGTGCTTGGTACAGCACAGGCTTCTGCTTCGTGAATGTCAGGAATCCTTCGCGGCCGTGGTAGTGGCCCATGCCGGATGGACCAACACCACCGAACGGCAGTTCGCTCTGGGCGAAGTGCAGCACAGTGTCGTTGACGCTGACGCCGCCGGCAACGGTACGGTCCAGCATGCGCTCGGTGCGCTGCTTGTCATTGTCGAAGTGATAGAGCGCGAGCGGGCGCGGGCGGGCATTGACGTAGTCGATCGCTGCGTCCACCGAATCGACCGCGACCAGCGGCAGGATCGGCCCGAAGATTTCGTCCTGCATCAGGGCCAGGTCCTCGTGCGCATCGAGCACCAGGGTCGGCGGCAGAATGCGCTGGCCGGCGTCGCCTGCACCCAGCTCGACAATCCTTGCGCCCGCCGCATGCGCCTGGTCGAGATAGCTTTTCAGGCGCCCGTACTGCGCCGGGTTGACGATGCTGGTGTAGTCGGGACTGCTCCCGATGTCAGCGTAACGCGTCGAAATATACTTCTGCATCTGCTCCACAAATGCAGGAATCATCGTCCGCGGCAGCAGCACATAGTCCGGCGCGATGCAGGTCTGGCCGGCATTGAGGAATTTTCCCGCGGCGATACGATCGACCGCGATCGCCACCGGATAGTCCGGCGCGATGATCACGGGCGACTTGCCGCCCAGTTCCAGGGTGACCGGAGTGAGGTTCTGCGCCGCCGCCGCCATGACCTTGCGGCCCACCGCAGTCGAGCCGGTAAAGAAAAGATGATCCAGCGGCAGCGCGGCGAACGCTGCGGCGACGTCGGGACCGCCGAGCACGGTGGCGACGCGATCTGCCGGAAACACTTCGGTCAGCAAATCCTGCAGCAGCTGCGACGTGCGTGGCGTGTGTTCGGACGGCTTGAGCATCACGTGGTTGCCGGCCGCGATCGCCGTGGCCAGCGGTACCAAGGCAAGATTCACCGGATAATTCCACGGCGCAATGATGCCGACCACGCCGAGCGGCTGATAGCGCACTTCGGTGCGTGCCGGCAGGAACAACCAGTCGGCTGTTGCGCGTTTGGGCCGCATCCAGCCGCGCAGATGGGCACGCAGGTAGTCGATCTCGCTGAGCACGGTCATGCCGTCGGTCAGCAGCGATTCGTGGCGCGAGCGGCGGCCGAAGTCCTCGCCCATCGCTCGCGCGAATTCGCCGATCCTGGCCTTGAACGCCGAGCGCAGGCGCTTCAAGTCGGCGATACGCTGACGGTAGTCGGGAATCTGGCGCGACTGCGCACTGCGCAGACGCGCGAGCAGAGCATTCAGGTCAGCGGTACTCGTTACGGACGTAGCCATTGGCGCAGTGTAGCTTGCACTGGCTTCAATCGGCACGGTGGTACGATCGTACCCATTGCGCAAGCTAGCAGCCGTGGTCATCGTCCTTGAGCATCCGTCCCTACCGCAATCAGGTCCCGCGCTTTGGCGCGAACGCATATGTCGACCCGGCAGCCATCGTGATCGGCGATGTGGAAATCGGCGACGACGCGTCGCTGTGGCCATGCACGGTCACCCGTGGCGATGTGAACCATATCCGTATCGGCGCGCGCACGAACATCCAGGATGGTGCCGTGTTGCACGTGACCCACGACGGCCCCTATACCCCCGGCGGTTTTCCGCTGCTGATCGGCGCCGATGTCACCGTCGGCCATGGCGCGATCCTGCACGCCTGCACGATCGAAGACGCCTGCCTGATCGGCATGCACGCAACGGTGCTCGATGGCGTGCGCGTGCGCCGGCACGCCACGATCGGCGCCGGCGCCGTCGTGACGCCCGGCAAGATCGTTGGCGAAGGAGAGTTATGGCTGGGCAATCCGGCCCGCTGCGTGCGCAAGCTGACCGACGTGCAGATCGAGCAACTTTACTATTCGGCGCGGCACTATGTCCGTATAAAGGATGAGTACCTGGCCGCGTCGCCAAACCCGATCAAGGCGTGCTAGCCGTTTCCAGCGTCGCGAGAATCCGCATGGCCTCGCCGCGGCTGGTACCGCACATGGCCGGTTCGGGACGCAGACGCCGGCAAACCCCGGGCCGTCCGGGCTGATCGAACAACGCGCACAAGTTCGCATCGGTTAATTGTATACAACGCACGCCCGCTGGCTTGCCATCGGGCATGCCGGGAATGGGTGAGGAAATCGAGGGCGCCACGCAGCAGGCGCCGCAGCCAGTCCGGCATTCCATCGGCAGCATTCTCAGTCGGTCGCGCGCAGTGGCAGTTCGGCGCGCAGTTCGGCGTACAGGTTGTCGGTTTCCGGACGCGTGCCGTGCCAGATCGCAAAGGACTCGGCCGCCTGTTCGACCAGCATGCCCAGGCCATCCAGCGTCTGTGCCGCGCGCGCGGCGCGCGCCCAGGCGAGAAAGGGGAACGCCGCCGCGCCATAGGAAAGGTCATAGCACAGGGCCCGGGGCGCGACCAAAGCCAGCGGCAGATCGAGCGCGGCCCGATCGTGCCCGGCCGACGTGGCATTCAGGATCAGCTCGAAATTGCCGATGGCGCCGAGATCTTCCCAATAGCGCGTATGTACCCGCTCCGGCTCACCGACCGCGTCCGCGAGTGCGTCGGCGCGCTCGGGGGTGCGATTGACGATGACAAGTTCGGTGACACCAGCATCGAGCAAGGCGGACACCGCAGCACGCGCCGCGCCACCGGCACCCAGCACCAGGCCGCGGCGTCCGCGCAGGTCCAGCGCATGGCGTTCCGTCAGGTCGCGGACCAGGCCGGCGCCGTCGGTGTTGTCGCCGCGCCAGCGGCCGTCGCCAAGCCGCGTCAGCGTATTCACGGCGCCGACGCGTTCGGCGAACCCGGAACGTTCGCCACTCAACGCGAAAGCCGTCTGTTTCAATGGCAGGGTCACGTTGGCGCCGCGACCATTGCGTGCGGCAAACGCCGCAAGCGTGCCGGCAAACGATTCCTGCGGAGCCCAAATCGCCGTGTAGGCCAGCTCGACGCCGGCCTGCCGGGCGAAGCTCGCGTGGATGCGCGGCGACAGGGAATGCGAGACCGGGTCGCCAAAAACGGCAAATTGCGCAAGGCTCACGAGCGCATCTCGCGGAGCCAGCCGGCGACCTGCACGGCGAAATAGGTCAGGATCGCGTCCGCACCGGCGCGTTTGATGCTCGTCAGCGCTTCCAGTACGCAGGTGCGTTCATCGAGCCAGCCATTGAGGATGGCTGCCTTGAGCATGGCGTATTCCCCGCTGACCTGGTACGCAAACGTCGGCGCTCCGAACCGATCCTTCACGCGGCGCACGACATCCAGGTAAGGCAGCGCCGGCTTGACCATTACCATGTCGGCGCCCTCGGCCAGATCGATCTCGACCTCGCGCAGCGCTTCGTCGGCATTGGCCGGATCCATCTGGTAAGTATACTTGTTGCCTTTTCCCAGGCTGGCGGCGGACCCGACGGCATCGCGGAAGGGTCCGTAGAAGGACGAAGCGTATTTCGCCGAGTAGGCCAGGATGCGGGTGTGAATATGGCCCGCATCTTCCAGCGCACGCCGGATCGCACCGATGCGCCCGTCCATCATGTCCGAGGGAGCGACCACGTCCGCACCGGCCGCCGCATGCGACAGCGCCTGCTTGACCAGGGCCGCCACAGTTTCATCGTTCATCACGTAGCCTGAGTCGTCGATCAGGCCATCCTGTCCATGCGTCGTAAACGGGTCGAGGGCTACGTCGGTAATCACGCCCAACTCCGGCAACGCCGCTTTCAGTGCGCGCACGGCGCGCTGGGCGAGCCCGTCCGCGCTCCAGGCTTCGCGCGCGTCGAGCGATTTCGCGACATCCGGCGTGACCGGGAACAAGGCCAGGGCCGGGATACCGAGCGCATGCGCTTGACCGGCGAGCACGAGCAACTGATCGATCGATAGGCGTTCGACACCTGGCATGGATGCCACCGGCTCGCGCGCGCCCTGGCCCTCGCGGACGAACACCGGCAGAATGAGGTCGGCCGCTGAAAGACTGGTTTCGCGCATCAGCGCGCGCGAGAAGGCGTCGCGGCGCATGCGGCGCATACGATTGAGGGGATAGGACATCGACCGTTCCATCAAAGGCGCAGGTGCCGCATTTTAGTGCGAATCACCTTCGCAGGCATTTTCCCGTCAAGGCGACTTGCAAAGCAGGGCCGTTGCTGCTGTGATGGCGCCCGCATTCGCGGGGCGTGAGCCGCGCAGGATGCGCAACAATGGCCGGGATTCCTGTCGCTGCACCACACTGTCGAAGCGGTCGTTGATCAGCCGCGGACATGCCCTGAGGGAAAGATCGCTTGGACGGAATTCTCGTCGTCGAACGTTCCGCCACGTTGAGCCATCTGCTCAAACGCACGCTTGCGGCCGCGTCCATGGGTGCGCGCAGCGAGTTGTCGAGCTATCTGGAAACCATCGATCACCTGCAGCGATCGACCGAACTCGACCAGCCTTATCGCATGCTACTGGTAGGTGCGCCAGCACGCATGACGCGCGAATTCGGCGCGTTGCTCGACTTTCTGCGCGGCGAGGGCAAGGCGTTGCCAGTGTTGCTGATGGCGCACGAAAAAATGAACGAGCTCACCCAGTTCGCGGATGCGCGGGTGAATGTGAGCCTGGTGCTGTGGGCAAACTTCAGCCGTATTCCAGGCGCAGTCAAGGCACTGGTTCCGGAATCCGACGAACCGCATGAACCGCCCGTGTCGCACGCGCCGAAGGCCGGCAGCCCCGGCAGCATCCGCATCCTGTTCGTGGACGATTCGCAAAGCGTACGCCTGGCGTACCGGCAATTGCTGGAGCGCAACGGCTTCCATGTCGAAACTGCCGGCACGCTTGCCGAAGCCGGCCAGATGTCGACAAACGGCAATTTTGATCTGGTCATCGTCGATTATTTCCTCCCTGACGGCAACGGCGACGAACTGTGCCGGAAGCTGTCCGGCACACCCGGTGCCCCTGCGCTGGCGATCATTACCGGCACGTATCGCGAAGATGTGATCAAGCGCTGCCTTGACGCAGGCGCGACCGAATGCATGTTCAAGAACGAGGCCAAGGAGCTTTTCCTGGCGCGCGTGCGCTCGCTTGGCCGGCAGATCCAGGCGCAGAAGTCGGTCGAGTCCGAACGCCAGCGCCTGGATGGCATCCTGGGTTCGGTCGGCGATGGCGTCTACGGTGTCGACAACGCCGGCATGGTCACGTTCATCAATCCCACCGGCCTGCGCCTGCTCGGTCACGCCGATGAAGCCGAGATCGTCGGCAAGAGCGCGCATGCGACGATCCACTACGCCGTCGAGGACGGCCGCCGCATCGAACCGGACGAATCGCCGCTCAATCGCGCCTACGCCGATGGCGAACCACTGAGTGCACACGAAACCGTGTTCTGGAAAAAATCCGGCGAAGGCATCCCGGTGGAATGCACCGTCCTGCCACTCGCGATCCAGCACCGCCGCGAAGGCTCGGTGGTCGTATTCCGCGATATTTCCGATCGCAAGAGTGCCGAACGCCTGCGCTGGGAGCTTACCCACGACCGTCTCACCGGTCTGGCGAACGCGCGGCATTTTGATCACGTGTTGACCCAGGAACTCAATCGCCGCCGCGATCAGGGCGGCTACGCGGCAGTTTTGTACATCGACATCGACCGCTACAACTACATCATCGATACGGCTGGAGTCGCCGGCGCCGAACAACTGCTGGCCGAAGTTGCCAGCACGATCAGCAAGCGTCTGCGCGACGGCGATCTGCTCGCGCGCATCGAGGGCGATCGCTTCGCCCTGCTGCTTGCCGGTGTCCAGCTCGAGAACCTGTTCCCGGTCGCGGACGGCTTTCGCGAATTGCTGCACCAATGCAACTACCAAACGCACGGGCAGAAGCGTCACGGCACGGCATCGATCGGCGTCGCCGTGGTCAGCAAGGACACGCCTTCCAGCGAATACGCGCTGGAACACGCGCGACTGGCGTGCAAGACTGCCAAGCAGCGCGGCCGCGATCAGACCGAAATCTACGTCGGCGAACATGACGCGCGCATAGCCCGCGAGATCGAGGCCGGCTGGACCGACCGTCTGCGCACGGCGCTGGAACAGGAACGTTTCATCTTCCTGGTACAGCCGATCGTGCCGCTGGCGGCACTGCCGGACATAGAAAGCGCCGTTGTGCAGCGTCAGGGCTGGCGCGTCAACGGCGCCGGGATGCAGGATCTGGAATATCTTTTTGAAGTGCTGATCCGCATGGTCGGCAAGGACGGTCAGCTGATCTCGCCCGGAGTGTTCGTGCCTCTGGCTGAACGGGTCGGCATGATGCCGAAGATCGACCTGTGGGTGATCCACCGTCTGCTGCGCCATCTGGAAGGCCTGAAAAGCATAAAAGCGCCCATTGCATTCAATGTGAACCTGTCCAACATGACCCTGGCCGATCCGGAGTCGCTGGCCCTGATCGAGGCGGCGATCCGCGCCTCAGGCATCCCCGCGCGGCAACTGGTGTTCGAGATCACCGAGACCAGCGAGCTGACCAGCCTGCATACCGCGCGCAAGTTCATCTCGGCCCTGAAGAAGCTCGGTTGCCGCTTCGCCCTCGACGATTTCGGCACCGGATTTTCCTCGTTCACCCATCTGCGCCACCTGCCCGTGGATTTCGTCAAGATCGAGGGCAGCTTCGTCGAAGGCATGGCCGGCAGCGATCTGGATCGCAAGATGGTCGGCTCGATCACCCAGCTGGCGCAATCGCTCAAACTCAAGGTGATCGGCGAGCACGTCGACAGCTTCGCCACACTCACCGCCTTGCGCGCCAGCGGCGCCGAGTATGCGCAAGGCAACTATCTGGGCGAACCGCGGCCCCTGCGCTCGATCGAATTCGGCGCCCTGTTCCCGCATCTGTAAACCGAGCAGGGCAGCGAGACGCGCTTCTCATCGAAACTGCGAACTGGTTCAGCGACGATTCCAACGGGAGGCGCAATACTGCAAATTGCCTAGTAGTTTCATTGGACTGGCAATTTTTCTTGAATTGTTGTTTACTATATTCAAATAACCTCTTGATAAAGAGGAATATATGCCTTCCCCGATTCTGTATTTCGTGTTCCTGAGCGCACTCGCTCTGCTGACGTTTGCCTCGGTAAAGCGCATCCCTGAAGGCCATGCCTACACGCTGCGCCGTATCGGCGGTCATATGCGTACCCTGGGCGCCGGCACTCATCTGATCCTGCCTCTCATCGAACGCGTCGCGCACAAGATACGCCTGCTTGGCAACGTCGTGGAAATAGCGATACCACCATCCGCTGCAAATGCAGCCGCATTGCGTGGGCGGGTGTATTTCCAGGTACTCGATGCGGAACGGGCCGACGCGGTCATCGATGACGTCGCCAACTTGTTGCGCCAGCGCATCCCGGAACTGGCCGGCGACAACGCCGAAGAAGACTACGCCGCGCGCAATCTGCGCCTGAAGGCCGAACTCAATCGCGACCTGCGCGATCGCGGCCTGCTCGTCACCCGCGTGCAACTGGCTCCAGTCTAGGCGTCGCTTTGCTGCCCGCGCTGGATTTTGCTCGCGCGGGCAAGGATACTTGCGGGCCGCGAGTCATCACGCATCTCGCCGCACGGTCGTCGCGAATCTCGCGGCGCAGATGCAAGGAACCTCATGAGCCCGTTGTCAGTGGTAGCTTCCGATCGCGCCGCCCTCTATGCCCGCCTGCGCGCGGGAACCGCCGAGCTTGGCTTGGCGCCGTCGGTGGCAGCGTGCGAGCGGCTTATTGACTATGTGGATCTGCTCACGCGCTGGAACGCCGTATACAACCTCACTGCCGTGCGCGACCCGGCGGACATGATCAGTCGTCATCTGCTGGATTCGCTGGCCATCGCACCGCATGTGCGCGGCGACAGCCTGGCGGATCTGGGTTCCGGGGCCGGCTTGCCGGGGATTCCGCTGGCCATTCTCGAACCTTCGCGGCAAACGGTGCTGATCGACAGCAACGGCAAGAAGACGCGTTTCCTGCGCGAAGCGATACGCACTCTCGGCCTGAGCAATGTTCACGTCGAACAGGCACGCGTTGAAAACGCGCGCGGGCAATTCGACTGCGTCACGGCACGCGCGTTTGCCAGCCTGGCCCAGATGCTGGAACTGGGCGGCCATCTGCTCGCACCCGGCGGTACCTGGCTGGCAATGAAGGGTCAGCTCAACAAGGATGAAATTCTCGCCATGCCGCCCGGATTTCATGTATCCGCGGTATGCCCGCTCGCCGTCCCGGGCCTGGGCGGGGCGCGCCATGTGGTCATCATCCACCGGGCGCAGATGCTGGCGCAGGAGCATGCAGCATGAGGAAGTCATGGCCATGACGCGCATCATCGCCATAGCCAACCAGAAGGGCGGCGTGGGCAAGACCACGACGGCCGTCAATCTGGCAGCCGCACTGGCCGAGACGCGGCGGCGCATCCTGCTGATCGACCTGGACCCGCAGGGCAATGCGACGATGGCCTCCGGACTGGACAAGCGCACGACCAAGCCGACCGGTTGCGAGGTACTGCTCGATGAAGCCAGCATCGAAAGCGCGATCGTGTCGACCAAGGCGGGCTTCGATCTGTTGCCGGGCAATCGTGACCTGACCGCCGCCGAATTGAAGCTGATGGACGCGCTCGCGCGCGAATCGCGCCTGAAAGACCACATTGCCAAATTAGGCGATCGTTACCAGACCATACTGATCGATTGCCCACCGTCGCTGCATCTGCTCACGATCAACGCGCTGACTGCCGCACACGGCGTGCTGATTCCGATCCAGTGCGAATACTTCGCGCTGGAAGGCTTGTCCAGTCTGCTCGATACGGTAAAGGCGGTACGCGCACGGCTGAATCCGCATCTGGAAATCGAAGGCCTGCTGCGCACCATGTACGACGTGCGCAACAATCTGGGCAACGATGTCTCGGCACAGTTGACCAAGCATTTTGGCGACAAGTTGCTGCGTTCGGTGATTCCGCGCAATGTGCGCCTGGCCGAGGCGCCGAGCCACGGTCTGCCGATCAACCTGTACGACCGCGAATCGCGTGGCGCAATCGCGTATCTTGGCCTGGCCGGCGAGATGCTGCGGCGCGAACGTGCGCCGGCGGCGACGCACGTCAACTAAGGAGTTTTCGGTATGGCGGCAAAACGACGCGGCTTGGGCGCGCGCGACCTGGATGTGCTGCTGGGCGTGCCCGAGTCAGAAGCTTCCGAGACCGAGGGGGAACTGCGTCAGTTGGGCGTCGCCCGCATCCAGCCCGGCAAATACCAGCCGCGGCAGTCGATGGACGAGGAACGCCTGCAGGAACTGGCTGCCTCGATCAAGGCTCAGGGCATGATTCAACCGATCGTCGTGCGGGCGATCGGTGGCGCGCGTTTCGAGATCATCGCCGGCGAACGCCGTTGGCGCGCTGCGCAGATCGCCGGCCTGACCGAAATTCCGGCACTCGTGCGCGATGTGCAGGATCAGGCCGTCGTCGCCATGGCGCTGATCGAAAACATCCAGCGCGAGGAACTCTCGCCGCTGGAAGAAGCGCAGGCGCTGCAACGCCTGATCGCCGAATTCAAGCTCACCCATCAACAGGTCGCCGATGCGATCGGCCGTTCACGCGCTGCGGTTTCCAATCTGCTGCGCCTGCAGGAGCTTGCGCCCGAGATCAAGCACCTGCTTGAACAGCGCAAGCTCGATATGGGACATGCGCGCGCGCTGCTGACGCTGGAGCCCAAGCTGGCCCTTGGCCTGGCGCGCCAGGCGGCCGAGCACGGCTGGACGGTGCGCGAGCTGGAAAGCGCCGCGCGCAAGGCGCAGACCGCCCCCAAGACAAAATCCAGGATTGCGGCAGCGGCGCGCGATGCCGATATCGTCGCCCTGGAACGCGAACTGGCCGAAAAGCTCGCCGCCAAAATCAGCATCCAGCATGGTCGCGGTGGCGGTGGCAAACTCGTCATCGCCTATCACAGCGTGGATGAGCTCGAGGGCATCCTCGAGCGCATACGCTAAAACGTGCTGCTGAAAGCTTCGCGGTAACACGCCGGTCATGCTCATCATGAGCAGCAAACAACGGCAGTTCGATGCCCTGGTACGGAGCCTGTCGGGGGATCTGTTCCGCTATGGCTATTGGCTTTGCAGCGACGAGGCACTCGCGCACGACCTGGTCCAGGAAACCTTCCTGCGGGCGTGGCGGGCCCTGGACAATCTGCGCGACACGGCTGCGGCAAAGGCATGGTTGATCACGATCCTGCGCCGCGAACATGCGCGCCTGTACGAACGCAAATTGCCGCAATTTACCGATGTGGACGAAATAGACGTGGTCGACGAACGCGAGGCGCACCTGCCGGAATTTGCCGGCGAAGAGAACGTGATTCGCAATGCGATGCGTCGACTTGACACCAAATACCGCGAACCACTGCTGATGCAGGTGCTCGGCGGGTTTTCCTGCGAGGAAATCGCCAGCGAACTGAAGATTTCGCCGGCAGCGGTGATGACCCAGTTGTTCCGGGCGCGACAGAAGCTCAGGGCAATGCTGGACAGCGGCGACATGCGCGAGGCACAGGTCCATGAACTGTCTTGAATTCCGCCGCCGGCTCGGCGTCGATCCACAATGCTGCGATGTGGATTTTGTCCAGCATCGTCAGGAGTGCGCACGCTGCGCCGGTGCATGTGAACGTGCCCATGGCTTTGAGACCTCGCTGCGCCAGGCGCTTGTCATCACCCCGCCCGCGCAACTGGCCGAATCCATCCTGCTCGCGCACGCGACCCGGCAACAGCAGCAGCGCCAGGGTTACCGACGCGGCGCCGTGCTTGCACTGGCCGCCGCCGTAGCGCTGGCCTTTGGCATCGGCACACGCGTGGCGGCGCGTCCGCTGGCGACAATCGCCGTCGATCATCTGAACAGCGAGGCCGAAGTGCTGGGCATGACCAAGACCGTAGCCGACAGCGAGGTGCAGGAAGCCTTCGCTTACCGGGGCGTCGCGCTGGGCAAGATCCCGGCCGGCATCAGCTTCGTTGCCTGCTGCCCGGTCGGCGGGTATGAATCCGTGCACATGGTGATGCCACAGGCCGAAGGCCCGGTCACGGTGCTGTATCTGACCAACGATCGTCACGAGCAACGCAAGGACTTTGCACGCGACGGCTGGATCGGCCGCAGTGTGCCGCTGGCGAGCGGAACCCTGGTGCTGCTCGCGCACGATTCCAGCCATTTCGATCAGATGGAAAATCTCTGGCGCAGCGCGCTGCAGAGCCCGACACCGGCGGTCGCTGCCGGCACCTGAGCGGCGTGATACGGCCGAACGCGGTAAAATCCGCTGCCTGTCCAGCGGAAACTTCATGACCATCCTCGTCACCGGCGCAGCCGGCTTCATAGGCGCCTACGTCGCACGCGCCCTGCTCGCGCGCGGCGAGCAGATCGTCGGCATAGACAATTTCAACGAGTATTACGATCCGCAGCTCAAGCGCGACCGCGTCGCTGCGCTGTGTCCGACGCTGGATCTGCGCACCCTCGACCTGGCCGACAAACCTGCGCTCGATGCCCTGTTTGCCGAGACGAAACCTGGGCACGTGATCCATCTTGCCGCCCAGGCCGGCGTACGTTATTCGCTGCAGAACCCCTATGCCTACCTGCACAGCAACTGGACGGGCTTCCTCAACCTGCTCGAAGCCTGCCGCCACGGCACCGTCGAGCATCTGGTTTATGCATCCTCCTCGTCGGTCTACGGACGCAATGCAGTCGCGCCGTTCGAGGAAACCCAAAGCATCGACCAGCCACTGTCCCTGTATGCCGCGTCGAAAGCATCCAACGAACTGATGGCACATTGCTATGCGCATTTGTACAGATTGCGTTGTACCGGTTTGCGTTTTTTCACCGTGTACGGGCCGTGGGGGCGCCCTGACATGGCGCCACTGCTGTTCTCGCGCGCGATTCTCGCCGGGCGGCCGATCGAGGTATTCAACTGCGGCAGGATGCGCCGCGATTTCACCTTCATCGACGATATCGTTACCGGCGTACTCGGCGCACTGGATCATCCGCCGGCGGACAATGGCATCGATCCGCCGCTAGCGATCTACAACCTCGGCAACCATCATCCGGTCGAACTCGAGCATTTCATCGCCGTGATCGAACATGCCGCAGGACGCAAGGCACATCGCATCGACAAGCCGATGCAGCCCGGCGACATGGCCGAGACCAGCGCCGCCGTCGCGCGCGCGCAGGCCGCTTTTGGCTTCTTGCCGAGCATGACCATCGAGGCGGGCATGCCGCAGGTTGTCGCCTGGTGCCGCGACTATTTCGGCGACAAGCTCTAACCCGACGCGCGATAATCGCGGTATCGACAAACTGGAATGTCCCAATGCCCGATTTATCCGTCGTCGTGCCGGTGCACAACGAACGCGACAATATTGTTCCGCTGCTGAACGAGATCGCCAGCGCCCTGCGCGGGCGCGCGGATTTCGAGATCGTCTATGTCGATGATTGCAGCCGCGACGACACCCTGACCATCCTGAAGACCGCCAAGACGCAGTTTCCCGAATTGCGCGTCGTGCGGCACGTCGCCCAGAGCGGGCAGAGCACGGCCGTGCGCAGTGGCGTGAAGACCGCGCGCGGCAGCTGGATAGCAACGCTGGACGGCGATGGGCAGAACGACCCGGCCGATATTCCCCGGCTGCTCGCCATGCGCGACGAATCGCCGGCACAGATCAAGCTCTACGCCGGCTGGCGCATCCATAGGCAGGACAGTGGCAGCAAACGCTTCGCCTCGCGTTTTGCCAATGCCCTGCGCAGCCGCCTGCTGCGCGACAATACACCGGATACCGGCTGCGGCATCAAGCTGTTCGAGCGCGCGGCATTTCTAGACCTGCCGTATTTCGATCACATGCATCGCTATCTGCCTGCGCTGATGTTGCGTGCCGGCTGGCAAGTCAAAAGCGTACCGGTCAACCACCGTCCACGCGGCAGCGGGGTGTCGAACTACAACAATTTCAATCGTGCCCTGGTCGGCATCGCAGACCTGCGCGGCGTAGCCTGGCTGATCCGTCGCGCCAAACGCACGGCCGTGGAAGAGGTTTGAACAAGAGTCGACTTGCTTGCCGCAGGTCCCAGATTCTGTTGTAATACGCGGCTCGCTGCGTCCGCGCGGCGAATATCCAGCTTCTGCTGGGCCGATACCGCCCTGGCCAAGGGCGGCCCGTTCATGATCGAGGTACGTACGATGGCCAAAGTCTGCCAAGTGAGCGGCAAGCGCGCGCAAGCCGGTAATAGCGTGTCGCATGCCAACAACAAAACCCGGCGCCGCTGGCTGCCGAACCTGCACGAGCGCCGTTTCTGGGTGCCGAGCGAAAACCGCTGGGTGAAACTGCGCGTTTCCACCCACGCCCTGCGTACGATCGACAAGAACGGCATCGAGGCCGTGCTCGCCGAACTGCGCGGCCGCGGCGAAAAGGTCTGAGGAGAACATCATGGCATCCAAGCGCGACAAGATTCGCCTCGTGTCCTCCGCGGGCACCGGCCATTTCTACACCACCGACAAGAACAAGAAGACCACCCCGGACAAGATGGAAATCAAGAAATATGATCCGGTTGTGCGCAAGCACGTGGCTTACAAGGAAGCTAAGATCAAGTAACCGGTCGCTTGGCAACCGGACCGTGCAATACCTCAACCCGCCGTCATGGCGGGTTGTCTTTTTTCAAGCCGCAAAATGCTTTCGATGAATACGCGCCGGAATCGTTTGCACCCATGACGCCGCGTTCGCCCAACTTGCGGTGGCAGCCATGGCTGCTTTGGTCAGGCGTGCTTCTGCTCGGCATCGGCTTCATCGCCGAGCGCAGCTGGCGATCACTGCCGCTGCCGCGCGCGCTGGAAACCCTGCTGCTCGGCCTGTGCGCGTGGACGGTGGCGTCCTTGTTGCGGCACCTGCTGCGGATTTCTCTCGCCAGCGCGCTGCTGTGCGTTTTTGCCAGCGCACTGACATGCTTCATCGGCGCGTTGCCGCTGCTCGCAACCCTGATTCTGGCTGCAGGCGGGTTCAGTCTTGGTCGCATCGTAGCCGGCGCCAGTGACCATACCGCAATCACAACCGTCGCCGGCATTGGCGCACTGGCTGGCGTTCTCGGCTGGCTGCTGCCATTTCCGCTGCACTTTCGCCTCGTATATCTTTTGCTTTTGCTGCTTTTGTGCATCGCTGGAAGGCGGCACCTGCACACTGCGCTGCGTAGCGGCGCCGCAGCCTGGCGCGAAGCGGTGGCCGAAACCCCGGTCATTGCAGCATTCGCGGTGGCGGTCGCCGGCCTGGCATCCGCGGGCTGCTGGCTGCCGACCGTGCAGTTCGACGATCTTGCCTATCATCTGGGGTTTCCAGCGCAACTGGCGGCGCTTGGCTATTACCGTATGGACGTGCATTCGCAGGTCTGGGCCCTGGCGCCATGGTCAGGCGATATCGTCCAGGCCACCGCGCAGTTGCTGGCGGGCGAGGAGGCCCGCGGCGCCGTCGATGCATTCTGGCTGTTGGCCGCGGCAACGCTGACCTGGGAGCTCGCCGCCGCCCTGGGCACGCCGCCTTTCGCGCGCTGGCTATGCGTGGCGCTGGTCGCCAGCCTGCCGCTGACGGCGGGGCTGGTCGGCGGCATGCAGGCGGAATTGCCTGCGGCAGCGGCAAGCCTCGCACTCGCACTGACCGCGATGAGCGCCGCACAAAATGCCCGCATCCGTCAGCTGTTCCTGTTCGCACTCCTGGCTGGATTCCTGCTCGGCCTGAAGACCGGCTTCGTTGCGATCATCGTGCCGTTATCCGCATGGCTGGCATGGCGCTGGCGTGGGCAGTGGTCGTGGAAGCTGGTCGTGCCGGGCCTCGGACTGATCTTCCTCGTCGGCGGCTCAAGCCATGTCTATGCTGCCGTGCTTACCGGCAACCCTCTGTTTCCGCTGTTGAATGGACTTTTTCACTCGTCGCTTTTTAGTGAACAGAATCTTGCCGACCCGCGCTGGACGGCGCCCGTCGGCTGGGACATCCTCTGGCAGCTGACCTTTCATACGCGCGCTTACCTGGAAGGCTGGGATGGTGCCGCCGGATTTTTCCCGCTGGCTCTTTCCGGCGCCTTCGTTCTCGCCCTGGGCGCACCGCGACTGCGGCCCCTCGCCGTCGCCGGGCTGGTCGCGTTCGTCGCTGCAATCATGACTGTCCACTATCTGCGTTACACCTACCCGGCGCTGATGCTGCTTGCGCCGGTCGCCGTTGCCGCAGTCGCGATGACGACATCCCGGCGCCGGGCGACGGTATTGCTGATCACGCTGACAGTGCTCGATCTGGCCTATCAGACATGTTCGTACTGGACTCTGCATGTCGGCGGCGTGAAGCGAACACTACTTCAGGCGGACGGCGAGCCCGTGATCGAGCACCTTGCGCCGGAACGTGCCCTGATCCGGATCGTCCGCAGCGAGGATGCAACCGCCAATGTACTGCTGTGCTCGCCGGACGCGCCCTTCGCGGCGGAGCTGGCGGGACGCGGCTTCGTCACCGCCTGGTACGATCCGGAGCTCAGGCGTGCGCGCGAGGCGGCGGATGCCGATCCCGGCGGCGATGGCTGGCGCGGAATCTTCGCATATACCGGCGCGCGCTATGCGATTGTTTCCGATACCGCCCCTTCGGCCGCCTTGGCGGCAGCGCTGGCGAGCGCACAGCCGCTGCGCAAGATCGAATCGGTACAATTGTGGAAATTGCCGCTGCAGCCGGCCGACAGGATCGATCTGGTGCGTGAGCGCGACCTGGCTTCGGCAAAGCTGTGGCCATGAAGATCCTTGGCGATGGTGCGCGGTTCATCGGCGTGGGTTCAATCCAGGTCGTCGTGGACTCGGCGATCTACATCGTCCTGACTCAGCTCGGACTGGCCACGCTGTCGGCAAATATCTGTGGCCGTTGCGCAGGGGCGTTGCTGGGGTTCGGCTTGAATGGAAGCGTCACGTTCGCACGCAACGATCAGCCGCATCTGCGGCTGCGATTCGTGCGTTACGTGATTTTGTGGCTCAGCCTGACCGCAATCAGCACCGCGGCTCTGCTGTGGATTGCCGCCGACGCCGGGCTGACGCGAACATGGTGGTGCAAGCCGCTGATCGAATGCGCCCTGGGCATGATCAGCTTCCTGCTGTCACGGCATTGGGTGTATCGGCGCTGATTGATTGCCCGGCTGCAGCGGCCAAGCCGCGGCAGCCAGGACAAAGGTCGCGTGCCTCAGGCGCGCGCTGGAGCCAGCGCGTAGCCGCGCAGCCGCGCGGCGAAATCCTGCAACACGCGGATGCCGGTGGCCTCGGCTTCACGGCACCAGTCCTGCAGACCGGCAAGCATCACTTCGGCGCCGCCATTGCCGCGTTCAAGCACGCCTGCCAGGCGTGCGCGGAAATCGCAAACCGTGGCCAGCAGCGGCCGTTGTTTGACGACCTCCTGCAAGCGCTCGCGCGAATGCTCGTCGAGCCAGCGTCCACCGTTGGCCAGCGCCTTGCGCAGCGCGCGCGGCAGCGCCTTGAGGCTGGCACCGGCGTGCGCGGCTTCGTCGCGCAAAGTTGGTGCGATCACGCCGCGGAAATAGTCGGTCATCACCTGGAAGCGATGAGTGAGCAAGGCCTTGAGAGTTTCCGCATCCGGCAAGGGCATGTTCGGGCGCACATCCAGCGCCGGCGCCACGCGCAGCACCTTTGCCATTCCGACCTTCTCGAAACCGCGGATCACCGCCCAGCCGATGTCGAACTCGAATTTGCGCAAGGCGAACTTCGCCGAACTCGGGAACGCATGATGGTTGTTGTGCAGTTCTTCGCCGCCGATGAAAAATCCCCAGGGCGTGAGATTGGTCGCCATGTCGGCGGTTTCGAAATTGCGGTAACCCCACCAGTGACCGAGGCCATTGACCACGCCGGCGGCCCAGAACGGAATCCAGATCATCTGCATCGCTGAAATCACCACGCCCCAGACGCCGAACAGGGCAATGTTGATCATGAACATCAGGGTCGGACCCCAATACTCATGACTGCCGTAAAGATTGCGTTCGATCCAGTCGCTGGGCGTGCCGATGCCATACTTGTCCATCGTGGCCTGATCGTGCGAGGCGACGCGGTACAGATCGACGCCTTTGAGCAGCACGGTGTTGATGCCGTAGATTTTCGGACTGTGCGGATCTTCCTCGGTTTCGCATTTGGCGTGGTGCTTGCGATGGATCGCGACCCATTCCTTGGTCACCATGCCGGTGGAAAGCCATGACCAGAAACGGAAGAAGTGCGCCAGCACCGGGTGGAAGTCAACTCCACGGTGTGCCTGACTGCGATGCAGGTACAAGGTCACGGAGAAAATCGTCAGCTGGGTGACGATGAAGAAGTACACCAGCTTGACGATCCACGAGGCGTCCGTGACGCCGTGGATGAGAAAATTCAGGACAAAATCGATCATGGCCAGATACCACAAGTAAAACCGCAGAATGAAACGCGACTATACGTTACGGCGCACACCCTCGCCAGTGACGAACGGCCTGGTTCACGGAGGATATGCGGGCCCGCTTGCCGCGAATCAATCAAGCGGCAACAATCACGCTAGTTCGTAACGGAATTTTCATGTCCGCATCGCCCTTGTTGCAATTGCGCCACGTCAGCCGCGCGCTGGCCGGGCGCCTCGTCGTCAACGATCTGAATCTTGACCTGGATCGCGGCAGCGTGCTGGGTCTGCTCGGCGTCAACGGTGCCGGCAAGTCGACAACCCTGCGCATGATTGCCGGCGTGCTGGCACCGGGCAGTGGGCGAATCCTGATCGCCGCAACGGATCTGCGTGAAAACCCGCGCGCGGCACGCGAAAAACTGGGCTATCTGCCTGAACAGGTGCCGCTCTACGGCGAGCTGCGCGTGATCGAGTACCTGGATTTTTGCGCACGCCTGCATGGGCTGCGCGGCGGCGCGGCAAGAAACGCCGTGAATCGGGTTGTCGAACGTTGCGGCCTGGGCGAAGTGCGCCGGCGCCTGCTCGGCAACCTGTCCAAGGGCTTCCAGCAACGCGTCGGCATCGCCCAGGCCATCGTGCACGATCCAGCACTGATCGTTCTGGATGAGCCGGCTTCGGGACTGGATCCGGTGCAGGCGGCGAACATCCGTGCACTGGTGCGGGAACTCGGCCGCGAACACGCGGTGATCCTTTCGACTCATCTGTTGCCCGATGTGCAGGCCTGCTGCGACCGGGTCGCCATTCTCCATCAGGGCCGCTTGCGCCGTGATTGCCCGCTGCATGCACTGGACGAAAGCGGCACGGTGCGCGTCGCGACGACCGCGGCGCTCGATGCGACACAGTGGAAAATGGTCGCTTGTGTAGAAAGCGCCGAGCCGGCGGACGGCGCCTGGCGCATACGTCTGGCCGCCGACGCCACGCCTGCGCAGCTGGCCGAGGCGATCGTCGGCCACGGCTGGGGCTTGCGCGAACTCCGCGCCGAGAATGCCGGCCTCGAGGAAATCTTCCTGCGCATCGCCAGCGCCGACATCGCGCAGGAAGCCGCATGAGCGCCACTCTCATCCTCGCGCAGAACGAGTTGCGCCGGCTGTTTGCGCAGCCGCTGGCCTGGGCGCTGCTGGCGGCAGTGCTCGGCGTGCTTGCCTATTTCTTCCTGCTTTCGCTCGAGGCTTTCCTCGTGCTGATGCCAAAACTTGCAGGCATCCCCGCGTCGCCGGGAGTCGGCGATCTGGTCGCATTGCCACTGCTGCGCGCGACGGCCAGCCTGCTGCTGCTCGTCGTGCCTTTGCTGGGCATGCGCGCCATCGCCGGCGAGCGCCAGGCCGGCACCTTGCCCCTGCTGCTGGCTTCGGGCATCGGCGACACCCGCATCGTGCTCGGAAAATTCCTCGCAATCTTCGTCTTCCTCGCCGTGCTGATCGCGCTCGGCGTGGCGATGCCGCTGAGCCTGGACATCGGCACGAGCCTCGACCTGGGTCGGCTGGGCGCCGCGACCCTGGGACTGTTCCTGTTCGCCGGTGCCTTGGCCGCGCTGGCGCTGTGCGCGTCGAGCTACGCGCAACAACCCGCTGTTGCGGCCATCGTTGCGCTGGCATTCAACCTGGTCCTGTGGATGCTCGATGCCGGCGCGCGCTTTGAGGGTGTCACCAGTGGCTTCATCAATTATCTGGCGCTGCCGACTCATCTGGAGCCTTTCCTGCATGGCATCTTGGCGAGTGTGGACGTCGCCTATTTCCTGCTGCTGACAGCGGTCGCGTTGACGCTTGCCACGCGCCGCCTCGGCACGATGCGGACGCAGGCATGAGCTGGCGCGAGCGTCTGGGGCACTGGCTGTTCACCGCGCTGCTGCTCGCCGCGGCAGTGATGCTCGCCTTCCTGAGCACGCGCTTCGGCTGGCAGCGCGACTTCAGCTACGCCCAGCGCGCCAGCCTCAGCGAGCAAACCGTAGCCCTGTTGCACCAGCTCGACGCGCCGTTGGCCATCACTTCATATGCGCCACGCGACAATGAGCTGCGCGGCGCCATCGCCGACGTCATCGCACGCTATCAGCGCATCAAGCCGGACATGTCACTGGCCTTCGTCGACCCCGACGCCGACCCCGCAGCGACGCGCGAGGCCGGCATCCTGGTCAATGGCGAGCTGGTGATCCGTTACAAGGGCCGCAGCGAACAGCTGAAGGTACTGACCGAACGCGAACTCGACAACGTGCTGCTGCGCCTGTCGCGCGCGCGCGAACGCCTGGTCGCCTTTCTGTCCGGCGACGGCGAACGCAAGCCCGACGGCGAAGCCAACGCGGACCTGGGCAATTTCGGCGCCCTGCTGAAAGCGCAAGGCGTGCGCGCGATTCCGTTCACGCTCGATGCCGGGACGCAGATTCCGGCCAATGTGGACCTGCTCGCCATTACCAGCGCGCGCGCGCAAATCGCGCCTGAAGTCGCAAAGGAGCTGGTCGACTACGTCGAGCGCGGCGGCAATCTGCTCTGGCTGACCGAGCCGGGAGAAAATGTCGGCCTGGACCCGCTCGCCAGGGCGCTATCGCTGCGCGTGCTGGCCGGCGTCGCCGTCGATGGCGCCGGAGCCGCGTTCGGCATCGGCGATCCGAGCTTTGTCGCCATTTCCACTTATCCACAAAGTGCCATTACGCGCGATTTTTCCCTGGCCACGCTTTTCCCGCAAGCCGCGGCCCTGGCCGCGGTCGCCGATGCGAAATGGCAACTGGCGCCATTGCTGCGCACCAGCGCGAAATCCTGGACCGAAACCGGGCCGATTCCGAAGCAGGGCGATACAACGACGATCAGCTACGATGCGACCAAGAACGAAATCCCCGGCCCGCTTGATCTCGGCTTTGCGCTGAGCCGCCTGTCGCCGAGTCCGGCGAAGCGCGAACAGCGTGCGGTGGTCATCGGCGACGGCGATTTCCTCTCGAACTCGTTCCTCGGCAATGGCGGCAACCGCGAATTCGGCCAGCGCGTTTTCGACTGGCTGCTGGAAGACGACACGCTGATCCAGATTCCGGACAAGGGCGCGCCGGATCGGCAACTGCAGATCAGCCAGGGCGCGCTCGCCGTGATCGGCGTCGGCTTTCTGATCGGCCTGCCGCTGCTGCTGCTGATCACCGGCGCGACGATCTGGTGGCGGCGGCGACGTGCGTAAGGTGAAATCCACCGCCAATGCGTAAGACGACGCGAAGCATGGTTTTTCTGGTCGCTGCGGTCACCTTGCTCGGCGTTGCCGTCTATGCCGAACTGGCGCACGAGCGGGTGCTCGTGCCGCAACCGCTGACTGGCATCGACCCCGCTGTCGTACGCAGCATCGAGGTTCGGTGCGCCGCCTGCCGCACACGCCGGTTTGCGCGAGACAAAAGCGGCTGGCGCATGCTCGAGCCGTACGCGCTGCCGGCCGATGCCGAGGCAGTCGCCCGGCTGCTGGCGATCGCGCATGCGCCGGTACAGGAGCGGCATCCGCTGCACGACTACGATCCGGCCAAGCTGGGCCTGGAGCCTGCGCAGATCACGCTCAAGTTCGATGATCTGGTCATTGCCATCGGTGGCGAGAATCCCATCGATCACGACCGCTACGTGCGCATCGGCGATGAATTGCTGCGCGTGCCGGATCGTTTCGGCGCGCGCCTGCTGGAAGCCCCGGAAAGCGAACTGGACCGGCGTCCAGTGGCACCGACTGCGCGGATCAGCGGCGTCGGTCTGCGCGGTGAATCGGCGCGCCGCGATCTTGCTTCCGCCTGGCAAAATGCAGTCGCCATCGGCGTGCGCGTTGCGGGCACGGAGACCGGCGGTATTCCCGCGCTCGTCGATCTTGCCGACGGCAGCCGCCTGCCGTTTGCCGTGATCCGCTCCGGCGCCGGCTACGTCGTACGCCGCGCCGACCCGGAACTGGACTACCTGTTCGACGAAGCGCATGCCAGGGAACTTCTGGGCGAGCGCGACTGAACATGCCTGAATTGCCAGAAGTCGAAACCACGCGCCGCGGCATCGCGCCTCATCTGATCGGTCATCGAGTGATCGCCGTGGACATCCGCCAGCGACGGCTGCGCTGGCCGATCCCGGCGGCGCTAAGCCGCCTGTTGCCCGGTCAGAAAATTGAAAATGTGGAAAGGCGTGCAAAGTACATCCTCGCTCACACGAGCGCCGGCAGTGCGCTGTTGCACCTGGGCATGTCCGGGTCACTGCGCATTCTCGGTGCGGATTCGGCGCCCGCGACACACGACCATTTCGATTGGCGCCTGGATTCCGGTCGCATCCTGCGCTTTACGGATCCGCGCCGCTTCGGCAGTCTGCTCTGGCAAACCCCCGGCACGATGCATCCGTTGCTCGCCGGCCTCGGGCCGGAGCCCCTGGGCGATGGATTCGACGGTGCCTACCTGTGGAAAAAGTCGCGCGGCCGCAGCGCCGCGGTGAAGACGTTTCTGATGGACCAGAAAATGGTCGTCGGCGTCGGCAACATCTATGCGGCCGAAGCACTGTTTGCCGCCGGCATCCATCCGCGCCGCGCCGCCGGCTCGGTATCGCATGCGCGTTACGAGCGCCTGGCCGGGGCAGTCAAACGCATCCTCGTCCATGCGATCACTCGTGGCGGCACGACCCTGCGCGACTTCCTGAGCCCCGATGGCGTGCCTGGCTATTTCGAGCAGGAGCTGTTCGTCTACGGACGCGCAGGAGAACCGTGCAAGATTTGCGGCACGCCGATCCGCGCGAGTGTGCTCGGCCAGCGCTCGACGTTCTACTGTCCGCATTGTCAGCGCTGATGCTGGATCATGCTTCTTCGGCGCGAGCTTCCCCCAGCGGCAGATTCGGCTGCTTGAGCTCGATGCGCCCTTCGCCGGCGACGATCTTCTTGAATTCGGCGCGACTCACCGAGACATAGCGTTCGTTGCCACCGATCTCGACCTGGGGCCCGTCGACGACGGCGCGGCCGTATTCGTCCACGCGCACGACCATGGTTGCCTTCTTGCCGCTGTGGCAGATCGTCTTGATTTCGATCAGGTCGTCGGCCCAGGCCAGCAGGTAGCGGCTGCCTTCGAACAGTTCACCGCGAAAATCCGTGCGCAAGCCATAGGCGAGCACGGGAATGCGCAGTTGATCGACGATGTCGCTGAGCTGCCAGACCTGGGTTCTTGTCAGGAACTGCGCTTCGTCGACCAGCACACAATGCAGCGCGCCGTGTGCGCTGACGTCTTCGCGGACAATATGCAACAGATCGTCATCCTCGCTGGCGGCGCGACCGTACGCCTTCAGCCCGATGCGTGACGCGACCACGCCCTTGCCGTGGCGGTTGTCGAGCTGCGGAATCAAAATCAGCGTGCGCATGCCGCGCTCGTGATAGTTGTATGCGCTCTGCAGCAGGGTCGTGGTCTTGCCGGCGTTCATCGCCGAGTAGTAAAAGTATAATTTTGCCATTGGGGAGGTGGGGCTGCGGCTGGGGCTGGGGGTCAAGGGGCGCGAAGTTCAGGCTATGCACATTTGCTGCGCCGCTCCAAGTATGGCGGTCAAACGCTTCAAGGGCGAGAATGCTCCGCAGTCCGGGTACCGCCATTCCGCCATTATCCCCCAGCCCACAGCCGTCGAATGCTCAATCCACAACAACGCGCTGCGATCGAATACTGCGCCGGCCCGCTGCAGGTGCTTGCCGGCGCAGGATCCGGCAAAACGCGCGTGATCACTGAAAAGATTGCACATCTGATCGCGCGCCGGAATCTGGCACCAGGCAAGATCGCCGCGATCACGTTCACGAACAAGTCCGCGCGCGAGATGCGCGAGCGCGTCGCGCGCCTGGTCAAGGGCGACGCCGCACAGGAGCTGAGCGTATGCACTTTCCATGCGCTGGGACTCAAGTTCCTGCAGATCGAGCATGCGAAGCTCGGCCTCAAGCGCGGCTTCTCGATCATGGACGCCGACGACAGCGCGGCGATCGTCAAGGACCTGGCGCCGGCAGCCACCAAACCGGATCAATTGTTCGCGCTGCGCAATCTGGTGTCCACGGCCAAGAGTGGCGGCCTGACGCCCGAGCAGGCCCTCACCGAGGCACGCGGCACGCGCGAACGCGAGGCAGCGCAGTTGTATGCCAGCTACCAGAAACGCCTGAACGCATTCAACGCAGTGGATTTCGACGACCTGATCCGACTGCCGCTGTTCCTGCTCGAAAGTGACGACGAAACTCGCGCTGCATGGCAGGAACGCATCCGCTACCTGCTCGTTGACGAGTACCAGGACACCAATACCGCCCAATACCGGCTGCTCAGGCAGCTGGCCGGCGAACGCGGCGCATTCACCGCGGTAGGCGACGATGATCAGTCGATCTACGCCTGGCGCGGTGCCAACCCCGGCAACCTGGACGAGCTGGCCCGCGACTATCCCGCGCTCAAGGTGCTCAAGCTCGAACAGAACTACCGTTGCAGCGCGCGCATCCTGCGCGCTGCGAACGCACTGATCCGGCACAATCCGCATGTTCACGAAAAGCAGTTGTGGAGCGAGCGCGGCGAAGGGGCTCAACTGCGTGTACTCGCCTGCCGCGACAACGAGCACGAGGCCGAGCGCGTCGCCGCCGAGATCGTCCATCAGCAGCAGTTGCACAAGTCCGCCTGGCACGAATTCGCCGTGCTGTATCGCGGCAACCATCAATCGCGGGCGCTGGAAAAAGCGCTGCGCCTGGCACGCGTGCCGTACCACCTGACCGGTGGCACGGCGTTTCTTGAACGCGCCGAGGTCAAGGACGTGCTTGCCTACCTGCGTCTTGTCGCCAACCCGGATGACGACGCGGCATTCTTGCGCATCGTCAACGTGCCGCGGCGCGAAATCGGCGCAACGACGCTGGAGAAACTCGGCGAACTGGCGCAGTCGCGGCACGTGTCCATGCTGCACGCCGCACACAGCGATGGCGTGCTCAGGCAACTCGCCGCACGCCCGGCCTCGGCACTTGCGGGTTTTGTGACCCTGCTGGACGAATTCTCCACAGCGCAGCGACGGCTTGGCGCCGCCGACCTGGTCGAGGAAGTGATTCGCCGCACGGGATATGCGGAGCATCTGCGCACCGAGACCAAGGATGATGCCGCACGCCAACGTCGGCTGGACAATCTGCAGGAGCTGGCTGACTGGTTCCGTGCCATGGGAAAAAACGCCGGCAGTGCGGGCGATCTGGCCGCACAACTGGCGTTGCTGACGCATGCCGACCGCGACGACGCCGGCAACAGCGTGCGTCTGATGACGCTGCATTCCGCAAAAGGCCTGGAATTCCGCTTCGTATACCTGGTCGGCGTCGAGCAGGGCGTCCTGCCACACCAGGCAAGCCTCGCCGAAGGACGGCTCGACGAGGAGCGGCGACTGTTTTACGTCGGCATCACCCGCGCGAAGGAACGCCTGTGCATTTCCTATGCCGCGCGCTCGCGCCGCTACGGCGAGATCGTGGCCAACGAGCCGAGTCGTTTCCTGACCGAACTGCCGCCGGCCGACCTGCATTGGGATGGCCTCGATGCCGCGCAGGACGCGGACGCCAAACGCGAACTCGCCTCATCACATATCGCCCGCCTCGCCAGCCTGCTTGCCGACTGAGCGATTCACGCGTTTGTATACTCACCCATTGCTGAAGGAGAAACCCATGCATCGTCTGAGCCTCGCCATTGCCATCCTGCTGCTCGGCGCCTGCGCCAGCGCGCCGCAGACACCGCCTGCCATCTACGCCGGGGCTTCGACCAACGCCAAATTCCCGGCCGACGATCGGCTGAATGCGACGTTGTGGATGCAAGCGTCGATCGAGCACGACCTGGTGTTTCGCGAGGTATATCACGCGGCGCAAGCGAAATTGCTCGAGGCCCTGGCCGACCCGTCATGGGACGCGCTGCCCAAGGGCGAGCGCACGAACGATGCGGCCGCGCTGCCGCCTGCCGTCATTGTCGACGTGGACGAGACGGTGCTCGACAACACGCCGTTCGAGGCGCGCATGATTCGCGACAACAGCGCGTTCAACGACGCCGCGTGGACTGCATGGGTCGATCAAAAATCCGCACATGCGCTGCCCGGCGCCCTGGACTTCGCCAAATTCGCCGCAGCACACGGCGTCACCATCTTCTATCTGACCAATCGCGCCGAAATCATGGCCGGCGCCACCCGCGACAATCTTCAGGCCCAGGGCTTCCCCCTGGGCAACGGCGAGGAAACCGTACTCGCCAAAGGCGCGAACACGCCCGGCTGCATTGCACAGGGCGGCAACAAGGGCTGCCGGCGCAAGCTGGTTGCGCAGCGTCATCGCGTACTGCAGATGTTCGGCGATCAGCTCGGCGATTTTCTCGATGGCGCCGATACTGACGCAAGCGCGCGCGCCACGCTCGTGCAACCGTACCAGACCTGGTTCGGCGAACGCTGGTTCGCCCTGCCGAATCCGGACTATGGCTCGTGGGAAAGTGCGATTACCCAACATCCTGCCGACGCCAAGCAACGCACGGATGCCCGCGCGGCCAAGCATGCGGCCCTGCGTGAGAATTGAACGCCAGATGACCGAATGGCGCCCGTGGCTTGCCAAGCCGCGGACTGCTCACTAGAGTGGCGTCCCGCGCTGCATCATCCATTCATCCAATCTGCTTGGGGAAAATCATGAATCGCAAATTCGCCCGGTTAGCCTTAGCCGCTGCCATCGCCGTGCTTGCGGCCGGTTGCGGCCAGTCCGAGACCACCGCGCCCGGTGCCAGCGCTCCTATGGCGGCGGTCGCCGCGCCCAGTACTCCCGACGGCGCAATCAGTGCCACCGTGACGGCGTTGCGTGCGAACAATGTCGGTGCCTTCTTGCAGAACGCGCTGCCCGCCGCCGAACTGGCCAGGATGAAGGCTGACTGGACCAAGGAGGTCAACAAGGATCCAGTGACCGAGGACGATCGCAAGCAGTTCGCCGACACGATGACGAAGCTGACCGCGCCGGGCGCCGAAGACAAGCTCTACGCCGAGATCGAGCCGCAACTGAAGGAATTCGATCAGAAGACGGCGCAGCAGATGCCGATGATGATCGCGATGGGCCAGGGATTTGCGCAGAGCGCAATCCAGCAGAGCAAGGATCTGAACGATCAGCAGAAGCAGCAGACCCAGGCGCTGATCGACGCGACCGCGAAGTGGGCACAGACGGTGAAGTTCACCGATCCGACCCTGGTCAAGGGTGCGATCGCGGCTGCCTGCAAAACCGCGCGCGACCTGAACCTGAAATCGATCGACGAGGCGCGTGCGCTCAGCTACGACCAGGCCATGCAGAAAGCCGGGGTTGTCCTCGGCGGAGCCAAGCAGGTCTTCGCAATCTATGGGCTCAACATGGACAAGGCACTGGATTCGGTCAAAGTCGAGACGGCTTCCGCCAATGGAGACACCGCCAAGGTCAAGGTAAGCTACGTCGCCTTCGATCAGCCGTTCTCGACCGAGAGTGATCTGGTCAAGGTCGACGGCAAGTGGTACGGCAAGCAGGCCATCGATCAGTGGAACAAGCACCAGCAGGAAGAAGCGGCCAAGACTGCGAACCCGGCGACGCCGGAAGTCGCCGCTGACAAGCAGGGCGAAAACAAGGGCTGAGGCTTCCCGTCACCAGGCGCGCGCTTCGCCCGCAGCTGCGGGCGAAGTCGTTTTGGCGATTTCGAGAATGCTGGCCGCCACACCTTGGGCGGCGGCGCTCCCGTACAATTGGCACATGAACGCACCCCTGCCGACCGCGATCGCGGCAACCACGTCACATGCGCCCTGGTGGTTGCGCGTGCTGGGTGCATTGGTCGAACCGTGGCTGCGCATCCGGCGCGAACCGGCCGAACCGCAGACCCAGTTCAATCCAGCGTTGCCGGTGTGCTATGTCACCGAACGCTATGGCTTGTCCGATACCCTGATCCTGGAACAGGCTTGCCGCGAGGCTGGCTTGCCCGAGCCGTTGCAGGCTCTGCAGCTGGGTGGTTTGCGCAAGCAGCGGGCGATGTTCGCCCTGTCGCGACGCGAGGGCTGGCTGTTCCGGCGGCCGCGTTCGCGGACGCATTCGGAGACGCTGGCGCAATTGCTGGATACGGTGCGCGCGAATCCGGAGCTGGATATCCAGCTGGTCCCGGTCTCGATCTTCGTTGGCCGCGCGCCGGACCGGCAGATCGGCTGGTTCCGCGTGCTGTTTTCCGAAAACTGGGTCGTGGTCGGACGTTTCCGCCGCCTGCTTTCGCTGCTCCTGAACGGACGCCGCACGATCGTACAGTTTTCCACGCCCATATCGCTGCGGCTGGCGCTGGGCGACGAACGCGATGCACCGAACACCTTGCGCAAGGTTTCACGGGTGTTGCGCGTGCACTTCCAGCGCATCCGCGCCATGGTGATCGGGCCGGACCTTTCTCACCGGCGCACACTGATCGACGGCGTCGTCAACGCCGCTCCGGTGCAGGCTGCGATTGATACGAATGCGAGCAAGGAAGGCATTCCGCGCGACAAGGCCGTGGCCAAAGCGCGCAATTTCGCCTGGGAAATTGCCGCGGACCAGTCGCACCTGGTGGTGCGTTCTGCTTCCTTCCTGCTCACTGGACTATGGGACAAGATCTACAGCGGCGTGCGCATGCATCATTTCGACAAGCTGCGCGCGATCGCCCCGGGACACGAAATAATCTACGTGCCCTGCCATCGCAGCACCATCGATGACCTGCTGCTGCCGTACCTGCTCTATCGCAATGGCCTGGTCGTACCCCACATCGCCGCAGGCGTGAACCTGAACCTGCCGCTGGTGGGTTCGCTATTGCGTCGCGGCGGTGCGTTTTTCCTGCGTCGCAGTTTCAAGGATCCCTTTTATTCGACCGTGTTCCGCGAATACATCAGCCAGTTGTTCGCGCGCGGCGTATCGCTGGAGTACTTCGTCGAAGGGACGCGCTCGCGCAGCGGGCGTACGCTCAGCCCCCGTGGCGGCTTGTTGTCGATGACGCTGCGCAGCTTCCTGCGCGAATCGCATCGGCCGGTGGTGTTCCAGCCGGTCTACATCGGCTACGAAAAGATCATCGAAGGCGATTCCTACATCGGCGAGCTTTCCGGCAAGCCGAAGGAAAAGGAATCCTGGCTCGGCCTGTTGCGCAGCCTCGGCGCGTTGCGGCAAAACTATGGATCGGTGGCGGTGAATTTCGGCGAACCGCTTTTCCTCGGGCCGGTGCTCGATGAAGTCGCGCCCGATTGGCGTGCAGCGACGGCTGATCCTGAAGCGAAACCTGCGTGGCTGCGGAGCGCCGTCGACACTTTGGCCGAACGCATTCTGATCAATATCAACCGCGCGGCGGATGTCAATCCGATCAACCTGCTGGCGCTGGCACTGCTGTCCACACCCAAGCATGCGATGGCGCAAGCCGATCTCGTCGCGCAGATCGAGCTGATACGACAGCTGTTCATTGCACTACCGTATTCGGATCGCGTCACGGTCACCGACATGAGCGGAGCCGAGATCGTTGCGTACGGCGAACGCATGCAGGCGATCCAGCGCATCACGCATCCCCTCGGCGATCTGCTCGTGTGCGAAGGCAAGGCCGGCGTCCTGCTTTCCTATTTCCGCAACAACGTGCTGCACCTGTTTGCCACGGCGGCCTGGGTCGCCTGCTGCTTCCTCAACAACCGGCGCATGACGCGTGTGTCGATCGCGCGCCTGGGGCGTATCGTCTATCCCTTCATCCAGAGCGAACTGTTCCTGCCGTGGAGCGACGATGGCTTTGCTGCGCAGATCGACGCCACGATCGATTTTTTCATCGCTCGCGGACTGCTCGAGCCTTCGGGCGATGGTCGCATCCTGCGCCGCGGACCCGGGCAGAGCGACGGCGCCTATCAGTTGCGCCTGATTGCCCACAGCATGCTGCAGGCATTCGAACGTTACTACATCGCCATTGCGGCCCTGGTGCGCAACGGTCCGCACACGCTGAGCGCGGCGGAGCTTGAGAACCTGTGCACGCTGACGGCGCAGCGGCTGAGCCTGCTGCACGAACTCAATGCTCCGGAATTTTTTGACAAATCCCTTTTCCGCGGTTTTATACAAAAGCTGCGCGAGCGCCGCGTGGTCTGGACCGACGACTCCGGCAAACTCGATTTCGATAACGCGCTGGAGGATGTCACCCGGGATGCCAAGGTGATCCTGAGCCGCGAGATCCGCCATGGCATCCTCAAGCTCACTCCGGAGCGGCGCGAAACGCTGACCGCAGCCACGATCCCACCTGAAGAATCCTGAGTGGCGCGATCAAGGATGATCACAAGTCATGCATCCAGGTCCGGGATCTGCTTGTTCTCGAGCCAGGCAATCATGTCCTTGAGCCTGAGTTTGCGTTTTTTCAGACGCCGCAGTTGCAATTCATCGCCGGGATTGGCGGACAGGCGCAGGATCGCGGCGTCCAGATCGCGATGCTCGATGCGCAGCTCGACCAGTTGACGGGCGATTTCGACGGGATCGTTGCTCAAGCGGCACCCGATATGTTCGCAGGCTTGAAGTCTAACGCCGCCGCGCGGGCCATGCGAGTCGAGACGCGCGACGATCCACCGTACAATGGCGCCTGACATTGCCTGAACGCCCGACCTCGCCCAACCACCATGATCGCCGACGCCGCAAGCAGACACGAACTCGATACCAACAAGCTGGCCAAGCGTCTGCGCCGCCAGGCGGGTCAGGCGATTGCCGACTACCACATGATCGAGGACGGCGACCGCATCATGGTCTGTCTGTCCGGCGGCAAGGATTCGTACAGCCTGCTCACTCTTCTGCGCCAGTTGCAAGCCAAGGCACCGGTACACTTCGAACTCGTCGCGGTGCATCTGGATCAAAAGCAACCCGGTTACGACGCGAAGATACTGCCCGAGTACCTGCGCTCGATCGACATGCCATTCCAGATTCTCGAGCAAGACACCTACAGCGTGGTCAAGCGCATCGTGCCCGAGGGCAAGACCATGTGCAGCCTGTGCTCGCGGCTGCGCCGCGGCGCCTTGTACCAGCATGCGGAGCGGGGCGGGTTTACCAAGATTGCCCTGGGTCATCATCGCGACGACATGGTCGAGACGCTGTTCCTGAACATGTTCTACCAGTCCACGCTCAAGGCGATGCCGCCCAAGCTGCTGTCCGACGACGGCAGGCATGTCGTGATCCGCCCGCTGGCTTATTGCAAGGAAGCCGACATTGCCGACTACGCCCGGCAACAGGGTTTCCCGGTCATGCCCTGCAATCTCTGCGGGTCACAGGAAACCCTGCAGCGCAAGGCGATCAAGCAGATGCTGGGCGACTGGGAACGCAAGAGCCCCGGACGGGTGGAAAACGTATTCCGTGCGATGACCGCGGTGGCACCGTCGCAACTGGCCGATCGCAGCCTGTTTGATTTTGCGGCGCTGGGCAGTCGCTCGCCGCATCGCCCGAGCCAGGCTGACTGGCTGGTCGGCGATGCCGGCATCAATGCTGTCGCGGAGCCCGCCGTCGCCTGATCGCCTTGGTTCTCGCGGTAATTGAAGCCCTGGCCGCCCAGGGCGATTTCTTCACTCCTTCCTCTTTCGAGCTGACACCATGTGGTTTCGCAATCTGACCCTGTTCCGTTTTTCCGAAAGCAGCGCAAAAACGCTCAAAACCCTTGAAACTCACCTTGACGGACATCGCCTGCGCGCCTGCGGACCCCTGGAACTGGCGACGCGCGGCTTTGTATCCCCGTATGGCCGCGGTGAGGAAGTTCTGGCGCATCGCGTCGGCCCGTATGTGCTGATGACTTTGGGGCGGGAAGATCGTTTGCTGCCAAATTCAGTAGTAGACGAAGAATTAGCAGCACGTTTGCAGAAGATCGTGGAAAAAGAACGCAGAAAGATCGGCGCTAAAGAACGCAAACGGATGAAAGAGGAAGTTTTGACCGATCTGCTGCCGCGTGCCTTCACCCGACTGTCAAAACTGAACGCCTATCTTTCAGTCAAGACGGGCTGGCTGGCACTGGATACCGCCAGCCGCAAGGCCGCCGAGGAGGCAACGAGCCAGTTGCGCGAGGCCCTGGGCAGCTTTCCCGCCGTGCCAATGGCCGCCGAGGAATCGCCACGGGCCTTGATGACGGACTGGCTGATCCATGGCAAGCTACCTCAAGGCTTGGCCTTGGGCGATGAATGCGAGTTGCGCGATCCGGCCGAAACCGGCGCCGTGGTCCGCTGTCGTCGCCAGGACCTTGAAACCGACGAGGTGCGCGAGCATCTAAAGTCGGGCAAGCAGGTGTTTCAGCTGGGTCTGTTATTCGAGGATCGCGTCGGCTTCGTTCTCGGCGAGGATCTCACCGTACGCAAGCTGCGCTTCTTGGATCAAGTGCAGGACGAGTTGGGCGACGCCACGCCGGAATCGGCAGTGGCCGAGCTCGATTCGCTGTTCGCACTGATGACGCTGGAACTGGAGCGCGTGCTGGCAAAATTTGAATTGTGGTTTGGCTTGCCCCGGCCAATCGACAAGAAATAATGCAAGCGCCGGGGCTGGAAGAAGACATGACAGCCACCGACAGCAACTATCTCGAGCTCGCGACGCCCGACGGCGACACCATAAAGGTGTTGCGCCGCGCCCATCCGCGTGCGCGGCGGCTGCGGTTGACCGTCACTTCCGGCGGTGCCCAGGTCTCCTATCCCGAGGGCACGCATCCGGCCCAGGTTTTCGCCTTCCTGCGCAAGCACGCGGACTGGCTTGAACGCAAACTCGACGAACTCAAGCTCGACCACAGTGGGCCGCCGGCACTGAAAGCCGGTGTTCCAACCCTGATTCCGTTGCGTGGCGAAACGACACGCCTGCAATGGCGCGACGGCGCTTATCCGCGCGTCGAGCTGGACGGCGAACGTCTGGTGTTGTCGCTGCCCAAGCCACACAACAAGCAGACCTTGCCTGCGGCACGTTCGCTGCTGCATTCCTACCTGCAGGCGCAGATTCGCCGCGACGTATCACGGTACCTTGCCCGCTATACGACGGAACTAGGACGCGCACCGACCGGGATTCGCGTCAAACCGCTGAAGAGCCTGTGGGGCAGCCTGGACAGCCGCGACGGCATAACCCTGGATCTGGCTCTGGCTCTGGCTCCCCTCGACGCGCTGCGCTATGTGGTGGTGCACGAGCTTTGTCATCTGCGCATCCGCGACCACTCGCCGCGCTTCTGGGCCCTGGTCGGCTCGCTGTATCCGGACTGGCAAGCCCAGCGCGATTGGCTCAAGGCCAGCGGTTATGCCTTGAAGGCGGAACTGGCGCGTTTGGTTCAGGCTTGACGCTCAGCCGCGGCAGCAATGAAATCGCGGATCGCCACGGCGACCGGTTGCGGGTCTTCAAGGTGCAGATGATGGCTGCCGGGCAAGCACACGGCATGGATGTCGGCGACCTGGGCGATGCGCCGCGCCATCGTTTCCTGCGGCAAAAACGGGGCGTCTGGCTGGGCAAGCACCAGCAGGGTTGGCGCGCGCACGCCGCGCACGATTGCCAATACCTGATCTTCGCCGAAGCGCTGAGCTGAATTCAGCGTCAGCCGCGGATCGGATGACCAGCTGAATCCACCCGGCACTGCCTTCAGCCCGCGCGTGACGAGCAGGGTGGCCGCCTCGCGCGATAGCCCGTTGGCCTGCATGCGCGCGGCCACCGCCATGTCTGCGTGGGCAAACACGCGCAATTCCTTGTTGCGATAGCCGGCGCGATCGGCGAGTGCGGCCTGCAAATGCATCAACGTCTTTTCCGGGGCACCCGCGATCACGCCCAGGGCTTCGATCAATAGCAGGCGGCTGATTCTTTCCGGACACGCGGCAGCAACTGCGGTAGCCACGCCGCCGCCCAGCGAATGGCCGAGCAGGCCGAATCGCCGCCACCCGAGCGCATCGGCTGCCGCAAGCACGTCCCCAGGGTAGTCCACGTGGTGATACCAGGCCCCGGGTGCGCGCCAGTCGGATCGGCCATGGCCCGGCAAGTCCAGTGCAACAATGTGGAATTCTTCACAAAGCAGCGGCGCCAGCCGGTCGAATGACGCGGCATTGTCGAGCCAGCCATGCAGCGCCAGCAGCGGCGGCAGGGCAGGATCGCCCCAGGCGCGGGCCGCCAGGCGCAAATCCGGCAGAACGATATCGATCTCACGCACCAGCATCGGCGCCACCGCCCAGCCAGCCGCGCACGTGCCGGCGGATCAAGCCGCGCAGAAACTGCACATGTGACTCGCTGTCGTTCAGTGCCGGGATGTAGTCCAGACGTTCGCCGCCGTCGGCGAGGAACTGTTCGCGTCCGCGGATCTGGATTTCTTCCAGCGTTTCCAGACAGTCCACCGCAAATCCAGGGCAGAGCACCTGCACATGACCCACCCCATCCGCGGCGAACTGAGCGAGTATCGCGTCGGTGTAGGGCGTCAGCCAGCGCTCGCGCCCGACCCGGGACTGGAAACTGGTGATCAGAAAGTCATCGGCCAGATTCAATCGCTCGCGCAGCAGCCGCGCGGTGGTCAGACACTGCTCCTCATACGGATCGCCCAGACGCACGTAACGCGCGGGGATGCCGTGGAACGACAGCAACAGGCGTGCGCCGCGTCCATGCAATTTCCAGTACTTTTCCACACTTTCCGCTAGTGCACAAATATACTCTGGCTCGGCATGATAGTCGCCGATGCTGCGCAGTTCCGGCACCCTGCGCTGCCATCGCAGCGCCGCGAATGCGGCGTCGAAGGCGGCGGCCGTGGACGTGGCCGAGTATTGCGGATACAGCGGCAACAGCAGCAGGCGGCGGACGCCGTCTGCCAACAGGCCATCAATGACGCCTGCCGTTGCCGGTTCGCCGTAACGCATCGCCAGTGCGACGCGCACGCCATCGTTGCTGCAGGCAGCCGCGAGTTTCTCTGTCAGTGCGCGGCTGTGCACGAGCAACGGCGAACCCTGTGCAGTCCAGATCTTCGCGTAGGCGCGAGCCGAGCGCCGCGGCCGCACGCTCAGGATCACCCCGTAAAGCAGCGGCAGCCACAACCAGCGCGGATAGTCGATGACGCGAGCGTCGCCGAGGAATTCCGCCAGATAGCGGCGTACCGCCCTCGCGGTTGGCGCCGCGGGCGTCCCCAGATTGAGCAGCAACACGGCGACGTCGCCCGGCGCGGACTGCCGGGCCTGTTTCCGAGCTGTACTTGGCAGCCGCTTGCCGTCTTGGAATCTGATATCAACTTCACCCAAGTTCTTGTGTCCAGACACTGTTCAAGCCAGCAGCGGTTGGGTTTGCGTATATTGAATAGTGGGCAGTCTATCACCTGCAGCCTAAGACTTTGTTTCGTATGTACTAGCTGCTAGACTGGATTGGCCACGCCTGTGCCCGGTGTGGCAGACGATTACCAAAAAACTAGAAAGCGAACGAGAAGTCCTCATGCCCCTGCGCGCTCACATCGCAGCGCTTGTCTTGGCCCTGTTTTGCGGCCCGGCACTTGGCGCCGATATCATCGGTTACGGCGAGGCATTCAACAACGTTTCCGGCGATACGCTTTATCGCGTCGACCTGACTGCACACACGGCCCAGGAACTGGGGTCCGCAGGCTTTCTCAACGGCCAGCAACCCATGGTCAACCTTGAGGGGCTGACCTACAGTCCCGGCGGTCAGTTGTATGCCGTCTCCGATGCCCTGAAGGTACTGTTGCGGGTCAATCCCCTGACCGGCACGGCAACCCTGGTCGGCCCATTGAATCTGGCCGGTCAGAGCGTCACTCAGAGACTGGACCTGGGGTTGGCCTTCACTTGTGACGGCAGGCTCTGGCTGTCGGCGGGCAACGGCAATTTCTGGCAAGTCGATCCGGCAACAGGGGCCACAGCGCCAGTCGGCAATCTCGGCGCCAAAATTACCGGTATCGCCGCGAACGGCAATCAAGTCTATGGCGCCGGCAGTCAGGGCAACAACAATCTGTATTTGATCGATACGGCAACCGCGCAGGCCACGGCAATCGGCGCCTATGGTTCCGGGGCCAGCTATGTCACCACGGCAAGCCCTGGCTTCGACGCCTCCGGACAGTTGTGGGCGATACTCGATTACGTACCACCCGAACCCGGAGTGACGACAGTAGCGCTGTGGAGCGATTTGGCCCAGTTGAATGCAACCACGGGCACCTTGGTCGACACCGGGCCTATCGTCGGGCCCAGCGACCTCGAGCAAATAGGGCTCAAGGGTCTGGCGATTGCGCCCCCTGTCTGCACCGCTGCGCGGCCAGGCGACCCCACCCCGTCCATGTCAGCGCACGGACTGACGTTGTTGACGCTGCTCCTGCTGCTGCTGGCGGGAACTGTCCTGCGCCGGCGCCGTCCAACCCTCTGACGCCGTTCGTCCGCCGCGGGTTGACCGCGCGCCTCTCGCTCACAAGGAATGACCATGCAACGCTGGCAGACTCTGGTTTACGCACTTTTTTCGCTCACCCTGTTGCACGCCGGCAGCGCACGCGCTGGCGAGCAGGAAACCGAGCGCGCCAATAACGCGGTGCGTGTGCTCAAGGAAATCATGATGGCACCCGACAAGCGCGTGCCGTCGGATCTGCTCACCAGTGCCTACGCCGTCGCCGTGATCCCCGACGTGATCAAGGCCGGGTTCGTGATCGGCGGCCGCCACGGCGTGGGCGTCGTATCGATCAAGACCGCAGACGGTACCTGGAGCAATCCCAGCTTCGTCAGCATGACCGGCGGCAGCATAGGATTCCAAGCAGGTGTGCAATCGACCGACGTGATCCTGGTGTTCCGCACGCAACGCGGCGTCGACTCGATCGTGCACGGCAAGTTCACCCTGGGTGCCGATGCGTCCGTGGCCGCCGGCCCCGTGGGACGCGACGCGCACGCCGCGACTGACGCGCAGCTCAAGGCTGAAATCTATTCCTATTCGCGCTCGCGCGGCCTGTTCGCAGGCGTCGCGCTCGACGGCTCGGTGCTGGCCATCGACAATGACGCCAATCAGGCGGTATACGGCGAAGGCGTGACCCCGCGGCGCATCTTCGCCGGCGGCGTCAGCAACGTGCCGAACGCAGTTGTCGATTTCCGCGACCGCCTGGAGGAGTACACTGCGCACTAGTATCTGTTGTCCCGGCGATCGTCTGCGTTGAATGGCGGGGATACGATTGAATCTGGAGTACGCTCATGTTTGGCTTAAGTCCTGGTCACCTGTTGTTGCTGCTGCTCATTGTCGTACTCATATTCGGCACCAAGAAGCTCGGCAATATCGGCGGGGATGTCGCCTCGGCGATCAAGAATTTCCGCAAGGGTCTGCAGGATGACGATCATTCCGCGCAGCCGCAGCTCAAGGCCGATCCGGAGCCAGTAAGCACGCCGGCGTCCACGCCCCCCTCGGCCGGACCCGCGTCGGCTGGCGGCAGCGAAACAAAGCGCGAGAACACGCCGTAGCGAGTCGTCATGTTCGATGTCGGCATGGGGGAGATCGGCCTGATCGCAGTCGTCGCGCTGCTCGTGCTCGGTCCGGAACGATTACCTGGTGCAGCGCGCACCGCAGGTGCGCTGCTGCGCAAGGCCCGGCAAAGCTGGCAAAGCGTGCGCGCGGAAATCGAACGCGAACTGGCCGCCGAGGAACTCAAGCGCAGCATGAAAGAAACCGCGGCCGCGGCCGACCCCACGGCCGACGTCAAGGACGCATTGCGCTCGGTCATGGATGTTGCACCCACCGGCGATTCGCCGCCCGTCACCCCTCCCTCCGCAGCCACGCCCGACATCGATGAGCGACACTGAGCCCGAGCACGGCGAACGCGAGGATGGCACACAACAATCCTTCATCTCGCATCTGGTCGAACTGCGCGAACGCCTGCTCAAGGCTATCGCCGCCGTGCTGCTGGTGCTGGTGGTACTGTTGCCGTTCGCCAACCGGCTGTATCACCTGATCGCCGAGCCCCTGCTCGAACGCCTGCCCGCAGGTTCGCAGATGGTGGCGATCGAAGTGGCCTCGCCCTTCTTGACTCCGGTGAAGCTCGCTTTTTTTGTGGCCCTGTTCCTGGCCATGCCGATCGTGCTGTATCAGGCGTGGGGGTTTGTCGCGCCTGGGCTGTACCGGCATGAGAAGCGCCTGGCGATGCCTTTGCTTGCATCGAGTGTGATCATGTTCTATCTGGGCTGCGCATTCGCGTATTACGCGGTGCTGCCCAAGGTATTCGGTTTCCTGCTCAGTACCACGCCTCAAGGCGTGCAGATGATGACCGACATCGGTCACTACCTGGACTTCGTGCTGACCATGTTTTTTGCCTTCGGCTTGTGTTTCGAGGTACCGGTCGGCGTATTCATCATCGCCCTGATGGGGTGGGTCACGCCCGCACAGCTGGCGAAACACCGCCCCTATGTGATCCTCGGTGCGTTCGTGGTGGCCGCGATCGTTGCCCCACCAGATGTGCTGTCCATGATCATGCTCGCCATTCCGATGTGCCTGCTCTACGAAACCGGTCTGATCGCAGTGCGCATGTTCCTGGGCCGATCAGGCGACAAGCGCGACAGCAAAGGTCAAAGCTGAGTCAAGCACTGGCATGTCGGGCGAACTTTTCAGGCCGCTACAATTTGTCTTTTGCAACATTCTGGCATAAACTCCTTTGCGGCAAATGGTGCATTTTTCCCTTCACCCGAAACCGGAGTTACAGACATGGCAAAACAGAACGAAGATACCCGCGACGCCAGCCTGCGCGTGTCCAAGCGCGTGCGCGATAGCCTCAAGGCCGCCGCTGCGGTATCCGGCCGTCCGCTGTATGACGTGACCAACGAAGCGATCAACAATTACCTGGCTTCTGCCAAGGCCGGCGGCGCCCGCAAGCCGAAGAAGTAAAGCAGGTTTTGCTGCATCGTTTCGCTCCGGATATCCGCGAGCGGAATCCGCGACAAAAACGGCCCTAGCGGCCGTTTTTGCTTTTCCACGGTCAGTTTTGCACTGCAATGCGCGCGAAACGGCGCAATACCGCGCGTGCATGTGGGCTTGCGCCGACACTGCCCATGATGCGCTGCGCATCCAGCCCTTCGCCGTTCACTGCCGGCATGCGCTCGTGCAGATATCCGCGCATGTGGGCCACGCTGAATTCCGGGTGGAACTGCACCCCCCACACACGCGGGGCATAGCGTACCGCCTGGCAATCGTCGAGTGCCGAGCGAGCCAGTACGACGGCGGCGGCTGGAGGCTTCAAGACACTTTGCAGGTGCGTCGCGTGCGCGCGGAATTGCGCCGGCAGCACGCCGAACAACTCGTCGTCCGCGGCAGCCGGCAGACACTGGATATCGACCGTGCCGATCTCGCGGCCGCGCGGGTTGTAGTCGACGTGCCCGCCCAGGGCATGCGCGAGCAGCTGATGTCCGTAGCACACACCCAGCATCGGCAACCCCGCCTGGGCGGCCGTGCGCAGCCAGTCCGCCGTGCGTTCGCTCCAGCCCAGACGCTCGGATACCATCGCGCCGGAGCCGGTGATGACGGCAGCATCGATGCGCCGCGGCGTCGGCAACGCTTCCTCCGCATCGACACGCGTGACTGCGACTTTTTCCCGCGCCAATCCCAGTCCGCGCCGGAACCATGCGGGAAAATCACCGTGTCGTGTCTGCAGGGCCGGCAATGCATCGCCGGTTTGCACGATCAGCAGCTTCATTCTTCGATGGGCGGCAGCACGCCGACGATTTCCGCAATCGTGGTGACGCCGCGCGCAACCTGCGCGGCCGCGCTCACGCGTAGTGGACGCATACCCTCGGTCAGCGCTGCTTCCTTGAGTTTTGCCAGATCGAGATTCGCCGAGATCATCTGCCGTATATGTGGCGAAACGCGCATCATTTCGTAAATGCCGGTGCGGCCGAGAAAGCCGGTATTGCGACATTCCAGACAACCCTTCGGACCATACGAGTGCGCCGGCGGCGGCAAACGCCAGCGATGCACGAGGGCATCCCAGGCGCGCACGTCCAGCGCGGTTTCCATCTTGCAGTGCGGGCACAAGGTGCGCACAAGACGCTGCGCGACGACGCCGGTGAGCGTGGATTGAATCAGATAGTGCGGCGCGCCCAGATCGAGCAGGCGCGACAACGCTGTCGGCGCGTCGTTGGTATGCAGTGTCGACAACACCAGATGCCCGGTCAGCGACGCCTGGATCGCCATCTGCGCGGTCTCCAGATCGCGGATTTCGCCGATCATGATGATGTCCGGGTCCTGGCGCATGAGTGTGCGCACGCCAGCGGCGAAATCCAGGTCGATGCCCGGCTGCACCTGCATCTGGTTGAATTCCGGCGAGACCATTTCGATCGGGTCTTCGACCGTGCAGACGTTGATGTCGGGCGTGGCCAGATGTTTCAACGTCGAATACAGCGTCGTGGTCTTGCCGGAACCGGTCGGACCGGTGACCAGCACGATACCGTGCGGCCGCTCGACGAAGTTGCGCCAGAGGATTTCTTCGTCCATCGAAAAACCGAGCTGGCGGAATTCCTTGACCACGATGTCGGGATCAAAGATGCGCATGACGACTTTTTCGCCAAACGCGGTGGGCATGGTCGAAAGGCGCAGCTCGACCTCGCGGCCCTCGCTTGAGCGCGTCTTGATGCGGCCGTCCTGCGGTCGGCGCTTCTCGGCCAGATCCATGCGTCCGAGAATCTTCACGCGTGCCGTTACCGCGGTCATCACTGGCGTCGGCAGTTCAAACACCTTGTGCATCATGCCGTCGATGCGGAACCGGATCGGGCTCGTATCGCGCCGCGGCTCCAGGTGGATATCCGATGCGCGCTGGTCGAACGCGTACTGCAACAGCCAGTCCACGATGTGGACGACATGGCGATCGTCCGCGCCGATGTCGCCAGACTTGCCCAGTTCCAGCAACTGCTCGAAATTGAGAATCGCGCGACCGTCGTTGACATCGAGCTTGGCGTCCTTGGCCTTCTGGATCGAGCGTTGCACGCCGTAGAACTCGGCCAGATAGCGGTTCAGATCGACCGGATTGACGACCACGCGATGGATCTCGCGGCGCAGGATATGGCCCAGGTCGGCCAGCCAGCGCGTGTCGAATGGCTCGCAGGTCGCGATCGTGACCTGGCCCGGACTTACCGATACCGGCAGGATGCGATAGCGCTGCGCGTAGGCATGCGAAATCACCTGGGTTACCGCCCCGGCGTCGATCTTCATCGGATCGATCTTCAAATACGGCAGTTTGGCCTTGTCGGCCAGCCATTGGGTGAGCACCTCCAGACTCAGAGGCTTGCCATCGCGTGGATTGACCAATTTCTGGTTCGCGATCAGCGCCAGCGGATGCAATTCCATCTTGCCACGCGCGCTGCGCGCGTCGGCACGCGCCTTGAGCGCGTCGGCTTCGGCAATCAGGCCGTCGTTACGCAAAGCTGCCAGGACGGCATCGATTTCCAGCTTGCGATGCAGGCCCAGCTCCGGCGCTTCGGCAACAGGCTCCGGTACAGGTTGTGGGCGTTGTGGGACAGTTGCCATATCCGTTGACCTATGGATTCCGGCGTTAATCGCTATACTAACGCGCTTTTCGCGCCCTACTGTGATTTCCATGCCAGGTCCGACATTCCAGGACGTCATCCAGACCCTCAACCGCTACTGGGCCAGCCAAGGCTGCGCCCTCGTCCAGTCGCTGGATACCGAAGTCGGTGCCGGCACGTTTCATCCGGCCACTTTCCTGCGTGCGCTGGGTCCGGAGCCGTGGGCGGCAGCGTATGTGCAGCCCTGCCGCCGGCCCAGTGATGGCCGCTACGGCGAGAATCCAAACCGGCTGCAGCACTATTATCAGTACCAGGTCGTGATGAAGCCGAACCCGGACGATATTGTGGATTTGTATATCGGCTCGCTCGAGGCGCTCGGTATCGATCCGCTGGTGCACGATCTGCGTTTTGTCGAGGACAACTGGGAATCGCCGACGCTCGGCGCCTGGGGTCTGGGATGGGAAGTGTGGCTCAACGGCATGGAAGTCACCCAGTTCACCTATTTCCAGCAGGCCGGTGGCCTGCAATGCAAGCCGGTGACAGGTGAAATCACCTACGGGCTGGAACGCCTGACGATGTATCTGCAGAACGTGGACAATGTCTTCGACCTGGTCTGGACCGTCGCGCCGCACGGTGTGGTGACCTACGGCGATGTATTTCTCCAGAACGAAGTCGAACAGTCCGCGTACAACTTCGAATACGCGAACGTGCCTGAACTGCTGCACTGGTTCGACGTCTGTGAGAGCGAAGCGAAGAAACTGGTCGAACTCAATCTGCCGCTGCCGGCCTACGATCAGGTTTGCAAGGCAAGCCATGCATTCAACCTGCTCGATGCGCGCCGCGCGATCAGTGTGACCGAGCGCCAGCGCTACATCCTGCGCGTCCGCACCATCGCGCGCGCGGTTGCCGAGGCCTATGTCGCAAAGCGCACGGGGGCGGCACATGTCTGAGCACCGGTCGCTGCTGATCGAGATTGGTTGCGAAGAGCTGCCGCCGAAGGCGCTGGATGAGTTGACCCGCGCATTCGCAACCGGCGTTTGCGAGGGGCTGACACGGCGCGGCATTGCCGCGGATGTTGCCAACGTCAAAATGTACAACTCACCGCGGCGACTGGCTGTGCTGGTGCCTGGCGTCGGTCAAGCGCAAGCGGATCAGGCCACCGAGCGCCGCGGCCCGGCGTTGAGTGCCGGTGTCGACGCCAGCGGTGAACCGACCAAAGCGTTGCTCGGCTTCGCGTCCTCGTGCGGAGTCGCAGTCGATCGTCTGGAAAAACTGGAGACGGAAAAGGGCGGCTGGTTCGTCCACCGCGCGCAGCAGAAGGGCAGGCCGACCGCCGAGTTGATGCAGGAAATAATCGCCGAGGCATTGAAGGTGCTGCCGATTCCCAAGCCGATGCGCTGGGGCGATCACGATTTCGCCTTCGTGCGTCCGGTGCACTGGCTGGTAATCTTGCACGGCGATTGCGTGATCGACGCAGAAATCTTTGGCATAACGAGTGGGCGTGAATCGCGCGGCCATCGCTTCCATCACCCGCAGCCGGTGCCAATCAGCAACGCGGACATCTATGTCGATGCGCTGCGTGCTGCAAAAGTGCTTGCTGATCCAAGCGAGCGCCGCCAACGCGTGCGCGCGGAAGTGGAACGTGCCGGCCACGACACAGGTGGTGCCCCGCGCCTGCGCGATGAACTATTGGACGAGATCGCCAACCTCACTGAATGGCCGGTCGCCATCGACTGCGCATTCGATCGCGGCTTCCTCGCCGTACCGCAGGAAGCGCTGATTACAACGATGGAAACCAATCAGAAGTTCGTGCCCGTGTTCGATGCGAACGGGAAACTCACAGAACATTTCATCGGTGTCGCCAACATTAGGTCGAATGACCCCGGCGAAATCCGCAAGGGCTACGAGCGCGTCATCCGTCCGCGCTTTGCCGATGCGAAATTCTTCTACGACGAAGACCTGAAAACGCCGCTTGTGGCCCAGCAGGAAGCGCTCAAGTCGGTCACCTATCAGCAGCAGCTTGGCAGCGTCTGGGACAAGTGCGTGCGCGTGGCCGAACTTTCGCGCGTGATCGCCAATCGCGTCGGTGCTGATGCGGCGCTCGCTACGCGCGCGGCAGCCTTGAGCAAATGCGATCTGATGACGCGCATGGTCGGCGAGTTCCCGGAGCTGCAGGGCGTGATGGGCCGCTACTACGCAGCGGCGCAGGGAGAAGACCCCGAGGTTGCCGAAGCGCTGGACGAATTCTACAAGCCGCGTTTTGCCGGTGACGATGTTGCAAAAGGAAAATTTGCCCGGGTACTCGCCGTGGCCGAGCGCCTGGACACGCTGGCAGGCATCTTTGCGGTCGGCCAGAAGCCATCCGGCAACAAGGATCCCTTCGCGCTTCGCCGTGCCGCGCTGGGACTGGCGCGCACCCTGATCGAGGCCGGCATGGAGCTGGATCTGGAAGCCCTCCTGCGCGAGGCTGTTGAGCTGCTGCCGGCAGTGCGTGCGCCGCAACCGCCGTCGAGGGGTGGCGCAGCCGCGCCAGCGGCAACCTCGCCGTCGGATGAAAAATATAGCCTGGTCAAGGACCTGCTCGATTTCGTCTTCGAGCGGCTGCGCAGCTACTACGCCGAGCGTGGTTTCGGCAGCGACCAGTTCGATGCCGTGCGCGCGGTCGAGACGGATACGCTGACCGATTTCGATCGGCGTCTGGCCGCCGTGGGCAAGTTTGCAGTGCTCGCGGACGCGCAGGCGCTGGCTGCAGCGAACAAGCGTATCGGCAACATCCTGCGGCAGGCCGATGGTGCCGGCGCCGGGCGTGTCGATACGGGCCTGCTCGATGCGGGCGCCGAGACCGAATTGCATCGTGCCGTCGAAACGGCCGCTGCTGCAATCGCGCCGCTGGTGGAGCAGGGGCGTTACATCGAAACCCTGGGTTTGCTGGCTAACCTGCGCGCCCCGGTCGATCGTTACTTCGACGACGTCATGGTCATGGTCGATGACCGTGCAACACGCCAGAACCGCCTGGCGCTGCTGAGCCAGTTGCGCCGCATGTTCCTGTATGTCGCCGACATCTCGCTGCTGCAAGTTCCATGATCGCGCAAACGCGCCTGCATACCGGCTTTACGAAGATATTCGTATTTTCGGGGTTCGATAAGGGCTAGAATTTGCGACAGGACGACCCGCATGTGCGTCTCGACCATCAGCGCAAACAACCATCAATCAGCTTGAAGCCGCGCAAGGTCGCGGCAGGCACTACAAGGAGATGCAACATGAAAACCCGAATTTCCACGGCGCTGCTGGGGCTGGGCCTGCTGTCAGGGTGCAATTCGCCGCCGCCGCCGGCAGCGCCGGTTGTGGCGCCGATCGCCAGCAGCGTCAGTGGCACGATCATGCTGCGTGAACCGCGCGAACTGAGCAATCAGGCCCGCGTCGAGCTGAAGGTGGTGGATGTCGCACAGCCCGCAACGCCGCTCGCGCAGACGGTCATCGCCAATGCCAGCCGCCCACCGATCAATTTCACTCTGCCGATCGATCCATCGCAGGTCGATCGCAAGCGCACCTACGCCGTCGATGCCGTGCTGGTCGACGGCGATCGCCGTTACCTGCCCGTGCTGCAATATCCCGTGTTGACCAATCGCGCTCCGTCGCGCGTGGAAATCACCGTTGCGCCCGAGCCGACGCCGGCCGAAAAGATGTTTGACGACTACAAGAAAGCCTATGCCCAGGTCGGTTCGTTCAAGCAGATCAGCGGCAGTTCGATGAACGATACTTCGTCGGTCGCCTGGGATGCCTTTGTGTCCAATGGCAAAGTCAAGGTCGTCCGCGAGATCACCGATCTGGACAACGACAAGGGCCGCGTGACCCTGAAGATGGCGTACCAGAACGATAAGCCCTGGGTCGTGGTGCGCGAGGAATCCCCGGCCGGCGGCGGCCATCCTTATGCGACCACCAAGGTCGGCTGGGATGACAGCGGTCAACTGGTGCTCAAGGAGCGCATCTCCAGTGGCCAGGGCAGCGAAGTGTCTGCCGACGAAGCCAAGGGAATCTACGCCCACGCGCAGCAGGCATTCAATACCGCCCAGGCCAACGCGCCGAAGAAATAGCAACGAGCGGATTCTCGACGCGACCTGACCGATCCCGTCAGGCGCGTTCAGCTCCGTCGCGCACGCGAAAAAGCGTCCGCCAGAGCGTTGCCCGCCGTTGTCGCAGCCATGGGTTTGGTCGCCGCACGCACCGTCGCGGCGCGCGGCTGGCTTTCCCGTGGCGCGCGCTCGCCGCTCGCGACCGGCAACGGATCGTCCAGCCGCATCGTCAGCGCGATGCGTTTGCGCGGCAGGTCCACTTCAAGCACCTTGACCTTGACCACGTCGCCCGCCTTTACCACCTCGCGCGGATCTTTGACGTACTTTGTGGACAATACCGAAACGTGTACCAGCCCGTCATGATGCACGCCGATGTCGACAAAGGCTCCGAACGCGGCCACGTTTGACACGCGGCCCTCGAGCACCATGCCGGGCTTGAGATCAACCAGATTTTCCACGCCGTCGACAAACGCCGGCATGACGAACTGCGGACGCGGATCGCGGCCAGGTTTTTCCAGTTCCCTGAGGATGTCGCACACGGTCGGCAGCCCGAACTTCTCATCGGTGAACTGGTCGGGTTTGAGTCCACGCAGGAACGCACCGTCGCCGATGATCTGCCGCACGCCGCGCCCACTGCTCCTGGCGATGCGTTCGACCAGCGGATAGGCTTCCGGATGCACGCTGGACGCATCCAGCGGATTGTCGCCCGCCGCAACGCGCAGGAAGCCGGCGCTTTGCTCGAACGCCTTGTCGCCGAGCCGCGGCACGTTCCTGATCGCGGCGCGCGTGCGAAATGCGCCGTTGGCGTCGCGGTATTTCACCACGTTTTCCGCCACCGCGGCAGACAGTCCGGCCACGCGCGCAAGCAACGGCGCCGAGGCCGTGTTTACATCGACGCCGACACCGTTGACGCAGTCCTCGACGCTGGCATCCAGCGCACGTGCGAGCTTCACCTGGTTCACGTCGTGCTGGTACTGGCCCACGCCAATCGCCTTGGGCTCGATCTTTACCAGTTCAGCCAGCGGATCCTGCAGGCGCCGCGCGATCGACACCGCGCCGCGCAGGGACACGTCGAGCTGCGGAAATTCCTTCGACGCGAACTCGGAAGCCGAATAGACCGATGCGCCGGCTTCGCTGACCACGACCTTGGCCAGAGCGAGTTCGGCATGCTTCTTCATCAGTTCGCCGACCAGCTTGTCGGTTTCGCGCGAAGCGGTGCCGTTGCCGATCGCGATGAGATTCACACCGCAGGCCTTGCACCCTGCCGCGAGCTGGGCAATGGACTGGTCCCACTGGTTCCTGGGTTCGTGTGGATAGATCGTGTGCGTGGACATGAGTTTGCCGGTGGCATCCACGATCGCCACTTTCACGCCGGTGCGGATGCCCGGATCCAGCCCCATGACCACGCGCGGTCCCGCCGGCGCCGCCAGCATCAGGTCTTTCAGGTTGCTGCCGAATACGCGGATCGCTTCGTCCTCGGCGGTCGCGCGCGCGCGCCCGAACAGATCGAGCGTGAGCTGCAGGTGCAATTTTGTCCGCCAGGTCTGGCGGCAGGTTTCCCTGAGCCAGGCATCCGCGGGCTGCCCGCGGTCGGCAATATTGAAATGCGCGGCAATGCGGCCCTCGGCCTCGGCATGGCCCTGGTCCGCTTGCGTGCCCGGCTCCAGATCCAGATCGAGCACGCCTTCGTTGCGTGCGCGAAACAGCGCCAGCAACCGGTGCGAAGCGATCGTGCGGATCGGTTCGGCGTGATCGAAGTAGTCGCGATACTTCGCTCCTTCGTCCTGCTTGCCGTCGATCACCCTGGCGCGGACCTGGCCGCGCTGCCACATCCATTCGCGCAACTGCCCGACCAGGGCGGCATCTTCGGAAAACTCTTCCTGCACGATCGCGCGCGCACCATCGAGCGCCGCCTTGGCGTCGGCGACATTTCTTTCCGCATCGACGTACCCCAGCGCAAGCGTCTCGGGCCCTCCGCAGGGATTGCCGCGCAGCGCATCGGCCAAGGGCTGCAAGCCGGCCTCGCGCGCAATCTGTGCGCGCGTGCGTCGCCTGGGCTTGTACGGCAGGTACAGGTCTTCGAGGCGCGCCTTGGTGTCGGCAGCGAGAATCTGCGTCTTCAGTGCTTCATCGAGCTTGCCCTGCTCGGCGATGCTGGCGAGGACTGCGTCGCGCCGCTCCTCCAGTTCGCGCAGATAGCGCAGACGCTCTTCAAGGGCGCGCAGCTGCGTATCGTCGAGCCCGCCGGTAGCTTCCTTGCGATAGCGCGCGATGAACGGCACCGTCGCGCCTCCATCCAGCAGTTCGACGGCAGCAGCGACCTGCGCCGGCTTTGCGGCAATTTCTTCGGCAATCTTTTGTTCGACGGAAAACATGCGTTGGGATCTTCCCTGAGAAACTTGAGCGGAACGATCCGCGCCGATGGCGCGGAACGGAACATCACGCCACGCGGCGATGCCCGTGACGTTTCAGATGCACCAGCAACAGCGAAATCGCTGCGGGGGTGACGCCGGAGATGCGCATGGCCTGACCCACCGTGTGGGGCAGACTGCGCTGCAGTTTTTGCATCACCTCGGCGGACAAGCCGCGCACGCCGGCGTAGTCGAAACTCGGCGGTATCGCTGTATCCTCGTGCCGACGCTGGCGTTGTATTTCCTCGTTCTGGCGCTCCAGATAACCGGAATACTTTGCCGCGATCTCCACCTGCTCGGCTATGCGCGCGTCATCCACAGCGGGGCCAAGCGCAGGCACGCGCATCAGTTGCGCGTAGTCCAGCTCCGGGCGGCGCAACAGATCCAGGGCACTGGTCTCGCGCGACACGGCCACGCCGAGCGTGGCCTCGATCTGGCGTCCGAGCGCGTTGGCCGGAGCCGCCCACAGGCCTTGCAGGCGCTGGGTTTCGCGTTCGGTCGCATCGCGCTTGCGGCAGCATGCGGCATAGCGGTCGTCGTCCACGCTGCCCAGCGCGTGCCCTTTCGCGGTCAGGCGCAGATCGGCGTTGTCTTCGCGGAGGTGCAGCCGGTATTCGGCGCGCGAGGTGAACATGCGATACGGCTCGATCGTGCCGTTGGTGATGAGATCGTCGATCAGCACGCCAATGTAGGCCTCGTCGCGGCGCGGCGTCCACGGTTCCTTGCCCTGCGCGGCGCGTGCGGCATTGAGTCCGGCGATGATGCCCTGGGCCGCGGCTTCCTCGTAGCCGGTCGTGCCATTGATCTGGCCCGCGAAATACAGCCCACCGATGGCCTGGGTTTCCAGGCTGGCCTTCAACCCGCGCGGATCGAAATAGTCGTACTCGATCGCGTAACCGGGGCGCGTGATATGCGCACGCTCGAAGCCCTTGATCGAACGTACCAGCTCCAGCTGTACATCGAACGGCAGCGAGGTCGAAATGCCGTTTGGATAAATCTCGGTGGTCTGCAGCCCTTCCGGTTCGATGAAGATCTGGTGCGAGGTCTTGTCGGCGAAACGCACGACCTTGTCCTCGATCGATGGGCAATAGCGCGGTCCCACCCCTTCGATCTTGCCCGTATAAAGAGGCGAACGGTCCAGCGCGCCACGGATGATGTCGTGGGTGCGTTCCGACGTATGCGTGATCCAGCAGCTGACCTGACGTGGATGATCTGCGACGGAACCTGCGAACGAGAATACCGGCATCGGCGAATCGCCGGGTTGTTCCAGCAAGCTGCTGAAGTCGATGCTGCGGCCATCGATGCGCGGTGGCGTGCCGGTCTTCAGCCGGTCTACGCGCAATGGCATCTGGCGCAGGCGCTCGGCCAGGTGCATGGCGGGCGGATCGCCGGCGCGGCCGCCAGCGTAGCTGGCGAAGCCAACGTGGATCTTGCCGGCGAGGAAGGTGCCGGCCGTCAGCACTACGGTCGTTGCCTGGAAACGCAGGCCCATCTGAGTGACGACGCCCGTCACCCGATTGCCGTCCAGGGTCAGGTCATCGACGGCTTGCTGGAAGATAGACAGGTTCGGCTGCGTTTCCAGGCGATGCCGGATCGCTGCCTTGTACAGCAGCCGATCGGCCTGGCAACGAGTGGCGCGTACCGCAGGCCCCTTCGAGGCATTCAGCGTGCGCCACTGGATGCCGGCGCGATCCGCTGCCTGCCCCATCGCGCCACCGAGCGCATCGATTTCCTTGACGAGATGCCCCTTGCCGATACCGCCGATGGCGGGATTGCAGCTCATCTGCCCAAGCGTTTCGATGTTGTGCGTCAACAGCAGGGTGCATGCGCCCAGGCGTGCTGACGCCAGCGCCGCTTCGGTGCCGGCGTGGCCGCCGCCGATCACGATCACATCGTAGTGCTGCTGAAAGTCCAAGATTGTCGTCCTCGCGCGATTGGCACGATGCAAGGTCGCGCATTATACAAGCCGGCCCGCGCGCGCTGGCACGCTTTCTGCGATGCCCGAATCGCACTTTCGCCTGCGCCCCGGCACGTGCATGCGTCGGTGGTCGAACGCAGGGGTCGACCCGGCAACGGCGGAAGGACGCGTGGAGGAGTAGGGGATTTCAGGAAGAAGGCTGGCGCCCGGCGGTCTTAGGAACAGGGGGAATCCAAGAGGACCGTATGCCGGGCGCCAGTGACTCGCTTCGCACGCTCAGTCGGCATCGCCGACGGATTGCACTACTTGTTAAAAGTGATCGTACTACAACATAACGCTGCTTGTAGTTAGATAACTGTGAACAAGTTCATATCCCGTGCACGGTGACCGGCCCTTGCGAGTTGCGTCGTGTCAATTTGCGTCGCAAAGCGTCACCGTCCAGGCAAAACACAGCGCGAAAGCACCCATGACAGCAGTTTTTACGGCTTGGCACAGCTTCTGCATAGTGTGAAGCAAGTCGCAAACGAGGAGAGTGCCATGCTAGCTACCGTCGCCGCCCTGACCATCAATCCGCTGTTCCTGCGCCATGATCTGATGATTGAACTCGGCCGTCTGGAAATGGCCATCGAAGACGTCCGCTCGCATCACTCAGCCAACGATCAGGCGCTGACTCCGCTCGAAACCAAGCTGGCGCGCATCAATGAGGCACTGACGCGCCTGTCGGCCTGATCGGCGACCGACTGACCGCTGCTTTGCTTGAGCAACTCTGACTGATCCTCCCTGATTGAACATCCGATCGCCAGTTTGCGATCGGCAACGTACTCCCTAGCCCTGGGTTGGTGCGAGCCGCCCGGGTTTTTTTTGCCCGCAGTCCGGCACCGCAGACTTGCCGAAGCATGCGCCTGACGGTAGCGCTGGGCCGGGGCCGATGTCCCGCTACTTTTCCGCGCAAATATCGCGCTATGCTGCAGTTCCCCGATCGGCGCGGCGGAGACTTCAGATGATCGCTCGCATCTGGCGCGGCATCACGCTCAAGGAAAAAGCGGACGACTACCTGGCTTACCTGCATGAGACGGGATTGCGCGATTACGCCAAGACCGCGGGCAACCGTGGCGTGACGACCCTGCGCCGCGATCAGGGCGAGCATTGCGAAATCATGCTGATTTCGCTGTGGGATTCGATGGACGCCGTGCGTGCTTTCGCTGGCGAGAATCCGGATCGCTCGGTCTACTATCCCGAGGACGATCAATACCTGCTGCAAATGGAACCGCTGGTGCGGCACTACGATGTTGCCGAGCACATACCGTCCGCCGGCGTACCTGCTGCCAAACCCGGCCCCGCTGCGAAAAAGCGCAAGTAGCCCTGACCCCGTCTTCCCCCCGCACAGAGGGGGAAGATGCTCGGGAACGGATCTTGGAATGGACGTTATGCGGCCTTCTTGGCCGCCGCTTCAGCCTCCAGCGCCGCCTTGACTGCCGGCCGTGCGCCGACGCGTTCGACGAATTTCGCGATCGCCGGCCACTGGTGCAGGTCGATGGCGAAATGCTTTGCCCAGGTCAGCACCGTGAACAGATAGGCGTCCGCGACCGAGAACTGCGAGCCGAGAAGAAAATCCGATTTACCCAGCATGTCGTTGACGTTGCCCAGGCGCGTGATCAACTTCGCCGTGAAGATTTCCCTGGCTTCGGTCGGCAACGCAGAGTTGAACAACGGGCTGAAACCCTTGTGGATCTCCGTCGAGACGAAGTTGAGCGCTTCGTGCAGGCGCGAGCGCTCGAACGTGCCGTTGGCCGGCGCCAGTTTCTGCTCGGGTTTCTGGTCTGCGAGGTACTGGACAATGGCCGGGCCTTCCGTCAGCACCTGGCCGTTGTCGAGCTTCAACGCGGGGACATAGCCTCTGGGATTGATCGCCTTAAAATCCTCGCCATTGGCAGTCTTCTTGGCAGCAAGATCGACCTTGACCAGATCAAACGGCAGACCCAACTCGCGCAGCACGATGTGCGGCGACAGGGAACAGGCACCGGGGGCGAAATACAGTTTCATGCGGAATCTCCTTGAGATGGCTTGGTGGTGGGGAGCACGGCAAACCCAGCCGTCGCGACTCAGATTGGGATGGGTTGGCGCGAATCAAGCGCGAACGGGCGAGCCCGTCGGCGTCGCGAGCCGGAAACCGGCGCGCAGGCACGAATCCAGGGACGGGCCATTCATTTCACTGCGCGGCTTGACTGGCTTTGCAGTTGACCGAGCCGTTCGCTGCACTGCGCCGAGGCTGCGTGTTGGCTTTTTTACGCTATTTCTTTTTCGGAATATACAAATCCGTAATTGTACCTTCGTATACTTCCGCGGCCATGCCGACGGATTCGGACAACGTCGGGTGCGGGTGCACGGTCAGGCCGATGTCCGCGGCTTCGCAACCCATCTCGATCGCGAGCGCGACTTCGGAAATCAGATCACCCGCGTTCGGGCCCGTGATGCCGGCGCCGATCACGCGATGCGTGGCTTCGTCGAAGATCAGTTTGGTGAAGCCCTCGGTGCGGCCGATGCCGATTGCGCGCCCGGACGCGGCATAGGGGAATTTGCCGACGCCGATTTTCAGTCCGTCCCTCTTCGCCTCAGCCTCGGTGACGCCGACCCAGGCGACTTCCGGATCGGTGTAGGCGACGCTGGGAATCACGCGCGCGACGAATTCGCTCTTCATGCCTGCGCATACTTCGGCAGCGACCTTGCCTTCGTGCGTGGCCTTGTGCGCCAGCATCGGATTGCCGACGATGTCGCCGATCGCGAAGATATGCGGCACATTCGTGCGCATCTGCCGGTCGACCGGGATGAAGCCGCGCTCAGTGACGGCGACGCCGGCCTTGTCCGCATCGATCTTCCTGCCGTTTGGCGCGCGGCCGACGGCGACCAGCACACGATCGTAGACTTGCGGCCCCGGCGCCGCGCTCTTATCGGAATCAGCCGCCTCAAATGTCGCTTTCAACCCATCCTTCTGCGCTTCGATCTTTGCGACCTTCACCTTCAGATGAATGCCGGAATAGCGTTTGCCCAGGCGCTGAGCGAGCGGGCGCACGAGATCGGGATCGGCGCCGGGCATCAGTTGATCGAGCAACTCGACCACCGTGACCTGCGAGCCGAGCGCCGCATAGACGCAGGCCATTTCCAAGCCGATGATACCGCCGCCGACCACGAGCAATTTCTTCGGCACGTCCTTGAGCAGCAGCGCGCCGGTCGAATCCATGATGCGCGGATCATCCCAGGGGAATCCCGGCAGCTTTACCGATTGCGAGCCGGCCGCAATGATGCATTTCTCGAAACGCACCAGTTTGCTGCCGTCGCCGGTCCGGACCTCGATCTCGTTCGGCGAAACAAACGTGCCGACCCCCTGCACGACCGTGACCTTGCGCTGCTTGCTCATGCTTGCGAGACCGCCGGTCAACTGTGCGACCACCTTGTCCTTGAACGCACCGAGTTTGACGATGTCGATTTTCGGCGCGCCGAAACTGATGCCGATGCCGTCGGAATGTGCGGCCTCGTCGATCAGGCGCGCTGCATGCAAAAGCGCCTTGGACGGAATGCAGCCGACGTTGAGGCAGACGCCGCCCAGCGTGGCATAGCGCTCGATCAGGACCGTGTTCTGGCCCAGATCGGCGGCGCGGAATGCGGCCGTATAGCCACCCGGTCCGGACCCGAGTACGCACACCTGGCATTCGATATCGGCCTTGCGGCCGGAGGAGCCGGCCGCCGCTTTGGGCGTCGCGGTTTCGCCCCCACTTCCGCTGGCGGGGGAAGAGGATTGGGGTGAGGGTGGCGCCCGGACGGGCGGCGGATTCTTTCCGGCGCCACGCTCACCCGTCGCGCTGCGCGCGCCGACCTCTCCCGCCAGCGGGAGGGGTGATTTCTCGGTAGCTGTCGCAGCAGTTTCGATCAGCGCGACGACGCTGCCTTCGGACACTTCATCGCCGACCTTGACCTTCAGCTCCCTGACCACGCCGGCGACCGACGAAGGCACTTCCATCGTTGCCTTGTCCGATTCCAGCGTGACCAGGCCCTGATCCTTGGCGACGGTATCGCCTGCTTTCACCAGCACTTCGATCACGGGTATATTTGTATAATTGCCGATATCCGGAACTTTGACTTCAGTCGTTGCCACGGGCAGGCTCCTTGTTTCTGGACGCGAGGCTTGCGGATGCGAGCGCTGCGCGGAAGTGCGCGCGCCATTCGTCGCGCCTTGCGTTGAAATTCCTGGTGTCGGCATCTTCGCCGGATGGCACCGGCGGGGGCAACGGTTTCACCTCGTCGCCGCGGATGCGGATGCGCAGCGCGGTCAACGCCTGCTGCTCGGCATCGGCGTCGAGCCGCATCTGTTCGCTTTCCTCGCTGCGTGCATCCAGCCATTCGCGGTATCTGGCGTTTGCATAGTCGACGGACTGGCGAAAGTCGGGAAGGTGATGCTTGTCCACGTCGTCGAGCAGGCAATCGAAGACGATGCAGCCTTCTTCAATCCACAAGCCATGGCGCTTGACCACCACCCGCGATTCGCGTTCCTCATGGAAATAGCGCACCCAGCCCGGATCGGGTTCGCGGCTGAGTTTCAGGTACAGCGTGCGCATCGACGAGTGGACGCGCGACCAGGTGGTCTTGCGCAGATCCAGATCGACGATGGCGATGTCTTCGAAGCTTGCACCCATACCCCGCATTCCCTCGCTGAACGCAATCAGAGCAGACTGCGCCGCATGTCCGCCAGCAGCTGCGCCAGATAGGCGGTGAAACGCGCGGCCGACGCGCCGTCGATCACGCGATGATCGTAGCTGAGCGACAGCGGTAGGAGCAGGCGCGGCTGGAAGGTCCTGCCGTCCCACACGGGCCTGATCGCCGACTTGGACACGCCGAGGATCGCGACTTCCGGCGCATTGACGATCGGCGTGAACGCAGTGCCGCCGATGCCGCCCAGCGAGGAAATCGAGAAGCAACCGCCGGACATGTCTGCTGGTCCGAGCTTGCCTTCGCGCGCCTTGCCCGCGAGCGCCGTCGTTTCCCTGGCGATATCGATGATGCCTTTCTTGTCGGCATCCTTGAGCACCGGCACGACCAGACCGTTCGGCGTGTCGGCGGCAAAGCCGATGTGAAAATATTTTTTCCGCACCAGATTCTCGCCGCTGGCGTCGAGCGAGGCGTTGAAGTCGGGATATTTTTTCAGTGCCGCGACGACCGCCTTGATCAGGAAGCCAAGCATCGTGAACTTGATGCCCGCCTTTTCATTCTCCTTGTTGAGCGCCACGCGCAGTGCTTCCAGCTCGGTAACGTCGGCCTCGTCATGCTGGGTGACGTGCGGAATCATCACCCAGTTGCGTGCGAGATTGGCTCCGGAAATCTTGTTGATCTTCGACCGCGGCTTGATTTCCACTTCGCCAAATTTGGAAAAATCCACTTGTGGCCAGGGCAACAGGTTCAGTCCGCCACCACCACCGGCGGCGGCAGCGCGCGCCGGCGCGCTCCCGGCAAGGACATCCTTGACGAAGTTCTGCACGTCCTCTTTGGTAATGCGCCCCTTGCGCCCGCTGCCGGGCCCCAGCCGGCCCAGATCGACGCCAAGTTCGCGCGCGAACAGGCGCACGGAAGGACTGGCGTAAGGCACCTTGTCCGGCATCACCGTATCGGCGCCGAAGGCCACCGGTGGCGTACGCGGCGTGCTCTCGCCGCCGACAGCGGTCGAGGGTTGGGCTGAAGGAGAATTCTGGACAACGGCTTGCGCCTTGCCCTCACCAGCCGCCCTGCGCGCGCCGACCTCGGCGGCAGGCGGCGGAGCTGAAGCCGCCGCGGCTGCAGGTCTTGCGTCGCTCTTTGCCGGCGCGGCCGATGCGGTACCCGTGGCTTCGATCAAGGCCACGACGACACCTTCGGAAATCTCGTCGCCAACCTTGACCTTGACTTCCTTCACCACGCCATCGAATGGTGCCGGCACTTCCATGGTCGCCTTGTCCGACTCGAGGGTGACCAGACCCTGGTCCTTGGTTACCGCATCACCGGCTTTCACCAGGACTTCGATGACGGGGACACTGGGATAATTTCCGATGTCCGGTACTTTGACTTCGCTGATCTGGGCCATGATTTTTCTCGTCGCACCGAAAATCTGTGCGCAGGATAGCGCAAGTTGAGTCTGCACCGATCGTCGTCAGGCTCTCACGCGAGTCTCGACCGGCGGCGACGGACAATGCTGCCGGGGCCAGTGCGGACAAAAAAAGGGCGCCGTTTGACGGGCGCCCATCTTCGTATGGAAATTCCGTTTGGCGTGGTTCAGTTCTCGCGCGGCTTGTCGTTGTGTTTTTTGTTGTAGATACGCTGGCTCTGGCGGTTCTCGCGGCCCTGGATGCGCGCCTGCTCGCCGGCACCCACATGGCCATTGGCGGCGGCATTGGCCTCGTTGCGCGCTTCGCGCTTCTGCCCGGCTTCCAAGTGGCCGGCTTCCTTGTTGGTCAATTGTCCGGAATTGATGCCGTTGGTTATGCGCTGCTGCTGATTGGCGTTGCGCTGCACGTCCGCCTGCAGGCGCTTAGAGGACGCCGAATCCGGATTGCCGGTCACGGCATTGTGCTTGTCCTGGTAGATGTCCTTGCTGGCCTGATTCTGCTCGTGCGTGATCTGCGCCTTTTCCTGCGGAGTGAGCGCACCGCCCTGCTTGAGGTCACGCGCCTGGGTGCGATCGATGCGCTGTTCGTCGCGTTCGAGCTGCCCGGCCTCCTTGGTGTTGAGCTGGCCCGACTGCAGGCCTTGTTCGATACGTTCCTGCTGATTGGCGTCGCGCTGGGTGGCAACGGCGGCGGGTTGCTCCTGGGCCTGCGCGATGGCGGCACTCGTCAGTGCGAACGCCAGAACCAGCGCTCGTGCGATTGGACTGCGGTTCATGATCTTTCTCCTCGACGTGGACGATAGCAATGCTGCCAAGCGCAACAACGCGACCGGCGACGGCTCGTTGACATCCAGGCCAAACGCAGGCTGATCGGAACGGCGACGGAAGGCTTGTGGCCGGCCGCACGATATCGCATGCACCGCCGCCCTCGAGGCGTTCCGGCTAGGGCGCGGCTGCGGTCGGCAGCGGCGCGTTCGCCGTGGGATTGTTCTGGTTTTCCTTGAGCCACAGCATGGAACCGTGTACGCGATCGTAGCCACTCGGATGATCGTAGAAAACGATTTCCTCCAGCGCACTGGGATGGATTTTCCGGTATGTCGACAGGCGCATCGCCGCCATCGCGAAGCCGTTCGGTTCGCCCGCGGCATTCAGGCCGAAGGCGTCCGCTTCGGCTTCCATCTGGCGCACGATGGAATTGACCAGCGGCGTGGCCAGGAAGAAGAAGATGGAAATGATCGCCACCGCCAGCGGCAGCGCGGCCGGATCCCCACGGCCTTCCAGGCCCAGCCGCTGTCCCCAGCGTGCCAGCGCCCAGTCCGACAGGCGGTAGGTGAACCAGAAGCCGAACGCGATCACCAGACTCAGGTAGATCGTGCCGCGCAGTCCGTGATTGAGCACGTAGTGGCCCATTTCATGGCCAAGCACCGCCTTGATCTCGGGCAGCGAGGTCTTGTTCAACAGGTTGTCGTTCAGGGCCACGCGCGTCGTTCCGGCGAAGCCGGCGACGTTGGCGCTGATGCGCGTAGTCTGGCGCGAGGCATCAAACTCGACCACGTGATCGGTCGGAATCTGGTTTGCGCGCGCCATCGACAGCACGGCCTCGCGCACGGCGCCTTCGCGCAGCGGCTTGTAGTCGTTGAACAACGGTTCGACGAACACCGGCGCCAGCATCATCGCGAACAACACGAACACGAAGGCGATGCCGCTGGCCCAGATCCACCAGCGCGCGCCGGCGCGGCGCACCGCGGCGTAAATCGCGACCAGCACCAGCGGCAGCACGATTGCGCTGACCATCAGGCCTTTCGCCGCATCGCCGAACCAGCCGCCGAAATCCTGCGTGGCGAGGCCATACTGATGTTCGCGCACAAAATCGGCATAGATCGACCACGGCAGATTCAGCACAAAAAACACGAGAACAAAGAGCACCGCGTAAGCCCAGGTGTATAGCCATGGACGCGGACTCAGGCGCCGCGCGAGGTCGCGCAGGCGCCGTGAAATCCCGCCCCACAGCAGCAATGCAGCAACGCCGAGGCCGTATGCGAATCCCCAAAGCTGCAGCCAGTAGCCACCTTCGAAGTAGGCGTCGGACAACTTGCGCTGATCCGGCGAGAGCAGGTCCAGGTAGGCTTCGGTGGCACGGTCGACATCGAAGTGGGGCCCGGGACGGGCCGCCTCGGGAATTTGCAACCCGGGCGGCAAGTCGCGCGCGATCGGCGAATCGGCATGTGCGGAAAACGCACCAAGCAGCAGAAACATACCCAAAACCATCGAGACGATTGCGGCTTTCATTCGGACTCCCCGGATTAACGCTGCGGACTTCGCAAGAGTCGGTGCAAGCCTGGGCCGGCGTCAAGTCCCGTTCGGCGGGGGTTCCAGTGCCGGCCGTACGCGGCCACCGCGGCGACGGACGGCGCAAATCTTGACGTAGCGAGGCTGCTTCGTGTTTATACTGACAACCGATTGGGAGGTGCCATCGATGCAGCTGCTCTGGATCATGCTGGTCGTGTTGCTGCTGGCCGCCTGTGGCTGGCTGGCGCTCATGTTGCAGCGCGCGCAACGGCAAAACCGAGTCCTTGCAGCCGGGCAGGCCGAGGCCGAGGAAGAAAACAAGCGCCTGCAGGCGACCCAATCCCAGGTGATCCATACGACCAAACTGGCCTCGCTCGGTCAGATGGTCGCGGGCGTGGCGCACGAAATCAACACGCCGCTGGGTTTCGTCAAGAGCAACGTCGAAGTGATCGGCGATCTGCTCGACGATTACCGCAAGCTGGTCAAGCAGTACGACGCCGCAGTGCAATACTGCCTGCAACCCGTGGACCTGATTTTCGGTGCCGACAAATCCAGTCTCGACAAGCTGGTCAAGCACGTCGAGGATGCGCGGCGCAAGCTGTTCGAGGCGCGCACGAACCTGGAGAAGAGTCCGCTGCTCAAGGACGCCAAGGAATTGCTCAGCGATGCCAGCGAAGGTTTGACCCAGCTCGGCGCCCTGGTGCTGAACCTGAAGGGATTTTCCCGCGTCGACCGCGACGGCATGGACACGATGGATCTGAACGAGGGCGTGGAGAGCGCCCTGACCATCGCCCAGCATCTCTTGCGCGACCGGGTAAAGGTGGTCAAGCACCTGCAGCCGCTGCCCAAGGTGCGTTGCATGCCTTCGCAGATGAATCAGGTTTTCCTCAACCTGATTACGAATTCGGCTCAGGCAATCGACGGCGACGGCACGCTGACGATCGAGAGCAAGGTGGTCGGGAACACGGTCGAGGTCAGTTTCACCGATACCGGCTGCGGCATTTCCGACGACATCCTGCCGAAGATCTTCGATCCGTTCTTCACGACAAAGCCGGTCGGCGAGGGCACCGGGCTGGGGCTTTCCATCGTGCACAAGATCCTCAAGGGTCACGGCGGCTCGATCAAAGTGAGAACGACGCCAAAGAAAGGCTCGGTGTTCACGCTTAACCTGCCCGTGGATGGGGCGGGTATGGGCAAACCGGCTTCTGCGGCAGCGACCGCCTGACGCGATGCTATTCATGAGAATGCCGTGACCGACCCGCTGCGCATCCTGCTGATCGACGACGAAGCCCGCATCCTGCGCGCGCTGAAGGCGTTGCTGCGCGACTACGTCACGTTCCAGACGACGAATCCGCTGGAAGCCACGGCGCTGGCCAGACAGCACGATGTGGACGTCATCATCTGCGACCAGCGCATGCCGGAAAAACCCGGTATTGATGTGCTGCGCGAATTGAAGGAAGCCCATCCACGCGCGCTGCGCATCCTGCTCACGGGTTATTCCGACCTGAAGGCCGTGCTCGGCTCGGTCAATGAAAGCGAAGTGTTCCGCTTCGTCAACAAGCCATGGAACAACACCGAACTCAAGGCGCTGGTCGCCGAAGCCGGCACGATCGCGCGCGAGGCGCCGGTGATCGCGCGCGACCCGCTGCCGCCGACCGAGCACGACCGCGCGCGCGCCCAGGTCGGCGTGCTGGTCATCGAGGACGACAGCGCCGTGCAACAGCGCCTGCGCGAGATTCTGCAGCCTTATTACAAGGTGAACTTCGTCAACACGGCCGAGCGCGCGCTGCAGGTCATGGAGCAGCATGAAACCGGCGTCATCATTTCCGAGACCCAGGCTGGACGCACGGATCTGACCGCGCTGCTCAAGGCGCTGAAGCAGCATCATCCGCATATCGCCACCGTGGTCATCACCGAGCGCGCGAACGCACAGACCGCGATCGAACTGATCAACGAAGGCCAGGTCTACCGCATGCTGATCAAGCCGGTGCGCATGGGCACCTGCCGCCTGAGCGTGGATTCGGCGATCGGCCGCTATTGGCAGCTCAAGCAGAATCCGCAGGCCGCACGCCGCTTCACCGCCGCCGCTCCCTCTGAACATGGCCTGCATTCGCCGCTGCGTCTGCCGGCCGCGCTGCTCAATCGCATTCGTTCTCTGCCCGGGCGCCTGCTCGGCGTCGCGCGTATTTAGACGAAAGTGGAGTCTCGCACCGGCGCATGCCGCGTGTTGTGACGCGGAAAGTTTGCGCGTAATGTCTGCGCATCCGGGGAAGCCGCGGGGTAGGTATGGCTGATACGTTCCGCTCACTGCCCATGAGCCGACGCGCCCTGCTTCGAATGATCGGTCAGACGGCCGGCGCCGGCGCGATGTACCAGGCGATGAGCACGCTGGGTTTCGCGCAGGAATCCGATTACAGCGGGCCGATCAAACTCACCGCCGCGCCGCGCGATACCTCGGTTCTCATCCTCGGGGCCGGCATGGCGGGCCTGGTCGCCGCCTATGAACTGCAGCGTGCCGGGTACAAGGTAAAGGTCCTGGAATACAATCATCGCGCCGGCGGCCGCTCGTGGACGCTGCGCGGCGGCGACGAGTACACCGAACTCGGCGGCTCGCGCCAGAAGTGCGAATTCGATCCCGGCCTGTACATCAATCCCGGGCCGTGGCGCATTCCGTATCACCATCACGCGATGCTCGACTACGCCAAGCGCCTGAAGGTGCCGCTTGAAGCGTTCAATCAGCTCAACTACAACGCCTACCTGCACTCGTCGAAGGCATTCGGCGGCAAGCCGCAGCGTTTCCGCGAGGTGCGCAGCGACTATCAGGGCCATATCGCCGAGTTGCTGAGCAAGGCGGCCAACCAGGGCCGGCTCGATGGAGAACTGACGCCCGAGGACAGGGACCGGCTGCTCGAATCGCTGCGCGCCTGGGGCGTGCTCGACCAGCAGTTCCGCTACCGCGCTTCGGAAGCCACCAGCGTGACCCGCGGCTTCGCGGTTGATCCGGGCGGCGGCCTGATGCGCAGGCCGGAATTCTCCACACCGCTAGACGCCAATGAGCTGATGCGTTCGCGCTTGTGGCAGTACCTGGTGAACTTCCACGAATACGAAATGAGCCCGGCGCTTTTCCAGCCGGTTGGCGGCATGGACCGGATCGCGAACGCGCTGTATCGCGAAATTGCGCCACTGGTTCAGTTCGATGCCAAGGTTGTGAAGATCGATCAGGACGAACGCGGCGTCACCGTCAATCATGTCGATGCGCACGGCCGTGGCGCGCCGACGCAGACGAAAGCCGACTGGTGCATCTGCACGATTCCGCTGTCGATCCTGAGCGAGATCGAGATCAAGGTCGGCGATGCCATGCTGGCCGCGATCCAGGCTGTGCCTTACGAGGCCTCGGTGAAGGTCGGCTTGCAATTCAAGCGCCGCTTCTGGGAAGAGGACGAGCGCATCTACGGCGGCATCAGTTTTACCGATCTGCCGATCCAGCAGATCGGCTATCCGATGGCCGGCATGAACCAACCTGGCAAGGGCGTGCTGCTGGGCGCCTATGTGTGGGGCACGAACGCCTATGAATTCACCGCGATGACGCCGGAGCAGCGCGTGCGCAAGGCGGTCGAGTTCGGCGCACAGATTCATCCGCAATACGCGACCGAGTTCGAGAACGGCATCGCGGTGGCCTGGCACCGCTCGCCGTTCACCCAGGGCTGCTTTGCGAACTGGCCCGACGACGTGCGCGAAAAACATTACAACGATCTGTGCCAGATCGACGGCCGCATCGCCCTGGCCGGAGAGCATGCCTCGTACCTTCCGGCCTGGCAGGAAGGCGCCGTGCTGTCCGCACTGGACACGATCCAGCGCATGCACCAGCGTATCGCCACCGCCTAGGAGTCCTTCACGTCATGCCCGCGCTCACAATCGTCCGCCGGCGCAGATTTTGGCCCGGCCTCATCCTGGCCCTGCCGGCAATATTCACGCCACTGGCTGGCGGCGGCGACGAGCCACCACCGTTTTCGCCACCGGGAAGTTTTTCCGGTTTCGGGCATTTCGTGCATCGCGAAGGCGCGACGCTGTACCGCGCCGTCTGTCAGGGCTGCCATATGGCTGACGCCAAAGGCGCCACGGGTGCCGGCTTCTATCCGGCGCTGGCCGCAAACCCCAGGCTCGCCAGCGCCGCGTACCCGGCGATCACGGTGCTGCACGGGCGCCACGGCATGCCGTCATTTGCGGTCTATCTCAGCGACGAACAGGTCGCCGAAGTGGTCAACTACGTGCGTTCGAATTTCGGCAATCGCTACGCTGACGCACTGACCGCGGATGACGTGAAAAAGCTGCGCTGATAAAAGTATACTTGTCCCGGAGATTCCGATGAAACGTCTCGTGCTTATTCCGTTTTTCTTCGCAATCCTTGTCGCACCGGCATTCTCCAAGGATGTGATCCGGTACAAGCTGCCGCATTCCGACTTCCCGATCGCGCAGGCGGTCGAGATTCCGGCAGGACAAAGCCTGATCTTCCTCAGCGGTGTCGGACCCGAGAACATCGACAAGTCCCTGCCCGCCGATGGTACGGCGGCCTACGGTGACATGAAGACGCAGGCACGCAGCGCGCTGACCAGCATTGCGGCGACCCTGAAGTCGATGGACTTGAGCATGAAAGACGTCGTGAAGATGCAGGTATTCCTGGTCGGCGATGCGGCCAATGCCGGGAAGATGGATTTCGCCGGATTCATGGCGAGCTATCGCGAATTCTTCGGCACGGCGGAACAGCCGAATCTGCCGGCGCGTTCGGCGATGAAAGTTGCGGGACTCGTCAACCCCGGCTGGCTGATCGAGATCGAAGTGACGGCGGTGCGCAAGTAGCGCTCCGGTCTAGCCGAAGAACCAGTAGCACACCGCGATCGAAGTGACGACGCCGGCCAGGTCGGCGAGCAGGGCGCAGGGCACGGTGTGCCTGATGTTGCGGATGCCGACAGCGCCGAAGTACACGGCGATCACGTAGAACGTCGTCTCGGTGCTGCCCTGCACGGTAGCCGCGACGAGTGCAGGAAAACTGTCGACGCCGCTGGTCTTCATCGTCTCGATCAGCATCGCGCGCGCCGCACTGCCGGAAAACGGCTTCACCAGCGCGGTCGGCAGGGCGTCGACGAAGCGCGTGTCCCAGCCGGCCGTGTTCGCGAGCCAGCGGATGCCGTCGAGGGCGAAATCCAGCGCTCCCGACGCGCGCAACACGCCGATCGCGCACAGCATCGCGACCAGGTACGGCAGCACATCGCGAGCGACGCCGAAACCCTGTTTCGCGCCGTCGATGAAACACTCGTAGACCGGTACCTTGCGCACGGCACCCACGATCAGGAACAGCAGGACGATCGCCATCATCGCCAGGTTGCCGAGCAGGGACGAGAATGCTGCCAGTGCCGCGGGCGTCATGGACGCGAGCGCGGCGATGAATGCCGCCAGCAATACGGCGAATCCGCCGAGGTACGCCAGCACCACCGGATTCCACAATTTCAATTTCTGCACAAAGGCCACGCCGAGCAGGCCGGTCAGTGCAGACGCGCTGGTCGCCAGCAGGATCGGCACGAACACCAGGGTCGGATCATGCGCGCCCTGCTGCACGCGGTACATGAAGATGGTTACCGGCAACAGGACCAGCGACGAGGAGTGCAGCACGAGGAACAGGATCTGCGCATTGCTCGCCGTCGTTGCACTCGGATTCAGCGTCTGCAGCTCGCGCATCGCGCGCAATCCGATCGGCGTCGCCGCATTGTCCATGCCGAGCATGTTCGCGGCGAAGTTCAGAGTGATGAGTCCGATCGCAGGATGCCCGCGCGGCACCTCGGGCATCAACCGTGCAAACAGCGGCCCGAGTGCACGCGCTAGCAGATCGACCAGCCCCGCCGCTTCGGCGACGCGCAAAAACCCCAGCCACAGCACCAGCGTGCCGAACAACACCAGCATCACATCGACCGAAAGCCTGGCCATGTCGAACAGGCTCGCGACCATGGCCGCGAATACTTCCGGATGGCCGCCTATCAGCCATTGCGCCAGCGCGGCGATCGCCGCAATCAGGAAGAAAGCCAGCCAGAGGCGGTTGAGCATGCGTGTCGATCGATTCTGCAATGGCGCAAGCATCGCATAACTCATGCTTGTCCGGAGTCGGCCAAGTTATCTGGTCGAAGCGCCGTCGCCTTCCGCAGGCGCCGGCCATTCCAGCCGGTAACCTACGCCATACACAGACGCAATCGGATCGGGCCCGAGCTCGGCCAGCTTGCGGCGCAGATTCTTGACATGGCTGTCGACGGTGCGGTCGCTGACGACGCGGTGATCGCGGTACGCTGCATCCATCAGCTGCTGGCGCGAGAAAACGCGGCCGGGTTGTGCTGCAAGCTTGTCGAGCAGCCGGAACTCGACCGGCGTCAGCGCCAGTGCGCGGCCGCGCACGCGGGCCTCGAAGCGCTCGTTGTCGAGTGCGATAGGCGTGGTCGTTCCCGGCGCGTCCGCACGCATCCGCCGCAGTACCGCCCTGACCCGCGCCACGACCTCGCGCGGGCTGAAGGGCTTGCAGATATAGTCGTCGGCACCGAGCTCCAGACCCAGCAGGCGATCGATTTCGTCGACACGCGCCGTCACCATTAGAATGGGAATTGTGGAAAATGTACGGATACCGCGGCAGATCGACAGGCCGTCGGCACCGGGAAGCATGACGTCAAGCAGAATCGCGTCGGGCACATGTTCGCGCACCCAGTCGACCGTGCCGGCACCGCTGGCCAGCACGCTGACCCGGTATTCGGCCGCAATCAGATAGTCGCGCAGCAGGGCGGCGAGCTTCGGCTCGTCCTCGACGACGAGGATGTGCGCCGCAGCGCTCATGCATCCTCCGCCAGCGGCAGGTCGACGACGACGCGCAGTCCGCCAAGCGCCGACTGCTCAGCGCAGATATGACCGCCATGTGCATCGACGATCGCGCGGCAGATCGCCAGACCCAGCCCGGCACCGCCAGCCGCGCGGTTGCGCGAATCCTCGACGCGGTACAGACGCTCGAATAAACGCGGCAACGCTGCGGAGGGCACGCCGGGTGCGGTATCTTCGATGATCAGGCGAACTTGCCGGGGATGTCCGCCGAGCGTTGCGCGAATGCGGCCGGGCGCGTCCGTGTAGCGTCGTGCGTTCATCAGCAGGTTATCGAACAATTGCGCCAGTCGTCGCGCGTCGCCACGCACCGGTGCCGGGCCGGCAAGATCTTCTTCGAGCTGCAAGCCCGCGTCGACACACGCCGGCCGTTGCAGCTCCAGTGACTCGCGCACCAGTTCCGCCAGATCCAGCAACTCGAAGCGATAGTCCAGGCCACCGGCATCGGCCAATGACAGCTGATACAAATCCTCGATCAGATGGCCCAGGCGCTCGCATTCGGCTTGCAGCGATTCCAGCGCCAGAGGAGTCAATTCACGCACACCATCCTGCAGCGCCTGGATTTCGCCGCGCAGGATACTCAGCGGCGTGCGCAATTCATGCGCGATATCCGCACCCCATTGCCGCCGGGCCTGCTGATGCTGTTCCAGCGTCGTCGCGAGATGGTTGAAGTCGTGCGATAGCGCGCCCAGTTCATCGCTGCGTGTCACCTGGATGCGTTGCGCATAGTTGCCATCCGCAAGCGCGCGCGTGCCTGCGGCCAGCGCGTGCACGGGGGCGAGCAGCCAGCGTGCCAGCGCGAATGCCAGCAGCAGTGCACCAACGAGGATCGCTACGCTGGCGACCAGCGCGCTGTGCGTCTGCGTTTGCGCGAACGCGAGATCGGTCGCGCCGCTGAGCTGGGGCATGGGTGCCAGCCGCAGGCTGCCGATAGCGCGTCCGTCGAGCGCAATCGGGATCGTTGCGGCATCGGCCCGCACGCGCGGATTGCCGACGACGCGTTCGCCGGTAGCATCCAGCAGCAGCAATCGCGGCATCAGGTCCGGCGGCCCACGCGGGCGTGGCGGCCTGCGCCTGGTTGCCAGACCCTCGCGTTCGTCCACAGGCGGCGGGCGCGTTCCCGACTGCTCGCGCTCGTCCGGTAGCGGCGGCGGATCCTCCGGTCCGGAAAGCGGACGCCCATCCCGTCCCTCCGCAAACGATTCGATGATCTGGCCAAAGCGTGCAGGATCGTTGCGCAGGAAATCCCAACTGTCGTGTTCGGCATAGGCGGCGGCGAGCCGCGCCTCGACCGGCGCCAGGCGCTGCAGCATCACCTCGTCCAGATAGCCCAGAAATCCACGGCGGAAATTCTGCTGCTGCCAGGCCGCAAAGCCGAACAGGGCCACCCCGCTGAGTACGGCGAAAGCAAGGAACAGACGTTGCCATAGATGCAGGCGCATTGGCGCACGATAAGACGTTCGCCGGCACGGCGAAACCGCTGCGTGGCGATCTCCGCGATTTCTCCACAGTGTCTGCACCGGCCCTGCGCATTTGCGGGCTAGCTTGGATAGCGCCGGAGAACCGGCGAAAAATCAGCACGAACCCCAAGGAGTACGCCATGAAGACCCTTCCGCTTTCCGCCGCTCTGCTCGCCGCGTTGCTCGCCGCCAGCGCCAGTGCACAACCGATGCAACCGCCGCATGGGCCGGCGGGAGTGCCGCCTGCGGAAGAACTGGCCACGGCGCCGGATCTGACCGCGACGCAACAGGCCGACGTACGCAAGATCCTGATCCAGCGCCGCGACGCTCAGGAAGCCGCGCAGGCCAGGGCGCGCGCCGAATTCGACGCCCTGCGCACGAAAGAGCGCAACGAGCATGAACGCATCGACGGGCAAGCCAGCGATCAGCTGCGCAAATTGCTTGGCGACGAGGGCTACCGCAAGTTTGCCGAATGGGATCTGGCCCATCGCGGACCTCGCGGCGATGGCCACGGCCCACGTCCGATCGGGCCGCGTGGCGGACGCGGCAATGGCCCGGAACACGGTGTCCTACCGCCACCGCCACCCAATGCCGGCGGGGCACAAGGCGCGGCGCCCGAGGCGCCCACGGAATGACGCCAGTGAGCAACGAGCGCGCGTGGGTACGCGCGCTTGGCAACTACTCCGCAACGCCGCGGACTGTCCAGGACATCGGTCAGTTCGCGGAACCGTTGCCAACGGCCCGTACCGACGCCGCATCGATCCGCACGAGCAGCAACCAAGCCGAACCCGGCTGACCGGGACAATTCGCAAGGCGCGGAATGCGGCATGGAAATGCGGCAGAATCCGCATATGGCAGACAAGCCGCATTCCGCCGCCTGCGAGCGCAACCGCGAACCGATCCTGACGGTGCTGCGCCGGTGCTTCGCGAGCCGTCGTCGTGTGCTTGAGATCGGCAGCGGCACCGGCCAGCACGCCGTGCATTTCGCACAAGCGCTGCCACACCTGATCTGGCAGACGTCGGATCGTGCAGAAAACCTGGTCGGCCTGCAAATGTGGCTGGATGAAGCGGCATTGCCGAATACGCCGGCGCCGCTCACGCTCGACGTCGGCAGCGGACCGTATCCGCAGACGTTTTTCGATGCGGTCTTCAGCGCGAATACACTGCACATCATGGACTGGCGCGAAGTCGAAGCGTTGTTCGCGGCGCTTCCGGCGTTTACCACCACCGACGCCGTGCTCGCCATCTATGGCCCGTTCAATTTCGGCGGCAGGTACACCAGTCCCAGCAATGCGGCTTTCGACGAAACGCTGCGCCAGCGTGCGCCGCATATGGGCATCCGCGATTTCGAGTCAGTCGATGCGCTGGCCGATCGTTCCGGCTTTGCGTTGCGCGAAGACGTGGCGATGCCGGCCAACAATCGCCTCCTGGTCTGGCGCCGGCACGCGTGAGCACGCCGATTCTGCTGGCATGGAGCGGTGGCAAGGACTCGACACTGGCGCTCGAACGCCTACTCGACGATCCGCAGTGGCGCGTCGCCGGGTTGCTGACGACGGTCACCTCGGGCTACGAACGCATAGCCATCCACGGCGTACGCCGCTCGATCCTGCATGCCCAGGTCGCCGCGCTCGGATTGCCGTTGATCGAGGCCGAGATTCCGCCGCAGGCATCGAATGAAATCTACGAAGCGGCGTTTGCAGGTGCGCTGACCCGTGCGTGCGTGCGCGATCCGGATATCGCGCATATCGCTTTCGGCGACCTGTTCCTCGCCGATGTACGCGCCTATCGCGAGGCCATGCTTGCGCGCCTCGGCTGGGGCGGCGTGTATCCGCTGTGGAGCGAAGACACTTCACGTCTGGCCCGCCATTTCATCGACCGCGGCTATCGCGCGATCCTGAGTTGCGTCGATACACAGCAGCTTGGCGCAGATTTCTGCGGTCGAGAGTTCGACGCATCGCTGCTTGCTGAGCTGCCGACGTCATGCGATCCCTGCGGCGAAAACGGGGAATTCCACACCTGCGTCTACGCCGGGCCTTTGTGGCGCAAGCCACTCGCGCTCAAGCGCGGCGAGCGCGTATTGCGGGATGGTCGTTTTGAATATGTCGATCTGCTTGAATCGAGTATCGACAACGCTTCAACGAATTGAGGGAACCGCCGTGAACAAGCGAATTGAATATCGCGTCTGCCAAGTGCAGCGTGCGCGCATCAGTTACGTCAATGGCGAATGGCAGGGCAACCGGCCGCCCGCGGCAGATCGCGTGGACGAATCGCTGCAATCCTGCTCGTTCGAATGGGATTATCTGCGCTCGGCAGGCGAAGATGGCTGGCGCCTGGCCGGTATCGCCCAGGGCATCGGCGCGGACAGCAATGCGCGGATCCTGTATTTGATGCGGGAACGGGATGGCGGGTAACCGCGCTGCTTCTCGGGAGTACCGCTATTGCAGCTGTTATCCAGCCTCGCCCTGATTGCGCAGGGCAAGAGCAAATAGGATATCGATTTCGGCCACGTATCTATACAACGCGTTGTAGCAGCTACATCGCCGGATCGACAGCTTGGCCGGACCAACCTTCCATACCCTAGGCCGCCACCCGCGTCGCCAACGGGTGCCTCCACGCCGTCATCAACTCATCCCAACGCGCTTTCGCCTTGGCGTAATGCTCATCCTTGACGTGGCCGTAGCCGCGGATATGTTCGGGAATCGTCGCAATCTCGACCGCGAGCGACTGGTTATCGCGAGTCACGCCGGCCAGCAATTCATCGACGGCGCGGAAATAGTCGTCGATCAGTTGCCGTTCCTGCCTGCGTTCGGCGCTGTAGCCGAAGATATCGAACATGCCGCCGCGCAGGCCGCGCAGTTTTGCCAGCGCCTTGAATGCGGTGAACACCCAGGGACCGTATTCACCCTTGCGCAGGCGGCCGTCGGAATCGCGGCGCGCGAGCAGCGGCGGGGCGAGGTGAAAATGGATCTTGTAGTCGCCATCGAAGGTTTCGCGGATGCGTTTGGCGAAATCGCCGCTGGTATACAAGCGCGCGACCTCGTATTCGTCCTTGTAGGCCATCAGCTTGAAGGCGTAGCGGGCGACCGCTTCGGTGAGCGCACTTGCACCGGCTACCTTGGTCTGTTCGGCAGTGCGGACCCTGTCGACGAGGGATTTATACTTTGCAGCATAGGCTGCATTCTGGTAGTCGGTAAGGAACGCGACGCGACGGACGATGCGGTCTTCCAGCGTCGCACTGAGCGCGCTGTCATCGAGCGGCATGGCTGCGAGCACCGGAGCCTGCGTCTTGCCGCCGGCCGCCGCGCGCACCTGCGCGATATCGTGCGCAGCGAGGCGGCCCCAGTTGAATGCCGCGGTGTTCATCTCCACCGCGGCGGCATTGAGCTCGATTGCGCGCATCAGCGATTCCAGCGACAGCGGCACCCAGCCTTTCTGCCAGGCATAGCCGAGCATGAACAGGTTGCTCATGATCGAATCACCGAGCAGGGCCGTGGCAAGGTCGGTGGCGTCGACCAGTTCCGGCACGCCGCCGTCGAGCGCGGTTTTCACCGCGGCAACGATCTGTTGTGCGGGAAACTGCATGTCCGGTCGCGTGGTGAACGTGCCGGGCATGGCCTCGTAGGTGTTCAGCACAACGCGCGAACGGCCGGCGCGGATTTTCGACAGCGCCCAGTAGTCGTTGACCACGACCATGTCGCAGCCGAGCACGAGGTCAGCTTCGCCGGCGGCGATGCGCACGGCATGGATGTCTCCCGGCGCGCGCGCAATGCGCAGGTGGCAGGTGACGGCGCCGCCTTTCTGTGCCAGGCCGGTCTGGTCGAGCACGGTTGCGCCCTTGCCTTCCAGATGCGCGGCCATGCCGATCAGTGCGCCGATCGTGACCACGCCGGTGCCGCCGATGCCGGTGACGAGGATGTTCCACGGCTGCGCCAGATCGGTGGAGAATGCGGGTAGCGGCAAAGTGGAAAAATCCACTTTCGCCGAAGGCTTGCGCTTCTTCACCCCGCCGCCATGCACGGTGACGAAGCTGGGGCAGAACCCCTTGACGCAGGAATAATCCTTGTTGCAGCTGGATTGATCGATCTCGCGCTTGCGACCGTATTCGGTCTCCTTCGGCAACACCGAGACGCAGAACGATTCCTTGCCGCAGTCACCGCAGCCTTCGCAGACGAGCGAGTTGATGAAGACGCGCTTTTTCGGGTCTTCGAGCTTGCCGCGCTTGCGCCGGCGGCGCTTTTCCGTGGCGCAGGTCTGGTCGTAGATCAGAACGGAGGTGCCTTCGACTTCGCGCAGGCGTTTCTGTACCGCGTCGAGTTCGTCGCGGTGGATGCATTCGACGTCGTCGGGAAAAATCGAGGCGTCCGACCATTTCTCGATATCGTCCGACATGACGATGATCGTCTGCACTCCCTCGCTGCGCACTTGATGCGCGATATCCGGCACGGTCAGCGTGCCGTCCACCGGCTGGCCGCCGGTCATGGCGACGGCATCGTTGTACAGGATCTTGTAGGTGATGTTGACCTTCGCCGCAATCGCCTGGCGGATCGCCAGCGAGCCGGAATGGAAGTAGGTGCCGTCGCCGAGATTCTGGAATACGTGCTTTGTCTCGGTGAACGGTGCCTGGCCGCACCAGGTCGCACCTTCGCCGCCCATCTGCGTGAACGTATCGGTGCGCCGGTCCATCCAGGTGACCATGTAGTGGCAGCCGATGCCGCCCAGCCCGCGCGAGCCCTCCGGCACGGCGGTGGAAGTGTTGTGCGGACAGCCCGGGCAGTAGTGCGGCACGCGCGGAAAGTTCGCGCGCGGCAGGGTCAACTCATGTTCCTTGGCCCCGATCCAGGCGACGCGCGCCTTGATCGCGTCGCTGGTGAAGAAGCGCGCCAGGCGCCTGGCGATGACCAGTGCGATCGTCGCCGGAGTCAGTTCGTTCGTCGACGGCAGAATCCATTCGCCGGATTCGTCGTACTTGCCGACGATGTGCGGGCGCGGCGCTCCGCCTTGATCGGTTTCGGGCCAGTTGTACATCGACTCCTTCATCTGCGATTCGATGAACGAACGCTTTTCCTCGACCACGATGATGTCTTCGAGTCCGCGCGCGAATTCGCGGATGCCGACCGGCTCGAGCGGCCAGGTCATGCCGACTTTGTACAGCCGTATACCAATGTCGGCGGCGGCCTTCGCGTCGATGCCCAGGTACTCCAGCGCCTGCAGCACGTCGAGATAGCTCTTGCCGGTGGTGACGATGCCAAGACGGGCCTTCGGCGCGTCGATGACGAGGCGATCGATGCGGTTCGCGCGCGCGAACGCGATCGCCGCCTTGACCGCGTACTGGTGCAGGCGCATTTCCTGATCGAGCGGCGGATCGGGCCAGCGGATGTTCAAGCCGCCTGGCGGCAACGCGAAATCCTCCGGCAGGACGATGTCGAGCTGATGCGGATTGACGTTGACGCTAGCCGAGGATTCCACGGTTTCGGCGATCGTCTTGAAGCCTACCCAGCGGCCGGTGAAGCGCGACATGGCCCAGCCGAGCAGGCCCATGTCGAGGATGTCCTGCACGCCAGCGGGATTGAGCACCGGCATCATCGCCGAGACGAATTCCAGTTCCGAGCCATGCGGCAAGGTGGACGAGCGGCAGGCGTGGTCGTCGGCCGCGAGTGCAAGCACGCCGCCATTCTTCGAGGTGCCGGCGGCATTGCCGTGCTTGAACACGTCGCCACAGCGATCCACGCCAGGACCCTTGCCATACCACATGGCGAAGACGCCATCGTATTTGGCGCCGGGGAAAAGATTCGCCTGCTGCGTGCCCCAGACCATCGTTGCGCCCAGGTCCTCATTCAGACCCGGCTGGAACTCGATGGCGGCGGCCTTGAGGTGCTTCTTCGCCTTCCACAATTCCAGATCGAATCCACCCAGCGGCGAGCCGCGGTAGCCGGAAATGAACCCGGCGGTATTGAGCTTCGCCGCGCGATCGCGCATCTGCTGCATCAGAGGCAGGCGCACCAGGGCCTGCACGCCGGACAGGTAAATCCGGCCTTCGGCACGCGTGTACTTGTGCTCAAGTGTGTACTCGAGGTCGAGTTTCGGGGCGGGGAGGGACATGGCGGGCACCGGGTGAAGCGATCAAGGCGCCAATTGTACCAGCGCCGTGTGCATGCCCGAGGCCGGATTTTCCGTTCAGCGCCCCTGGCGTGCGACATGAAACGCTGTCACCATGCGCCGGCGCGCTGCGGCCCGGGGATGAGCTGCCGCCATCGCGCGAATCGAACCTTCCCGGGGGGAGCCTGGAATGGTCTTCAATTCACTCACCTTCATGGTGTTCTTCGCGCTCGTGCTCGCGATGCATTCGCTGCCGCTGCGCTGGACCACGAAGAAGATCAATCTGCTGATCGCCAGCTACATTTTCTACTCGGCGTGGAATCCGCCGTTCGTGATCCTGCTGTGGATCTCGACCGTGGTCGACTGGTATGCCGCGCAGGGGCTGGTGAAGGCGCAGCGGCAAAGCGCTCGTCATGCCTGGATGTTGCTGTCGGTAGTTGCGAACCTGGGCATGCTAGGTTATTTCAAGTACGGCCAGTTCCTGCTCGACAACTTCAGTGCCCTGATGGCGGCGCTGGGAGTCGCCTACCAGCCGCCGCACGCCGACATCGTGCTGCCGGTGGGAATATCTTTTTACACATTTGCCACTTTATCCTACACCTTGGACATTTATCTGCGTCGCGCGTTGCCGGCGCGCAACTTCCTTGACTACGCGTTGTTCGTGACCTTTTTTCCGCATCTGGTGGCCGGGCCTATCATGCGCCCGACCGAACTGGTGCCGCAGTTCGCGCAGCCGCGCCGGGCGAGCGCTGACCAGCTGCGTTTCGGCCTGGCGCTGATGACGCTGGGTCTGTTCAACAAGGTCGTGCTCGCCGACAGCTTTCTTGCCAATGTCGCCGAAAAAGTTTACGACGCCGACAAGGTTCCCGGCGCACTCGATGCCTGGGCGGCGACGCTCGCGTTCAGCGGCCAGATCTTCTGCGATTTCGCCGGTTATTCGACCACGGCAATCGGTGCGGCGATGTGTCTGGGTTTCGCAATGCCGGACAATTTCCGCTTTCCGTACGCGGCCGTGGGTTTCTCCGATTTCTGGCGGCGCTGGCATATCACGCTGTCGTCGTGGCTGCGCGACTATCTTTACATTCCGCTGGGCGGAAATCGTCATGGCGAGCGCCGTGCCTACGCCGCGCTGATGGGAACCATGCTGCTCGGTGGGCTCTGGCATGGCGCCAATTGGACCTTCGTCGTATGGGGCGGACTGCATGGCCTGTACCTGTCCGCCGAACGCATCCTGCGCCGACGCTTCGCCGGCTACCGGCCCGGGCCGCTGGTCTTCATCGTCCTGGGTCTGCTCACCTATACGCTGATCAATTTGACCTGGGTGTTTTTTCGCGCCAAGACCTTCGGCAAGGCCTGGACCGTGCTCGGTGGCATGGTCGGGCAGCACGCGGCCGCGAAACCGATCCTGCCCACATTTTCGCTGATCTCGGTCGCGGCGATCGTCACCGGCATCGTGGTCACGCACTGGCTGATGCGCGAGCGCACGCTGGAATCGGTCGTCGCGCGCATGCCGGCGATGGCGCTGTCGGCGGTGTGGGCGCTGATGGCATTCGCGATTGTCATCGCACAGGGGGAAGGCAGTGCCTTCATCTATTTCCAGTTCTGATATTGCGGCTGCGCATACCTCCGGTTTCGAGCCGGCCGGCCCGCTGCGATTGACCGCGGCGGATCGACCCGGTGTCGCGCAACCGGTACCCGTACGCGATGTACCGGCGCAACCGTGGCAACGGATTTTTATGGTCACGCTGACGCTGCTGGTCCTGATGCTGGCCGCGTGGGAGGGCTACTGGCGCAACTTCGGCGCCACGCCCGGCTACTACAACAGCAACGGCGAGTGGGCCCAGCAGCGTCGCCGCATCGACGCGGGCGAAGGCGGAAAGACGGTGCTGACCGGTTCGTCGCGCATCCTGTTCGACGTGCAATTGCCAGTCTGGGAGAAAATTGCCGGCGAGCGCCCGATCCAGCTGGCGATCGAAGGCACGTCGTCGTTGCCGGTCCTTGAGGACCTTGCCGCGGACCCGCAATTCACCGGCCACGTGCTGGTCGGCGTGGCCTCGGACCTGTTCTTCAGCGGCTTCGCGTACCGCGGCGATGTAGTTCCCTACTATCACAAGGAAAGCCCATCGCAGCGGGTCGGCAACTGGCTGTCGAAGCACCTCGTGGAACCCTACTTCGCCTTCTACGATTTCGATTTTGCACTCGCCGCCGTGCTCAAGCGGCAGGATTGGCCGGTGCGTCCGGGTATGTCGCTGCACAACGACGTGCGCAAGCTGCTGGTGCAGGAAGCCGACCGCAGCTCGCGTCTGTGGAGCAAGGTGGAAACGGACCCGGAATACCGCGAGCTTATGCGCGGCAATTGGGTACAACGTTTCGAGGCACCGCCGCCGCCCGGCATGGATACGCCGGAAAAATTGCATGCGATCGCCGATGCGCAGATTCAGCGCGCCGTCGACGCGGTGGGCAAACTGCGCGCGCGCGGCGTACAGGTGCTTTTCGTACGCCCGCCCACCGCGGGACGCTATCTGGAATTCGACAACAAGCTGTTCCCGCGCGCGCAGACCTGGGACGCGTTGCTCGCGCGTACGGGCGCACCTGGCATCCACTTCGAGGACTACCCAGAGCTGCAGGGACTGGAACTGCCCGAATGGTCGCACCTGACGGCCGCCGACGCCAACCGCTACAGCGCGGCCCTCGTGACCATCATCGACCGCGATTTCTGGAAATCCGCGCCGCGCTGAACGACGCGTTTGCGCCGCGATAACCTGCAAGCGCTAGACTCGCAATCTGTTTGCCCAAGCGGAGCGCTTTCGATGGTGCACGAGCGCAGCGACGTACTGATCCTCGGCGGCGGCCTCGCCGGACTGACGCTGGCAATCCAGTTGCGCCGCGAATTTCCGTCACTGACGGTACGCGTGCTCGAGCGCAACCGGCATCCGGTGCGCGAGGCTGCGTTCAAGGTCGGCGAATCGTCGGTTGAGATCGGCGCGCACTATTTCGACACGGTGCTTGGACTGAAGGCGCATCTGGACAGTGCCCAGATCCGCAAGTTCGGCTTCCGTTTCTTCTTCAGCGAGGGCCGCGACGACGTCGACCGCACCACTGAACTCGGCGTCAGCGAAGTTTTCCCGACGCCGAGCTATCAGATTGACCGCGGCATCTTCGAGAATTACCTGAGCAAGCATGCCGCCGGGCTGGGCGCTGAATTCCTGGACGGCGCCGTGGTACATGCGCTCGACCTGGGCGCAGACGGCGCCGGACATGGCGTGCGTTATCGCCGCGACGGCGCGGAATACTCGCTGCAGGCGCGCTGGCTGATCGATGCGAGCGGGCGCGCGGGACTGCTCAAGCGCAAACTCGATCTGGCCCAACCCAACGGACACGATGCCAACGCCATCTGGTTCCGCATCGGCGAGCGCATCGCCATCGACGAATGGTCGGACGATCCGGTCTGGCGCGCCCGTTGCAGTCCGCCTGAGCGTTGGCGTTCGACCAACCACCTGTGCGGTCCGGGCTATTGGGCCTGGTTGATCCCGCTGTCATCGGGATCGCACTCGGTCGGTATCGTCGCCGACGCCGGTCTGCATCCCCTGGAAACGATCGACAGTTTCGACAAGGCCATGGCCTGGTTCGCGCGTCACCAGCCACACCTGTACCGCGCGCTGGACTCGCGTCGCGACAAGCTGCAGGATTTTGCCTTCCTGCGCCACTTTTCCCACGGCTGCAAGCAGGTGTTCTCGTCCGACCGCTGGGCACTTACCGGCGACGCGGGCCTGTTCCTGGATCCGTTCTATTCGCCGGGCAGCGACTTCATCGCGATCGGCAATAGCTACATCACAGCACTCATCGGCCGCGACCTGCGCGGTGAGCGCTTCGCGCGCGAAGCGCGAATTTTTGAACAATTATACTTTTCCTTCTACCGCAACACGCTGGCGCTGTATGAAGGCCAGTATCCGATGTTCGGTCACGCGCAATTGATGCCGCTGAAAGTGATCTGGGACTATGCATACTACTGGGGGGTGCTGTGCCAGTTCTTCTTCCAGCAGCGTCTCACGGAAATTGCATTGTTCACGCGCCTGGCCGCGCCGCTGGCGGCATGCGAAATACTGAATGGCGAAATCCAGTTGCTGCTGCGCCGCGCCGCGGGTACCGCGACCGGTGAGAATCCGGCGTGGATGTTCGACCAATGCCGGTTGCCATGGTTCGCGGAGCTCAACCGCGGCTTGACCGACCGACTCGACGAAACCGCCTTTGAACGCCGCATCCGTGCCAACGCGGCGATGCTCGCCGCGCTCGCCGCTGAAATCCTCGCGCGCGTGCGCGAGATCGGGGCCCCTGTGCTGGACGATCTTCCAACGCTCGCGGCCCTGCAAACGCATGCGCCGCATCTCCTGCGCGAAGCGGCGTAAGGATCCATGGAACGGCCAGCCTCGATGCTTACAGCGCGTCGGCGTCGGTCTCGCCGGTGCGGATGCGCACGACTTGATCGAGCGCATAGACGAAAATCTTGCCGTCGCCGATCTTGCCACTGTTGGCCGCGCGCGTGATCGACTCGACCACACGTTCGACGAGGTTGTCGGCTACCGCGATCTCGAGCTTGAGCTTGGGCAGGAAATCGACCACGTATTCGGCACCGCGGTACAGCTCGGTGTGGCCCTTCTGCCGGCCAAACCCCTTGACCTCGGTGACCGTGATGCCCTGCACGCCGACGTCGGCCAGCGCCTCGCGCACATCGTCGAGCTTGAATGGCTTGATGATCGCCATGACCATTTTCATCGCACACCTCGCAACCGCATTTTTCCCACTATACCGAAACCGCCTGCACCGCTGCCGGGGTAGGACAATTCCTACAACAACCGGCGCATACCGCCGACGGCGTCCGCGCACCCGTCGGCTACACTAGCGCCCTCGTTCTTGAATCATTCACGCGGGGAGAGCCCGATGATCAATATCCAAGCCATCGACGAACTGGCCAAGCGCCTGGCCGATCTGGTGCCTCCCGGCGCTCGTGAGGCACGCGACGATATCGCCAACAACTTCCGCGACGCACTGCGCGCCGGCCTGCGCCGGCTGGATCTGGTGACGCGCGAGGAATTCGATGTCCAACGCTGCGTCCTGTTGCGTACGCGCGAGAAAGTCGAAGCGCTCGAAGTGCGCATTTCCGAACTGGACGAGCTGCTCGGTGCGCGCCCCGCGCCGCACTGAACCGGCGCGTATATTTCCCGCATTTTACTTTTTCCGCAGCCCATGTGTGGCGGCGGCGCTTGCTCCGACATCGGCGCATGAAAACATCGGCGCGGCGACGACGCGGGCTTTTTGCGTATCCATGCCTTGAGGGGAAGGCGTCCAATGAGTCTCGCCATCGTCCACAGCCGCGCACAGGAGGGCGTGACCGCTCCGCCGGTGACGGTGGAAGTGCACCTTTCCGGAGGCTTGCCCGGCACGTCGATCGTGGGTCTGCCGGAGACGGCGGTAAAGGAGGCGCGCGACCGCGTGCGCGTCGCCATACAAAATGCACAAATGGACTATCCGGCGCGACGCGTCACCGTCAGTCTCGCGCCGGCTGATCTGCCCAAGGATGGCGGCCGCTTCGATCTGCCGATCGCGCTCGGCATCCTCGCCGCCGCCGGCCATCTGCCCAAGGAAAGTCTGGCCGGCTACGAATTCCTCGGCGAACTGGCGCTTTCCGGCGAACTGCGCGGCATTACCGGCGTGCTGCCCGCCGCACTCAAGGCTGCCAAGGCCGGGCGCGCCCTGATCGTGCCGCGCGAGAACGGCGCCGAAGCTTCCCTGGTCGCCGGCACGGTCATGCACAGCGCCTCATCGCTGCTGGAAGTCTGCGCGTTCCTGCGCGGCGCCGGGACGCTGCCCGCCGCCGCCGCGTCGCCGCCCGACGACACGGCGGCGATTTCCGAGCTTGATCTGGCCGATGTGCGCGGACAACCACATGCGCGCCGCGCGCTCGAGATCGCCGCTGCCGGACGCCATCATCTTCTGTTCGTCGGGCCGCCGGGCACTGGCAAGACCATGCTCGCCAGTCGCCTGTCCGGCATCCTGCCGCCGCTGGAAGAAGCCGAGGCGCTGCAGGCCGCGGCGGTGCGCTCGGTCGCGGGGCAGGGTATCGATTTCCAGCGTTGGAAAATGCGGCCGTTCCGAGCACCGCATCACACGGCATCGGCCGCCGCCCTGGTCGGCGGCGGATCGATTCCGCGTCCCGGCGAAATCTCGTTGGCGCATCACGGTGTATTGTTTCTCGACGAACTGCCGGAGTTCGACCGGCGCGTGCTCGAAGTACTGCGCGAACCGCTGGAGTCCGGGCGCATCGTCATCTCGCGCGCGGCCCGCCAGGCGGAATTCCCCGCCGCGTTCCAGCTGGTCGCGGCGATGAATCCCTGCCCCTGTGGCTATGCCGGCGATATCTCCGGCCGTTGCGCCTGCACGCCGGAAGCGGTACGCCGCTACCGCGCGCGCGTTTCCGGTCCGCTGCTCGATCGCATCGACCTGCAGATAGAAGTGCCGCGCGTGCCGCTGACCGAACTCGGCGCAACGGGCGCCGCCGGCGAATCCAGCACCGCCGTGCGCGACCGGGTCATTGCAGCGCGCGAACGCCAGCAACGCCGGGCCGGCAAGCCCAACGCCGTGCTCGGCAACCGCGAAGCGCAGCGTGACTGCGAATTGAGCGCGGGTGATCGCAGCCTGCTCGAACGCGCCCTGGATCGTCTCGGCCTGTCGGCACGCGCGTATCACCGCATCCTGCGGGTTGCCCGCACGATTGCGGATCTGGCTGGCAGCGAGCAAATCGGTACGTCGCATCTGACCGAGGCGATCCAATACCGGCGCGCGCTTGGCGGTGGCCGGCCGTGACTCAGGGAGTTCGGCAGCGTTCCCGACGCGTCCGCACCGTAGCCACGCGCAGTCTCACCCTCCGGACTGCACAGGCAACTTCATCGCCAGCCAGCCGTTGATTCCCGCGGACATGACGCGGACATTGCCATAGCCGATCTTCTTGGCGCGCCGCGCCGCGTTGGGAGCTTTCCTGCACATCGGATTCGAGCAATAGAAAACCAGGACATCGTTCTTGTCGTGTGGCAGGTCACTGTCCTTGTATTCCATGGGGTCGAGATTCCTTGCGCCGGGAACGCGCGCCTTCAGCCAGCTCGGACGAGAATTCACATCGATGACGCACAGGCGATTGGGTTGCCGCATGAGTTCATGCAGGTCAACGGGAGATATCGTCTTCAACCCCATCAGTCGCGCAAACATGTTCCTCCTCCTGCTTGTTGATGCGGGATACCCGGCACGTGCTTGCGTTCGCCGGGTTGTCGTTCCAGACCGGGTCTTTCACGTTGAAATCGCCAGCCGCTCGCTGCGGTAGATATGCGCCGCAATCGCGCAAAGCACCGCTGCCGCCAGCGCCGTGCAAGCGAAGCACAGCAGCATCGATGAAACCAGTACGCTGTCGCCACGCAGCAGTCGCGTAATGACGATCTGCTGCCCCATCAGCGGCACCGCATACATCCACGCCTGCGCCTTGACCGGCATCAAGGTAAGCAGCAGGGTCGGAATCATCGGCACGAACATCAGCAGCGATATGTAGGTCTGCGCTTCGCGATAGCTCTTCGCGAACGCAGCGACGAGGGTTTGCAGCGTTGCCAGCAGCGCCGCCAACGGCAGCATGACGAGCACGGTACAGACAACGAAGCGCGGCCCGATCTGCAGGGTCATGCCGATTTTCTCGGTCGGCATGAACTGTCCGACCACGGCGAAGGCGAGGATGCTCAACAGCACCGTGGTGATCGCGAACGCGGTCGTCGCGCCAAGCTTGCCGGCGAGGATCTGCCAGCGCGATACCGGATTGGCCAGCAGCGGTTCCAGCGATTGCCGTTCGCGTTCGCCGGCCGTCGTGTCGATCGCCAGCGCCATGCCGCCGATGAAACCGCCGAGGATGAAGAAATACGGCAATATCGAAAACAGATTGCTGGAACGGCTTTGCGGCGTGGACTGGTCGCGGTCGGCAATGGTCAACGGCCGTATGACCGAAGGCGACAGGCCACGTGCGACCAGGCGCAGTGCTGCGGTCTGTTCGCTGTAACGCTCGAGCACGCCGCGCAACCGCGATACCGACCCACTGGCATCACGCTGCGACTGGTCGTAAACAATTTCAACTTGCGCCGGTTCGCCCTTTTTCCAATTGGCCGGGAAATCCTGCGGGATGCGCAGGACTACGTCTGCATCCTGCTCGCGCACGGCGCGCTCGGCATCGGCTGGCGCCGGCTGGACATCGATGTTCTGCTGCTTCAGCACGGCGACAAGGTTTGGCGCGTATTCGGCCCCAGCGACCGGCAGCGGCAGCGGTTTCTCGGCCTTGTCGAGTTCGCGCGTGACCAGGGTCTGCATCATCAGCACGAAGATCAGGGGCGCCATCAGCGGCCCGGTGACGAGGGTGTTGATGACGGTGCGTCGGTCGCGCAGGTTCTCGCGGACCTCCTTGAGGAAAACGATCAGCGCGGGTTTCATGCGGCAAGCCCTTCTTCCGAACCGATCAGCTTGACGAAGGCGTCTTCCAGATTCGCTTCGCCGGTCTGCGCTCGCAGCGCATCCGGCGATTCGTCGGCGACGACCTTGCCGTGGGCGATGACGACAATGCGGTCGCACAACGCGCCGACCTCCTGCATGATGTGGCTGGAAAACAGCACGCAGCGGCCCTCGCGTTTCAGGCGCTTGAGGAACTCACGCATGGCGCGCGTCGCCATTACGTCGAGCCCGTTGGTCGGCTCGTCGAGGATGACGTTGTTGGGATCGTGGACGAGGGCGCGCGCAATCGCGGTCTTCACGCGCTGGCCCTGGGAAAAGCCTTCGGTGCGGCGATCGGCGATATCGGTCATGTCGAGCGCGGCGATCGCCGCGTCGGTGCGGCTGCGGATCGTCGCCGCATCGAGGCCGTGCAGGCGTCCGAAGTAATCGATGTTCTCGCGCGCGGTCAGTCGCTTATACAGGCCGCGCGCGTCGGGCAGTACGCCAAGCCGGCGGCGCACGGCGACCGGATCGATCGCGGCGTCGATGCCATCGACCAGTACCTGTCCGCGGTCGGGCTTCATCAGGGTATACAGACAGCGCAGGGTTGTGGTCTTGCCGGCACCGTTGGGTCCGAGCAGACCGGTGATTTCGCCGTCGCGCGCGCTGAAGCTCGCGCCATCGACGGCAACGACCTTGCCGAACTGCTTGTGCAGGTCTTTTACTTCGATCATGGCGCTGCTCCCATCAAGACGCGGGGCCGTTCAAGGCGACGGACCACTGAAGTCGATGAACGCCGGTGTCGGACCAAGCCGGTCCAGACATGTCGCATCGATCTGCTCTGGCTTCAATTTGTCCACAAATTCTCCGATCATTTTCGGCATGCAGCCCCGGCCGATCACGTTGTGACCCTGGCCCTTGGCGATCAGCAGGCGGCCGTTTGTCAGGCCTTTCAACACCTGTCTGCCATAGCGCGGTGGCGTGACCGGGTCGAACTCGCCTTCCAGGATCAACACCGGCTTGTCTGTTTTCAGCGGCGCATGGAAATCCGCCGGACGCATCCCGTGTGGCCAGATTTCGCATTCAGCCTTCATGACATCGATCATCGAGGTACCGAGCAGGGTGCCGGCATCCTGTGGCCGTGGCGTCAGCAGGTCGGCGTCCTCGGCGCAGAACACCGACAATTGCATGCCGCTGTCGCGCAACTCGGACAGATCACCGGCCAGCAGCAGCGTCTGCCCAGCCAGCGGCGTGTAGTCGTCTTGCAGACCTGCGGCGATCGACAGTGGCAGCAAGGCCGCGGTTTCTGGCGTGTAGGCGAAGATCCTCACCAGCCCGGCCAGCGTGTAGTTGTTGAGCCGCCTGTGTGCGGCGGCAAACGTGACCGGATCGCGGAAATCAAAGTCCTGTGGCCGCGTGCGCAATGTATCCCGCAGTCGTTGCAGGCTGACGTATGGATCGCCGAATGCCTTCGCGCATTGTGGACTTTGTGTACATTGCACAAATTGCAGCCTCAGCGCATCTTCCAGATTCACGGCGAAGTCTTCGCCCAGCACCAGTTCATTCGGCGCCACGCTGTCGAGCACCACGCTGCGCACCGCATCCGCATGGCGGACCAGATACTGCTGTGCCATGCGTGTGCCGTAGGACACGCCGACCAGATCGAACTGCGGTGCGCCGAGCGCTTGGCGTACGGCTTCCAGATCTTCCACCGCGGCCGTGGTCGTATAGGCGCGCGGGTCGGCGTTCTTCTCCACGTCGGCCAGGCACTGACGCACATGACTGCGCATCGCATCCAGATCGATGCGGTCTTCGTCCGCGTCCGTGTTCTTGGTTGGCGCACAGGCGATCGGGTGCGAAGCGCCCGTGCCGCGCTGGTCAAGCAGCAAAATGTGATGGTGCTTGCGCAGCGGCGCCAGCGCGCCGGAGATCTGCGGCCACGCTTCCGTCGCCGCCTGACCGGGGCCGCCGGCAAGGAAGACGACGATGTCGGTATCCGCCGCTTCCGCGTCGCTGCGGATCAGAGCAAGCTTGAGATCGATCTTGCGCAGCGCCGGCGCGTCACGGTTTTCCGGCACGCTGAACGGTGCGCAGAATGCCGCTGTCGTCGCGCCGGTTTGCTTCTGCGCCAGCTCGCAGGTCTGGAACTGCAGACTGCCGATCATGAATGCACTGGCGTGCGCGGGAATCGGCGCGGCCAGCGTGTGCGCTGCCGGGCCTGGTTTGTTGAAATAGGTCGAGGCAAAGTAGCCGATCACGGCGACCGTCACCAGGATACGCAACAGGTTTCTGTGGTTCACGATTCAATCCTTTCCGGGATCGAAGATGGCTTCGATCGTCAGGCGAAAAAGTCTTGCGATGCGGAAAGCCAGCGGCAGGCTGGGATCGTACTTGCCGGTCTCGATCGCGTTGACGGTCTGCCGCGATACGTCGAGCTGCTCGGCCAGATCGCCCTGCGACAAGTCACGGCCCTCGCGCAATTCGCGCATGCGGTTTTTCATGAGCAGCCGGTAGCGCCGTAGCGACGCCTCAGCCAGACGTGTGTCGCGCCATAGATCAAGGACAGAATCGGAGCGACCCAAATCAGTATGTCGCCACCCAGCGCAATCACACCCGCGGCGCAGAGAAAACCGCCGATGAGAGTCAGCGCGCAAATCATGCCAGTGGCCACGCTCAGCGCCATCAAGTGCAGGCGTTGTTCCAGTTCATCGCTGTGCATCAGGCGTTTTGCCATCAGCCAGATGACGATGATCACCGGGATCGCGGGCGCCAGCGCCATGGCGATCTTCCACGGCAGGCTCGATACGCTGCGCACATGCGGCCATTCCAGCAGCATCAGAGCAACGTAGATCGCCATGACAGAAAACATGTGCCTTCGATACTGTTTCTCGGTGTAGCGCGACATCGGTCGTGCTCCGCTGCATGTGTAAAGCATGCTTGACAGGCGCGACTGTAGTGGCGGCCGCTCCGCATGTCAAGTGTCCTTTACATGCATGACCGGCGGCAGTGACAGCGCGTCGCCGGGCTCAACGCGAAGAGACGTACTTTTCGCGGCGGATGTGCGGGATCGGCAGGCCCGCATCCTTGAGCTGGGCGAAGGCCTGGTCGACCATGTCCGGATTGCCGCAAAGATAGGCGATGTCGTGCGCCGGATCCGGTGCAAGCTCGGTCAGCGCAACCTGCACATGACCGTTGCGATCATGCGGCCGCGGCTCGGTACGCGGCGTGCGGCTGAGGCAGGCGTAAAAGTGGAAATTGGGATTTTTTGCGGCGAATGCCTCGAACTCGTCGCTGTACAGCAACTCGCCCGCGTTGCGCGCACCGTAGACCAGGTCGACCTCGATGCGGCGCGTGGCCATGAGCTTTTCCAGTTGCGGCAGCATCGCGCGGTACGGTGTCACGCCGGTGCCGGTGGCGACCAGCAGATAGCGCCGGTTTGCATCCGCGTCCATCAGGCAGAAACGCCCGTAGGGACCGCTGCCGTCGATGCTGTCGCCTTCCTTGAGGTTGGCCAGCAGGTCCGTCGCCGCACCGCCATCAACGTAGGACACCGCGATCTCTAGTTGCTCGACCGCGCCGCTGCCCGACCCGATCGTCGCGACCGAGTAGCTGCGCTTGGTCGGCTTGCCGTCGGCATAGTGGAAGTGGATCTGCACGAACTGGCCGGGCACGAAGGCAAACGCCTGGCCGTCGGCACGCTCAAAGGCCATGTGGCGCACGCTGGGGGCCAGCATGCGGCTGGCGGCAAGGCGAAGGGGGAAATGGTCGGCCACGAATTCAAGAACCAGACAGTTGAACGAAGTCAGCCCGCGTAAGTTAAGGGGCCGACCCTCGCGTCGCAAGGGTGGGCTGTGGAAATTGGCACCGCAGCCGCAACGATCCCGCGCTTGTGGAACAACCGGATTTTTGCCGCCGGCTATAATAACCGTCTTGCCCCGACGACGCAGCCATGAGCCCTGTTCCCGCGCTTGAAGTCCTCGATCTGAAGAAAACCTACCCGACCGGCGTCGAAGCGCTCAAAGGCGTTTCGCTGAGCGTGCAACCCGGCGATTTCTACGCCTTGCTGGGGCCCAACGGCGCCGGCAAATCGACCCTGATCGGCATCGTCAGCTCGCTGGTCAACATGACGTCCGGCGATGCGCGCGTGTTCGGCGTGCCGATCCGCACGCGCCGCAGCGAGGCCATGCAGATGCTCGGCCTGGTGCCGCAGGAGATCAACTTCAACCTGTTCGAGAAACCCTTCGACATCTGCGTGAACCAGGCCGGTTTCTATGGCGTCGAGCGCAAGGTGGCGCGCGAACGCGCGGAGAAATATCTCAAGCAGCTGGTCCTGTGGGACAAGGCGTTCCAGATCACGCGCACCCTGTCCGGCGGCATGAAACGGCGCCTGCTGATCGCGCGCGCGATGATGAACGAGCCGCGCCTGCTGATCCTGGACGAGCCCACCGCCGGCGTGGACATCGAGATCCGCCGCTCGATGTGGAAATTCATTCAGGCTATCAACGCTGCCGGCACGACCGTGATCCTGACCACGCACTATCTGGAGGAAGCCGAGCAGCTGTGCCGCAACATCGCCATCATCGATCATGGCCGCATCATCGAGAATACCTCGATGAAGCATCTGCTCGGCAAACTCGACGTGGAGACCTTCGTCCTGGATCTGGCCAATGTCTGCGGTGATTTGCCCGGCGTCGACGGCGTGCGGCTCACACGTATCGACGATCACATGGTCGAGGCGGAAATGTCGCGTGCGCACGACCTGAATTCGCTGTTCGCCGCGCTGTCGTCGCGCGGCATAACGGTGACTTCGATGCGCAACAAGGCCAACCGGCTGGAGGAATTGTTCGTGCGTCTGATCGAAGCGGGCGACAGGGAGGTTGCATGAACGCCACCGGCACCCTGATCGCACTCGGCACCATCGTGCGCCGCGAGGTGGTGCGCATCCTGCGCATCTGGAGCCAGACCCTGCTGCCGCCGGCGATCACGATGACCCTGTACTTCGTCATCTTCGGCAGCCTGATCGGCAGCCGCATCGGCAAGATGGCCGAAGGACCGGATGGCGCGTCCATCTCCTACATCGAATACATCGCGCCGGGCCTGATCATGATGAGCGTGATCCAGAATGCCTACGGAAATATCACCAGTTCGTTCTTCGGCGCCAAGTTCCAACGCTTCGTCGAGGAAATGCTCGTGTCGCCGATGCCGAGCTGGACGATCCTTGCCGGCTACGTATCCGGAGCCGTGCTGCGCGGGTTCATGGTCGGCGTCATCGTGTTGCTGCTTTCTTTATTTTTCACCAAAATCCATTTGTATCATCCGATCGTGACCCTCAGCACCTTCCTCCTCGCCTCGGTGATCTTCGCGTTGCTGGGCTTCATCAACGCGATCTTCGCGCGCAAGTTCGACGACATCGCGATCATCCCGACCTTCATCCTGACCCCGCTGACCTATCTCGGCGGCGTGTTCTACAACGTCGCCCAGCTGCCGTCGCCGTGGCGGGAAATCTCGCACCTGAATCCGATCCTGTACATGGTCAGCGCATTCCGCTATGGCCTGCTCGGCGTATCCGACATCAATCTGGTCTGGGCCTACGCGGTCATGCTCGGCTTCGTCGTCGTGTTCGGCGCGATCTGCCTGAGCCTGCTCCACCGCGGCGTCGGCCTGCGCTCGTAGGCGGATCGCGGTCTTCAAGGCAAATCGAAAAACCGGCGCGCGGTCGCCGTTGCGTTCGCCGCGGTGACAGCGGTGTCCTCGCCGCGATCGCGCGCCACCTCGGCGCAGATATGGGCCAGATACATCGGTTCGTTGCGCCGGTGCGAAGGCATGGGCTTGACGTTGCGCGGCAACAAATATGGCGCATCGGTTTCCAGCATCAGCCGGTTAGGGGGTATGTTCCTGACCAGTTCGCGCAGGTGGGTGCCGCGACGTTCGTCGCAGATCCAGCCGGTGATGCCGATATGGAAATCGCGGTCCAGATAATCGAACAGCTCGTTCTTCGCGCCGGTGAAACAATGCACTACGGCGTGCCCGATACGCCCACGCACCGCGTCCATGCAGGCGATGAAATCCGCATGCGCGTCGCGCTGGTGCAGGAACAGGGGCTTGCCGCACTCGACCGCGAGGCCAAGCTGGCGCTCGAAGGCGAAAAGCTGCGCCGCGCGCGGCGAGAGATCGCGGTGGTAGTCCAGGCCGGTCTCGCCGACCGCCTTCACCTGCGGTTGCGCCTGCAGTTCGCGCAGCAGGGTCTCGGTATCGGCATCGAAATCGCGGGCGTGATGCGGATGCACCCCGGCCGTCGCGAACAGCTGTCCCGGGTGCGCCAGCGCCAGCGCCAGCGACGCGCGCGAGCCTTGCGCATCTGCGCCGGTGACCATAATTTGCGCGATCCCGTGCGCTTGGGCGCGGGCCAGAACCGCGTCCAGATCATTGGCAAACGCGCTGTGCCCGAGGTTGGCGCCGATATCGATCAGGTGCATGGCTGCGCATCAAATCCTTGTATTCTTTTCCGGTCCGGGAGCGCATTATGCCGGCTTCGATTGAGCCACTGCCTTTACAGGCTTTTTCACTTATATTCACGCATGGTTAACCGTTCCGGCAACAGTCTCGCTGAGGCCGTAACTTCTCGTTGAATTTCCGTCAAGGAACATCGCAATGTCCAAGCAAAAAACGCTCTCTCCATGTGCAGCAATCATGGCAACCCTGGTGTTCGGCACCGCCTTTTCCATGCCACTGTCTGCCGCCACCGGCGGCCCAATCCGGCAGGTCTCAGCCGGTGGCACCGCCAGTGCGGCCGAGAGCTTTGTCGATTCCTATCGCGCCTACCCCGCCAGCTGTCTCGCCGATGGTTTGCCGTTCGGCAAATCCAGCGCCTACGCAAACGCGCAGACAGTCCCGGTATTTTTGTATGCCTACAATTCCACCGCGGGCGGGTACACTTCAGAGGCCGACTCGGTGAGCGTCTGGCGGGTTCCCTGCAGCGGTGGCGTTGCGGCTACGGTACTTGAGTTCGACCGGCCCAGCACGCTGGATGGCAGCGTCGTCCAATATCCCGAAGTCCCCTTCGTTTCCATCACCACCGCCGCCAGCGGCACCACTTCTTATACTCCTAGGCTGGCGCGGGAACCCAATACGCTTTTCGGGGACACGGCAGCAAGCACCTATTTTTACTCCAGCACCATCTACGTTCTCGAGTACTACAATCCGGGCGACCCGAACAATCCCACCAGCCCGGCCACGAGCGCTTCGGTCGACTACAACCAGGCGTTCACTCTGAGCATAGAAAATCAGGGCGGTGGCTCTCCCCTCGTCATCAATGTTCCGGCCTACGTGCCTCCGACCAATCCGTTGATGGAAATCAGCGGTTACCTGAGCACGAACTGGAGCAACCCGAACCAGACCGGCGAAGGCATGGTGGTGCAGGTGTATGACAACGGCGACCAGAAAACGCGCACGCTGTCATTTGCTTGGTTTACCTTTGATGACCAGAACCTGCCGTTCTGGCTGTACGGACAGGCCAGTCTCAATATCGGGGACACGTCGGTAACGGCGCAAACGATCTACCTAAAAGGCGGCACGTTTGCCTACAACGGCAATGTTCTTTTCCCGGTTCCGAGCAACCCGTGGGGCACGGTGACCTTCACCTTCCCCGATTGCGGCCACATGAACATCGCTTACAACGGCGACGCTTCGGCCGTAAACGGTCCCAAGGGCAATGCAAGCGCGCAGTTCGTGCGCGTAGCGGACGTGGCCAATTTGGGCTGTCAGTAAGCATTTGATGCTGCGGCAAAGCATCCGTCAGACGGCGGATGCTTTTTCGCTGACTTGGCTTGCGGGTTTCGTGCTCGACGGAAAAGCCAGGCGGCTTGAAAATCGGTTCTACACCATGCTTCAAACGCCGCCGGTATTCGGCGCAGGAATGCGCCCGGATGTTCATTCGCGGTTAACGCCGGGTCCAACAAGCTCTGCTGGCGCCCACCCTCCGAAGGATTTCGCCATGTTCAAACGATCAGCCATGCGTTATTCCAGCATCGCCGCCCTCGCGCTTTTGTGTATCGGTTTTTGCTCACTGACGACAGCGCAGCAGGTCAGCGCGCCGGCCGGCAAACCGGCATTCAACTATGCCGCCGTGCAGAAGGCCCGCAACAGCATGCAGGCGCAAATCGCCGCCGGGCGCGACGCGGCAAAAAGCCTGGGCGCCAACTCGGCGTCGACATCAGCCGGTGCGCAGCCGGCCGAAACCTTCGTGAATGTGGATCGCGCGTATCCGCCAAGCTGCCTGAATTCCCCGTTGGCGTTCGGCATGTACGCGAACGATCCGAATGCAATACAGGCGCAAATCACCCTCTATGGCGATCCATTGGGCGACAGTACCGAGGCAGCCTATTCCGAAGTCGACACGATCACGCTGTTTCGTGTGCCGTGCAGCGCCGGCACGTCGGCCACCTTGCTCGAAATCGACCGCCCCTCGGGAACCACGGCGTCGCTGTATCCGATCTTTCCCAATATCTCGGTGCAACAGGGCAACAACAACCTGTATATCCGTCTGACCGATGACCCGAATACGTTCTTTGCAACGGTCTATTCGTTCTCGCCGATTTTTGCCAGCGACGTGTATGTGCTCGAGAACATCTACGGCGGCGCAACCCAATTCGACTACAACGACGCGTTCACGCTGACGGTCGACAATCTCAATACGAACGATTCGGCGGAATTCACGACGTTCAATCTGGCCGCCTACAACCCGGCTCAATATCCGGCAGCGTCGCAGCCGCTGCCAATCAGCGGCTACATGAGCACGAACTGGAGCAGCCAGACCCAGACGGCCGAAGGCATCGTGCTGCAGGTGTACGACAACCGCGACGGCGCTTCGCGCACGCTGGCCTTCGCCTGGTTTACCTATGACGATCTGGGACTGCCGTTCTGGCTGTACGGCCAGGCGAGCTTCACGATCGGCGGCACATCGGTCACCGCGCAGACGGTCTACTTCACCAACGGCACGTTCGCGGGCACTACCAGCAATGTCGCACAACACAATTGGGGTACGGTGACCTTCACCTTCCCCGACTGCGCGCACATGAATATCGTCTATAACGGCGATGCTTCGGCAGTGAACGGGCCCAAGGGCAGCGGCAGCGCGCAATTCGTGCGCGTCGCGGATGTGAACGGCCTGGTCTGCCAGTAGTCGCTTCAAGCCAAGCCGACGATCCCGCCTCCGGGCGGGATCTTTTTTTCGGCGGTGATTCGCCAGCAGCGGCCATCTGCGGCAGACTGGGCAGAACCAACGCACTGGCAGCCGCGCGGATTTGGATAAAAATATACATTTCCCCATTGCCGATCTGCTGCCTGATCTCAAGGCACTGCTTGCCGACGGCACACGTCTGGTTCTCGAGGCGCCTCCCGGCGCAGGCAAGACGACCCAGGTGCCGCCGGCCCTGCTCGACGCCGCATGGCTCAAGGGCGGCAGGATCCTGGTGCTGGAGCCGCGCCGCATCGCCGCGCGCGCCGCCGCCGAATTCATGGCCGCGCAACGCGGCGAGCCGGTCGGGGAAACCGTCGGCTACCGCATCCGCTTCGAGGCGAAGATCTCGGCGCGCACGCGCATCGAAGTGGTTACCGAAGGCATCCTCACGCGCCTGATCCAGGCCGACCCGGAGTTGCCCGGCATCGGCGCGATCCTGTTCGACGAATTCCACGAACGCCACCTGCACGGCGATCTCGGCGCGGCGCTGGCGCTGGATGTGCAGGCGTCACTGCGTCCGGATCTGCGCCTGGTCATCATGTCGGCCACGCTGGATGGAGAACGTGTCGCACGCTGGTTTGATGCGCCGCGCCTGACCAGCGCCGGGCGCAGTTTTCCGGTTCGCATCGAATATCCTGCCGCACGCGCGCAGGAAGAATGGCCTTTTCATCTGCGCCGCGTCGCGGAACAAGCGCTGGGGGAAACCGATGGCGATCTGCTCGTGTTTCTGCCGGGGCGGCGCGAGATCGATCGGGCACTGCAAACCCTTTCCCAGATCGCGAGCGAAGGCGGAGAAAGGAAAGAGCGGATCGGACTCGTCCCGCTGCACGGCGAACTGGCGCTGGCCGAACAGCATGCGGCGCTGGCGCCGGCGGCGGCGGGAACGCGACGCATTGTCCTGGCCACCAACGTCGCCGAGTCCAGCGTCACCCTGCCCGGCATCCGCGCCGTGATCGACCTGGGCCTGGCGCGCGAACCCCGCTTCGACCCGCAATCCGGATTCGCGCGTCTGGAAACCGTCGCCATTTCGCAAGCGTCGGCGGATCAACGCGCCGGACGCGCCGGACGCGTCGCCGCTGGCGTCGCCTATCGGCTGTGGTCGCAAAGCCAGCGCCTGGAACCGTCGCGCCGCGCTGAGATTACACAAGTGGAATTGTCCGCTTTGGCGCTGGAACTGGCAGCCTGGGGCTCGGATGAATTGCGCTGGCTGGAGGCGCCGCCGACCGGTGCGCTGGCCAGCGCGCGGGGGCTGCTGGAACTGCTCGGCGCGGTCGATGCCGGCGGGCGTCTGCGCGAACTCGGGCGCAGGATGCTCGACAGCGGCGCTTCGCCACGGCTCGCGGCCGCCGCCGTGCGCGCGCCTGTCGCCGAACGCGCACTGGCCTGCGACCTGATCGCCCTGATCGAGGCGCGAAATCCACTGCGCGGCGATGCGGGCCGCAGCGACGACTTCCGCCAGCGCCACGCTGCACTGTCTGCCTTTCGCAGCAATCGTGCCGGAGCGCGCGGCGCCGGCGCGGACGCGGGTGCATTGGTGGCGATCGACCAGATCGCAACCGGTTGGCGCCGGCGCTTCGGCATCCGCACTGCGCCAACCTCGGAAACTTCGCCGCTGACGGTGGGCAACCTGCTCGTGCACGCGTTTCCGGACCGCGTCGCCCGCCAGGACACGAACGACCCGCGCCGCTACCGGCTGAGCAACGGGCGCGGCGCATATTTGCATCAAAATACACTTTTGTACGGCGAGCCGTGGCTGATTGTCACCGATTTGCGCTTCGACGAGCGCGACAGCCTGATCCTGGCCGCGGCACCCTTCGATGCCGACGTACTCGAACGCGATTTCTCCGCACGCTTCGAGCGCAGGCGCATCGTGCGCTGGAATCGGGATATGCGCGCCGTCGAGGCGTTCGAGGAGCGCCGGTTCGCTGAACTCGTGCTGGAACGGCGCAGCGTGCCGGCAAACAAGGAAGACGCGCTGCCTGCCCTGCTGGCTGCGGTGCGCGATCTGGGTCTGGATGCGTTGCCGTGGAGCGACCATGCGCTCGCCTTGCGCGCGCGCGTGACCTGCCTGCGCGAATGGTGCCCGGAACTTGATCTGCCCGATCTCGGCGACGCGGCACTATTGGCTACCCTTGAGCTCTGGCTGGCACCGCATCTGGCCGGCAGGACGCGGCTGGATTCGCTTGGGGCCGACGCGCTCGGCGAAGCGCTCGGTTCACGACTGGACTATGCGCAACGCCGCGCGCTCGATGAACAGGCTCCAGAGACTTTGCATGTGCCGAGCGGCAACAACCGCCGTCTACACTACGAGCCCGGCAAACCGCCAGTGCTCGCGGTGAAGTTGCAGGAACTATTCGGTCTGGCCGACACGCCGCGCATTGCCAAAGGCCGGGTGCCGGTGACCCTGCACCTGCTCTCGCCGGCGCAGCGGCCGTTGCAGGTGACGCAGGATCTGCGTGGATTCTGGGAGCGAACCTACCCGGAAGTGAAAAAGGAAATGAAGGCGCGCTATCCGCGGCATCCGTGGCCGGAGGATCCGTGGAGCGCCCAGCCGACGGCGCGTGCGAAACCGCGGAAGTAGGCGGATGGTTGCCGGTTGCCGGTCCACGGTTATCAGTTGGACCGGAGCGCTGCAGCTTTTTCCGAGAACCGGCGACCGGCAGCCAAGAATCCGCTCTGCCTGGAACCATCGCCGATGCAACCAGTCCAAGCCCCGATGCATCCCACTCTCGATTCAATGGAAAACAAATGACCAAACCTTCGCAAGCACTGATCTGGATGGCAGGATTTCTGCTCGCGGTGGGATTGCTGGCGGCATTGCTCGCGTCCCAGCTAACGCAGAATTTCCAGGCCAATCCGTTTTTCAATGGCGTAATCCTTGCGGTGCTTGTGTTCGGTATCTTCGTGAACCTGCGCCAGGTGTTGCTGCTGTCGCGCGAAGTGCAATGGATTGAAACGTTCAAACGTTCCGATCCGAACCGTCCGCTGCCGAAACCGAAGTTGCTGGCGCCAATGGCGCGCATGTTCGGTGGCCGCGAGCGCGCGAAGTTTTCGCTGTCGGCACCATCGTTGCGTTCTATACTCGACAGCATCTATCTGCGCCTGGAGGAATCGCGCGACCTGTCGCGCTACCTGATCGGACTGGCGATCTTCCTCGGCCTGCTCGGCACGTTCTGGGGCCTGCTGGCGACGATCCGCTCGGTCGCCGAAATCATCGGCTCGCTCGGCGTCGGCAGTGATCCGGCAGTGATGTTCAACCAGCTCAAGGAAAATCTGAAAGCACCGCTTTCGGGAATGTCGACCAGCTTTTCCACGTCCTTGTTCGGTCTGGCCAGTTCCCTGGTGCTCGGCTTCCTCGATCTGCAGGCCGGGCACGCGCAGAACCGCTTCTACAACGAACTGGAAGAATGGCTTTCGGGCATGACCAGGTTTTCCTCCGGAGCGTTGCACAGCGATGGCGAGGCCAGCGTCCCGGCCTATGTGCAAGCCCTGCTCGAACAGACAGCCGACGGTCTGGAGCGCATGCAGCGCGCACTGACCGATTCCGAGCGCGAGCGCCGCAGCTCCAGCGAGCAGTTTGCCGAACTCAATACGCAACTCGGCCGCCTGGCGGATCTGCTCGGCCGCGAATCGCGCGAAATCCGCGGCATGGCCGAGACCCAGGAAGAACTCAAGAGCGTACTGAAGACCCTGGCGAGCGCGCCGAATGCCGGTGCGCGGCTATCGGACGAACTGCGCGGCGAACTGCGTCTGCTCTCGCGCACGATCGCAGCCGCGGTCGATTCCAAGCGCGAGATGAACTGATGCGCTCGCTGGCACGGCGCCGCCGCGCGCTGGATATCTGGCCGGGTTTCGTCGACGCGCTGTCGTCGCTGATCCTGGTCATGGTCTTCGTCCTGCTGCTGTTCGCGATCGGCCAGTTCGTGCTGTCGCAAACGATCGTGGGCAAGAATCAGGCGCTGGCCGAACTCGATGCACAAATTGCGCAATTGTCCAAAACGCTGTCTTTGGCACAAGGCAACAATCGCGATCTGGATGCCAGGGTCAAGGAGCTCTCCGCCTCGCTCGGCCAGGCCGGCAGCGAACGCGATGCGGCCAGGACGCAGCTGGATGCCGCGCAGACCGAAGCGGCGAAGCTCAATGCGGATATCGCTGCACTGAACGAGCTGAAGCAACAACTGGAGCGACAGGTCGCAACGATGGCCGCCCAATTCGACCAGTCGAAGAAGGACCTGGTCGCAGCGACGGATCTGAACGCCAAATCCGCTGCCCAGGCGGAACTGCTCAATCGCCAGCTTGCCGCCGTACGCGAGCAGCTGGGCAAGCTTTCCGCGGCGCTGGAGCTGGCCAACGCCAGCGTCAAGGACAAGGACGTCAAGATCGCCGATCTCGGCGCACAGTTGAATCTGGCGCTGGCGAACAAGGTCAACCAGCTCGAACGCTACCGCTCGGAATTCTTCGGCAAGCTGCGCGAGGCGCTCGGCAACCGCGCGGACATCCGCGTTGTCGGCGACCGCTTCGTCGTGCCGACCGACATCCTGTTCGATTCGGGTTCCGCCGATCTGAATCAGGCGGCGCAGGCCAGGCTGGAAAAACTCGCGCAGACACTCAACGAAGTTGCCGCCGAGATTCCGTCGTCGCTGGACTGGGTCGTGCGCATCGATGGCCACACCGACAAGCGCCCGATCCACAGCGACCAGTTTCCATCGAACTGGGAGCTGTCGACCGCGCGCGCCGTAGCGATCGTGAAAACCCTCGTGGTGCAGGGTATTCCCGCACAGCACCTATCGGCCAATGGTTTTGGTGAATTCCAGCCGCTCGATGCTGCGGACACGCCGGAAGCCTATGCGAAGAACCGGCGCATCGAAATCCAGTTGACCAATCGCTAGGTTGTTTCGTTTGCGGCTGCGACTGCCGCTGCTGCCGCAGGCGGCGGGACTTCGCGCTGGCTCAGGATCACGCTGCCCAGAATCAACGTGGCCGCGGCAAGCATGGTCCATGTCGGCACTTCGCCGAGCAACAGCCAGGCCCAGCCCACGCCGAACAGAGGAATCAGATAGGTGCAGGTTGTCGCGCGCGCGGCACCGACGCGGCCGATGAGCCGGAAGAACAGGACATAGGCGATGCCGGTGCAAACCACGCCGAGCATGGTGGCCGCCATCCATGATTTTGCCGGTGGCATCGTTGCCGGCCATGTGAACAGCAGTGCCGGCGCGAGCAGAATGGCTGCACAACCGAGCGTGCCGGCGACGGCGACAACGGGTGGAATATCGCCCAGCTTGCGCTTGGTAAGATTCGCGGCGATGCCGTAGCTGAACGATGCCAGCGTGCCCGCAGCTGCTGCTTCACCGATGTTCGCACCGGCGGTGCGTCCACTGGCGAGTACAACCACGCCGATGAAGCCGGCGATGAGTGCGATCACGCGACCCGAGCCGATCCGATCGCGCCAGACGACGAAGCCAACCGCCGCGGTGAACAACACCGTCATGCTGTTGGCGATGGCGCCGATGCCGGCTGGCGCGCGTTCGGCGCCCCAGGCGAACAGCGTAAACGGTATCGCCGAGTTAAGCACGCCGACGGCAGCCATGCGCCACCAGCGCGCGGCGCTCAGACGCGATCGCGCCTGCCAGAGGAAGGGCAGCAGGATCAGCGCGCCGAGCACGATGCGCACCTCGACCAGGGCCACGGGACCGAAATCCGCGGCTGCAACGCGCATGAACAGGAACGAGCCGCCCCAGATCGCGCCGAGCGCGAGCAATTCCAGCGGTGTACGCCAATCACGCGGCGGCTGGCGGGCATCGATGCAATCGGTGGATGTCATGGAATTGTGTATTTCCTTGATTGGAAGCATCCATGCGCTCGCTCGGACGCCCGGTCGCCGCGGTATGGTGACGCAATGGCAAGAACAACGCTTCGTCAACCGACGAAATGTTCTGCGCCGCCAGCGGCTATGCTAACGCCATGAATGCGTCTGCACCTGTCACGCGCTATCAGCTCGCCGAGATCGGCGCCTTGCTCGCCGATCCCTCGCGCGCCGCGATCCTGCTGGCGTTGATCGACGGCAGCGCACGACCGGCTGGCGAACTCGGACTCCTGGCCGGCGTCGCTCCCGCAACCGCGAGCGCGCACCTGCGCAAGCTTTGTGACGGAGGTCTGCTCGGCGTGCTGGCACGGGGCCGGCATCGCTACTACCGTCTGGCCGGTGAAGATATCGCACATCTGGTCGAAACACTGGCGTTGACGCATACACGATCTGCCCGCTCGGGCGGTGCGCTTGCTACCGATCCGGCGCTGAGTCGTGCGCGCACTTGTTACCATCATCTGGCTGGCCGGCTCGGCGTTGCGCTGTTCGAGCGATTGCGCGGCCAGCGTGGACTGATGCTTGGCGCCGCTGCCGTGCACCTGAGCGAACGCGGACGTCGGCTGTTGATCGACAGCGGTCTTGTCGGCGCAGACGACGCGATTGAAAAACTGCCGGGACGCAGCTGCCTTGACTGGACCGAACGCCGCTTCCATCTCGCCGGTGCACTGGGCACGCTTCTTACGCGCCGCCTGTTCGATGCCGGTTGGCTGCGTCGGCGCCGGGACACGCGCGCGCTCGGCATCACGCCGCGCGGCCATTCCGGTTTCACTGCCATGGGACTGGATCTGGATCCGGTGTCGCGGCGCTAGGCCGGTCAAACACGTCCGCAGCGGACATGGAAATCCCAATGCACGTCGCGCTGCGTCCGACCATCTCCCCATGCGCTGCGCAATTCCGCTTCGATCAGCGCCACCGGATCTTCGCCGCGATCCTTCTGATAGCGCTGCGTCGCCGACCACGAGCGCAGGTAAGCGAGGAATTGTCCGACATCCCATGACGCTTTCATGACGAAGCCGGGCGCGGCGATTTCCACAAAGGGAAAAGGCAGCGTCCGATAACCCGATTCGACCAACGCGCGCTCCGGCGGCCAGTACGGACCGGTCAAATCGGCATATAGCCGGTTCTTGAGCGCATCGATCGCCGCGTCGTTGCTGCGGCAGTCGGCATAAGTCCACGCGGCAAATATTCCGCGGGGTTTTAGCACGCGGTGCACTTCCGCATGGAAGCGGTCGACGTCGAACCAGTGCAGCGCCTGCGCGACCGTGACCAGGCTGGCGCTGGCGTCGGCGAGCGAGGATTGCTCGGCTGGCTCGACCCGATATTCGACATTCGCGGCGGCTTGCGCACCGGCAATCTGGTTCGCGCTCGGATCGGTGCCGACAACGCCGGCGAAGTGCTGCGCCAGCGCAACCGTGGCCTGGCCGTTGCCGCAGCCGGCGTCCCAGGCCAGCTTGGTGTCCGGCGACTGCCGCGCGAGCCACGCAGACAGTTCGGCCGGATAGGTCGGCCGCGCTTCACGGTAGATTGCGGCGTGACCGGAAAAATGATCCTTGAAATCGGACATGCCTATTTGTCCACAATTGTAAATTCACCAGGCGTGAGTCCATCGAGCGCGACCTCGCCGACACGCACGCGGATCAGGCGCAGCGTCGGCAGGCCGACGGCTGCGGTCATGCGCCGTATCTGCCGGTTGCGGCCTTCGCGGATGCTCAGCTGCAGCCACGTGTCCGGGACACTTTTGCGGAAGCGAACCGGCGGATCGCGCGGCCACAGCCACGCGGGCGCGCCGGGCAGGCGCCGCGCCCGCGCCGCTGCCGTGGGGCCATCGCGTAAAAGTATACCCTGACGCAATTGCTGCAATTGCAACTCTTCCAGCTCGCCTTCGACCTGCACCAGATAGGTCTTCGCCACCTTGTGGTGCGGATCGGTCAGCCGATGCGCCACGGCTCCGTCGTCGGTCAGCAGAAGCAGGCCTTCACTGTCGTAATCCAGACGTCCAGCGGGATAGACATTCGGCACGTCGATGAAATCAGCCAGCGTCCGTCGCGGTGGGTCGCCGCGATCGGTGAACTGGCAAAGCACGCCGAAGGGCTTGTTGAACGCGAGCAGCACGTGCGATCTTGCCTCCCCCGCAGGGCGGGGGAAGGCGGCAGCGCAGGTCAGTGCGTTTCGCTCTTGCCGGCATCCGCAGGCGCCGTGAAAATCTTGTCGCCGGCAGGTTTGACGAACTTCAAGGTCATGCGGTCGGACTCACCGATGGCGACATATTTGTCGCGGTCCTTGTCGCCGAGCTGCAGGGTCGGCGGCAGGGTCCACACGCCCTTTTCGTAATCCTTCGTATCCTTGGGATTGGCGTTGATCTCGCTCTTGCCCTCAAGCTTGAAACCGGCATCGGTGGCAAGCTTGATCACGAAGTCTTCCGGCAGGTAGCCCGACTTCTTGATCTTTTCCAGATCGGCGCCGGCAGCGGCGCGATGATCGGTGATGCCAAGCACGCCGCCCGGTTTGAGCACATCGAAGAACGCCTTGAACATCACCGGCGCCGTATCGGCCATGACCCAATTGTGTACATTGCGGAACGTGACCACCATGTCGGCCGAACCAGGCGCGCCGAAATTCGGTGCTTTGGGATCGAACTGGAGGGTCGTCGCCTCACCATACTCCGCTGTGTCCGCGGCGAATTTCTTCTCCAGTGCAGTCTTGTCCTGCGCCGCTTCGCCTTCGGGTTTGCGTGGAATCGTGATCGCCGCGGTGTAGTGCCCGCTGCCCTTGAGCACAGGCGCGAGGATTTCCGCATACCAGCCGCCGCCTGGCGTGATCTCGATCAGGTTCATGCCGGCCGCAAGGCCGAAGAATTCGAGTGTCTGTTTCGGATGGCGATATTCATCACGTGCCTTGTTCGGTGCAGCGCGCCATGCACCGGCCAGAACCTGATCCAGCTTCGCATCGATTGCCTGTTCCGCACTCTGCGGCGGCGGCGGTTGCGCCGGTTGATCGAGTTGCGCGGCCGCCGGTGGCGCGGCGACGGGTTTGGCTGCCTGCGCGGCCTGCTGCGCTTCATTGCGATCGCTGCACGCGACCAGTGCCACTGTACCGCAGACGATAGCCAATGCGATTCCAACATGCTTCATGTGAGTCTCCTCGATCAGATATTCCAGCGTGGACGAATCATACGCCGACCGCGCGCAGGATTCGCGCATGATGACGGGAACGGCAATGAGCACTGTGGCTTTCGTCTGGCAACTATCTTGACCCGATCGTTTTCCGCCGTGGCGCCGTGCGTCCGCGGACCTGGGACATGAGCCAAGTGCGGAACGCGAGCAGCGCCGGGTGCTGGGACGAGCGCGATGGATAAACCAGATAGTGGCCATAGCCGGCCGGCATGCGCCGCGACGTCAACGCAACGAGGCTGCCGTTATCGAGCAACGGACGCGCCAGCAACAAGCGGCCGAGCGCGATGCCGAGGCCATCGGCAGCGGCCTTGTGCAGCAGCTCGGCATCGGCGTCGGTGAAGCTGGCAGCGTAACGCCGTGGCGGCGTGCCGCCGTATTGGGCGAACCAGCGCCGCCAGCGCGCGTTGTCGTCATCGGATTCTCCGAGCAGTGGCCAGCGTGCCAGTTCGCCGAGTTTGGGTCGGCCCAGACCTGCGATCAACTTCGGACTCGCAACCGGAGCAATGAATTCATCGAACAGATGTTCGGCCGTCAGCCCCGGCCACTGCCCGCCACCCAGCCGCAACGCGGCGTCAACCGGCTCACGTTCGAAGTCGACCAGGGCGGCCGTCGTCTGCAGATTGATCTCCAGGCCCGGATTGCGTGCCATGAAGTCGGGCAGGCGCGGCATCAGCCAACTCGAAGAAAACGAAGGCAGCGCACTCAGCGTCAGCGCGTTGGCCGGACGTTCGCGAAAGCGGGCAAATGCGCGCTCGATTCCGTCCAGATGCGGAGCGATCGCGTCGAGCAGCTGCAGACCATGCGCCGTGAGAGTGACTCCGCGCGGTGTGCGTGCGAACAGGCGCACACCAAGGCGGTCTTCCAACGCGTGCATCTGATGGCTCAGCGCGCTCACGGTCAGGCGCAGCTGTGTGGCGGCATGCGTCAGGTTTCCTCGGCGGGCAGCAGTAACGAAGGCCGGCAGGAGATGCAGCGGCGGCTTATTCATCAAGGCACCCGTCTTGAGGGAAATTCAAGTCTGGCTTGCAAAACTATCGCTTTTCGCAGCGCCTTGCCAGGCTTATCTTGCGCCTCACGCAACACGTGGAGAGTCAGGCAATGAGCACCTTCTGGAAGAATCTGAGTCGGGTGGCGCAGGACCAGTTGTTTACCGGTGGTTATCTCGCGCCGAGCACGGTGGCGGCGATCGCGGCCAAACGGCAGGCGGCAGCCGCCGGTGGCGGCACGCAAGAAAAAAAGCAAGAAAGCAAAAGGCCGTGGCCGCGTCTGGCGGCGTTACGTTGATCGAGCGGGCTGCGCGCCGTTCAGATGCGCGCAACCCGGCATCGGATCACAGTCCCTTGATCAACTCGTCGGCGAATTGCGAGCATTTGATTTCAGTCGCGCCTTCCATCAGGCGCGCGAAATCGTAGGTTACGCGTTTGTTCGCGATCGCCTTGTCCATCGCGCCGATGATGGCGTCGGCGGCTTCCGTCCAGCCCATGTAGCGCAGCATCATCTCGCCCGACAATACGACTGAACCGGGATTGACCTTGTCCAGGTTCGCGTACTTCGGTGCCGTGCCGTGGGTAGCCTCGAACACGGCATGGCCGGTGAGGTAATTGATGTTGCCGCCTGGCGCGATGCCGATGCCGCCGACCTGCGCCGCCAGCGCGTCGGAAAGATAATCGCCGTTGAGATTGAGGGTGACGATGACATCGAACTCTTCCGGCCGCGTGAGTACCTGCTGCAGGGTGATGTCGGCAATCGAATCCTTGATCAGTACCTTGCCCTTGGCCAGTTCGGCCTTCTGCTCGGCATTCGCCACCGCCTCGCCACTCGCCGCCTTGGTCTTTTCCCATTGCTCCCAGGTGTAGGTCTGAGTCGGGAAGAATTTCTCGGCGACCTCGTAGCCCCAGTTGCGGAACGCGCCTTCGGTGAACTTCATGATATTGCCCTTGTGGACAATGGTCACCGACTTCTGCTTGTTCGCGATCGCGTAGCCGATCGCGCTGTGCACGATGCGCTCGGTGCCGAGGTAGCTCACGGGCTTGATGCCGATGCCAACCTGCACGCTGACCTGGCGATGCGGTGCACCGATTCCCTCAAGCTGCTTTTGCCAGGCATCGCACTTGGCCTGCGTGCCGAAGCGGATCTTGTCGAAGGCCTTGGGATCATTCTGCGCGATGAAATCCAGCAGCTTCTGCGCGGCTTCGCTGCCGGGGGCATATTCGATACCCGCGTAGATGTCCTCGGTGTTCTCGCGGAAAATAACCATCTCCACTTTTTCCGGATGGCGCACCGGCGAAGGCACGCCCTTGAACCAGCGCACCGGGCGCAGGCAGACGTACAGGTCGAGCATCTGACGCAAGGCCACATTGAGGGAGCGGATGCCGCCGCCGATCGGCGTTGTCAGCGGCCCCTTGATCGAAACCAGATAGTCGCGGCATGCCTGCACGGTGGATTCCGGCAACCAGGTGCCGTAGAGATTGTTGCTCTTCTCGCCGGCAAACACCTCCATCCAGTGGATCTTGCGCTGGCCTTTGTATACTTTTTCCACGGCCGCATCGAGCACGCGTACGCTGGCGCGCCAGATGTCCGGACCGGTGCCGTCGCCCTCGATGAACGGGATAATCGGATTGCTCGGCACATTGAGCCGGCCATTGGCGATCGTGATCTTGGCGCCGCCGGCTGGCGGGGCGAGGGTGGGCTCGGTCATGGGTTCCTCCCAGAATTATGAAATGACCGGCGGCTGCGGCCGGTGCTTTTTTTGGTCGCGCTATTGTCGCGCGTTTGCACGGTCGAGGTGAAGCGGCGGATTTCAGTGTCCGCCGCTTTGCAGCAATTCAGCGCGCTCGAATGGATCGTGGTCGAATCGGTCGAGGCCGGATCAACCGTGACTATGCTCGTCGCGGGTGGCTTCCAGTGTTTCCTCAGCGCTTTCCAGCTTGTCGCCCAGCAGACGGCGCATGGTCACATAGAACACGGGAATCAGCAGGACGCCCAGGAAGGTTGCGAAAAGCATGCCGCCGATGACGCCGGTGCCGATGGCATGGCGCGCATTCGCGCCGGCGCCGGTCGAAATCGCCAGCGGCAGCACGCCAAGAATGAAGGCGAACGAAGTCATCAGGATCGGGCGCAGACGCAAGCGGGCGGCATCGACCACAGCGGTGCCCAGCTTGCGTCCCGCGCGTTGTTCGGCAACGGCAAACTCGACGATCAGGATCGCATTCTTCGCCGCCAGACCGATGATCGTGATGATGCCGATCTTGAAATAGACGTCATTGTTCAGGCCGCGGGCCCAGGTCGCCAGCACCGCGCCGAGGATGCCGAGCGGTACCACCAGCAGCACGGAAACCGGTATCGACCAGCTTTCATACAAGGCCGCCAGGCACAGGAACACGACCAGGATCGACAACGCGTACAGCATCGGCGCCTGATTGCCCGAGATGATTTCCTGCAGCGACTGACCGGCCCAGTCGAAGCTGAAGCCCTTCGGCAGATCGGTCTTGATGATGTCCTGCATCGCGTTCATCGCCTGGCCGGTGCTCTTGCCGGGCGCCTGCGAGCCGACGATCTCGATCGCGGAATAGCCGTTGTAGCGCACGAGGCTTGGCGAGCCCATCGACCAGTCGGTGTGCACGACGTTGGAGAGCGGGATCATTGCCGGCGGCGTGTTCACGCCGGACGCCGCGGGCGCAGCCAGGGTGCTCGGCAGATAGAAGCTGCCGAGCGCATCCGGACTCATGCGAAACGGCGCATCGGCCTGCATGTTCACGCGCAGCACGCGACCCTGGTAGAAGAAGTCATTGACATAGACCGGTGCCAGCATGAGCTGAATGGCCGTATAGACGTCCGTCAACGACAAGCCCATCGATTGCGCCTGCACGCGGTCGACCTTCATCGACAGCTGTGGCGTGTCCTGCAATCCGTTCGGTCGCACGCCAGTCAGCGTGCCGGTTTCCTGCGCTGCCTTGCCGAGTAGCAGATTCTGCGCCTGGACCAGCGCGTCGTGCCCCGCGCCGGCGCGATCCTGCAGGTACATGTCGAAACCGCCGAACTGGCCCAGCCCATTGATCGTCGGCAGGTTGACCACGAACGCCTGCGCATCCTTGATGCCCATGAAGATGGCGCCGTTGAGCTCCTGAATGAGCTGTGCGGCATTTACCTTGCGGTCGGACCAGGGCTTGAAGCGGAAGAACGCGAGGCCGACATTTTCGCCCTGGCCGACAAAACTGAATCCGGAAACCGTGACCACGCCGTCGACCGCCGGATTCTTGCGTGCAATCGTGTCGAGCTGGCGCATGACCTCGTTGGTGCGCTCGATGCTCGCCCCTGCCGGCAGTTGCACGATGCCGAGCGCATAGCCCTGGTCCTCATCGGGCAGGAAACTGCCAGGCAATGCCCAGAAGCGCCAGACGCAAAGCACGGCGATGACGGCGAACACCGCCATCCACAATCCGGCATGGCGCACAGCACCGCGAACATGGCCGGTATAGGTCTTCTGCGTCCAGCTGAAAATCTCGTTGAACTTGCGGAAAACGAGGTTTTTCTTCGTCTCGTGAATGGGCTTGAGCAGGCTTGCGCAAAGGGCGGGAGTGAAGCCGAGGGCGAGGAACGCGGAAAATGCGGTGGATATCGCGATCGTGAAACAGAATTGGCGATAGATGGCACCGACGCTGCCGGCCTGCAGGGCGCTGGGAATGAATACCGCCATCAACACGACGGCGATGGCGACCACGGCGCCACTGATCTGCCCCATCGCCTTGCGCGTGGCATCCTTCGGCGACAAGCCTTCCTCGGCCATTATTCGTTCGACGTTCTCGATCACGACGATCGCATCGTCGACGACGATGCCGATGACCAGGACCATGCCGAACAAACTGAGCTGGTTGATCGTGAAGCCGACCGCATACATGCCGAGGAATCCACCCATCAGCGCGACCGGAATGACCAGGGTCGGGATTATCGTGATGCGGAAGTTCTGCAGGAAAACCAGCATCACCAGGAACACCAGGACGATCGCCTCGAGCAGGGTCTGTACGACCTCCTCGATCGAAATCGTGATGAAGTCCGACGTGTCGTAGGGCACGAACCACGAGACCCCGGGCGGAAAACTCGGCTGCAGTTCGAGCATCTTGGCCTTGACTGCCTTGGCCACGCCGAGCGCATTGGCACCGGTGAGCAACTGCACGGCAAACCCGGCGACCGGCTGGCTGTTGTAGCTGACGTTGTGACCGTAGCTGAACGGGCCCAGCTCGACCCGCGCGACATCCTTCAGGCGCACACTGGTGCCATTGCCGTTCACGCGCAGGACGATGTTCTCGAACTGCTCCGGCGTGGAAAAGCGGCCTTCGGCGACGACCGTCGCGGTAAATCCGGTTTCCTTGGTTGCCGGTTCGGCACCGAGCGAGCCCGCGGCGATCTGCACGTTCTGATTCTGCACCGCGGCCAGTACCTGCGCCGAGGACAAGCTGTAGCCGTGAAGCTTGTCGGCGTCGAGCCAGATGCGCATCGAGTATTCGGAACCGAACTGCGTCGCGCTGCCCACGCCGGGAATACGCTGGATCTGATCGAGTACCTGCGAGGCGAGCAGATTGTTCAGCGCATAGGAATCGTAGGCGCCATCGTCGGACTTCAACATGCCGACCATGAGGAAGCCGGCATTGACCTTGGAAACGACCACGCCCTGCTGGGTCACTTCCGTGGGCAGACGCGGCGTCGCCAGCGAAACCTTGTTCTGCGTCTGCACCTGCGCGATGTCGGGACTGGTGCCGGGTTCGAAGGTCAGCGTGATCGAGGCGCTGCCGTTCGAGCTTGAGGTAGAACTGAAGTACATCAGATGATCGACACCCGTAAGCTGCTGCTCGATGACCTGGGTGACGGTCTTCTCGACCGTGCTTGCGTCCGCACCCTGATAGCTGGCGCTCACGGCAACCTGTGGCGGCGCGATGGCCGGATACGATTCGATGCCGAGGTTGAATATCGAGATCACGCCGCCAAGCGTGATCAGAATCGCGATGACCCACGCGAAAATCGGGCGGTCGATGAAGAAATTGGGCATGAGCCGGCTTCCTCAGTTCTTGCCGGAAGCTGGCTTTTCGGAAGACGGCTTGGCCTCCACTGTCCCGCCGGCTTGTGCAGTGCCGTTTGGCTGCCCGCTCTGCTTGTTGGGCTGCCAGGGCACCGCTTTTGCCGGAGCGTCCGGTTTCACTTTCTGCACGCCCGAGACGATGACCTGGTCGCCATCGACGAGGCCGTCGGTCACGATCCAGCTGTCCCCGTGTACACTGTCGGCCTTGATGCGCTTCTGCACGACTTTGCCGTCGGCCGCGACGACGAATACAAACGGTCCATTCGAGTCCCGCTGCACGGCGAGCTGCGACACGAGCCAGGCATGCGCGAGATCGCCCATGGTCAGGCGCACGTTGACGTATTGTCCCGGCAGCAGAGCGTGATCGGCATTCGGGATGTTTCCACGCAGCGTCACCGCACCGGTGGCCGCATCCACGGCGGTATCGGAAAAATCCAGCGAACCGCTCGCACCATACGGTGTGCCGTCGGCACGGATCAGCTCGACCTTGGCCTTGTTTTGTTCGACCAGCTGCACGCTGCCCGTGGCAGCGGCACGCCGCAGCGCATCGAGGTCACCGACGGCCTGGGTGAAGTTGACGTAGATCGGATCGAGCTGCTCGACCGTGGTCAGCAGGGTTGCATCGCCTTGGCCCACGAGGGCGCCCTCGGTCACCTGCTGCTGACCGGCGCGGCCGGAAATGGGAGCGGTCACGCTGGCATAGCCAAGGTTGATCCTGGCAGAGTCCACGTTGGCCTGGGCCTGCTTCACGGCGGCAGCGGCAGTGCGCTCGGCCGCATCGGCGTTGTCGCGATCGGTTTGCGACAACAGGCCCTTGGCGGCCACCGAACGCGCGCGCTCGGCGGCGACATGGTTGTTCGTGTACGTCGCCTGTGCCGAGGCCAGATTGGCAAGCTGCGCGTTCAGCGCCGCCTGCAAGGGAGCGGGATCGATCTGGAACAACAGCTGGCCTTCCTTGACGTCGCTGCCTTCGGTGTAAACACGCTTCTGCAGCACACCGGCGACGCGCGCGCGCACATCGGCGGTGCGCGTGGCCGAGAGCCGTCCCACGAGATCGCGGGTGAGTGGCACTGCCTGTGCTTTTGCGGTCACCACCCCGACTTCCGGCGGCGGCATCTGCTGCTGCTGTTGGGACGGCGCCTTGCCGCAACCGGTGACCAGCACCGCCGCAACGGCGCAGAGGACAAACATACGCGAGCGGATGGATGACATGCGCGGCTCTCTGTGCAGAGTGGGTCAAAAGACATTGGGTGCGTACTGCGCCTCAGTCAAGCTTGGCGCAGAAAAAGACCGCAGGTAAATAATGAACTGGAGAGTCTAGGATAACGAATATGGCCCAACTCCCGCAATGGGCCGTTGGTCATTGCAAGACTTTCAATGCCGGTGCGCGCCGGCAAGATATTCGGTGCTCTGCATTTCAATCAGACGACTCTGCGTGCGCGCGAATTGCGCGCCCAGGCGTTCGCCCTCGTACAGCTGGGTGATCGGCGTCGCCGCCGACAGCACCAGGTTCACGCCGCGATCATAGAATTCGTCGACCAGCTCCACGAAGCGACGCGCGGCGTCGTCGGTTTGCGCGGAAAATTGCGGCACTCCCGAAATCAGCACGGTGTTGAAGCTGCGCGCCAGTTCGATGTAGTCGGCCACCGCGCGCGGGCCCTCGCATAGGGCGCCGAAATCGAACCAGATCACGCCATCGGCGCGGAGCCTGACCGCAATCGCTCGATCGTTGATGTTGATGACCTCTTCAGGCCGGCGCGCCCCCGGCGCGATACGGTCGAAACAGGCGGCCAGCCCGCGTTCCGCAACCTCTCCGAGCGGCGTGAAATAGACGCCGGCGCTGGTCAGCGCGCGCAAGCGGTAGTCTTGCGGGGATAGCAGTTCCAGTACCTGGCATTGTTGTTCGATCAGCGCGATTGCCGGCAGGAATTTGGCGCGCTGCAGGCCGTCGGGATAAAGCTGCGATGGCACAATGTTGGACGTCGTGACCAAGCTGACGCCGCGCGCGAACAGATGCCGCAGCAGGCCGGCCAGAATCATGGCGTCGCCGATATCCGTGACGAAGAACTCGTCCAGGCAAAGCACGCGCGCCTGGGCGGCGAACTGGGTGGCCACGTATTCGAGAGGATCGGGCCGCCCCTCGGCGCGGTTCAGGCCAGCGTGCACACGTCCCATGAAGCGATGGAAATGCAGGCGCAGTTTCTGCTCGAACGGCAGCGCCTGGAAAAACAGGTCGACCAGGAAGGTCTTGCCACGACCGACCGCGCCCCACAGATACAGACCGCGGACCGGGTCAGCGTGCAGGCGCGAGCGCATACGTCGCCACCAGCGCTGTTGCCAGGATCCGCCGGTGTGCGCGGCGATCAGTTCGGCATGGATGCGATCCAGCGCCGCCAATGCGCTGTGTTGCGCCGGATCGTCCTCCCAGCGTCCGGCAGCGACGCCGCGGCGGTAATAGTCGCTGGGCGTCGTGCGCGCGCCCTGCACGGCCGTGTCAGCCATGCGCCGGGGAAGCCCCGCTGAGTGGCGGCAGATTCGCACGCACGCCGTTCTTGATCGCACCGCGCAGATCCATCAGCCGGCGATGGAAAAAATGTCCCGTTTCAGGCATGCGCATCAGCGTTGGCGGTTCGGCCTGGGCCGCAACCCAGGCGTAAACGGCTTCAGGGTCGACGACCTCGTCGGCCTCACCCTGAATCACCAGCCACGGGCATAGCGGCGAGGCGAGAGCGGAAAAATCCCAGCGCCCCACAGGCGGCGCTACCGAGATCATCTGGCGCACCGGCAACTGCGCCGCCGCGCGCGCAGCGACATAGCTGCCGAACGAGAATCCCGCCAGCCACAACGCATCCTGCGGATGCGCCTGCTGCACCCAGGCGGCAATGGCAAGCAGATCTTCGGTTTCGCCGCGACCATCGTCGTACTCTCCGGCCGAAGCGCCGACACCGCGAAAATTGAACACGACCGTGGCCAGCCCGAGTTCGCGCAAGGCGCGCGCAACCATTGTCACCACTTTGTTGCGCATGCTGCCGCCGTGCAGCGGGTGCGGGTGACAGACGATCGCGACCCCGGCCCGCGCGCAGGCCGGCTCGGGTATTGCGATAGCCGCTTCGAGCGGCCCCGCCGGACCGGGCAGACTCAATTCGGCGGCGGCCGCGGGAAAAGCGGCGGGAGGTTTGACGGTCTGCACAGGCATGGCGCCGGCATAATACCCGATGAGCAGATGGTAGCCGCCGGCCACGGTGCTTGCGCATCGATCAGCGAGTACAAAACGGTCTCGTCGTCTCGCTCCGATTCGTCCCTGAAGCCATCGCCGTCGGCTCTTCCTGAGCCGACCCAAATAATCCGCGTGCGATGCGCTTCAACGCATCGCACAAGCGCGGATTATTTGACCTGGCTGACCATCCATTGCACGGTCGCTTTGACCTGCGCATCGGTCAGCGAGGGATTGCCGCCTTTTGCTGGCATCGTGCCCTTGCTGCCGGTAAAGCCGTTGATCGCGTGGGTGAACAGGGTATCGATGCCTTCGGCAACCCGCGGTGCCCAGGCGGCCTTGTCGCTCAGGACGGGCGCGCCGGTGGCGGCGTTGGTGTGACAGGTCTGGCACAGATCGCCGAAGATGGTCTTGCCATCCAGGGTACCGCCGTAGGCGACCTGGCCTTCGGCTGCCTTCTTTGCCGCATCTTGTGCGGCCAGCAGCGCGGCGCGACCGGTATCGCCGGCGTACGCGCCGCCGACCGGGGCGATGCGCGCCTGGATTTCCTGCTTGTACTCGGGATTTTGCGGCGGCGGATGGTTTGCATACAGATGCATTGCGAAACCAATCAGCGCAAACATGACCAGTATCAGAAAACCGATCAGCATCGAAAAGTGCTTGAGGAACACCTTGTCGGTATTGTTTACGGGGTTGCTCACGGGCTCATCCAGAGTGGTTGGCGATCGCGGCGCGGCGATCAAGAACGGCGGCAAAGTATAACGGCACGGCTGCCATCAAGGAAGCTGGACGCCGCGTCCGGAAGCGGTCAGACCATGCCACCGTTGATACCGATTACCTGGCCGTTGATATATGCCGCCTCGGTCGAACACAGGAACGCGACCAGCCCGGCGACCTCGTCGGCTGTCCCCGCACGGCCGGCCGGCACCAGCGCCTTGATCTGCTCCGCGCTGAACGCCGCGTCGGCCAGGTGTCCGGCAATGATCCCGGGCGCGACGACGTTGACCGTGACGCCGCGCGACGCCATCTCCCGCGCCAGCGATTTTGCCGCGCCGTGCAGGGCGGACTTGGCCGCCGCATAGTTCGTCTGCCCGCGGTTGCCAAGCACGGCGGCGACCGAGGACACGCAGACGATCCGCCCGAATTTCGTCCGCGCCATCGGCAGCAGCAAGGGCTGGGCGACATGGAAAAAGCCGTGCAACGAAACATCGATCACGCGGTGCCACTGCTCCGCGCGCATGCCCGCCATCGGCGCATCGTCATGGACACCGGCGTTGTGCACCAGCAATTCGATCGGACCAGCCCGCAGTAACGTTTGCAGCGCGGCGTGCGTCGCGCCGCAGTCGCACACATCGAAAGCCACGGCTTCGGCCCGGCCGCCAGCCAATTCAATCTCCGTCACCTGCATCCGCGCGCGTTGCGGGTTCGCGTTGGCGTGAATGTATACAAAGCAACCCTGTGCCGCGAGCGCACGGCAGATCGCGCTGCCGATATCGCCGCTGCCCCCGGTGACGAGGGCGCGGCGGAACGTGTTGGCGTGAACCGGAGCTGTCATGCCGGCATTCTTGCACAGCCGGCAGAAGGGCGACCGGGCAAGCGGCATCTTCCCCCGGCTGCGCCTGGCTTCACCCGGGCTGCGCCAATCGCATCACCGCCGCGCGCCCTTCGGCAAGCAATCCGCCGGCATGCTCGACGCGAAATGCGTATTGCCAGCTCGCGTCGCCATCAAGCAGCTTCTCCGCGTGCACGTCCAGATGGCCGCGCAGATTGTCGACATGCGTCACCAGCAACTTCACCGCGCGCAGCGATACGAGCAATCCCGGCACGGCGCCGCGTCCATCGCGCTGCGCGAGCAGGCCGCCGTGGATCGCCATCGCCTGCGCACCGTATTCGCACAGATTGACCGCGCCCAGCATGCCGTCACTTCGTAGCGGATTGCCCGGGTCGGCGTGCGACATCGCGCGGGCATGGATGCGCATTTCATCCCAGGCGACGACGGCATCGAGCAGGCACATCGCACCGCGATGCGGGATCAAATGTTGCCACTGGGGTTTAGTCAACATCTTGCCGTTTATTTTTGCGATCATCCCCGACCGCTGAAGTCAAAAAGCGACCATCCGTGGCCGCGCTTTGCAATGAGCCCTGCGCCATCAGGATCGACAGGCAGAAATGAAACGCGACGCCCATCGCCACGGTGAGCCCGATCGCGCGCAATACCGGCAGCGATGAAGTCGCAAGCAGGCCAAACACGAGCACCGCGGAAATCACGCAGACCAGGGTCGCGTGCAGGGTGCGCCGGGCCTCGGCTGGATCGTCCACCTTGCGTTCGAAGAACAGCGCATAGTGCAGGCCGAGCCCTGCGGCGAGCGTCAGCGCGACCAGGTGGAACAATGACAGTGATGCGCCCGCAGAGCGCAGTACCGCCAACACCAGCAAGGTTGCCAGCGACATCGGTGCGATGACATGCCAGGCGCGGCGCAGGTCGCGGAACGCCAGCGCTACCGTCAGCGCCAGCAGCACCAGGGCGATGCCCAGCGCCTGCAGGATGCGCATGCGGTATTGTGCTATCAGTGTCTCGGAAGCCGTCTTGAGATCGAGCAAACGTACCTTGCCGGCACTGGATGCATGCAGCGCCACAAGCGCGGCAGGATCGTGCACGCCGGTCAATGTCGCCAGCCCGAGCCAATGGCCGTCGCGCTGTACCAGCATCGATTCCAGGCGTGCGCCGAAAGGTGAATGTGCAAACTCCGCCGGTGTCAGTGCCGGCAGCGCACGCGCGATTTCGACATCGTCGATGAACGGCGCGAACAACCCGGGCTGGAATGGAAGAGTCTTCAGTGCCGCATCGAGCGCGGCAGCCAGCGTTGCCCGATCCGGCAATCGGGCCTGGCGCGCATGCTGGGTGGCGAGGCTGGGCAGATAGCGGCTGGGCAATTCTATATCGTCCATGACGTGGGCTGCGAGCAACTTGTCCACTTGTGGAGAAATGGCTTCCGACAGTTCCAATACGCCATCTGCCGTCGACGCTTCGAGTATGAGCAGATAGCGCACATCGGGCGCGCCGAGGGCATCGCGCAGTTCGCCTTCGCGTGCGAGCAAGGCTGGCGGTACCGGGGTCAGGGCAGCCAGGTCGTTCTGCCATAGCGGCGTTGGCGCAAGCCACAGCAAGGCCAGAGCAAACGCGAACAGCGCCCAAGGCAACCAGCGCGGGCGCGGCAATGCCGCCAGCGATGCGCGCACAGTCTCCAACCCCGTTGTCGTGGCGCTATCGTGGAAATACGGCGGCAATACCATGGGCAGAAACCAGCGGGTGACGGCACCTGCCACCAGCAAGCCGGCGATCGTGAATACGGCCAGTTGCTGCAGGCCGGGCACGCCCGAGGCGAAGAATGCAAGATAGGCGATGCAGGCCGAAGCAATGGCCAGCCGCAGCAGTGGCCACACCTCGCGCACGGCGGCAAGCTGATTTTCACCGGCACGGCGATGACTGAAGACCCGGATCGGGTATTCCTGCGCAACGCCGAGGAGGGTGAAACCGAAAGCAAGGGTAATGCCGTGCACGCTGCCGGACGTCAGCATCAGGGCGCCGATGCCGCATAGGGCACCGCTGATCAGCGGCAACGCGGCCAGCACGAGCACGCCGAAACTGCGATAGGCCAGCAACAGCAACGCAACGAAACCCAGCGTGCCGAGTGCGCTCAGAGTCTCGGCTTCGCGACGCGTTGTCTGGCTTACCAGCACGGAAAAATAGCCCGGGCCACTGATCGTCAGATTGGCGCCGGCCGACCCGGGCAAGGCGTGGAATGCCGTCTCGAGCGCCTCGAGCGCCTCGCCCTGCGCCGCAGGATCGAACCCGGCTGCGCGCGTCTGCGCCAGCAGCAAGGCCTCGCCACGCGGCGAAAACCAGATGCCGTCGCGGGTCCGTGGCGTCTTCGCCGGCGTCCAGCGCTGGGCCAAAGCGAGAACTTCGAGCGTCGGGTCGCGCGGCAACAGCGGCTTGAGCAGATCCGCCGCCGGCGAACTCAGATCCTCGACCCGCTGTTCGAGCTGGTCGCGCAGAAAATCGGCGTCAAGCGTTGTCTTGTCCAGCGTCGTCGAAAGCAGGTAACGGTACGGCAACAGGGTCGGGTCCAGTGCCGCCGGATCGGTTTCGCCATCGAGTACGCGCGTGAATCGCGCATCGTCGCGCAGCGCGCGCGCCAGACCGCGACCCAGCCGCGCGAGATTTTCCGGTGGCGCACCGGCGATCGCGAGCAACAGCAGGCGCGACGCCGGACCATCTCCGATTTCATCGAGCAACAGCCGCTGATCCGCATCGTTGGCCGGTGGCATGAAGCTGCGCAGGTCGTTGTCGACGACGAGCGCGTTGCGGACGACCAGCGCCAGCACGGCGAGGACGAGCCACCAGCCGATGAGCAGAACGATGCGTGCTGTCGTATTCACGGAAGGACGCGAAGGCAAATCCTGTCCAGCGCCGGCAGTGTCGGCGCATCGCCGAGGCTGGACGCGGCCAGAGCGCCGAGCAACATGATGCTGGCGTCGCCATCGGCTTCGTGCAGGGAAAAGCAGCTTGGCTCGCCACCGGCGCCATCGACGACGATCTCGCGCAAGTGCCTGCTCAATGCCGCGTCGCGCGGCGTCAGAGTCAATGTCCAGTTTGCGGCATTTTCTACAAGGCTAATCGTATAATATTTTTCCAGCGCCGCGGCATTGCCGCCGAGCAGGGCGCTGAAGCCTGCGAGCAGGGCTTGCAGTTCCGGCGCGCGATCCAGGGGGAATTGCCGCGGCGGCCGGCCTTCGCGCTGGACGTTGACGCTGCCATCGGCGATCGTCGTGGTTTCGCGATAGGGACGCTCGACGCGTTTGCCGAGCTTGCCGGCGCCGCCGTAGTCCAGTCCGCCGTGCAACACGAGCGGCTTTCGCAACATGTGCACGAAGCGCACTTCCACATACTCGGTGCTGGATGGCGCCGGTCGCGCCAGGCGCGCAATCAGCGCCGCGGCGTCAGGCGGCGGAGTGGCCGGTGACGGGAGCGCCAGCAACAGCGCGGTCGTCAACAGGGTGATGCCAGAAATCATAGAAGTTGAACCAGTTGTAGGGATCAAGGCGCGTAAAGAACTCCAGGCGCAGCGCGTAACGTTGTGTCCATTCGGCCAGACGCACCGCGCGCTCGCTGCGCGCGATTCTTATGCTCTCAGCGAACGTCTCGAAATGCAGCTCGTAGCGGTTGCCGCCGCGATACAGGCCAAAGCAGAGTACGGACGGCAGGTCGAGCATTGACGCGATCAGATAAGGCGCTACGGGAAACTGGGCAGCCGCGCCGAAGAACATCGCATCGCATGTAGCCTCGCGCGGACGCGCGCGATCGGCAAGCAGGCCGATCAGCTCGCCGCGCAGCGCCGCGTCGCGAATCGCCATGGCGATCGTCGCGCTATCCTGGCCAGCGTCGATCACTCCTTCGGCCACCGCCGGATTGAGGGCATGCAACAACTCTGTCATCGCTGGCGTCTGCTGGCGGTCCATCACCACGCTCACACGTATGTCCGGCCTCGCCTCGGCGAGTGCGCGCAGTACTTCGAAACTGCCGATATGGGCGCCGAGCAGGAGCACGCCGCGGCCATGGGCGATTTGCGCCTCGAGCTGATCCAGGCCATGCACGCGCACATCGAACCGGCTCAGCGGGCCGGCCAACAGGAACAGCCGATCCAGGATCGTGGCCGCATAACTGTGCATATGCCGCAATACCGCCAGTATGCCGGCGGGCCGGCCGAGTACGCGGCGCAGATATGCCCGGGACGCTCGGCGTTCCGGGCCGCGACGAAGAAAGAAATAAAGCGTGATCGGATGCAAAAGCAGGCGCGCACAGCGGCGTCCAAGATTCCTGCCGATTGCGATGATCACGGCTATCGCAACACGGCTGCCCCCCTCGCGACGCTGGCTCCAGTGCGCGCTCATGCGCCAACCTCGATTAGGCCGCTGGCCAGCACATGCGCGCCGTCGAGAACGCGAAAGCGCGCACTCATGTCCTCGCGCTCAATCGTCAATTGCACCGCGTGCCCCGGCTTCAGCGGGTGCAGGAATTTCACCTGAGGTAAACCGACAACCCGCATTTTCCACCTGCGCTGCACCGCCGCGACGACGTGATCGAGCAACACCACGCCCGGCACGACGGGCGCGCCGGGAAAATGCCCCGGAAGCGCAGGATGGTCTGCGGCAATGTGGATTGTTTCACTATGTGCAATCGGGGTCATCGGCAATTCGTATCAGCGTACACCAGCATCGCGGCTTTTCGCGGCGACAGCAACGACTTCAGTCGCCAAGCAGGCTTGGCCAGGTACGCACCAGATCGCGTACGAACGCAACCAGCGAATGCCGCGGCGCTTGCGGCAGCAGCCATCGACGCAGAGTGAATTCACCAAGAAAAAGCGCGACAACGGCCAGCGGCAGCACAATGGTACCGAAAGCCCGCGGACCCGGTGCGAACGCCGGTATCCAGTTGAGGCGGCCGGCCGCATGCATTGCCAGCAGCGCGGCGACCAAGGCAAGGCCACTCTGGTAGACCGCCCAAACCCAGGTCAGAACGCGGGCGTAGCGCGCGACCGCGGGGTCTTCGAGCTGCTCCGCGCCGTCCAGACGGGCAATGGCGCGCGCAATCAGGGGCGTACGCCCGCAACGCAGACTACGCAGGAAAATCCAGCCGACCAGGGCCGCGATCAAGGCGGGCATCGCGTCGAACAACGGGCCGCCGCCGCTCTCAACGGCCAGCACCACGGCTACCAGCGTAACCAAGGCCAGAGGCAGCCGCAATGCACGCGGCGCACTCAGACCGACAAGCGCTAGCAGCGCAAAGGCACACGCGACGCGGAAACTGTCGCTATCGTACCAGCGCGCGAGCAGGGCCAGCGTCGCAACTCCAAGCCAGCCGAGTGCCCGCAGCATCCCGTCTATTGCGCGCGATGTTGCTGTATATGCGCAGACAAGGCGCCAAGACTGGCAAAGATGCGTTGATTGTCGGCGTTGTCGGAACGCAACTGGAAGCCATAGCGCCTGGATACCGCCAGGGCCAGTTCCAGGGCATCGATCGAATCCAGGCCGAGTTCGCCGCCAAAAAGCGCGGCTTCCGGTTCGATATCCTGTGCCTTCACGTTTTCGATATTCAGGCTGGCCACAACCAGTTCGGCCAGTTCGCGTTCGGCTGGAGTTTGCTGCGCCATGGATTTTCCGTGTTCCTGAAGTAACGGCATACACCGTTCACATGCTGCCGCAATGGCTGCTCAGTGTATCATGCACCCTCCACGGACCGGCCACGCAGCGCGCGGCGCAACGCATGATGGATCTATCGCCACACACCGATCTTCCCGGGCATAAACTGACTTGCAACGAATCCGCGCTGTTGCCATTGCGGGTTGGCTACGAGGCTGTGTCGCTCGAATCTGCACTGGCGGAATCGGACGTTCTCGCGGTGATCGGTTTTGGCCGCCTCGCACCCGCCGTGCACGATCCGCGCTATTTGCGCGTCGGCCTGGAACCGCAAGCACTGCCGGCACCGTTGGAAATCTGGCGCGGGCGCGGGCCGGTGAAACGCGGCGTTGAGGGCGCGATCCGCTGGGCCAGTGATGCCGACTACACGTTCGCCGCGATCGAACTCGACGAGCGCGCACACGATGGACTTGCCAATGCAGCACGTTCAGCCTATGAGGCTCTCGGCGCATGGTGCTCGGCATCCCGGTCGCGGCATGTGTTGCGCATCTGGAACTACATCGATGCGATCAATGAAGGCGACGGCGACAACGAACGCTACCGTCTGTTCTGCGCCGGACGCGCCGCCGGGATGGCCGGTCTGTTCAACAAAGGCTACCCTGCCGCGACGGCAATCGGCCTGCGCGACGGTCGCCGCGTCCTGCAGATGTATTGGTTGTGCGCGCGCCGCGCCGGCATGCCGGTGGAAAATCCGCGCCAGCTGAGCTCCTGGCGCTATCCGCGGCGCTACGGTCCGGCAGCACCGAACTTCGCCCGCGCCATGCGTGCGCCGGCGCATCCTGCACAAATATACATTTCCGGTACGGCCGCCATCATCGGTCATGCATCGCATCATGCGGACAGCAGCACCGCGCAGTTCGAAGAAACTCTGACCAATCTCGACAGCCTGCTCACCGCCGCATCGATCGCCTCCAGCGCGCACTTCGGGGCGCGCAGCGCATGGAAGGTGTATGTGCGTCGCGCCCAGGATGCGCCGCTATTGCAAGCGCTGCTGCGCGAACGCCTGGGCGCGGATACACCCCTGTTGTTGCTGCGCGGTGACATCTGCCGCGCCGAATTGCTGGTCGAAATCGACGGCGTACAGAATTCCTAAGAGTCCGCAATGTGCTGCAATCGCGCACGGATCTGGCCTGTCGCCAGGCTGAGTGCGCAGATCCACCAGGCCAGCGCGGCATTGACGGCAAGATGGCCCTGTTTGGGTGTGTCGGCCAGGCCATCGCCGAGCACGGTGATGCTCAAGGTCGCGATCATGATCGCGACCGTAAGCGCGGTATAGATCGACCAGCGCTGGCGACCGCGGCCGATACTTGGCCACAACAGCAGGATCAGAGCCAACGGCGGCCCGCCGAGCAGGAACACGCGCAGCAGCGGAACCTCGTCGAGTGCTTGACTGATGCTGAAAAATCCACCTGGCAACGTCTGGAAATCACCGCCTTCCACCAGCCCCAGGCCCGGCGCGAGCCAAGGGTTCAGCGCCAGCACGCCATGCCACCATAGTCGCAGCCCGATGCCCGGCTCATGCAGCAGCAGCAAGAGTTCGCGTCCGCGCGTGACGTTCTCCAGTCCCGGACAGGCATGCCCCGGATAATCGTCCATCTGCCAGGCACGTATGCCGAGGAAGCGCAGGCAGGCCGGCGTCAGACCGAGCTCTGCCGCTGCGGCAGCCGGATCGCGTGCATTTGGCAGCAATCCGGTGAAAGCCACGTCGGCGCGATTGAACATGTCGATCGCGCGGATCGCATCGCTGTCGCGCCGCAACTGGACGACCTGCACGGCGAGCCCCGCCAGGGCGCCAAGCAGTATCGCCTTGCCCTGCCAGGGCCAGCGCCGCCAGAGGCAAAAACCGAGGCCGAGTACGGTCGCGCCGCAGACCAAAGGCAACAGCAGATGCTGGATCTTGCTCATCGCCAGGGCAAACGCCGCCGCGGCCAGCAACAGGCGCAGCGATGTGGCTGCCGGCCTGTCGAAGCACAACAGGATGAGGCCGCACAAGGCATACAACGCCAGCAATGCCGTCCACTCGGCGTAGAAGGTGTTCAGGTAAATCGTGTTCGCCGGATCGGCAAACAGAATCGGCAGCAACACCCCGTTCGCCAGGGCCGGTCCCCACTCGCCATGACGCAGCCATGCCAGGGTGAACGCTGCCCAGACGGCGAACAGCGCCGCGAACTTCAATGCGCCGATCCAGCGCACGGAATGGCGCTCAATGCCCGACATCCCCTGCTGGGTTCGATAGACGGCCACGACCGCACCCTGAAACAGCAGTTCGCTTGACCAGTAGCACAGCGGCTGGTCATTGCGCAGAAAGCGGTAGTACGCGTAGGGCGCCTGCGGGCTGTTGCTTGTGGGCTCAACCGAGTCCGCGCGATCCGGATACAGGTCAAAACAGCCGGTGTAGCGCACCTCGTCGTAACTGTTGGCCAAGGCAACCAGCGGAACATGGGCCACGAGCAGAATGGCGCGCAGCAGGCCGACCAGCAGGCACACGCCAAGGGCGACGGCCAGCCATAGCGGCGGGCGCGACCATGAACTTCGCCGATCTGGCCCGATCGTCTGCACGTCATCGATGGACAAGTCCGGCCGCCTGCATGGTAAATGATCGAGTCTAGGCGCTGGACATGACAGCAACAACCGTCTCCACCCGGGAAAAACGTGATCCAGTTGGCATTTATCTTGCCAACGGGGTGACCCTGGCGTTGCCAAGCCCGGCACGGGCGGGTTCAGCTTGCGGTGGTAGTATTTGTGCACTTGTCAACCAGCGCTCAGCGCGCGGAGTGGGTCATGAAGCAGCAATTGGGGCATTACGACATCGTCGCCGAGCTCGGTCGCGGTGGCATGGGTGTGGTCTACAAAGGCTACGAGACGTCGTTGAACCGCTATGTCGCGATCAAGGTGTTGGCCGACTCGCTGGCCCACGACGAAAGCGTCAAGGAGCGTTTCCTGCGCGAGGCGCGCAGCATGGCCGCACTCAACGATCCGCATATCATCCAGATCTATTTCATCGGCGACGATGCCGGCCAGACCTATTTCGTCATGGAGTTCGTCGATGGCGAAT
>JARLJU010000366.1 GCA_031291055.1 Rudaea sp. | reverse complement strand
CGGGCGCGGGGCGGTCATTGCTGATGTGCGAGGACAAACTAGCTCCTTGCTTTCTAGGTTCGCGCCGCTATAGGCACAAATGCGAGATTCTCCGGGCCAGTATAGACGGCGGAGGGGCGGATGATCTTGCCGTCCTGGCGCTGCTCGATGATGTGCGCGGCCCAGCCGGCGGTTCGAGCCATCACGAAAATCGGCGTGAAGAGTTCCACGGGAATGCCCATCAGGTGATAGGCCACCGCCGAGAACCAGTCGAGGTTGGGGAACATGCGCTTGGCGTCGTGCATGGTGGTCTCAATGCTCTCGGCGATGGAGAAAAGGCGCCGGCCTTCGTCGTCGACGGCCAGCGCGCGCGCCAGTTTCTTGATCACATCGCTGCGCGGATCGCTGATGGTGTAAACCGGATGGCCGAAGCCGATTACGACTTCGTGGTTGGCGACGCGGCGGCGGATATCGGTGTCGGCTTCGGCGGGCGAAGCGTAGCGCTGCTGAATGACGAGAGCCACTTCATTCGCGCCGCCGTGTTTGGGCCCCTTGAGCGCGCCGATAGCTCCGCAGATGCAGGAGTAGAGATCGGAACCGGTGCCGGCGATGACGCGCGCGGTGAATGTGGAGGCGTTGAATTCATGCTCAGCGTAGAGGATGAGCGAGACCTGCATGGCGTGGGTCCACGCTTTACTGGGCGGCTTTTCGTGCAGCAGATGCAGAAAATGCTCCGCGAGCGGTTCGCTGTCGGCATCCGTGGCGATGCGCTTGCCGTGGTGCGCGTAGTGATGCCAGTAAAGAAGCATCGACGGCTGCGAGGCCAGCAGCGCATCGGCGATCGCGCGCGCGCCCGCTTCGTTGTGGTCTTCGGCTTCGGAGTGAATGCAGCCCATCACCGAGACGCCGGTGCGCAGCACATCCATAGGGTGCGTAGTAGCGGGGAGCTGCTCGAGAGCGTGCTTCACTCCTTGAGGCAAACCGCGCAGGCCGAGCAAGCGCTTTTTGTATGCGGCCAGCTCCGCGGCGGTGGGCAGCTTGCCGTGGATAAGCAGGTGCGCCACTTCGGCAAATTCGCAATGTTCGGCAAGATCGGCAATGTCGTATCCGCGATAGTGCAGGTCGTTGCCGCTTTGGCCAACTGTGCAGACGGCGGTATTGCCCGCGGGCGTGCCCGACAGCGCAACCGACTTCTTGGGTTTGAAAGCGGCGGGCGCGTGGCTCGCTTCTTGAACGCTCATTTTGACCCCCGGGAAAGCACTAAATTAATGGATAAAAGCAGGGAATGTCTACTCGGAT
>JARLJU010000045.1 GCA_031291055.1 Rudaea sp. | reverse complement strand
GTCGCAATCATCGGCGGCGTGTTCTATGCCGAGTTGGGTGCTGGTCGCGGAGCCGTTGCGTTCGGTCACGCATTTGCCGTCGCGCTCGGCTGCAACGTGGTGTTGCTGGCCGTCGGCGGCGTGCTTTCACTATTCCTGCCCGATCAGCGGCACGCGCTCGCAAACGCGACTTCTACCGGAGCAAGCCGCGGCTAAGTTCCTCCGGTTTGGTCTTATCGGCGACGGCCAGACGCAGCGATCCAATACACCCTCCCCCATTTACGTCAAAGCGGTCACCGCGAATAGATCCAATACTTGTCATGTCGCGGCAGCCCCGCTTCTCGAACGCTTTTAAGCATCGCCATGGCCATCGTTACCAAACAAACGGAATCAAGCGATATTTCACTTTGTTCTGATAGTCGACATAACCGACGAAGTCGCGAACGAGCACTTTTTCTTCGCTCTTTATGCGGAAATAGAGAACCATCAGAAGAACAGGCGTCAGCGCGAGCGTGCACCATGAGCCAAGCGCAAGCGGCGTACCGATGATCAGAAACAGCGTCGAAGAATACAAGTGTGCCAAACACACTGTCGCGAATCAATTTCTTGTTCATAGCGCAAAGCATAGTCCTTCCGCTAGGACTACATTACGAACCATCCTGGCAGACCCGTTACGGACAGGTATTGCAATAACGCGAGCGCAATTGTGGTGAGAACGGTGGTGCAGAGAAAGAGTGCGCGCGGGGCCTTACGCGAACACGGCGCGGCGCTGCGCCGAAGCCGGCACGAACGGCGCGCCGCCGCTAGCGTCGGCGTCCTCCACATGGAAGGCCCCGGCCGCGCGTTGCAGGCTCGTTGCCTGCTCCTTCAGCGACTGCGCCGCGGCGGCCGCCTGCTCAACGAGTGCCGCATTCTGCTGCGTCATGTCGTCCATCTGCGTGACCGCGAGATTCACCTGGTCGACGCCGGCACTCTGCTCCGCTGCCGCCGCCGCGATCTCCTGCACGACGCCGGTCACGCGTCTGATCGCGTCGCGCGCTTCGTCGATCGTCGAGCCGGTGTTTTTGACCAATATCGCGCCGCTGCCGACGCTGTCCACCGCATGACTGATCAGGTGGCGGATTTCCTTTGCCGCGGTCGCGCTACGCT
>JARLJU010000365.1 GCA_031291055.1 Rudaea sp. | reverse complement strand
GCGAGCGGTCCATCAGTGACCTTTCTTCGCCGGCGCGCGCTCTGCTTGGGCGTAAGCGCGCATCGCTTCCTGCATCACCCGCTAGAGCGGATCCTCGTGCTGGCGGGCAAGGCTGCGGCAGTCCTCGTACTCCGGCGACGCGTTGGCGATCTTGCCTGAAGGCCAGCGCGCAACCTTGATGCGCGCGTCGCCCCAGGCGGTAGCGACCTTGATCCACTCGCGCGTGAGCGACTGCTTGTTTTCAAGCCGCCAGTGCAAGCCGATGGTTGTGGTCTCGCGAAAAACCAATTCCTGAAGCGCCGGCACAAGATCGGGGCGGCAGAGCACGGTGAGTTGCACGCCGGTGCGGCCTTTCTTCATCTGCACGGCCACGCGGTACACGTCCCACGCGCCCGCCTCAAGCAGCAACTCGCTTACGTATGCCACTACCTGCGGCGTCGAATCGTCAATCACCGTCTCAATGATGGCGATGGGTTCTGCTGCTGAAGGCGCGGCGGTTTGGTCAGAGGCTTCGCCCACCAGCAGGCGCAGCAGGTTGGGCTCGCCCGGCGTTTCTTTTCCGCCGGCTCCGTAACCTGCGGCCTTAACGCGCATGGCAGGAAGCGTGTCGTAGTGCACATCTAACATGCGCAACACCGTGGCGCCGGTCGGCGTTACCCGCTCCATCGGCGGTCCGGCAGCATACACCGGCGCATCGCCCAGCAGGGCCAGCGTGGCCGGCGCAGGAACCGGCAGAGTTCCGTGCTGGCACTTCACTGTTCCGCTGCCCACGTTCAGGGGCGACGCCAACCAGCGGTCGACACCGAGCAGTTCCGCGCCCACCGCCGAGCAAACGATATCGACAATCGTGTCGACCGCGCCGACTTCGTGGAAGTGAACTTTCTCGATGGGAATGGAGTGGATACCGGCCTCGGCTTCGCCGAGCAATTGAAAGGCGCGCGTAGAGCGGGCCTTCACTGCATCGGACAAAGGCGCAGCCGCGATGATCTTCAGAATGGCCGACAAGTGCCGATGCGGCGCGTGGCTGTGCGTCTCCTGCTTGTGAACAGGCTCGGCGGCATGGGCATTGTGCGAGTGCTCTTCGTGGGGATGAGCGTGCGTGTGCTCGTGCGCCTCATGAGAGTGTTCATGAGTGTGTTCCTCATGCGCGTGCTCTTCGTGCGAATGCTCTTCTTCGCTTGCGGAGCTTTCGGGCGTGATGACGTCGACCTTGGTGCCGGCGAGTCCGCCACGGGTTACCTTGCGCATCTCAAGCCGCGCGCCCACATTCAACGCTGCCGCCGTTTGT
>JARLJU010000364.1 GCA_031291055.1 Rudaea sp. | reverse complement strand
TCGGTGATGGCGAGCTTGTTCTGCTCGAGGTAATGCGTGAGTTCGTCGGGGGTGATGAACTTGTCCCATTGATGGGTGCCGCGCGGCAGCCAGCGCAGGATGTATTCGGCGCCGACGATGGCGAGCGCGAAGCTCTTCCAGTTGCGGTTCAAGGTCGAGAGCACCATCATGCCGCCGGGCTTGAGCATCGCCGCACAGCGGTTGAGGAACAAGCCGACATCGCTGACATGCTCGACCACTTCCATCGCCAGCACGATGTCGAAACGCTCGCGCACGTCCATCTGCTCCACCGTGGTGCAGCGGTAATCGATCGACAAATGTCCCTTGTCGGCGTGCAGCTTGGCCGCAGCGATGTTGGTGGCGGATGGATCGACGCCGATCACCTGCGCCCCGAGCCGCGTAAACGGCTCGCACAACAGCCCGGCACCGCAGCCGATATCGAGGATGCGCAGGCCCGACAGGCAATTCAGGCTTTTGACGTTGCGCTCGAACTTCCGGCAGGCGGCGTCGCGGATATAGGTCAGCCGCAGCGGATTGATCTTGTGCAGCGGCGCCATCTTGCCGTTGGGATCCCACCACTCGTCCGAAAGCTTCGAGAATTTGGCGATCTCGGCGGGATCGACCGTGGGCCCCGAAGCATGGGGTGAGTTGGCGGTTGAATTCTGTTGCATGGACATGGTTGCGCGCCGCTCCTATCGCGCGGTGATGTAATTGCGAAACGCCAGGGGCGAGGCGATGGTCGCGATGGTCTCATTGCCCTCGCCGACGCCATGAATCGTCACGTCGCCGTAGTTCAGAAGGCGGCCGAGTATGCTCTGATTGACATCGACGCTCTCGACCTTGTCCAGTGACATTTCGAAGGTCTTTCGGGTGATGAACCCGGTCTTGTGGACAACCCGCAGATTGGTGACGTCGGTCTCGGTGGTCCAGCGGTGGAACCACGCCTTGACCGTCCAGTAAAGCGCCGCAAGCGCCACGACGGCGGCAGTCGCCAGGCACAGCAGGATGACGTTTTCCGTAACGGTCGCACGCGACAGAATCAGCAGGACCAGCGCCGCGATCCAGGCCGCGATCGCCGGCAAATAGAACATCCAGTGCGCATTGGTCGAATACAGCACCTTTTCGCCGGGCTGCAGGATATCGTCGATATAACGCCCCATACGCTGGCCTCAATTACCCTGCCGCCAATGACCTGCAACCACGACCCGAAGCCAGCATATCCCAAAAACAGGGCATCTTACGCTACGCGCGGGGGTACCGGAACCCGGTTGCTTGCCCCGAACGACGCCGTTATGTATACGCGCCTTTTGGCCGGCGCGCTTTAGTTTTGCGGGCGGGCCAGATACTTAACCTCAGGGAATGCACCAGTCGTCATGGGCCGCCTCGTGATGAAATTCGGCGGCAC
>JARLJU010000363.1 GCA_031291055.1 Rudaea sp. | reverse complement strand
TGAAGCCCATGAAGTTGCGAAATCGCCTGGTGTCGGGGTTCCATGCATGCTGCACGAAGGCGGCAAAACGGGCGGTCAGGATCTCCGGCAGCCGCTGTTCGCCCGGATCATTGAGGGCGCAGGCCAGCAGCAACGCGCGGGCGTTGTCGTCGACGCAATAGCCGTGCGAGCGATCGGGCACCGAATGTACGGCATGCTGGAACAGCCCGGTATCATCGCACATCGACAGGAAATGACCGATTTGCATGTCGGGCGCCGCAGGGATGCGCGGTTCGGGCGAGGCCGCGTCGGAGCGGGCGACAACCTTGAGCCAATGACCCTGCCGTGCGTTCTCGAAGACGGACACGTAACGCTCGGCGGCGCGGCCCCACGTCATTGTACGGCTGACCGTATGGGCACGCCGGCACATCGCGTCCCGGCGGGCGTCGTCGGTGAGTAATTCCCCGATTTCGTGTCCGGTCGCTGCCGCATTGCCAAAGGGCACCAGAACGCCGCGTCCATCGGCCAGTAGCTCCTGCGCGTGCCAGTAGGGCGTCGAGACGACCGGCCTTCCCAGACCGAAGCTGTAGGCCAACGTACCTGACGTCATCTGCGCCTCATTGAGATAGGGCGTGACATAGACATCGCACATCGAGATGAATTCGAGCAGCGTGGCCTGATCGACGAACCGGTCGAGGAAAATCACGTGGTCTTCGACGCCTAGTTCGCGCACTCGCGCTATCAGGCTGGCGCGATAGGCCTCGCCCTGATCCCGGACCAGATTGGGATGCGTTGCGCCGAGCACGACATAGACCGCATCCGGGCGGCGCTTCAGAATCGACGGCATGGCGTCGATCATGACTTCGATGCCCTTGTTGGGCGACAGCAGGCCGAATGTCAGAATGACGGACTTCCCGGCGAATCCGAGCTTGGCCTTCGCCGCCTCGGGACCGGAAAATGCGACGTCGGGAATGCCGTGGGCAATGACCTCGATCTTGTCGTCCGGCACGTGATAGACGCTTCGGAGCAGCTCACGGGCCTTTTCGGCCATCACCACGATCCTCGAAGACGCCTCGACGATGCCGTTCAGCACCGCGCGCTGGACCGAAGTCGGCTTGGCCAACACGGTGTGCAGCGTTGTGACCACCGGCACGGTGAGTCGCGACAACAGCACGAGAATATGGGCGCCGGCTTCGCCGCCGAAAATTCCGAATTCGTGCTGCAGGCAGACGACGTCGAACCGGCCGGCGTTCAGGAAGTCTGCTGCGCGCGCATACTCCTCGATGTTGTTGTCCTTGACCTGCAAAGCGACCGAAGAGGGGTAGTCATAGGATTGACCGGGGTCGGTCATCGCCACGATGCGGGTGTCGAGGTCCTGGCGCGATGTCGATATCGCCTGCTGCAGGTCTGTGGTGAAGGTGGCGATCCCGCAACGGCGGGGAAGCGAATTTCCGATAAAGGCGAGACGGCGGAGCGGCGTCATGTCCGCACCGCGACGATCTGTTCCGGTTTCGACGAGCGCGCAGCGGACATGCCGGCGGATTTGCTCATGTGTTCTCCCCGTTCCTCCAGTAACGGAACGACTGGATCCGGTGCTGGATAGGCGAGCAAAGCGCTCATTCCATCGGGCCCGACGTCGATCCCGGCGCGATCGGCCTCGGCAAAAACGACTTCGCCGACGGTCATGTTCGTCGGTCCGATCCGCGCTTGCCCTTCGATCACGAGGATCCAGGTTTCTCGGTCGGCGTTGAGGGACCAGTTCGAATTTGCCGGAAGATCGACCCGTTCAAGGACAAAATGCGGGCTCGCGACGAGGGCCGTTCGGACCGCGGTGAGGCGTCGAGGTCCGGCGTGAGCCTGAATCGGCCCGGCATCGGAAACGGCGACGGCGCTGTCTTCGTGCAACTCGCGCTTCCGGCCATAATCGAACAGACGGAAGGTCGCATCGCTGTGCTGCTGAATCTCGGCGAGCACGATGCCGGCGCCGATGGCGTGGATTGTGCCGGCGGGGACGAAAATGAGGTCGCCTTTCTTGACCGAACGCCAATCAACGAGACTGGCAATCGAGCCGTTCCTGATCGCCGCGCGCAGTTCTTGTGGCGTTAGGTGGCGCTTCAGTCCAAGGCCAACACGCGCGTCAGGCGTTGCCGAGAGGATGTACCATGCTTCGGTCTTGCCGTTCGGCAATCCGATCGTGCGGGCGAAGGCATCGTCCGGATGAACCTGAATAGACAATGGCTCGCTGGTGAACAGCAGCTTGAGCAGCAATGCTGGAATCGTCGCGCTTCGATCGGTGCGCTGAAACCACAGCTCCCCGACCGGGTCGTTGCAACCGTCGATGCTGCTCCAGGGATGGAGATCAGCGACCCCCCACGGTTTGCGCGCGACCTGCACGCTGGCATGTTCGATGGCCATAGGTGTCCTGACCCGTCACGCGCATATCGAAGCGATATGCCGTTGGTCGAAATCGTCTATCGGATTTGGCGTGGCTAGAACGTTGCGTTTCGGGGTGGCCGCAATTGAAGCGATCCGATCACGCTATTTCACCAAATGGCTACTCCGGCCCCTGATAACAAGCTGCAGCGCCTGTAAAACCTGCTGGGTACGCCTGCGGGCTGGGCACCAGGACGGTGCCTAAAGCGCGATTCGCCTGTCCAGATCAGGGGGCGCTGGTTGTCGTTACTCCGTGGACTCAAAAGACAGCCATGGTCCGCCCGTCCTCAGGTACATGCGTCCATGTAAAAAACGGGCCTTCTCCCCTTGGGGCGAGCCATGTACGGTGCGGCCTCTTTCGCCGCGATTGGGGCTCTTTCTTGATTCCAGCTTGCTGACATGGCGCTCACGCTCAACGAGATCTGTGTGTGGATCGACCAGACGGCGCTGAGCCAGGCGATCCAGGCTGCAAAATGGGCCGTGCCGACGGTGCAGACCATCCACATTCTCGCGATCGCGGTCGTCGCAAGTTCGGCGCTAATGGTGGATCTTCGCCTGGTCGGCGTGTTCTGGGCGAGCCGGCCGATCAAAGACGTGATGGCGCGGTTCTTGCCGCTGGTCTGGTGGCCCTTGCTGATCCTGCTGGCCACAGGCGCCATCATGATCATCGCAGAACCGGCGCGTTCCCTGAAGAATCCGGCATTCCAGCTCAAGATGCTGCTGTTGATCGCGGCGCTGATCGTTACCGGGCTGTTTCAATTTCTCCAGCGGCGCAATGCCGCCTTCGGCGACTTGCGTTCCGGGCCGCGCGCCGCCGCGGCATCGCTCGCCATTGTCTCGATGCTGCTGTGGTCCTCGATCATCTTCGCAGGCCGGTGGATTGCCTATTTCGCGTGACTGGATCGAATTCCCAGGTCACCATGCCGGACATAAGGGATTATCTCCGTGGAGATTGACCACGCTCTGAAGTGGCTCCAGACCACCCGCATCGCCAGTGCGATTGCCGAAAACGAAATCCTCTTTCCGTGGATCGAATCCGTTCACGTTCTGGCGATCGTGCTGGTGGTCGGCACGATCTCGATCGTCGATCTCAGGTTGTTGGGGATTGCTTCGCTCGATCTCACGGTTCGCCGCCTGATGCGCGACGTGATCCCCTATACCTGGGGCGCGTTCGCCGTTGCCGCGATCACCGGTTCCTTGCTGTTCTCGTCGGACGCCGTGCATTACGC
>JARLJU010000362.1 GCA_031291055.1 Rudaea sp. | reverse complement strand
TGCAAAAGCCCCGCAGGTGGCTGCCGTTGCGCGACAGCCATGCGCAGAGCCAGCTCAACACCGGTATGCACTTAAAAGCGTCTGCCACGCACGCCGCCCGCGATCAGCGAGACGAGGAAGAGCACGATGAAGATGAGAAACAGAATTTTCGCGATGCCGGCGGATGCGCCAGCGATGCCGCCAAAACCCAACGCGGCTGCAATCAACGCAACCACCAAAAAAACCAGAGCATAGTGCAGCATGGCGCCTCTCCTTGACAGTTATCGACCAGTTCGCCGGACGATGTCGTCCGATCGCCGGAGTCACTTTCAATAGCTGTGCCAACGATCAGGGCCTTTGTTTTACCGCGAATCACGCGTCCGGCCATGGCAATGTTTGGCATTCCGCACGATTGAATATTCCGACTTCGGCATCGTGCACGATCGATCTGATGCATCACTGAGCACGCTGCTGGAATTCGCAATGCGGCAGGTGGCGGAATATGCCCGCGCCGCATGATTGCTTGCATCGGCCCGCTTCATGCAAACCTGTGCACGGCGCCGCTGAACGCGATGGTCCTGTACCGGCAACATCCAACACTGACCCTGGAGATTTCATGCGCACACATACCATACTGACGCTGACCGCATTTGCCGTGATGACCGGCTGCTCGATGGGCGGCTCGCGGACCGATCCGAATACGTTTACCTATGACTGCTCCGGCGCCGGCAAGGGATTTGGCGACTGCACCCAAAAGGCCGACACTCAATGCGGATCGCGCGGGTACAAAGTCGTGTCGCAGACCGGTGATTCCGCGCCTGCCGGCGACGGAACAACCCAGATGAAGCGCACGCTCGTTGTTTCGTGCAAGTAAGGCCTGATTGCAATGGAAGCACGGGCGGCGATCGCTGCATGCCCGTTACTCCACTCGGTCGAAGGAAAACGATTTCATTGGCGGATGCGCCTTGCTCAGGATCCGGGCGCGGAGTATCTCGGCACCGGTAGCACTGATGAATATCCGCGGCCTGTACAAGACTGAACTCGGGACATAGCCGGGGAAACTGACGATCCAAAAGTCAGGGTTGAAACCGTTGGCATTGGATTACCTGCCGCTGCCGGTGGACACGGATGTCGGCAGGGGCAGGGTGACGAGTTTCGCGCAACGACTCAGGGAGTCGGCGAGCTTGAGCAGCCTGGTATTCAGGTGTATCGCACTCACGCTGCTGGCACCGGATTCCTTTACTGCCAGCAGTGCTATCTCGATCAGTTCCGAAAGCGCGTCGGCTTGTACGCTCAGTCTCGCTTCGATACGGGCCAGGGTTTGATCTGCCATTGCAATTCTCCGTCAGTTGATCTCCAGATGCCGGTGCACGCCCCAGCAAAATCATCGTGCAGGTGCAGGTGCAGGCGAGCCGGCAAATCTCAGCGGCGCAACAGTCGCAAAAGCGTGAGCGTCGCAATCGAGGCGACGGTCAAGCTCGTTGCAGGATGGCGCTGGGCGCGTTTTCCGAGGGGCGAATTGAACATGCCGACAGCAAGCTGCCGAAGATTCTCGGTCAATGTCTTCAAGCTTGCGCTCACCGCTTCCATTCCGTCATTCCACGCCAAGCGGGTCGCCTGAATTTCCTCGCTCAAGCTGTCACCGGATTTGCCGCCCTTGGCTCGCGTGGATTGTCTTGCCATGACTGTTCTCCTGAATAATCCGTGTGTCGGGTCTGCTAATGTAGTCTCGAGGCGTGACGCGCGGGCACTAGTTCGCGGTCTCGGTGTCGGTCGTGGCGACACGAGAGTCGCGACGCAGCGGCATCGTGTTTGAGTTCGCATCCGAATGAGTCAACTGTCTGCGCCGACGATAGCGTCGAATGAGCAGATACCCTGCCACAGCAAGTGTCGCGACCACAAGATGCGGATTTTTCCTGGCCCAGGCTTTTGCCTGCGTCGCCGATGTTTCCAGTTGCGCACTGGCCTTGCGGTAGCGTTGCGCAGCATCGTTCGACCCGGCAACCAGGTCCGACTTGAGCCGGTTGCGCGCTTGCGAGAAATGATCCAGGGCATCGTTGAGCAGGGTCCGCCCGCTTTCGGTCGCCTGTACGCGCGAGGCCTTGGCCAATCCGACAATACGCTTTGTTGCCGCCTGGATTCTCGCATTGCTCTCGCCGATATCATGCAGCGAATGTTCGATACCCGAGTTCAGGTGATCGCGTGCGTTACCTGCGCCCTCGATCAAATCGGCTTGAGCGGTGCCTGCCGCGTCGGCCATGGCGCGTGTTGCGGAAAGCAGGGGTGCGAAAATTTGCCTGGCTGAAGTATTCATGTTCATTCCTTATGACTCGACTGTCGCGACTTCCCGTATTGCGCCGGGAAGTCATCCATGCCCTGATTTGCAAGGGCCGCGCGGTTTTCATTGCGGAGGAGCATTCGCCTGCACGGCTGCACTCGAACTCATCCGCGGCCTGAAGCGCCGCAGCTTGAATTTCGCGCCGATGCGAGTTGGTTGTTCGTTTGGAGCCTTGCCCGCCCGTGCCTCGATCCATGCTGCAATGATGCATCGCAATGAGCGTGCCAGCGTCGATCGAGACGGGACACGCCGCTTTGGCTGGGGATGTCGACCCCGCTGCAATGCAACTTGCCAAGAATGCGGCCGCTTGACGTGCGAAATGCGCAGTGGGCTCGGTACCAGGCGCTCCACCCAAAAAACCTGGGGCGAGCCGGATGGCTGGCTCACGGCGCCGAACCCGGCAGGCATTTCTGAAATGTGGCGTCACCAGCGCGCGAATACCTGCTGCCATCGCGAAAGCGTGGAGTGCACAGCCACTATTCGGGCAGGCGTTGTCCCTTTGTCTCGACGGCTAGCGGGATGATCAGGATGCCGATCAGGAAGGCCAGCGACGTCAGTGCGACCGGCGTGCCGATCGTGCCCATGCTCAGCACCGCGCCGGCAAGCACGAAACTCACGCCGGCGCCGATGATCCGACCTATGGACGTGGCGAACGCGAATGCCGTGGCGCGCACGTTGGTGCCGTACTGTTCCGGCAGCCACAGGCTGAACACCGCAAAATTGCCGCCGAAGAAACCAAGCACGAACAATGTTGCGATGAACGGTACCAACGCGTTATCCAGATAGAACGCCCAGCCGAAACTGGTTGCGATTGCGGCGAACATGCCGAGGAAATAAAAAGCGAGCGTACGTTTGCGCCCGAAGCGCTCTGCAATGATCGGAACGCACAGGCAACCAATGATCGTGCCGATCGAAAGTATGGCGGTGCCGATCGATGCGGTGCGTACGGCGTCGACCTGAGCCATGCCGGCCTTCTTCGCCAACGCGATGATCGCGCTCGGCTCGTACACGGCGCCAGCCCACAGGCCGATGATTGCCACCGTGAGCAAGGCCGCATTGACCAGGGTTCGCTTGCGGTAGGTCGGATTGAAAATCTCGCGCAGCGGGCGGTGGGCCGTCGCCTGCGCTTCGTGATTTTTCCAGCGTTCCGGTTCCTTGACGCGCAGCAGCACCGCGATTGCCACGACGACCGGAAATAGCCCGCACAGGAACATGGCGCGCCAGCCGAAATGCGCGCCGACCGTATAGTTGAGCGCAGCCGCCAGAAAAAACCCCGCGTAGTAACCTGTCTGCAGATAACCCGCGCCCATCTTGCGCCGATCTTCGGGCCAGGACTCGGCGACATAGGTGCCGGCGAGCGCCCATTCGCCGCCGATGCCGATGCCAGCGAGAAAACGAAAGGCGCCCAGCAGCCAGACATTCGGGGCGAAAGCGGCGGCGCCGGTGAAGATTGCGTACATGAGGATTGTGCCGGCGAGGACACGCGTGCGGCCGAAACGGTCGGCGAGGGGTCCCCAGATGAACGAGATGCCCCAGCCGACCAGGAACAGGGCGAACAGGATGGAACCGGCGAAGCCGACATTTCCCGGCGTGGCTTCGATGCCCGACTTGGGCAACAGTTCGGTCAACGCGGGGCTCAAGACCAGGGCGTAGATAAACGAATCCATGCCGTCGAGCGTCCATCCGGACCATGCGGCCCAGAATCCGACGATCTGCGCTCTATTCAGCGGTGTACGCAAGGCAGTTGCCGCGCCGGACGTTGCCATCGGCGATCCCTCCCTTCGTTCGAGTCTGTAACTCCCGCATCCTGCGCGTGGCGGGAGCCTATTATTTTCAAAATTGTATATCATATATAAATGATCAAGATCAAACGGAAGCGGACAGCCGCTTCGGCAACGGGGATGTTCACGACGCCCGCGCCCGGACGCATCAGCACGACCCAGGCCATATCCATGCAGTTGCGTACCGCGATCGTTCACGGCCGGCTCACGCCGGGCCAGGCCTTGCGCCAGGATTCGCTCGCACGGCATTTCGCTGTCAGCCACATCCCGATTCGCGAAGCCTTGCGCCAACTTGAAAGCGAAGGCTGGGTGCAGTCCGAGCCGAACAAGGGCGCGACCGTCAGCGCACTGGACGCCGGTGAGGTGCGTGAAATCTACGAGATGCGTGCCGCCCTGGAGTGCCTGGCATTGCGTCACGCAATTCCGGCGCACACGGACGCGACGCTGAAATTCGCGCGGGGCAAGCTGCTTGCGGCGTCGCGCGAGCGCAATCCCGAGATGTACGTGCAACGCAACGAGCAATTTCATGCGGCGTTGGTTGCGCCGGCGTCGCGTCCGCATCTGCGGACAGCTATCGAACAGTTGCATCGGCGCAGTGAGCGCTATCTGCGCCTGAAATACCTCAATCCCGGACTCAAGCTCGAATCCGACCGGGAACATCAGGAGCTGCTCGACGCCTGCGTGCAGCGCAATGCGCGCCGCGCGACGTCGATCATGTCCAGCCATCTGCTTGAAACCGGTGGATTGCTCGCGTTGTATCTGGATGAATTGCGCAAGGCACCGCTGCCACTCAGGCAGGCAAGAGGCATCTGAAGCCGTGTCCAGAGCCATTCCGCTCGCGCCTTCTTGGGACACGCGCCGCCAGCGCAAACAGGAGCGCATGCAACGCGTTGCAAAATTTGCCGATGGCCGTGTGCTTGATGCTGCCAGGATTGTCGACGTGCTGCATGCGTTGATCGAACCGGGTGACCGTGTCTGCATCGAAGGCAACAACCAGAAACAGGCCGATTTCCTCTCGCGCAAGCTTGCCGAGGTCGATCCAAAGCACGTGCACGACATCCATCTGCTGCTGTCTGTGCTCGGTCGTCCCGAGCACATGGATTTGTTCGAGCGCGGCATCGCCGGCCGGGTCGATTTTTCATTTTCCGGACCACAAAGCCTGCGTCTTGCGCAGATGGTCGAGGATCGCCGTGTCAGCATTGGCGCAATCCACACCTACCTGGAACTGTTCGCGCGCTATTTCGTCGACCTGACGCCGGATATCGCCCTGGTTGCCGCCGACGCGGCCGATGCCGACGGCAATTTGTATACCGGAGCCAACACCGAAGAGACGCCGGTGATTGTGGAAGCTGCCGCATTCCGCGACGGCGTCGTGATCGCCCAGGTCAACCAGCTCGTGGGCAAGCTGCCGCGCGTGGACATCCCGGGTTCTTGGGTGGATTTCGTCGTCGTCGCCGACAGGCCATACGCCATCGAGCCCTTGTTCACGCGCGATCCGGCACTGATCACCGATGTGCAGATCCTCATGGCCATGCTCGCGATTCGCGGGGTCTACGAAAAGCACAACGTGACGCGGCTGAACCACGGCATCGGCTTCGACACGGCTGCGATCGAGCTGCTGCTGCCGACGTACGCGGAACGCCTGGGCTTGCGCGGCAGGATATGCACACACTGGGCGCTCAATCCTCATCCCACGCTGATCCCGGCGATCGAATCGGGCTGGGTCAGCAGCGTGCATTGTTTCGGCGGCGAAGTGGGCATGGAACGCTACGTGGCGGCGCGACCCGACGTTTTTTTCACTGGTGCGGACGGTTCGCTGCGTTCCAACCGCACGTATGCGCAAATGGCCGGCCTGTATGCAACCGACCTGTTCATCGGCTCGACCTTGCAGATGGATGCACAGGGCAATTCATCGACGGCCACGAAAGGTCGCATCGCCGGTTTCGGCGGTGCGCCGAATATGGGCAGCAACCCGCACGGCCGGCGTCACGCCAGCGGTCCATGGCTTGAAATGCGCAGCGAAACCGGCGTGCATGCGCGCGGTCGCAAGCTGGTCGTGCAGCTGGTGCAGAGTTTTCGCGACGGCATGCGGCCGACCTTTGTGGAAACCCTCGATGCGGTCGAGGTTGGCCAGGCTGCGGGACTGCCGCTGCCGCCAGTGATGATCTATGGCGACGATGTCACTCACGTCGTCACCGAAGAAGGTGTGGCGTATCTTTATCTGGCCAGCAATGCGGATGAACGCCGCGCCGCGCTGGCCGCAGTCGCCGGCGTCACGCCGTTGGGTATGGAAAGCTCGACTGAAAAAAGTACAGATTTGCGCAAACGCGGCATCGTGGCCCTGCCTGAAGATCTTGGCGTACGCCGCGTCGATGCGCGCCGTTCGCTGCTGGCCGCGCACAATATGCGCGAAATCGTGGAATGGTCCGGTGGCCTGTACGACCCGCCGATGAGATTCAGGAGCTGGTGATGGACGGAAATTTCGTGGGAGTTCCAATGCAGCCTCACGTCACACAACGCCTGACTGCGCACGAAATCGCCGACGCAGCCGTATGGGCCTTGCGCGAGGAAGCCTTGCTGACGCCTAAGCCTGCACTCGTCGATCAGCGCGGCAATGGTGCACATCCGGATATGGATTTGCCGATGCTGTTGCGCTCGGCCACGGCGCTGCATTCCACGTTCGTTCGCGTCGCCGATTGTGCGGCAGGAATGCCATTCGGCGTCGCCATGCGCGAGCAGCTCGTCGCCATAGGTCGCGCCGGTGAAGCGCACATGCTTGCTGCGACCAACGCCATAAATACGCATCGCGGTGCGGTCTGGGCCCTCGGGTTGCTTGCCGCTGCGACTGCCATCACGGATTCCGCGGAATTTGCGCAATTCGACCCGGCGGAGATTTGTATACTCGCGGGATTCATCGCCCAATTGCCTGCTGCGGACACATTGCAACCCAGTCACGGTCGCACGGTGTTCCTGCGCCATGGCGCGCGTGGTGCTCGCGGCGAAGCCGAGGATGGTTTTCCGCACTTGCGCCACATCGCACTGCCGGCACTGCGTGCCGCACGCGAACGATTCGGCGACGAATCGCTTGCGCGCCTGCATACGCTGATCACGCTGATGGCAAGCGTCGAAGATACCTGTCTGCTGTTCCGCGGCGGCCGCTCGGCACTGGCCGTTGCACGGCGGGGCGCTTCCTGCGTGCTTGCCGCCGGCGTCGATACGCCTCTGGGCGGGGTCGAACTGGACAGGCTCGATCGTCGTTTGCTCGGGATGAATGCTTCGGCGGGCGGATGCGCGGACCTGCTCGCCGCGACGTTGTTTCTCGATCGTTTGATGGCAATCAAGGGCGCAATCCATGGAAACGCTTGAGTTCGAACGGCCACGCGGCGCACATCTGCCGCCGCGACGTGCGCACGTCGGCGTGGTCGCGTCCGGGAATCTCGAAGTACTGCTCGAACCGGCCACGGAACCGCGTTCGCACATCGTCGTGCGCACCAGCGCTGACGGCTTCGGCACCCGTTGGCAGACCGTGATTGATCGCTTCTTCTCGCGCCACGATGTTGCTGTACGCATTACGATCAACGATTTCGGAGCGACGCCGCCGATCGTGCTGCTGCGCCTGGAGCAGGCCATCGAGGAGGCGTTTGCGTGACGACGAGTTTTTCCGAACTCGATGCGCGCGAGCGTGCGCGCGCCCTGCTCGACAGGGGTACGTTTCGCGAGCTGCTTGATCCGTTCCAGCGCGTGGAATCGCCGCATCTGCCTCCGCAAGGTATCGTGCCGCAGAGCGATGACGGCGTTGTGGTCGCGCGCGGGCGGATCGACGGAGTCGAAGCTGTCGCGATCGCCATCGAAGGCAATTATCAAGGTGGTTCGATCGGCGAAGTGAACGGTGCGAAGATCGCCGGCGCACTGGAGCTGGCGCTGCGCGACGCGCGGCGTGGCCGCATCGTGCGCCCCTTGCTGGTGCTCGACACCGGCGGTATCCGACTGCAGGAAGCCAATCTCGGCATCCTCGCGATCAGCGAGATGCATGCGGCAATCGTCGCGCTGTGTGAATTCGTGCCGGTCGTCGGCATAATCGCCGGACGCATCGGTTGTTTCGGCGGCATGGGCATCGCCGCCGGTTTGTGCAGCGTGTTGGTCGGGGCGGAGATCGGTCGACTCGGCCTCAATGGCCCGGAAGTCATCGAGCAGGAGTCGGGCATCGCCGAACTCGACGCGCACGACCGTCCGCGCGTCTGGGCGACGATCGGCTGCCGGCGGCGCCGCGACAATGGCGAGATAGACCGCCTCGTCGACGACGACGTAGTTTCGGTTTCCGCGGCGGTGCATGAGAGCTTTCGTTGGCCGCCGAAGTCCTGGCGCAGCCGCGCCGTCGATGCGGCGCGCGAGCGCATCGCAAAATATACTTTATCGACGACAGGGGTTTCAGCGTGAGCCGCGGCTTGAAATGGTTTGCGGCGTTGAGCGCAAATGCGGCTGCACAGCGGGAATCTGTGCAGGTCGCCGATGTGCTCTGGGACGGCCAGCACGTACGCGTCATTGCGGTGGTACCGAATCCGGCCAACCGGTTTCCGCGTGCGCGCAGCGGCCAGATCGGCATCGAAGAAGGGTGGGGCATCGCCGCATGCGTGCACGAAGCAATAGCCGAGGATGAAAACGGGAAAAAGCGCGCGCTGGTGCTCATTGTCGACGTGCCGGGCCAGGCTTTCGGCTACCACGAGGAAGCATTAGGCCTGCATCAGTCGCTCGCTGCTGCGGTCGATGCCTACGCGAGCGCTCGCCGCAGCGGTCACCCGGTCGTTGCCTTGCTGGTGGGCAAAGCGATTTCCGGCGCGTTTCTCGCGCACGGTCTGCAGGCCGCTTGCATACTCGCGCTCGACGATGCCGGCGTCGAGGTTCACGTAATGTCACAGGTTTCGGTGGCGCGTGTCACGCGGCGCAGCGAAGCTGAGGTGGCGGCACTCGCGAAAGTCGTTCCGTCGACCGCGCGCGACGTGCATTCTTTCGCTGGCCTTGGCGCAATCCACCGATTGCTTGAAGTCGCCGACGCCGACGCGCCATCCGCAGAGGATGTCGTCGCGGTACGCGCTGCCTTGCTTGAAACTGTTCGCAAACTGCGCGAACACCCCTGCGAAAGCCTGCAGCAACGGCTGGAAACGGCGGCCGCGAAGAAAAGCCGCGCTCCCTCGATTCGTGTGCGGCAACTGCTCAAGGCGCAGTGGGATGCGTCCACATGATCTGCTGCGCCTGAGACCGGGCGCGAAGTTGTCTGGCGTGGAAACTCCGGCGTGGGTTGCGGAAACCATTTCAAGCGCGCCGTTCGTTGTCGTGCGTCGCGGTGAGCAATGCCTGGGTCAGATCCCGGTCGGCGTGCGTGGCAGGACGCGTGCCCATCGTCATGCGGCGACAGTCCACGCCAGCGATGTCGCCGAAATCATTGCGCCTGAGGCATTGGCACGGTCGGCCGCGTGGCGTAAGTGTTTGCGGCGATCGCTGCCGGCTTTTGCCGCACTTGACCCGGTTGCCGCTGCCGCGATGGAACTCGATGTGGTCTGGGGACCCGGCGGCAGCGTCGGTTTCGAATTGGCCAGCGGCATGCCGGTCGTGCATGAAGACAGCGATCTTGACGTCATCATGCGCCCGACATCGCGGCATTCGCGCGAGGATCTTGCGCGCCTTGCACAAACGATCGGAGGGCTTTCGGTGCGTGTCGATATTGTGCTGGAAAGCGCGCATGGCGCCGTTGCGCTGCGCGAATGGTTGCTGTCGCCGCAACGCGTGTTGATCAAAACCCGGGACGGTCCGCGACTTGGCGCGTTCCATTGGTGAACACACGTACATCAATCGCGTTCTTGTTTCCCGGCCAGGGTGCGCAACGTGCGGGCATGCTGGCAAGAGTGCGCAACGATCCGATTGCCGCGGCGACGTTCGATGAAGCGCAGGATGTGCTCGGTCGCGATCTGGCCACATTGGATACCGCAGCGGCATTGGCCGGCACGCAAGCCACTCAAACCGCCTTGTTGATCGCCGGCATCGCCGGCGCGCGCCAGCTTGAACATCAGGGCATCATTGCGGACTATGTCGCCGGACACTCAGTCGGCGCATTCGCCGCCGCTGCCCATGCGCAGGTATTCAGCTTCGCCGATGCATTGCGGCTGGTCGAACTGCGCGGATGCGCAATGGCCCAGGCGTTTCCGCACGGCTATGGTATGGCGGTGATCGCCGGCGAGCCCGAATCCTCCGTGCAAACGTGGATCGACGTCGCCGCCGCACGCGGTGCAACTTTGTATATAAGCAATCGCAACGCACCGGATCAGCTTGCCGTCTCCGGCGCCGACGCAGACCTGGCCTGGCTGATCGGACAGGCGCGCGCGCATGGAGCGCGCACGGCTACAAGGCTTGCCGTGGCGGTACCGTCGCACTCGCCGCTGATGTGCGGCGTCGCCGCACAGTTGCGCGACGCCCTGCGAAGTATAAAATTGGACAATCCGCGCATGCCGTATGTGGCCAACCACTCGGCACGGGTATTGAGTGACGCGCGTGCAATCGCGGACGATCTTGCCGAGGGCGTTGCCCGTCACGTGCTATGGCACGAAGCAACCACTGCGCTGTTCGAACGCGGGGTACGCACTTTCGTCGAAATGCCGCCGGGAGATACGCTGACACGCCTGGCGCAGGCAGCCTTCAGCGAGGCCAGGGCTGTCGCACTCGAAACTGCCGGGCTTGAAGGTGTGCTCTCGATCACGCAGCACCCAGACGCGCTCGCCATTCGCCAAAACATCACGACGGCGCCCTGTGAATGAAAAAACCCCGGTATGTCCGGGGTTTTTCGGCCTTCCTCGGAACTGCTAGGAAGTATATATGGCGTCCCCAGGGGGATTCGAACCCCCGTTACCGCCGTGAAAGGGCGATGTCCTAGGCCTCTAGACGATGGGGACGCGAGTAACCCAATGCCTGGACAATGTGATGGTAAAACTGGTGGAGCCAGACGGGATCGAACCGTCGACCTCTACAATGCCATTGTCGCTGAAATCTAAGATAAACAACAGCAAGCGGGCGCGCATACTACCCTTTGCGAGCACCAAGTATCAAGGGGTTACGAAAACTGCGGGGTCAGTGCGGGGTCAGTCGCGCAGGCGGGGTGGCGCATGACGGCACTGCGCGTACTAAGCCTTGGGGCTGGCGTTCAGTCGTCTACCGTTGCGCTGATGATGGCGTGCGGTGAAATTGAACCGGCCGACGCGGCAATTTTCGCCGACACCATGGCCGAACCTGAAGCGACATATCGCTATCTGGATTGGCTTGAGCCGCGGTTGCCGTTCCCAGTGCATCGGGTTACCCATGGTGACCTGGGTGAAGAAATCCTGCGGATTGCCAGCGGTGAGGCGAAAAACAACAACGGGCGGCCGCCTTTTTTTGTAAAAAACCCTGACGGCTCGCGCGGAATTCTCAAGCGCCAATGCACTGGTGACTACAAGATCGATGTCATCAGGAAAAAGGTGCGTGAACTATTGGGTGTATCCAAGGGTGCCCGCGTTCCCGCCGGGAAGCGCGCGCAAATGGTCATAGGAATTTCGCGCGACGAAGCGGGGCGCATGAAGGTATCGCCGGACAAGTGGTCAGAAAACACTTATCCGCTAGTTGAAATGCGCTTTACCAGGTGGGACTGCCTGCAGTGGTTGAAGCGTAACTCTTTCCCAATACCAACGAAGTCCGCGTGCGTTTTTTGCCCCTTCCGACGCGTAGCCGAGTGGCGAAACATGCGCGACCGAGCGCCCGCAGATTTTCAGCGGGCTATTCAAATTGATCGTGCTATTCGTTCCCTCGCTTATCAGGGGCTTGTAGGTGAGTGCTACGTCAGCGACGCCATGGTGCCACTGGAGGAAATGGACCTATCTACAGCCGCTGAGCTCGGGCAAGCCAACCTCTGGGACGACGAATGCGATGGGGTGTGTGGACTATGAACATGCCCGCACCATTGGTCCCTGCACATATCGATCTGCGCGATTTCCAGTTCATGCCGCTGGATGTCGTCAGGCTCCGCGACAGCTCCATGGCGCTGAAAGCCAACGGCGACGAATTCCGGGCCGCTGTGATGCTCTGGTGTGTTGCCTGGCACCAGGTGCCGGCCGGCAGCCTGCCGAATGACGAGTGCGACCTGGCGACCTATGCCGGTTATGGCAAGCGCAGCCGGCTCGGCTATGACAAGTCTGGATGGGAAAAAGTACGCGAAGGCGCACTTCGCGGCTTCAAATTGTGCGATGACAATCGCATCTATCACTCGGTCATCGCAGAAAAAGCTATCGAAGCGTGGGACGGAAAGTTGAAATTGCGTCACAAGCGCGAATGCGAGCGCATCAAGAAAGCGGCGCAACGTGCTGAGACGACACCAAGCTATCCAACATTTGATGAATGGAAAGAACACCTTGCCAAAACTGGTGAGGATAAATGGGTGCCGGCGTCCCAAGGGACATGTGAGGGACAAAGCGCCAATGTCCCAAGGGAGTCCCACTCCTTAAGGGAACATAAGGGACAGGGGACAGGGGACAGGGGACAGGGGACAGCTTTGGCTTCTACTCTTTTGAGCGTAGAGGCAAGCACACATGTCGCTACAGAGGCCGACGCCATAGCGCGTGCGTGCCATCTGATGGAAGAAGCGAGCGGGGAGCATGTCAACCCGAGCCGCGAAGACCTGGTGCTGGCGATCAGGGAAGGCGTCACGCCAGAAGCGTTGCGCGATACGGTACTTGAAGCGCTGGCATCGAAGAAGCGGAAGACCAACCCGATCGCCTGGGCCATCGCCACTGCGCGAAGTCGCAAAACCGCGACCAACAGAACGGCAGCGCCAAGTAAATCTGCGGCACCAAGGGCAGCGCCAACACCCAAGGCGATCGAGCCCAAGCGGGTGCGCGCAGATCCGACGATCGTCGGCGGAATCCTCACGTCGCTGAAGGAGGCGATGCGATGGTGATGCCTGTCTCTCGCGTCTGTCGCCTCCATGCTGCTCGCCATATCGGCATTCGTTCTTCGTGCCTCGCGAGCCTCACGGCATGGGTCTTTCCGCGTCCTGACGCCATTCAACCCGCTGGGCGCTTTCGATTGGGCGGGTGCCTATGCCGTTTTGGCATGAACGCCGAATCTGGCGTAGGCCGAATTCGTAAGTGCTTGATGGGCTTGAGGAAGCATAGGACGGTGCGGGGCGGTGCCGTACACCCCCTATCAAACGCTGGGGGAAAAACTTACCCAGCCCTTACCTGGTGCCGGCTCTCAAAAATGGAGGGGGTGCGGGGGAGGGGTCCGACATGACCGCGGCCGTGCTCACTGCCGTGGAATCGGCGCAGCGCGAGGCGTTGCTGGCCGGCGCCGATCGGCTTGCGGCAACGATGCGCGTGGTCGACGCGCGGGTGTGGCGGGCCGCGGGGTGGCAATCCGAGGTTTGGCTGTGGGTGCTGTGGCTGCGCGTGAGTCGCGGGCTCGCGCTGGGGACGTGTGCGCACTACGCGCGGACGTTGCTGGGGTTTGCGGAGTGGGTCGATGCGAACGGCCTGGACTACACGGCGGTGTCGCTGTCGCAGTTGGATGCGTGGCAGCAGCACTTGTGGCTGGCGCGTCGCAACGTGGTCGGCGTTCGTGCGACGGCGGTGTATGCGTTGCGGAGTTTCTACGACTGGCGAAAGTCGCGCGGCTTTGGCGCGGACTGCACGATGGGCTTGCGCGCGCCGCGACTGGTGAAGCGCACGCCGCGAAAGTATACAAAGCCGCAATTGCGCGCTTTGTTCGTGGCGGCGCGACAGTCGACGCTGCCGTTGGTCGCGATGCGCAACGAAACCATGCTGGCGATGCTGTACGCGACCGGCATGCGGCGTGAGGAAATCGCCACGCTGCGGCTCGATCAGCTCGAAATGGAAGCGAACGTGTGCATCGTGCGCGTGTTCGGCAAGGGCGCGAAAGAGCGCGAAGTGCCGATCGAGGGGCCGGCGGTGCGCATGCTGCAGGCGTGGATTGCCGAGCGCGATCGATTGCAAGGCATCCGCACGGATGCGGTGTTCTTCACCACGCGCCAGAACTGGTTTGGTTATGCCATGGGTGTGCGCGCGGTGGAATCCGTGGTGCGCACGTGCGCCAAGCGCGCCGGCCTGGGCGAATGGGGTGTGCATCGCTTCCGCGTGACGTTCGCCACGCAGTTGTACGACGACGGCAACGACATCGAGCGCATCCGGATTTTGATGGGCCACGAAAACATAGAAACCACCCGGCACTACATCGCCGTCAGCACACGGATGCGCGGCGTGCGTTTGAAGGCTTTCAGGCAACACGAAGTATTGGGGACACGACCGGAGGGGATGCCGTTGTGGGCGCAGAAAATTGGAGAAAAGGCGACATGATTACTTTTTCAAAACCCGGTGACCCGTGCACCGAATTCGAGCGGTGTCTGTTGGCTGGCGCCGAAGTTCCGCAGATCAAAGACACCGGCGATCAGTGGGTGATCGTGGGCAAGCGCATCGGTGCCGACAACCTGGTGATCGTGCTCGATGAATTTTCCGGCATGCACGCGATGAACATCACCAGCCGGCGCGCGTTTTTTGCCGAATTGTACCGGCCGCTGCGCGTGGAGCGGGTGCTGGCATTGCGGCGCGATGGCTTGAGCGGCGCGGAAATCGCGCGGGAAATGGGCATTTCCGAACGCACGGTGGACAACGACCTGCGCGCAGCGTTCACGGGGACGATGCGCCGATGATTGTGGTAAACGGGCGTAATGACCGAAGCCATGCCACGCAAAAAGTATACAATGTCCGATAAGGCCATCGAGCAGCGCCGCGCGAACCAGCCGAAGGCTACCGAGGCCAGCCGCGAGCTATCCACCGGCCCGATCACGGAAGACGGCAAGGCGGCATCGTCGCGCAATGGCTGGATACACGGGCGCTACAGCGCGATCAATCGTGCACAGTTCGGACTTGGCGCGGCGTCGATGGCCAAGATGTTCGGCAAGCCATGCGTCACTACCTGCCCGTATCACCCGCAAAACCCGGAGCGCACGGAAGCGCCCTGCTCGCTGGTGCTCGATGGCTTGACGCATGCCGGCGGCAGTTGCCTGGACAAAACGGTTTACGTGCAGGCGCTGGGCTCGCTGATGGAAGCCATGCAGAACGGCGAAATGGATGGCATGCACGGGCTGTTGGCGAAGGAGCTGGCGAGCAACCTGCAGGTGCTGGACCAGGTGCGCCAGGCGATTGCGGATCTTGGTGTGATGGTGAAAACCTACGTCACCGACAAGTTCGGCGGTGCCGTGCTTGACCCGAACGGCCAGCCGATTGTGCAGGACGTGAAAGTAAACCCGGCCCTGCTGGTGCTGGCGAAATTCTCCGACACCTTGGGTCTGAACTTCGCCGAGCTGATGGCTACGCCACGGGCGCGCGAGAAACTGAAGGACGAAGACGACGCGGCCAGCGGCTTGGCGTCGGCGATCGGTGCGATATTCGGGCGCGCGAACAAGCGCATCGGCACGCAGCGGCCGGTGATCGAGCACGACGATGCGTAAACGCCTGCCCACCACGGACAACCCCGTGCTGCGCCAGATGGATGAGCGCGGCGTGTTCGCGCCGGATGAGTTTGAAGCGTGGCTGGCGGCGCGCGGCTGGGCGTGGCAGGCGCTCGATCGCGGCGATTACGGCGTCGGATTGCCTGAAGCGCTGATCATGTTCGTGTTTGAAGACCCCGTGCGCTGGGCCGAAACGTTCCTGATCGAGCCCGACACCGGCAAGCCCTGGTCATTTTTCGACTACCAGCGCGAAAGTGTGCGTGCCTGGATGCAGGATGTCGTGCACCAGGACGCCGCCGAAGTCGGCAAGACGCGTGAAATCGTCGTGCTGGTGCTCTGGGGCGAAATCACGTCGATGGGCGGCACGGTGAAGCGGCCGTGGATGCTGATCGGCGCGCCGCAGCAGACACACCTGGACGAAATCATCCTGGCCGTGGAAGAACAGGTGGGCGCGCAGGAAAGTGGCGACGCGCGCGGTTCGCTGCTGTCGCAATTCTGGCTGAAGCCGAAACGCACGCCGCACACCATGCACCGGTTCACCACGATACCGCTGGACGGCGAAGCGCCGGGCACCGGGCGCGTGTACTACCGGCCCGCCGGGCACGATGGCGAGGCGTTCCGCGGCGTACATGTGAACGCATTGGGCCTGATGGACGAAGCGGCGAAGCTCAAGCGCGCCGTGCAGTGGACGGAATTCTGGCGCTCGCTGAAACCGGGCTGCCGTTCGCGCGTGTATTCCGTGCCGGATGGCGATCGCGCCACGGAGTTTTTCAAGCAGAGCCAGTCGGCGGTCATGGATCTGGCGCCCGGCAAATCCGGCACGCGCCTGTTCCGCTGGAACAAGGCGCTGATGCCGGCGCCGTTCTGGACGCCGGAACGCGAAGCGGAAATGGTCAAGCGCTACGGCGGACGCCACACGGCCGGTTACGTGCGCAACGTGCTTGGCGATTGGGGCGATGCTGAAAATCCCGTGTGGGGCTGGGATGTCCTGCTGCCGAACGTGCAGGACGTGCCGGACTACCGCGTCATCAAGCTGAATGCCGACCGCCAGCGCGGCGAACTGGCCATCGAAGTGAAAAGTATAAAACTGGAAATTGTGGAAGGCCGCAAGCATCCCGTGGAAACCACACTGGCCGATACCGTGATGCCGCTGGCGCCGTTCCTGGCGCGCGACGACGCCGAGCGGCGCACCGCAATGCATGCCTTGCTGAGCGAGCACGTCACCGGATCGAGCCGCGGCGTGTTCTGGGCCGGCGCCGACCTGGGCGAGTCGAACGACCCAACGGAAATCATCCTGAGCGAAGAATGCGGCACCAAGCTGGTCGACGTGCTGCGCGTGAATGCGCGCGGCCTGGCGTACCAGGCGCAGCGCGAGCTGATCTACTGCATCCAGCACTTGTACAACTGCCTGCCGCACTGGGGCGTCGACCTGGGCAGCGCCGGCACGGTAATCGTGAAAGACCTGCAGACGCTGGAAACGTATACAAGTGCGCTTTTTGAAGAAAACCTGACGGGCTTTCAGTTTTCCAACGCCGTGGATTGCATCGACGAATCCGGCGAAGCCCTGCGCGACGCGCGCGACGAAGACGGCGAAGACATCGTGCGCGCGCCGGCCAAGCACTGGGCCACGCAATTGATCACCCAGCGCATGCAGAACATCGGCTATGCGCTGGCGTATGACACCGAAGTGCTGAACCACATGACCAACCACACCGCCCGCGAGGGCGCGAAGTGGCCCATCTACTCGAAAAAAGACGACCACGATATCGACGCACGGCGCGTGCAGATGCTGCGCAAGATTTACGACGAAGCGGCATCGCAAGTGGATGTGTTTTCGAGCGGAGTCAGTTACCGGAGGAATGCCGCATGAACCTGAACCCGATGAACTTGTTCCGCCGTGCCGCTGACGTTGTCGGCCGCAAGTCCAACGACATGTCCAGCAGTGTGATCGTGCGCGCCGGCATGCAGCTGGGGCCGTGGGATGCGCTGCTGCGCACGTTCGTGCCGCGCGTGGTCAATCCGTACTTTTTCGAGGCGCTGCGCGAGGCCATGCCGCTGATCGATGGCGGTATCGGCAAGATGATCACGCTCGATGGCCTGGTGCGTTTCGAGGGCAAGGATCAAGGCTTGTGCGACGAAATCACCAAGGCGATGGAAGCGCTGCCGGTGAACGATTGCGAAACGGGCATCCAGGCTGCGTATGAACTGCACGGCGGCGAGATATACGAGCAGGGCCTGGGCATTGGCGAATGCGTGATGGATGCGAAGGGACGCAAGCTGGTTGGTGTGCGCATCGCCGACAGCAAGGGCGTGTTCGCACGACGCAACGAATTGAGCAATATCGAGTGGTGGTACCGGCCGCCCGCATGGAAGCTGGTGAAGCGTGGTGATGGCACCGACCAAGTGGAAGTCGTCCTGCGCAACAACACCAACGTCGCCAACGTGACACCCGGCGCCCTGAATCAGTTGAACTACGCACTGCTGGATTCGTCGCGTCTGTTCTACAGCGCGTTCCGGCCCGAGGCGGACAACCCGTACGGCGTGAGCATCATGCGCAGCATGGAGTTCGTCGCGCAGAACCTTCTGAAGATCCAGAACGCCACCGGCAACGCGTGGGACCGCTTCGGCGATCCGCCGTTCCAGCTCACGTACAAAACCAAGAATCGATCACTGAAGGCCCCGGAACTTGATAAGCGCCGGAACCAGCTCGCGCAGGATCTGGCCAACACGCTCGACGCCAAGCGCAAGGGCAACAGTGCAGACTTCGTGCAGGCGGTCGGCGCCGATGACGAAATCGTCATCCAGGTGATCGGCGGCAAGGGCGAAGTGCTGGACGTGGAAATGCCGGCCAAGCATCTGGTAGAGCAGATACTGGCCAAGATGCCGCTACCGGGCTGGATGATGGGCTTGAGCGAAGCGCAGGCCGGGCGCATGGCCGATCAGCAATCCGAAATGGTGCTGATGGAATCCAAGACACGTTTCGTGCGCCGGCAGCCGGCGCTGAAAATGATCGTGTCGACGTGGCTGCGCGGGCAGGGCATCACGTGGAAGGATGGCGATTGGGACATCGTGCAGGAGCTGCCGAACCTGCGCGACATCATGAAGCAGGCACAGGCGCGGTTCCTGAACGCGCAAGCCGACATGATGGCCGGGCACATGGCTGACAACCCGCAGACGCCGACCGGCATTACTGCGTCACTCGGCGGCGACCCGAATGCGGCAAAGTATAGAAAGGTACTTGTGCGCCAGTGCGCCAACGGCGACGTGGAAACAGAATTTTCACCACGCGGACGCGCCCCGCACGTGCATGCCATCCGCAAGGCGGCCGGCGACAATGCCGACGACGGCGAGCCGTGGGCGGAACCTGACGCCGCGCTGCCGATTGCAGAAGCGGCCGCCGTCGATGGCTTGATCGCCTTGTGGCAGAAGTTCCGCGATCAGGCGCTGGATACCCTGGGCGTTGCCGAGTTCGGTGGCGCCGGCAGTGCCACGTTCACGTTCAATGCGGCGACGATGCTGCAGCCCCTGCTCGAAAACGAAGCCGCATTTATCGCCATGGCCGGTGCCGAAGATGGCCCGTTGGTGCAGCAGGCATTCGCGGCATTTTTGCGCGGTGTGGAAAACGCGGCCAGCGACCTGGACGTGGAATCGACGCTGAACGATTTCCGCGATGCGCTGCGCAACGAAATGGCAGTGCGTGACCTGGCGCTGGTGAAGGATGCCAGCGTGCGCACGTTCCACGATGGCATCCTGGCGGATCTGCAAAACGGCGCATATGACGGATTGAATCCGCGCGCCGTCGCCGCGCAGCTGGAGGCGGATTTCGGATTGCAGGATTACGACTGGACGCGACTGGCACGCAGCGAGATTGCAGCGGCGCAGGGCGCCGGCAAGGTGGCGCAGTACAAGGCGCTGGGCGTGAACCAAGTGAACTTTGTCACCGCCGCCGATGCGTGCGCGATCTGCGGCGACCTGGCCGACAAAGGGCCGTATGCGATCGATGACGTGCCACAGCCCGTGGATGATTCGCACCCCAATTGCCGGTGTACGATATTGGCGGTTGATCCTGGTGACGACGATGCGTGACGTTAGTTTGTGGTGCGAGGGCAACTCATCGGACGAACTGTTAGGCTGAGCCACTAGGTAGTTTGGAGAAAAGACGATGTTGTTACTCACGATGAACCAATGGCTCGGGCCTGGCGTGCACATGGCTGAGCCCCAGAGATCAGCCGTTAAGGTGATGGAGGGATTGATCGCTTTTGCCACCGAATTACCGCTTGCGGATGCGTTACAGCGCATCAAAGAATACGAGCGCGCATTCAATGGGGATCGAACTTCTCTCGGAATGACCCTATCGCTGATAGGGGTCACGACTGTGGATGCAGTGGCGCTGGAGATATTCAACTCCGTAAATGTGCGAATGGTTGAGACGCTACCGAAATCGCGCGCCGAGATTTAGAAGCCTAACAACGCAATCGCCCCGACAAACAACGCATAACACCACAACATCGAACACCCCATACCGCAACGGCATGGCCGCGAATAGCGCAACGTTCACGGGGACGTTGCGCCGCCCCTCCTGATACACAGCGCCTCGCAAGATTGGAATTTTCCAACGCGAGGCGATCATGGCAGAGCAGAAGACACGCACCCCCGAAGAGCAGGCCGCTTTCGACGAAGGCGTTGCCGAAGCGCGAGCCGAGTTCGCCGCGAGGAAGAAAGCCGGCGAGACGCTGACCAAGCCGAAGCACATGGAGCCCAACTACACCGGGCCGCTGACGGGTGACCAGGCTGCGGACATCCATCGCGCCCGGAAGACGGATTTCCGCGAGCCGGAAACCAAGCCAGTCAACGTCAAGGGCAGCAAGTGACGCACGAAGCTGCCAAGTCGGTGCACCTGCGCGTCAAGAGCGCAGGCGCGCCGTCTGATGCGCAACTGGCGCTGATCCGCAACTACACCCTGGCGGACATGGCGGCTGACCAGTTGTACGTGCGCAGCTTTGCCCTGGGCCATAACTGCATCGATCGCGACGGCGAAGCCTTCGACGAAGGCTTGCTGACCAACTTTGCGGCGTCGTTGCCTGGCAAGGGCGCTTATATCAAACACCCGACCAGTTGGCAGGGCGATGGTGGTCCGGCCGAAGGTCGCTGGTTCGCAGCGAACCTGCAGACCATGTCACTCGCCGATGCGCGCACGTTTCTGCGCGAACCTGGCTTGATGCTGCCGCCCGATCGCAACGCCGTCACCTTGCTGATGGGCGATGCCTATTTCGCCAAGACTGCCGAAAACGCACCGCTGCTGACGAAGATCGATGCCGGTATCGCTGGCGATGTCTCGCTGGGTTTCAGCTACGACCACAGCGAAACGATCAAGGATGCCAACGGCCTGGAACTGCAGGCCACGCGCCTGATGGGGCCAGGCGAAGCGCTTGAAGGCTCACTGGTGTGGCTGGGTGCACAGCCCGGCGCACGCGCAGTGAAGTCCGCAAATTCCACAAGTACACAAAGAGAGGATTCCGCGATGGACCTGAAAGAAGCACAGACCCAACTCGCCGCTGCGCAGGATCAGGTCAAGACGCTGACTCCGGCCGCCACGTTCGCCACCGAACTGAAGACGGCGCTAGGCACCGAAAATGCGGCGCTGGCCAACGACGCGAAAGCGCTGGCGGCGGCCGTCGTCGCCGGCCAGAAATACAGGTCGCGCTTGATCACCGAACTGGTCGCGCACGACCGGCAAGAAGGCGTTGTTGGTGACAAGCCGGAAGATGTTGCTGACGTGACCGCTTCCTATGGCGCCCTGAGTCTGGCGCATCTGGAAAAGTTGCACGCGGCGGCCGAGAAAAACGCCAAGGGTGGGTCGCAGATTCAAGGTAGCGATCCGAATGCACAACGCACGGATACGAAGGCAGCGCCGGAAGGCAGCGTGCTGGCGAATCCGCTGTTGTTCAACGTCTAAGGAGCCGCAGCCATGTTGCAGACCCGCACCCCCATCGGCCTGGATGTCACCACGCAGCTCATTGCTGCTGCGAATAATGTGGCATTCACGCCCGTCCTGATGAATTCCAAGGTATGGATACCTCAGAACACCGTGTCGTCAGGCGCGCTCAATTCCTATCTCGTCTACACCCATATATCTGACTATGCGCAGGCCGCAGTAACCATCGCCGCCGGCGACAAGATTTATTGGGACAACACCAACAGCGTGTTCACGAATGTCGCATCGGGCAACACGCTCTGCGGCTACGCGCTGGAGCCTTCGCCGTCCGCAAGCGGTACTGGAATCATCGAGTTTTACTCGTTCGCGGCCTGAGCCAACGACTAACTGGAGCTGACAATGCAAACCAATATCAAGTTTGACAGGCTCAAGGCGATGCCGCTGGAAACGGCCAAGTTGGCGTTGAAGCAGGCGATCGATTTCGAGCTGAAGTTGCCCATGGTCATCATGGACATGTTCGAGCGCAATCCGGCCACGCTTTACAAGATGCTCAAGGCGGTGAAGGGAGGCAATTTTGACGCCGGCCCGACGGAAGCGCATTTCAAATCGTTCCTTGGCGCCAAGTACGCGACCGCGAGCAACAATCCAATCCTCACGGATCTGTCGGCACAGTTCGCTGCGTTCTTCCACAGCAACATGCCCGATATCGATACCGGCTGGATGCAACTGTTCGACCTGGTCGATCTGCGTACGTCGCCGCACGATCACTTCGATATCGACGACACGAATGCCGGTATCACGTACACCCAGATCAAGCCCGGCGCGCAGATCAAGAAGCGCACGAACATCACGGAATCCAAACTGTCAGTGCCGTACCTGACTTTCGGCGCGGGCCTGGGCATTCTTGACGATTGGATCACCAAGCAGATGTACTGGAAGATCGACGAAGTCATCGCCGAATTCCGCGCGAAGTGGTACGACATTCTGGCCAGCATCCACTATGGCCTGTTTACGGCCATCGGTACCGGCATCAACCAAAGTTTCACGGTTGACGACCCGACCACGTTCAATGCCTCGGCTGCGGTGCTGATCCGCAACCTGCGCACGATGGGCTACAGCACAGGCCAGAACGCGAACTTCAAGATCATCTGTGCGCCGGAAAAGATTGGGCGCGTGCAGAAAATGCTGACCGCGCAACAGGGGTCGCAGATCGTAGCGTTCGGCACGGTGAAGGAGCCGATCGCGTACACGGTGGATGCCGTTGTTTCGTCGGTATTCGTGCCGGCCAACGACCTTGGCTACTACCTGCTGCTGCCGGGTAAGAAGATCAAGCGCGGCGTCTGGCAGGACTTGTCGGTCGAGCAGCAGCGCGACGCCGCTTCACGCGCCACGGACTGGTACGCCAGCGGGCAGGTGAATGCCGCCATCGGCGACACCAACCAGGTGGTGCGCGTCAAGTACGCATAACCCTCGTCAGGGTGTTTCGGGAAGGCCGGGGGCGGCAACGTCGCCCGGCCTTTTTTTAGACGGATGGATAGACGGCTAAATTGAAATGACAGGCAAGGCGCAGGTACAGGACATCACCGACGAGGGCTTTCAGGCCCAGCAGTTCGGTTCGTCTGCCACGTTCCTCACGCCGAACACGGGCTATATCGCCGTGCTGCTCAATCGCGCCAGTGCGTGGGCAGCGCAGCGCGTGACGGACACCAACTACGCAGCGGCGACCGCCGGCACCTATGCCAACGATTGCCTGGTGCGCGCGGAAATCGCGTACGTGGCCGAAACCTTGTGGACCCGCCGCGCGGCGTTCATCGATGCCAGCGCCAATATTTCGATGGGCGACAACGAGCGCGCGCAGCAGATCAAGCAATTCCTGGCCAATTCGCAGAGCGCGTACGAAGACGCCAACTACTGGATCGCCGAAGCGCAGCGCGCGTTCGGCATGGACCCGACCGCGGACATGGGCGGCACGGGCATCAGCACCGGCTATATCGAGAACGGGCATTTCCCGCAGACATCGCCGGCACCGCTGAACCTGGGGCAGTCGCCATGACCGGCATCAGCACCAACGCCGACGACGTTGCGGCGCGCATCCAGGGCAAGGCGGATCGCCTGTCTGCTGCCGTGGCGACATCAATGCGCTCGGCCCTGCTGGCAGTGGAAGCCGAGGCCGTCAAGAATCTTTCCGGCAGCGGCAGTGCGGCGGCATACAGCTACCCCGTGCCTGCGCGCACCGGCAATTTGAAAAACGATCGCGTCGTTTCTCAGCCATCGGCCTACCTGGGAATCATTGCATTCCTGGCCGACTACGCGTGGGCGGTGCACTCCGGCATCGTGACGGAATTCGCCGGCCGCGGGAAGACGCGCAAAGTGCAGCGGCCGGCGCGCCCGTTCGCCGATGACGCCGTGAAGGCGGCACAGCCCAGCAACTACATTTTCGATGCCGTCGAAAGAGTGATGGCGACATGAGCGACGCCAATGACTTCGCCAGCGGCATCGCAGCCTTGCTGACCGGCGACGCGACCTTTGTCGCCGCCATCGCGGCATTGCTCGGCGCGCCGGTGACCACGGTGCTGCGCGGCAATATTCCCGTGTCGCAGATCCCGGCCGGCTCGTATCCGTGCTTCGTGGTCGAGCAGGGCGACGGCAAGGCAGCGCCGACCGCCAACACGATGGACAGCCAGACCATCGGCCTGGCCATGAGCAGCTTTGAAAGTGACGTGCTGGTGTCGCTGATCTGGACAGACCAGAACCCGGCGACCGCGGCCATCACGCGCGGCAAGTTGCCGACGCCGTTTGCGCAGTTGCTGATGCGCAATCCGCAGCCCGGCGGCATCGACGGCGCGTGGCTGGGCGAATGGCAGCCCGATCGCGGCGTGAATCATCCGACGCAGATATGGCGCGGCGTGATCGCGGGCAATTACACGATCACGAAGACATGAGTACAAAAATCCACAACGCACAAAATGTTCCACATGGAACATTTGCAAAGACGAGGGCAAGCCAGTGGCCAAAGACGTAGCAATCCGATTTCCGGCGGCCGGCGGCCTGATGGCGATGGGGCCGTACAACACCGGGCTGACCTATGTGGTGCCTGCCGATGTGGCGCAGTACCTGTTGTCGCGCGGCGCCGAACCGGCGAAGGCCGACGAGGCGGCGCAGCCGCTGGACGGCCGCCACGCCGAAAACTTTGCGGCAATCCGCACGCAGATCGCGGCGGACAAGAAGGGCAAGGCGATCGACCCGCCTGCGGTGCCGGATGCCAAGCCGGCCGACAACGACAACCCCAACAACTGATCGGGAGAAACAGCCATGTCACTCGCACGCGGAATTCTGGCCAAGGCCATCATGTGGCAGGAAAACCTTTTTGCCACGCTGCCGTCGCTGACCGGCGTGGTCACGGGCTCCATCACCACCACGGTGCTGACGGTCACCGCCGTGACCAGTGGTGCGCTGGCGCCCGGCCAGATCGTCACCGGCGGAACGACGGCGGCCAACACGATGATCGTCAATCAGTTGACCGGCACGACCGGCGGCATTGGCACGTACACGGTGAGCATTTCGCAGACGGTTACATCGACTTCGATCACCGGCACGCTGGCGGGCGAGAACATGTACTACACGTCGTTCAAGCCGAGCCCGGCGCTGAACCAGTTGGTCGACCAGACCATGAGCGGCGGATTCCGCGGCCAGCTGATGCCCATCATCGGCAACACGGACATCGCCGGCCAGATCGTGGTGAACCTCGCGCCGGAATCGTGCGTGAAGTACCTGGCCAATCTGATCGGCGCGCCGACCATCACCAACCTGGGCGCGGGCAAGAATCAGTTCGTCTTCAATCCGGCCGGTGGCTTGCCGGTGGGTTTTGGCATGGAGCTGAACTACGGATCGCAGATCGCGACGCCGGGCCAGTACCTGCGCATGCTTGGCTGTCGCATCAGCAAGGGCACTCTGGCGCTGAAGGCGGAAGGCTTCGCCCAGCTCACGCTCGACGTGAAGGGCTCGAAGTTCGACTGGTCGCCGGTGACGGCGGTATCCACCATCCCGCAGGACTTCGGCAACGCGGCATTCGCGATGTCGCAGTGCACGCTGAAAGAGGGTGGCGCGACGATCGCGACGATTCAGGAATTGAACCTGACCTGGGACAACGACCTGGACGATTCGCTGTTCACGATCGCTGGCGGCGGCACGCGCGGAAACCTGCCGGAAGGCATGGTGAAGCTGAGCGGTTCCGTCAAGGCGCTGTTCACCGACATGACCTTGCTGACCAAGGCCATGAACAACACCGACACCAGCCTGGAGTCGATCTTCACGAAGGGCCTGGGCGACGGCACGGCGAGCAACGACGTGCTGGACATCCTGTTCCCGCACCTGACGTACAAGCTGGCAGCGCCGACGATCGACGGCCCGAAGGGCTTGATCGCCAACCTCAACTTCACGGGTTTCCGTGTCGGCGGCGCCGAGCAGGCGGCATCGGCCACGCTGAAGACCCCGCGCGCAACCGCATAGGAGTAACGCATGTTCCGTTTTGCACCCAAGGGCAACGTCTACTGGCCGGTCACCGTGCCGACCGTGGACGATGCCGGCACGATCGGCGAAGCCACCTTCCTCGTGCTGTACCGGATTTTCTCGCGCAGCGAACTGAAGGCGCGCAGTGCCAAGCTGACCAAGGCGCTGGTGTCGAAAGTCGGCGCCAGCGGCGGCGGCGCCAATATCCAGTCGCAGGAGCAATTGCAAAAGCTGGTGGACGAAACCGAGGCCATGCAGAAGCAGGGGGAATCGGAATTGCTCGGGCGCGTCCTCGGCTGGAAGGATCTGACCGGCGACGATGGCGAGCCCTTGCCGTTCAGCAATGCCAACCTGAAAGCCGTGCTGGATTGCGAATCCTTGTATGGGCCGATCGAACGCGGGCTGATGGAAGCCAGCCGAGGCGCCAAAGCAAAAAACTGATGGCCTGGTCCCGCTGGGTTGCCGGCGCGGGGCCAGTCGTCGAGGGCGAGCGGCTATGGGATATCGAAGCCAGGTACAGCAACTGCAACTCCGCGTATTGCCGCGAAGTCTGCGGCAAGACGCGCTGCGCGGAATGCCCGGCGCCCTTGCTGCTGCCGGAATCGCAAGTGGGCATCGCCGCGTACATCAAGTGCGGCACGCAATGGCGCACGGGATTCAGCGGCCGCACCGGCCTGGATTATCCCGCATGTATACAAACATTAAAAATATACCGCAGGGAGCTGAGGAAGGAATTGCCTGACGATCCACTGGTAACCACGCCGCTGGCGGATCTGATGAACGACATGCAGGTGATCGAATCGGCCATGCTCCAGGCCGATCACGAAAAGCGGGAAGCGGAGCGCAAGAACGAAGGGACTGTCTGATGGGCGCGACCAGCACCACCAACCTGCAGATCACGCTGACCACGGATGGCGATGGCAACGTAAAGGCATCGCTGAGCGGCGTGGCCGATGCCGTGAAGCAGATCAAGCCGGCGGCCAACGAAGCGCATTCTGCGCTTGAGCAGATCCGCGGCACGGTGGAAACGATCAAAGGGCTGATGGAAGCCTGGGGCGTGTACGAAGTGCTGAAGGAAGCCATCGGCGGATTCATCGAAGCCAATGCGCAAGCGGCACAGTTCAAGGCCACGCTGATCGCCGTCACGGGCTCGGCCGGCGAGGCCGCTGCGGTATATGCGCAGATTGGCGAAATCGCCAACACCACCAGTTCCAACACCGGCCAGATCGTCGACGCGTACGTGCGCCTGCGCAACGTCGGCATCACGCCGACCAGCGAGACACTGGAATCGCTGGCCAACATTGCCGTGGGCACCGGCACGACGATCGACCAAGTGGCCAACGCCATGGCATCGGCGTACGAGGGCAACACGCGCGGGCTGAAGCAGTTGGGCATCACGGCACAGGAGGCGGGCGATAAATTGATCCTGTCATTCCAGGGCCAGAAGACGGTGATCGACAACACCGGCCAGGGCCTGCAGGATTTCTTCAACAAGTTCGGCCAGAGCAGCGCATTCATCGACGCGCAGAAAGCGCGCGTGGATTCGCTGGCCGGCTCATGGGACCAGTTGAAAAAGCGCGTGGAGGATTTCGATGTCGCGCTGGGGCAGGCCGGCGCCACGTCGAATGGATTCCTCGCGCGCCTGTCGCAAATGGTGGAAATGTATACCAAGCTGCAGCAGGCGGGGAAAAACCCCATCGATACCCTGTTCGCAGCCGGTGGGCCGTCCAACCTCTTGGCTGGCCAAGCCATCAACATGTTCAATTTTTCGCAGATGCAGCAGCAGCAGGCGCAAGGCCAGGCGATGGCCGAAACGCTGAAGCAGATCGCGGCCAGCTCCGGGCTGGCGAACACGGCGGAAGAAGTATACAACGATACACTGGGGCGCATTGCAGGGACGTTGCGGCTTGTCGTGAGCGCGCAGCAGCAGGAGAACACCGAGCGGGCGAACGCCGCCGCCAGCACCGCACTGGCCAATGCCGCCGCGGACAAGGAAGCCAAGGCAATGTCTGACCAGGCGACAACGCTTGGCATGACCAATGTGCAGATCGCATTGTACAAACTCGGCATTGGTTCGCTTGCACAGGCCGAAGGCCAGCACGCCGCCGACGTGCTCAAAGCCGCCGCTGCGCTCGACGCGAAAACCGCAGCGCTGAAATCTGCCGCGCAGTACCAGGCGCAGTTGGCGGCGGACCAGACGTACCTGACCAGTCTGCAAAACCAGTTGGCGAACCTGGGCGCAACGCAAGAGGAAGTCATTCTATACAATGCTGCAATTGCCGCAAGCAAGGCAGCGAACGACGACGATGCGCAATCCATTCTGTCTGCATCGCAGGCGCTGGCAACGGCGACGAAGGTGCGGCAAGAGCACGAGCAGGTACTGAAAGACGAGAAAGACGCGCTTGAGGCCGATCAGAAGGCCATGCAGGCGCAGAATGAATTCGTCGGCCAGCTCGAAGATACGATGGCGCAACTCGACCCGAGGTTTGCGGCGCAGATCGCGTACGAAAAGGAAATCGCCACCCTGAACGAAGGATTGGCACAGGGTTACATCACACTCGATCAAGCCATGGAGCTGGCAGGCAAGGCGTCGGACAAACTGAACAAGTCGCTGGCCGACGCCGACGGCGCCAAGCAACTGACGCATCTGTACGAACAGATCGGCGACAGCATCGTCAGCGTGCTGACCAACAGCATGAAAGATGCCGGCGCGAAGATGCGCGAAGAAACGCAGAACATCATCAAGGATATCGCGGCGGCGTGGCTGAAGGCGCATATCACCACGCAGATCACGCAAAAGGGCGACGGCGTCGGCGGCACCGGCGTGCAAGGCAGCGATCTGGCACAGGCCGGCGGCTTTGCCGTGGGCAGCATCGGCGGCGCTGCCGTGGGTGGGCAGGGGCAGAACGCGCAGCTGGGCGCATCGATCGGCGCGCTGATCGGCAGCTACTGGGGGCCGGTCGGCTCGGCCATTGGCGGCTTCATCGGCGGCGCATTCGGCGGCCTGTTCGACAGCAGCAAGAATCCGTCATACCAGATCAGCGGCAGCGGCGGATACACGAAGGGCGGCAGCCAGTTCAGCGACGACCTGGGCACGTTCGGCATTTCCGGCCAGCATGTCAACGACGACATGACCAACCAGGTGGAACAGAAAATCGAGGCGTTCGACAACGCATTGGCGTCACTGTTGCCACCGGAAATGGTCGACAGCGTGAAGGCGCGCATCGCCGCGATCAATACGTCGTTCAACGGCTCCGACCCTTCGGCGGTGGAGAAGGCGCACCTGGATGCCGTGATCGATGCCGTGACGCCGCAGTTCCGCAAGTTCATCGACGGCATATCCGGCGTCAACAATGAATTGCAGGCATTCACCAGCCTGCGCGGCCTGCAGGCGGACTTGAAGGCCACGGCATCGGTCATCGCGCAATTGACCGGCACGCCGCTGGAGCGCCTGCAGGATCAGTTGCAATCGCTGGCCACGGTCATCACCAACGACCAGGCCACGCTGGCCAGCGCGCTGAAGACGCAAGACCCCACCCAGATACTGGCGGCCGAGCAGGCGCTGAAGCAGGCCGTGGTTGCGCGCTACCAGGCGGAAATCGCCGACGTGCAAAACCTGCTGGCGGCCGAGCAGAGCCTGGAGGCGTCGTCTTATTCGCTGAATTTGTCGCTGGCGCAGAAAATCGGCGCGCTGACCGGCAACATGGGCGGCGCGGTCGATGTGGCCGCGCAGCGCATGGCAGACCTGAAAAGCCAGATATTGAACGCCACGGACTACGGCGACGCGTTGAACAAAGTGCAGGCGCTAGAGCAGGCCACCGACGATTGGCTGTCGTCTGCACAAGCGCAGATCCAGTCAAACTTCGATGCGCAGATCCAGGCGCTGGAAGATCAGAAGTCCACCATCCAGGCGCAGGCGCAGGCCAATTCCGATGCGGCGCAAGCCGCGCAGCAGGCGGCCAACGATGCGCGTCAGGCGCAGATCGCGGCGCTGCAAAAGCAACTGACGCTGGCGCAGGCATGGCTGAACGTGCTCGATAGCGCTAACCAGATGATCCAGGACATGCAGACCGGCAGCAGCAATCCGCTGGGCGGTTTCAGCCAGCTGGATATCCTGAGCCAGATCATCGCGGAGAAAATGCGCGCCGTGCAAAGCGAAACCGGCACCGCGCAGGCCACCGACGCGCAGGCATTGCTTGCCGACCTTCAGAAGCGGCTGCAATTGATACAAAGTGGAAACCTATACGACCGCAGCAGCGGCGCGTACATGCAGGCGTACAACCAGACGCTGGCGCAGATCGCGCAGGTGCAGGGCATTGCCGGCCCGCAGGCATCGCAGGTGGACAAATTGCAGGCGCAGATCGATGCGCTGAACGCGATCAAGTCGACCATCAGCGGTGGCTTCTCCGTGAACAGCGCTGCGCTGGATGCGATCAATGCGCAGGAAAACGCACTGAAGAAACAGGAAAAGGATCAGCTCGACGCATTGAACAAGCAGGCCGCGGACTACTACACCTGGGAACAGGGCCAGGCGCAGATACTGGAAGCCAAGCGGCATCAGGAAATCATGGATCAGTTGAACGCCATCACCGGCGGCGTGGACCCGACGCAGTACATCGCGCAGGAATCCACGGCCATGGCGGCGTCGCTGAACTCGATCGACCAGCAGATCACGAACTTCCTGAAGTCGATCAGCGGCAATACTTCCACCAGCGTGGCCGGCAACAGCGGTGGCCCGGCGGCAGGTGGCGGCGGTGGCGGCGCCGGTGGGGCAGGCGGCGGCCCGCGCGCTTCCAGTGTGGGCGTGGGGCCTTCCAGTGACACGTACAACATCCAACTGACCGTGAACGGCACGGGCATGGGCGCGCAGGATATCGCCGACGCCGTGGATACGCACTTGTCGAACAACATCGGGCCGATCACGTCGGCGGTCAAGCGCCAGCTCAAGGCAGCCTGATGGCGCTGCTCACCGCAAATTCCACCGAATATCACGCGTTCGCGCAGTTCACGTTTGCGGCGACGACGTACAGCATCGGCACGAAAACCGAGCTGCGCGGCGGCGTCTGGTACGACGGCGTTATCCAGACCGCACCGCAACTGGAGATTGATTCCGCATCGTCGCTGGGCGTGACTCAGGCCTCCAACGTCGACCTGGTCATCGCCGATGGCGCTGCCGGCATCTATCGCGCCCTGTTCGATGGCAACATACTCGACGGCGTCACGGTCGCCATAACGCTGGTCAACCGCTTCAACTGGAGCGACGGCACGACCACGGAAACCACGGCCGCGCAGACGTTGACGATCGTGGGCGCGGCGCTGGCGCCGGAAACCGTATCCGTGCATCTGCAGGACGTGGAAGACCAGAAGCTGGCCGCGGTGTATCCGGCGAATCTGTGGCAGGGGGTGGACTGGCCGGATCTGTCGTCCGACGATGCCGGCAAGGCAATATGCGAACCCGTGGGCACGGCCTTGAAGTTGCCTTGTGTACTTTTGCGCAGCGATGTCGTCAACGGCCAGTACACGTACGGCGTGTGCACCGGATCGCCGAAGTTGTATCCCATCACCGCCGTGAATACCGGCACCAAGCAGTTCACCGTTACCGGCGATTGCACGGCGCTACTGGTCGCAGGCTGCTCGATTCTGGTCACTGGCAGCACGGCGAACGACGCATTGTATACCGTGGTCAGCGCAACGATAAGCGGGGGCAATACCCTGATCATCGTGAGCCTGGGAGTGCCAAGCTCCACGGCCAACGGTAACGTTTACATCATGCCTGCGCCGCTGACCGTGTACCGCAACAAGCGCATAGTCAGTGCGGCGGAATACAAGCAATTGATCGCGTACCCATACACGCAACCAATGAACGGCAGTTTCGCGGCGGGCAGCGCCAATTGGACATCCATTACAACGGGCACCGGTACAGTCGTCTTTGGCGCGGGCAGTTGCATCATTACAAGCACGAACGTTTCCAATCGCGGAATTGTCCAGCAATCGGCGTCCGTAAGTGGGGGCGCGGGCCTGATTGGCGCAAGGTTTGCCCTCCAGGTGACCCTGGCGGCAGGATCTGACGGCGTCATTTTCAGTAGTCTGGGTACGCGATACCAATGCCCGGCGGGAACAACGACCACGGTATTTCTGACATCGAATAACGTCGCCACCGAATATATCCGGCTGGCGGTATTGAATGATTCAGGCACCGCGGTATTCACCAAAATCCGCCAAATCCCCCTGAATCTGAGCCTGTTGCAATTCACCCAGCCGCAGATCGATTTCAACGGCACGCCGTACACGATCGAGGCCGATGCATTGGGCGTGGAGTCGCGCAATGCCGCAACGGAAATAAAGCGGATGCTCGGCAACGCCGGAGTGACGGCGGACAGTGCCACGTTCGCGGCGGCTGCGGCGGTGTCGTTCGCGCAGAACGTCGATTGCGACTACGGCCGGGCAGGGCAGCGCAAGATCGGCGCCATCATCGATGACTTGCTGTACGTGGCCCGCGCAGGCCTGTTCCGCAACGGCACGGGAGCCTATGCCATCTGGCAGGATGTCGCGGGCTCGCCGGTGGCCACGCTGGATGAATCGCTCGGCGACAGTGTAAAAGTGGACAAGTACGACAGCGCCGGCCGGCCGGCATCGGTGACCTTGAGTTTTGCGCCGAGCAGTTCCGACGCCAACACGATGCAGATCACGCAGCCGCGCAATGTGGTCGGTGGCGCGATGGGTGCCGAACTGCCGCGCGAAATCCGCTACCTGCGCGACGTGAACACGGCAGACCAGTTGCTGTGCTACCTGGCGCTGCGCCGGCAATACTGCCGCACGGCCACGGCCACGCTGTATCGCGTGCAGAACAACCTGGGCGACGTGATCACCCTGACGTGCCCGCGTTGCTGGCCGGGGCCGCGCAGCTTCAGCGTGTTCGGCGTGCAGCGCATCAAGAGCGGCAACAAGTTGACGCTGCTGGAATACAACGCCGCCGTATACACGTATACCGCTGGCACGCTGGCGCAACTGGCCGGCACCGGATACCAGCCGGACTACAGCTTTACGCCGCCGGCCGCGCCCAGTGCGCTGACGATCACCGCGGGCGGCACGCGCATCGCCAACGACAGCACGACGACGGCGTACGTCACGTGCACAGCCACGCCGCCGGCCGTGAACTGGCAGCAGATATGGTTCGCCGCCATCCACAACGTGACCGGGGAAATCACGCTGGCGGCCGGCAGCAGCATCGGCGGCGGCCTGTACGGCGCCACGATCGCGCAACTGCGGCCGGGCGAAGTATACAAATTGCAATGCTATGCCGTGAACAGCAACAACGTGCAGGGCATCGTGCAGAGCACGTTCAACGATACGGCCATCGGCGGCGGCGCGACGGATACCACGTTCACCACGCCGGGCAACGCCACGGCGCCGCCGACCGTGGCCAGTTGCTCGCTGTTCCAGACCATGGGGTCCTACGTTACGGCATCGTGGCCCGCGGTGACGGCAAAGAACCTGCAGGGCTATGCGGTCGAAGTCAAGGTGGGCGCCGGTGCGTTTACGCAAGTGTGGGTGGGCAATGCGCTGACGTATCAGATCACGTCGCTATCGTACGGCGTGGCCCTGCAGGCGCGCGTGCGCGCGTTGGACAACTACGGCAATTTCAGTGCGGCGTATGCGACATCGGGCACGGTGACGCCGGCCGCCAATGTCAGCGGCGGCAGTTCCGGCGATATCGGTTCGACGACGGTGGCCACCGTGAACCGGACGAACACCACGACCATCAGCACGGCGTGGAACAACAACACCGTCAACCGTACCCTGGGCGTCACCTGGACGTATTCGCATTCGCTGGGCCGCATTCCGATCATGGGCGCGTGCAATTCGGGCGTGAACGGCATCGTCGCTGGCGTCACGTCGGTTTCCAGCAGTTCCATTTCTGTCGCATCCAACTGTGCCACGGGCCTGAACATGGTTTTCAACATTTCGACCGGGGCGATCACGGCACCGGCGAGTTTCGCCACAATCACGCTCGCCGCCTATTCCGGCACGGGTTCGGTGGATGTATGGTAAATCGATTCCATTGCGTTGTTTTCGATATCGGCGGCGGCCCACCCATGGGCCTGCACACGCACGATCCTGACATAGCCGCACGCTGGTCGCGTGAGGCGCCGTACAACGCAAAGAAAACCGGCGTCGTCAGCGATCCTTACGTGGTGCATTTCGAGCCCGCGCATCACGGCTGGCCTGACGTCGCTGCGGTGCGCGCGCTGCGCAGGCTTGGCGCCGATTGCACACTGCGGCCGGACGGGGTGATTGTCGTCAAGCAGCCGCGCGATGTCGTGCGCCGGGCATTTGCGCAACTGAAGCTGGATATCTTTTCCGACGATGGCACGCAAGTCCAATTGCACGCGCCGCAGGGCGAAGCGCACGGCCTTGAGGTCATCCGGTCAATTCATCGCCTGCATGCCGACATCGTGCGCAATCCGGACGGAAGTATACAATTGCGCAACCTATACCACTACCCGGACAAAGCGCCCACGCATGCACCAAAACACTTCGGTGAGTTCGCAAAGCACAACCAGTTCATCACCAAGCGGCAATGGGTAAAGATTCCCGAAGCGATCAGCAAGCGGCACTGGATAGTTTCGCAGCCGGAAACAAAGAAATGAGGGCAAGACCATGGGCCAGATGACGATGCTGTACGGCCTGCGGCCGCCAGCCACAATGACCAGCGGCACGGCGGTGCCGTCTTACCTGGCGACGAATGCAGGCACGCCGGGCAATGTGCTGAAGCCGTGGAAGGGCACGACCTTGGGCGCGGACTACCTGCAGATCGACCTGGGGGCCACTGCGGCGATCAGCGGGCTGGCGCTCAACGCCGGCAACATGTCCAGCGTTACCGTGTTCGCGGATAACTCCAATCCGCCGACGACCAACCGCGGCACGCTCACGCTGTCGCAGGATGGGCAGGGGCGCTGGAAGGGCAGCATGGCCGTGGTGATGGCGGTGCGCTACATTCGCTTCACGATCGCCGCCGGCACGCCGAACGATGGGGCCACTGGCTGGAGCATTGCCAATGCCCTGGTATTCGCCAGTACATTCTCGCCGCCGCGCGATCCCCTGTTCAGCGGATCTAGCATCGATTCCAACACGCCGCAATCGCGCGCTGACCTGGATAACGGCGTGGTGATCTGCGACAACACGGGCGCGCCTTTCGAGACAATCACGTTATCGTTTTCCGGTGGTGCCGGCGACGGCCATGAACAGATCCAGCGGTACGCCCGTGCCGGTGTGTGCTGGCTGAACCTTGGCGTGGCCACGGCGCCCTGGTATCAGTGGCCGGTATTCCATTATGACCCGAAAGTGACGCGCAAGCTTTCTGGTTTCAATCGCGAATTGGTCGATATCACGTTAAAAGAAGTCGCGTGATTTTAAGCGCAACGTTCACGGGGACGTTGCGCCGCTGTGTGGTGTATCAAGGCCGCTACTGTCGCGGCGTAGTTTAACGGCAGAACACGAGGCCCATAACCTCGAAGATCGTGGTTCAAATCCACGCGCCGCAACCAACGCCTTTATGGGAGCGGCCCGATGCGATTCGTATACATGTGCGCAATCTGCGCATGCCTCGCAGTGATTGCAGGCTGCGCGAGCAGCCCGGCCAAAGACGCCAACTACGCGGCATACCTCGACCTGGTGGCAAAGCAGGCGCAGGACGCCGCGGACCAGCGCACCGCATTCGCCACGATGGCTGCCAAGTGCACCAGCGATGCTTGCGTGACGCAGGTGGCCGCCATCGCCGCGCTATCCGGCGCGAACGCCACCCACGCGCCGCCGCAGCAGTTCGTGCCGCAGGAATCCATCGCTGCCAAGTTCGGCCTGGCGCTGGTGTCGCAGATATCGCCGCTGGCCGCCGCCGCCGTGAGCTGGCACGCGCAGGATACGAGCCGGGATGTCAGCCTGGCGCAGTTCGGCTACCTGGGGCAGGTGACGCACGACATCACCGGCACGGCCACGGCCCTGGGCACGGCAGCCGCAGGCGCGGCGCCGACGATCAGCGTAGGCCGCGACTACATCACCGGGACGGTCGACAACGGCACGCACGTGGGCGGCAACCAGATCGGCCACGATGCCATCACCAATTCCGGGCGCTACTACTCGCCGAGCGCGGACCCCAGCGCGAGCGGTGACGGATGCGCGGGCGCGACGACTTGCCAGACACCGACGACCAACACCACGACGGCGCCGGGCGGCTGACGATGGCACGTACCGAAGCCCCGCACTGGTACCAGGTCCGCAACGCAATTTTCGCGGGGCTGATCGTTGCGGCATTGGTGGGCGTCTGGTCATGGACACACGCCGTTGCCGTGCAACTGGAAGGGCTGCGGGTGAGCGTGGAATCGATGCACCGCGAAAGCGACGGCGCCGACAGCAAGCGCTCGCGCGAACTGGACAAGCTGGAAAACGCCATCGTGCGCGACCTGAACATCGACGAGGCGCGCATCGCCGAGCTGGAGCGCTGCGCATGTCGCAGTTGAAGTGGGATCTGCAGCGCGTGCGCCATGTGCTGACGAAGGCGCACGAAGCAGCGGACAGCGCAAAGACCGGCGCCGATCGCATCCTGCAATTCGGCCCGTTGCGCGAAGCGTGCGACTGGCTGGTGCAACAGCACTACTCCAGCAAGCGCACGGAAACCAAGCTGGTATCGCTGGCGCTGGGCGTGATCAGTGAAACGAAATTGTTCCCGCCGAACGGCGAGCCCGCCAGCCAGGACAAGCACTACTCCGTCGCGCACCTGGGCCGTTTCGACAAGGCCGTGCGCGCACTGAAGGAATTTGTGGACACGTTGGCCCGCCGTCAATCAACCAAGGATTAAGCCATGTTCCTGCTACTGATCGTCATCATCGTCCTGCTATCCGTCGCGCTGTTCATCCTGTTCCACCATCACATGGTGAACCTGACCGCGTGGCACACGTTCCTTGCCGGCGAGTTGACCACGGCAAAGAACGACTACGCGAAGCTGCGCCAGTACGTGACGGACCACGTGCACCTGCACACGGCGCCGCCGCTTGCCGCGGTTGGTGACAGCAAGGCGAAAAAGTGAGCCTGCCGATCACGCCCGCGCTGCTCTACGCCGGCCTGGTGTACCTGGCCGGCTGCTGGCTGCTCGCGCGTGGCGTGCATCGGCATGCGCGCAGACATCCGCACGGGCCGCACCGGGCCGCGCGCTACATCGAACTTTCCGCCACCCCGAAATAGGAGCACCCCGTGAACAAGAAAGGTACTGTACTGATCGTCACCGCGCTGGCCCTGGTCACGGCTGGCGTGCCCGGTTTCGTCGATGGCCCGATCACCATTGCCGCCGACAACGGCGCCACGGTGACCCAGACCAGCGACACCACCGCGGAAGTGACGCTAGTCAACGACGGCGACACCAACATCACCGGCACGGCAACGGCCGCCGGCACGCCGATCAGTGGCGCGATGGTCGAGTCTGCGGCCGAGGCGGCGACATTCATCCTGCTGACGGCCACCGTCAAGCCGGATGCGTGACGGCAAGCATGCAGCTTTCCCCGCACTTCAGCCTGGAATCCATGATCGCGTCGCAGACTGCGGCGCGGCTTGGGCTGTGCAACACGCCTACCAATTTCGTGCTCGGCAACCTGACCGACACGTGCAACCGGATGGAAGGCGTGCGGGCGATGCTGGGCAACCGGCCGATTCTGGTCAGTTCGGGCTATCGGGCGCCGGCAGTGAATGCGGCGATCGGCGGCGCGACGACCAGCGCGCACGTGACCGGGCACGCCATCGACTTCACCTGCCCGGACTTCGGCACGCCGCTGGAAGTCGCCACGTTCCTGAGCCAGCAGGCTTTCGAGTTCGACCAACTGATTTACGAGTACGGCGCCTGGGTGCATCTGTCGTTCGATCCGCGCGCGCGCCGCCAGTGCTTGACCATCCTTAGTGCGCAGGCCGGCTACAAGCCCGGCATCGCGGTGGGCTGATGGATCTGGCCGCGCTATTTGCCCCGATATCGGCGTGGTTCGACACGCACCCCGCAGCGATCGCGTGGTTCGCGGGCTGGCTGGCGGCGCTGTCGATCGCGCAGACGATCAAGCAGATATTGCCACCGGCGTGGGACGTGACGGCCGCCAAGCGCGTGTCGCAACTGGTGGCGATGGTCACCGGCGCCTGCGTGTCGTTCGCGCTGTGGCCGGGCACCACGGGGCACGCCGCCGTCTTCGCTTTTTTGGTCGGCGCGAGCGCGCCCACCTGCTACACCATGCTCAAGGCCGTGATCGAGTGGCGCTCGCCGCGGCTGGCGGAAGCCTTCGGCTGGCAGCGGATACAGGAACGTGCGGGTGTGGTGCCGGAGTGCCAGAAACCACCGGACAACGACGCATGTTCGCCGCGCTGATCGGCAAACTCGCTGGCGCCTCGGGCCTTTCGTGGCTCAGGTTTTTGCCTTGGGCGTTGCTCGCCTGGGGCGCCTCTATTGCTGGCACTGGCGCCTGGGGTTGGCACCAGGGCGCCAAGATCACTGCGGCGCACTACGAGGCCGAGAAGGACAAGGCGGCCGCCGTATCTGCTGCGGCATTCGCGAAATCCATCGAGCACGCGGCCGGCATCACGCAGAACATCCTATCGATCGCGCGCGACTACGTTTCGGAACTGAACCTGACGCGCCAGCGCCGGGTGCAAATTGTGGAAAAGGTGAGAGCCGATGCAAAAGCCAATGTTGCCGCTAGTTGCGTCGTGCCTGCTGCTACTGCAGGGCTGCGCCGCCAACAGGTGGATGAATCCACCGCCATCGCCGCCGACGATAGTGCAGTGCGACGCTAACCTGCTGCTGCCGTGCGAGCCGCTGGTATACGACGCCAGCAATGCCATGGCCGATGCGCTGATCGCCGACGCGGAAAACAACGGACGCATGATTTCGTGCCAGTTGGCGCAGCACGCGCTGGCGAAGTGCTTGTGCGAGCTTGAGCGCGGTGGCGTGCTCAAGCCGCTGGATGGACAGAAGTCTGTATGTCGAGCGCAACCAAAACCTGATGCCAAAGCCCAAGGGCCTCCGCAGGGACATTGATGCTTGTGTCACTCGACAACGGGGCGCCGAATGGCGCCCCGTTCTTTTCGTCTCACGCAACGTGCCGTGCTTCTACGACGAGAATCCACCTCACCGCAGATACGCGGCCATGATGATGATCGGAAGGCAAAATGTGCCCCTTCGCTATTCCGATTTCAAAATTGCAATCCTTGCAACGGTAGATCCCCGCGTACGGTGCCGGGGTTCCGGGTGGATGCTCGTCCATGAACGCAGCATGTGGCTTGGCCTTCTTTACAAACTCATCAAATAGATACAATGACATCTGTATTCTCCTACGTCTTGAGCGTGAGCAATCCCGTTTGTTCGGAACTGCATCACAAATCCTGTTGTCAACGGTTTCCCATTGGGGTACATTCAAGACGCGTAACGCGTTGCATAGCGCTACGCACCTGATGGGTTGCGTAATAAGAGAAGTGCGAACCATACCGTAGTTCCCTGCGTCAGCAGGGCGGTCGGTCGCGCGGTTTCTAGCCGCAGCATGTCAGTCCTTAACCTTGCCGGGGCAGTGCCGCCCGGCTCGGCGCGCTAGTCACGCAGTGAACTCGAACCCAGGCTACTTCGCAGGTAGACCTGGGTTTTTCTTACCACAACATGTGTGGGTAAGCAGAGGCGCTGGCCTGAACATCTTGTGTGCGTCGCTACCGCGAGGCATCCGTTCAGGTTCGCAACGATCTTGAAACTACGCCAAGCAAAAGCCAATGTCAAAAGTTATTTTTTGGCAAGAATTTTCAATGGCTTGAAGCGCTTATCTAATGTAGATAGCGCATTTTTGCGCGACTGATCGGCGCCATTTTGTCGCAAATAGTGAACACGCATCTGCGTGTCTCACGCCACGCAGCAGCCGCGGATATCATCGAGCGTGTGTGCTACAGCCGCAACCATGCGCAATGCTGGTGGGCCGGCGTAGACGCCGGCCACCGGGAAACAAACCTTGGCTTGTTCAACAGCCGCGACGAAGGCACGCAAGCGATCATCGACTGGTTTCGCAGGATGGATATAGAGGAGTGGGCCAGCCCATAGCCTGGCCTATTGTTAGCTCGCTGGGCACCCCTACTTGTTGCAGCGATACGCCTTGCCGCTGACGCTGGTAATGTAGCCGGTTTCCTGGCCGTTCCAGACGATATGCGTGGCGCCCTTTTGCGCGGCAGATTCGCGCGCTTCGTTGCGGGCCTTGCTCCAGCCGTGCTGGCTGCCGCCGGCGCCGGACCATACGGACGTGCCAGCCACGTCTGCAACATAGGTGCAGCCCGCGACCATGGCCTGGTCGGCATCGATCACCGCATTGTTGCTTTTGACTTCGCCGCAGGCAGCAAGTGCCGCCGCGAGAACCAGCGGAATGAATCTATACATTGTGCACCCCATGTATACGTGTGGATTTTTCCGCATTAGCCGTGCGGGATAAATCCCCCCTTTTTTTATACCCCGGTAAATCCGTCTGTTTTTCTATTCCTGCGTGGCGTGCTCTGCGGCATGCCTGTTTGTTTCGTGTTTCAGTTGCAGCGGCGGCGTGGCGCTGTTCAAATCACCGGCGCGCCGCCGTGGCGTTCCGGCCGCCGGCCTGTCGCCGGCATCATCCTTGCCGAAAAATATCCTGCGGATGGCCCGTTCCAGCCGCGCCTGCGTGCGTTGTTCGTAGTTCATCAATCCCCCCTCTGATTGGCATTATGGTTTCCGGTTAATCGCGAGAACGCGAGCAAGGGACTCCACGGCGGCGTCGTCTGCCGCGCCACGTGCCAGATCAAAGTACACAATGCGCACCAGTTCGGAAAACTGGTCTGAAGAAAGCTGCCCCAGCAGCCCGTATTTCTTCAGCACCTGGTTTGTTATCCGCACAGCGCTGCTGTGAAGCCCCGCGTCCAAGTCTATACCTCCTTGTCGCGCGTGTTGAGACTCCCGTGCGGGAATGGCGAACGATTCCGGCGCATACATCGGCCCCTTGTTGGTTGCCAGCCATTCCATGCGCACGTTGGCCAGCTCGCACAGCCTGGCGGCCACGTCGAACGGCGGCATGCTTTCCGCGGCCACATAACGCTGAAGGGTGGATACGCCCAGTTTCAGGCGCTGGGCCACTTCGGCGCGCAGGCCGACCAGATCCGCCACCTTGCCGAAGCGCTGGCCGAATCCATCGGCCACGCGTGGTGCCAGAGCGTAATTCGCTGATTTATCGGCCACCTTGCCCATGGGTGGCGATGATGCACCGCCGGGATTCCGCATCCTAGTGGCGATTGACAAACTCCCGATAACGGGATAATCTATCCCATATCGTAGATTTGAACTCCTGACCATGAGAGCCAACCAGTTAGCAGCCCTGAAGCGCCGCGCGAAGGAAAACATCCGCGCCAGCGGCATCACGATCAAGCAATGGGCTGAGAAGAACAGCTTCAACCCCGACCACGTTTATCACGTGCTGAACAACGCCGACGTGAAGGCGCACTGGGGAGAAACACACCGCATTGCCGTAGCGCTCGGCATCAAGCCGGCCGCGTAACCGATCCACACCGGGGAAATTTTCGTGCGCCTTATCGCCTACATCCGCGTATCCACCGACGACCAGCGCAAGCATGGCGTGAGCATCGGGCAGCAGATCGAGCGCTGCCGCGCGTACTGCGCGCTGCACGAGCATGACCTGGTCGACGTGATCTGCGACGAAGGTGTATCGGCCTCGCGTGCGCTGGCCACCCGCAGGGGCGGTGCGCAACTGCTCGACGCGCTGCGCGACGGCCGTGCCGATGGCGTACTGGTGAACCGGCTCGATCGCCTGTTCCGCGACACGCTGGACGGCCTGCATTTCTTCCGTGACGTGATCGAGCGCGATCAGGCCACCGTGCATTCGATCGCGGAAAAAATCGATACCAGCTCGCCGCTGGGCAAACTGATGCTGACGATCACCTTGGGCTTCGCGCAGTACGACCGCGACATGGACGTGGCCAGGGCGCGCGAAACCAGCAAGAGCCTGCGCGAGCAGGGCAGGGTGTACGCCGGGGTTCCCTTTGGTTGCGTCCCCCGCGACCTCCCCATCGCGGCAACCGATGGGAAACCCCGGCGTCTTTTGCAGCGCGACCCAACGACCTGGGCACAGCGCTGCACGATCGTCGACATGCACGAGCGCGGCATGAGCCTGCGCAAGATTTCCGACCAGCTGCGGAAAGACCGCGTGAGTCCCCCACGCGGTGGCCGTGGCTGGTCGGTTTCCACACTTCGCAATCTGATCGAAACGCACGGCACGCTCACCCATTTGCCCATGGCCAATGATGACGTGCCATTGTCCACAAGTATAGAAACCGGGGTTTCCCATGCCCATTTCCACTGACCGCGACCCGCGCAAGATCATCGACGGCATGAAGGCGCAGGCCGAAGCCCTGCAGGTGCTGCACGTGCTCCGCTGCCAGATCAAGCCATGGCACAGCATCCGGCAGGTGCGCGAAATGATCAGTGCCGAATTCGGCCTGCGCGCGACGCGCTGCGGCATGGACCCGGACATCATCAGCGATTTTGACGAGCACGCGAATGATGCGTTCTTCAGCGCGCAGCAAGCGACCGAGGCGGCGGCATGAGCAGCGACAACATCATCCCGATGCCGGCGCGTGTGCCCGACCAGGCGCTGATCGACATGATCGCGCGCATCCGCACCGGCCTGATCCACGTGCACGCGCAGTTGCTGACCATACCGCCGGGCGTGGACGTGACGCAGCGCGCGTGCGAGTACGCGGCGCGCACGGGCTTTGCCGCGGGCGTGGCGATGATGGCGATCGAGCAGATCAATGCCGCGTGCCCATCACTGGCAAAGGGGAATATCCATGCGTGAGACACGCCAGCAGACGATCGTGTGCCACGTGACGCTGGCCATGGCGGCGACAACGATGCGCTGCTATGCCACCGACGTGGCGCGCATCTACGCCGAGCGCACGCCGGTGGCCATGCGCGACGTGGAGTTTCACCAGACGCGCGACCCGTATGCCGACCAGCGCGCGAATGCGCAGATCGTGCAGCGCTACATCGACGGCCGCAGCCGCATGCCGGTGGAAATCGAAGAAGCGCTGGTGCTGGCGCTGCCCGAGCCGTTCCGCGGCGAGTGCAAGCGTGAGCTGGCCGCGCGCTACGGCGACCTGGCCGCGCCCATTCCCTCGGCTGCGCCAGGCGCGCCGATGGCCGACGCCGGCATGCTGATGGCCGAGTGCGGGCAGGCGCTGGTGGAACTGTCGCAGAGCTACCGCGATGGCGTGATCGTGCACGGCGAAAGCGGCGTGGCGCGCGATGCCATCAACAAATTAACCGACGTGATCGCACAGGCAACCGGCCTGCGCGAACGTCTTATCCAGGCGCTGGCGCCTATTCAACTGAGGAGTGCAGGCAGATGAAACGTTCTTATCAGCGGTTTTCGTACGGGCTCACCTTGATCATTGCCGCGGTGCTGATCATGTGGGATTGCGTTGGCGCAGTCAGTGCCGACAACACGGAACTGCCGGTGTATTCGGCGCCCTTCGCGCCGCTGGGCGCGTGCGAAGTGCCCTACACGCTGGCGCCGGGGCAGACGAAGACGCTGGGCTGCAATTTCCTGCTGCCCAACGGCCTGGACCCGTACCGCGTGGCGGTGCTGGCGAACGTGGCCAGCGGCAACGTGAACGTGGCGGAATGGACGATCCTTTCCGGCCGGCTGGGGCCGGTGACGCCGATCGCCACAGTGTTCGTCGACTTCGGCGTGCACAACAACAGCACGATGCCGATATCCGGCACGGCGCACGTGACGGCCGCCATCGCACAAACGACAACGCCCGCGGTTGCAGCCGCGGGCGTTGAATGACGCTGGATCAACCGCTGAGGGTATATCCGTGAATCAGAGTATACAAAGCAACACCCCCGCGTCAACCATCGGTGCCGCCGAGGCGGCGCTGATGCGCTGGAACCCGAGCATGACACTGGCCGCCATCCAGGCATTGCGTGACGCGCGGCCCGGCTGGCCGGTGGTATCGGCACCGGCGCAGCAGGTGGCGGCATGAACGCGCCGGATACGCAGACCGTGGACCCCGGCACGCTGACGCAGTTGGAGGCAATGGCGCAGGCCGTGATCGATGCCGATGCCGCGCTGAACGATGCCGGCGTCGCGCGCAACAAGGCCGCACAGGCGGTATCGGATGCCTCCGACGCACTGACCAAGGCGCAGCAGGATCTGGCGTCTGCGGCGATATCGGCCTTCGGCAGCCCCATCACGTTCACATTTGCCAATTCCACCTTTGTATACCAGCAGTCGGTATACCGCATGACGCCGATTCCGCCCGCGCTGGGCAGCCTGGGGGTGGGGCCATGAATCTGGCGACGCAACCCGTGCGCCTAAGCAAATGGGATATCGAGCGCATGCTCCATCGACTGGGCGCCGGTCACCGAGTGGATGGCGAACTCATGACCGCCGCTTGCGAGACTGTTATTCGCCGAAGCCTGGCGGAAGTCGACGACCAGCAGGATGAGATCGAACAACTGGAAGAAGACCTGGCTGATACGGAAAGTCAGCTCAACAGCGCGAACGACAACATTGAGGAGTTGGAATCGAAAATTGCGGAGCTGCGGCGCGCAAACCTCGCGCGGGCATCAGGGGGTGCCGCATGATGCGCGTGGAAGTGGAAGGCAAAGACCTGGCCGAGGCGCTGCGCGGTGGCGTGCAGGCAGGCAGATCCACACTGCCGGTGCTGGAGTGTGCGTTGCTGGAAACCGGCGACGGCATCCTGCGCATCCACGGCACCGACCTGGAAGGGCACTCGATCACGGAGATACCGGCCAAGGTGATCGATGCCGGCGCCATCTGTGCGAATGCGGCGCTGCTGACGGCCGCCGCGCGCAACGGCACGCTGAAACTGCGCGTGGACGACGAAGCCCATGTGCTGCGCGCCGAGCCCCACGGCGGTTCGCGCCTGCGCGTGCCGACCCTGGCGGCGCCGGAATTCCCCATCCCGGAAACCGAAGTCTGGCACCCGCTGGAAATCGACCCGGTACAGTTCGCCGCGGCCATCCGCACGGTGAGCTACGCCAGCGGCAAGCAAGACGTGCGCTACTACCTGAACGGCGTGGCGTTGCTGCAGGGCTACGTGTGCGCATCCGATGGCCACCGTGCGGCGATGTATCGGCTGGCCTACGACGGCCCGCGCATCATCATTCCCAACGACCAGGTCGATGCCGTGCTGAAGCTGCTGGACGACAAAGCCGTGCTGGCCTACGTCGACGGCACCAGCAAGGGTCACGCACGCAAGCTGCGCGTGAAAAACGGCGCGCGCACGTTCGCCACGCTGCTGATCGATGCGCCCGGATACCCGGACGTGCAGGCGATTTTCCCGCTGACATCGACGCTGGATAAAAAGTATACATTCGATAGCGCGAAGCTGGCCGACGCCGCCAAGCAGTTCATCCCGTTCTGCAAGCAGAAGGATTCAAAGAACGCACCGGCGCTGGTGCTTTCCATTGCTGACGGTGCCGCACAGTTCACAGATACGAGGCGTACCAACGTCGAGAACTGTTCCTGGGTGCTGGGCGAATTCAGCCAGAACGGCGAAATCGGCGTGGCCGCCACATACCTGATCCCGCCGCTGCATGCGGTTGGCGCGGAAAAGGTCAGTGTGTATTTCACGCACACCATGCTGCTGATCACGCCGGTGAACGATGACAGCTGCCAGCAGCACGTGATCATGGGAGTGCGCCTATGAGCGCCGTCATGCAGACCAACTTCGCGGCGCCGGCCGAGCGCTACGCCGGGCTATCGCAGGAAGCCAAGGCGCGCCTGGTGCGCGCCGAAGTGCAGCTGATATCGCGCTTCCTGCGCACCGACCTGGTCGACGTGTGCTGGCGCTGCCACGCCTGCGGCACCGGCCGCGTGCATATCCGCCGCACGACGACAAAAGAGGCCGGCGGCCGCGTGGAACTCACCGCAACCCGCGGCAAATGCCACACACCGGGTTGCTTGGATTGGGAGGATTGAAATGCCGCCACAAGTAGCGCTGGGTCCGCAATGCGCGGACGTGTTGACCGAACTCAACCGCAAGCCTTGCACCACGCTGCAGCTCAATCGCGCCACGGGCGTGATGCGGGTGGGCGCCGTGATCCATACCTTGCGCATCGCCGGCTACCCGATCGAGACGACGCTGATCGAGGCAAAGAACCGGCACCGCGAAAGATGCACGGTTGCCTTGTATACCTTGCGGCGCAGGCGCGGCCGGCCGCGGGCGATCAAGGCCAAAGCGCGCAGGAAATAATTCCCCTTATTTACGAGGTACGTCATGAGCAAGTTTACAAAGCTGCTGCCGGTGCCAGAACAATGGGTGATGGTGCGCGATGAAGGCACCGGCCTGGTATGGACCGCCGACAACGTGAGCCCGGAACGGCTGACGTTTGCCGATGCGAAAAAGGCGATCGTTGCGATGAACGCCGCGCGCTTCGGTGGTTATGACGACTGGCGCCTGCCGACGATTACCGAACTGCTGACGCTGGTGGACTACACACGCCATAACCCGGCGATCGATACCGATGTATTCCGCAATGCGAAGCCGAATTGGTATTGGTCGTCTTCCCCGGGCGCTTCGTCCCCGGCGGACTACGCGTGGGGCGTCGGCTTCGGCAACGGCTTTTCCGGCTACGACCACCGCAGCAACGACGCCTTCGTGCGCGCGGTGCGGTCGGTGTCGCCCGCGTCGGCCGGTCAGTAATCGGCCTTTTGGGCTTTCCATCTTTGGAGCATTTCATGCAATTGACCAAGATCGATTCAAGCGGCAAGCCTCTGGCACTCGATGCGACGCAGTGGCCTGTCGTACTGCAAAACCAAACCGGGCTGATGTGGACGACAGCGGACATCAGTACCAAGCGCCTGACCCATGATAAAGCGGTCAAAGCCGTGGCCAGCATAGCGGCAGCAGGATTCGCCGGCTTTCACGACTGGCGATTGCCAACTGTCGAGGAGCTTTTCTGCCTGGCCGATCGTTCGCGTCATTCGCCGGCCATCGATACGGACTTTTTCCCCGCGGCCAATTCGTCCTGGTACTGGTCGTCTTCCCCGGTCGCTTCGTCCCCGGCGGTCTTCGCGTGGCTCGTCTACTTCGGCAACGGCTATTCCGACTACCTCCACCGCAGCGGCAGCGCCTTCGTGCGCGCGGTGCGGTCGGTGTCGCCCGCGTCGGCCGGTCAGTAATTGGTTTTTGGTGCTCTTGAGGGGAAGCGTGTGAGTTTCGAGTTGCCACCCGTGGTGAAGCAGGCCGAACTGATGCTTGATGAAGTGGAGAAAGCCGTGCATCGCTTCGCTCGTTTCCATAAGTATACATTCGGCATGATGCTGCGCGAGCAGGCATTTAAGGTAGCGCGTCTGGCGCATCGTGCCTGGCGCGATCGCGCCAGACAAGGTGAATGGCTCGACCGGCTCGTATGGTCGGTCGATGACTTGAAACTCACGCTGCAACTGGGCAAGCGCATCAGGGCGTTTGCCAGCTTCGGTCAGTTTGAAATGATTGCACGGATCACCGCCGAGCTTGGCAAGCAAGTCGGTGGATGGAAGCGGCAACAACAACACCCCAATGGGCAGAATGCGCAGCCGGGAGTGGAGGCGCAGCGTCCCAAGATACTGAGTACCCGCGCCGCCTCATGCGAGGCTAACCCATGACGACGCCTCGCTACGCTGACACAGGCTGCGCGGCCGGCTCGCAAGTGCGCGGGTGTGCGTCGTCTTCCCCGGACGCTTCGTCCCCGGCGGACTACGCGTGGAACGTCAACTTCAACAACGGCAATTCCGACTACAACCACCGCAACAACAACGCCTTCGTGCGCGCGGTGCGGTCGGTGTCGCCCGCGTCGGCCGGTGAGTATCAGGGTGTTACGTTTCGCGCACTGTTCGATGCATGGCAGTGCGCCCGACGCAAGAAAGTGCCAAGTCGCAATCAACTCGGTTTTGAAGCCAACTGGATAGATGGTTTGCTTGATCTGGTTGATCGCATCGGCGCAGGAACGTGGCGGCCGAAGCCGACGACTTGCTTTATTGCCAAGCGGCCGAAGGCGCGCGAGATCCATGCGCCAGACTTCGGCGATCGCGTGGTGCACCACTGGCTGGTGCCGCAACTGGAGGCAATCTACGAGCCGCGGTTCATCGCGGACAGCTTCGCCAACCGCAAAGGCAAGGGCACGCATGGCGCGGTCGACAGACTGCGTGGATTCGTGCGCCAGGTGCAGAGCGGGCAGAGTGGCGGCTGGTATCTGCAGTTAGACATCCACAACTTCTTCAATTCAATTCACCGGCCAACGCTATACGCCATGCTCAAGCGCAGCATGGTGCGCGCCGGAACGCCGCTGGAAACGCAGCGCATCGCGCATGCGCTGCTCGCCACGTCACCGCTGCAGGGCGGCGCCGTCACCTGCTCGACGCCGGCCGAGCGCGCCCTGGTGCCGCTGCACAAGCGCATGGAGAACGCGGCGCCTGGTTGTGGCCTGCCGATCGGCAACCTATCAAGCCAGTTCTTTGCCAACGTCTACCTTGACGCGCTCGACCAGTTCGCCAAGCACACGCTGAAAGCCAAGCGCTACGTCCGCTATGTCGACGACTTCGTGCTGGTGCACCGTGATCGCGCGCAGCTGCAAACGTGGCTGATGCAGATCGAGCAGTTCCTGCGCGACAAGCTGCGTCTGGCGTTGAAGCCGGACATCCGCATTCGCCCGCTGCGCGCCGGCATCGACTTCCTCGGCTATGTGATTTACCCCACACACACCCGCGTTCGCCGCCGTGTAGTGAAGCACGCCTGCGCCGCGCTGGCAGCGTGGTCTGCCGGGCACGTGCGTGGTGCGGTGATCCGGGCCACGCCGGCCGCGCTGAGGGGACTGCGCTCGATCTGGCGGAGCTATCAAGGGCACATGGCGCACGCGAATAGCGTGCGGTTGCGGGCGTCGATTGAACGAAGGTTCCCATGGCTTGCTTGTGCGGTGCGGTCGCGGAAATTCGCTTGGCAGTTGGATGTGCGGGTTATTACATTGAGGGTGGCGGCATGACGTACCAATGCCCCCGCTGCCGCCGCACCAGCGACATCGGCTACTGCTGCGGCGTCGACCTGGCAGCCATGCGCGAATGGCGCATGACGCCGGAGCGCGTGCGCGCGGTGCATGTGCTGGCGCGCGGTTGCAAGGGACTGGACGAGGAAGCGTACCGGCTGCGGTTGCGCGCCGTGGGCGTGGAATCATCCAAGCAACTGTCGCGCGTGCAGTTCCGCCAGCTGATGAACGCGCTGCAGCGGTTGCCGGATGCGCCAAAGTATACGGCGCGAAAGAGGAACGCGGCATGACCGTGCGCATTCTCCAGGGTGACTGTCGCGACGTGCTGCGCACATTGCCCGACGCCAGCGTGCATTGCGTGGTGACATCGCCGCCGTATTGGGGGCTGCGCGACTACGGCGTCGAAGGCCAAATCGGGTTGGAGGCCTCCGTGCATGCGTGGGTCGCGGAAATGGTCGCCGTGTTCAGCGAAGTGCACCGCGTGTTGCGCGATGACGGCACGCTCTGGCTGAACCTGGGCGACAGCTATGCCGGCAGCCGGTGCGGTGGCGACACTGGGAAATCGTCTATTGACGGCTCGACCGAAGCGCAGGATGCAGCGAAAGATGCCAAGCGGCGCATGACCGAATCGCGCAGGCGCGACAACGCGCCTATCCCGCGCAGCGATATTCGCTGCGCCGGCATCAAGCCCAAGGAAATGATCGGCCAGCCGTGGCGCGTCGCGTTCGCGCTGAGCGCTGCGGGTTGGTATCTGCGGCAGGACATTATCTGGTCGAAGCCAACCCCTATGCCTGAATCGGTGAGCGATCGGTGCACCAAGGCGCATGAATATCTTTTCCTCCTGGCGAAGTCTCCGCGTTATTGGTTCGACGCGGATGCTTTCGCCGAGCCACGCGTATCGATGCACGATGCGGGTGTTGCTGGGTGGGCGCATGGCGACGTGCCGCACGATTTGGTTACACACAATCGCGACAAGGGAAATGCTAAAACGTTTCGCGGTGGCCAATACACGAACGGAAACAAGTTCGACAACAGCCATGCGAACAATCGCGACAGCACGGGCAATGCGGCCGCCAACAAAACCACACGCAACCGGCGCAGCGTGTGGGAAATCGCAACGCAGCCTTTTGCGGGTTCGCACTTCGCCACGTTTCCGCCCGCACTGATCGAGCCCTGCATTCTGGCCGGCTGTCCCAAGGGCGGCGTAGTGCTGGACCCCTTCGGCGGCGCCGGCACCACGGGCATGGTGGCTGATCGCCACGGGCGCGACGCCATCCTGATCGAACTCAATCCCGACTACGCGGCGATGGCGCAGCAGCGCATCGTCAATGACGCACCCATGTTTGCCAAGGTGGCCACCGCATGAAAATGATATCGACAGCAATTCGCCTGGTCGCTGCCCGCCGGCTGCAAAAACTCGGCTGGGCAGTGGTGCACTACGCGCAGGCCACCGAGCGCGCATGCCTGAGCCCCAGCAAGTTCCGCGAAGACATGGCGCAGGCGTGGATCGGTCGCGTGGTCGATCACTTCGGTGCATTCATCCGGGCGCGCGATGCTTCGCGTGCGGCGCGTTCAATCCAACAACCAGGAGTAACGAAATGATTCAACTAGGGCGAGTATACAAAGACAAGGTGACCGGTTTCGAGGGTGTGGCGACCGGCTATGTGCAGTATTTGACCGGATGTAACCAGGCATTGCTCGCGCCCAAGGTTGGCAGCGATGGCGCCAGCCGCGAAGCGCACTGGCTTGATGAACAGCGCCTGGATGCTGTCGGCGATACGGTGATCACGCTGAACAATGCGGCATCGCCTGGCTTCGACAAGCCGGCACCGAAGCGCTGAACCATGAACCCGTGCACTTCAGGCGACATTCGCGAAGCACTGCGCGTCCGGTATCCGATGCCGGAGTGGGCGCTGTTCTTTGAAGTGTCGAACGGCACCGGCGGCAACGTATTGCGCTATGCCGATGCCGTGGCGATGAACATGTTCCCATCGCGCGGGCTGGCGGTGCACGGGTTTGAAATCAAGGTGTCGCGCAGCGATTGGCTGCACGAGTTGAAGCAGCCGCTGAAATCGGAGCCAGTGCAAAAATACTGCGATTTTTGGTGGGTCGTGACGTGCAAGGATGTTGTCAAGCCTGGCGAGTTGCCGGTGACGTGGGGCCACATTGAATATCGCGGCTCGAAACTGTTCACCGTCGACAAGGCACCGAAGCTGGAAGCGCAAGCCATGAATCGTGGTTTCGCTGCGGCGCTGATCCGGCGCGCAGGCGAACTGGATGCGGGGCAGCGGCGTGCTCTGGTCGCGCGCGAAACGTCGCGGCTAGAGGCGGAGTACAGGGAACGCATCGATAAGGTCCGCACGACAGCGGGCACTGAGTTGCTGGCATTGCGTAAAAGCGTCGACGAATTCGAGAAAGCCAGCGGCATTAAAATCAGCAAATATGATGGTGAGAGGATCGGCCACGCCGTGCTGAAATTATTCGATGGTTATGACTTACTGCCTAGCCGGTTGCAGAGCATCCACAATCTGGCCAGTGCGCTGGCCAAAGATACGGCGGCCGCCATCGAAGAATTAAAGCCGGCCGGCGAAGTGGAAGGAAGCACAGTATGACTAATGTATCCACACTGCCGCCATTGCATTCTGAGGCCGACGCGGCGGCGTACCTGAAAATATCCATTTTTACACTTCGCCGCATCCGCAAGCGCGGCGAGATTAGCTACATTGCGCGCGGCAAGCATGCGCGCTATACCGATGCTCACCTGGCAAAATATCTGGAACGACAACAATGCCTCGCATCCGAATCACCGACCAATACGCCCTCGTCAAACGCAAAGGGTCGCAGCACTGGTACCTTGAGTGGCGCGAGCGCAAGCAAAAGCAGCGCCGTAGTTGCGGCACTGATGACGCTGACGCCGCGAGGGTAAGGGCGCGCGAAATCATCCTGGAATCAGGGGCGATTCGCGACCAGGCGCCGACCGCGATGCCGCTGCATGTGGTGCTCGATCGCTACATGGCGCAGCACGCGAACAAGCTGCAGCGGAGCACGTCGGCGCGCATCGCCGTGGAATTGTGGAAAAAGTTTTTTGATGCGCAGTTCACCGTTGCGGATCTGCGCGTCGAGCGCATCGAGTCGTTCGTGGAATGGCTGTACGAGCGCGGCTACAGCCGCGGCTATGTGCGCAGCACGATGGCTGCCGGCAAGGCGGCGCTCAATCGCGCCTGGCGCCGGCAGGAAATCACCAGCGCGCCATTCGTGCCGTTGCCGCAACCCGGCGAACCGTACCCGCACTTTGCCAAGCGCGACCAACTGGCCAAGTTCCTGAACCAGGTGCCGCCACGCTCGCCGCTGTGGATGTATTGCATGATCCGATTGAACACGGGGTGCCGCGATGACGCAGCGCGCGATCTGCAACCGTTCCAGGTGGACTTCGCATCGAACCTGGTGCGCTTGAATCCGCCCGGCCGGGTGCAGACGAAGAAGTACCGGCCGATCGTGCCGATGACACGCGCACTGCGCGCCGTGCTCAAGGCCAGCGATGCACAGGCGTACTACGTGGCATCGCGGCGCAAGGGCCAGCGGCTCGGCTCGATTCGCAAAGCGTGGGCCACCGTGCAAGCGGCTGCCGGCCTGGCGCACTTTCCGCCGAAGATCCTGCGTCATTCGTTCGGTACCGAACTGCGCAAGCGTGGCGTGCCGGGCTGGGAAGTATCCGGCATGCTCGGCCACAAGGGTGGTGATAGCCATTTCACCACCGAGACGTACGCCAAGTTCGACCCGGCCTACCTGGGCAAGGCACGCAAGGCGATCGATGCATGGATGGCGGATCTGGCAACCGTCGTGCCCGCGCTTCGCGGGGTCAGCGCGGGGTCAGTCACCCGAAAAGCAAAAACGGCGCGAGCCGTTGAAAGCCGCGCCGTTGTTGGGTTTCCTTTGGTGGAGCCAATCGGGATCGAACCGATGACCTCTACAATGCCATTGTAGCGCTCTCCCAGCTGAGCTATGGCCCCGAGAGAGGGGCGGGAGATTAGTGGAAGCGACGCCATTCGTCAATCTCGACGCGATTCGCCGACGGTCCGCGCAGCCGGATCGGCGCCGTTGTTGCCCGGCATCAGATTCCAGCAGAAACGGTAGCGGCCGTGCGCACGGAATTGCGCGCAAAAAAAAGCCGCGCCGGGGGAGGCGGACGCGGCGAAATCGCTTGCTGCGACTAAGACCGCTTCGCGTGGATGTTTATTTCATTCGCTAACTGACGCGCAAACAGAGAGACCGGATCGGCGCAAGGCGGAGGCTGCCGAATACGTGTCTGCAGTCGTTGTCAGCCAGATGCGTTGACCTCAACCGTTCGGTTCGGCTTTTTTCCAATCCGCCGGATCGAATGCCTTGATTGTCGCAGCGACGGTCTTGGTATCGGGGCCCAGATCCTTCTGATAGATCACGCCATCGTGATTGACTTGAAAGCTCATTACGCCCGACGTCCGATAACCGGCCGGATATGCGATGACGGCAAACCCGCCGATCATCTTGCCCTTGACCAGATAATCACGCGCACCTTCAGCCGCGTTCTTCCCCTGTGCGGTGAGGATGCGATAGTAGTAGCCGCGGTAGGGGGCATGCCGCAATGCGCCAGACTCCGTGTATCCCTTGTCGGCTGCGGCGGCAAGCAACGCGCCGAGCGGGCTCGGTGTCGCGTTCGGCGGCGTGGGCCAGTACAAGCCGTCGTGTTTGCCCGGGCTGCTGGTCAGACGCGTGGCATAGACTGGTACGCCGTCGTCGAGGTGCTGCGTCGCGTACTCGCGTTGCGCATCGACGATAGCCATGCACACCTGCATCGCTTCAAGTTCGTTGCGGCCGATGCGCCGCTTGAGTATTTCGTCCTCGCCCTTGATCGTGTCGAAGCGCCAGCCGTCGCGTCCCTTGACCAGCGGAATCGGCATTGGCCATTCGTCCTTGCCGATCATCAGAATCGCCTGTGCGTCGCCTTCGGGGACGATCTTGCTGGCCTCGTCGAAGGCCCTGGCGAACGCGGCGCGGCTCTGCGCATCCTCGACCGGGTCGCCGGAACTGAGCAGCTTGCTGCCCTCGGGTCCGAAGATGGCGCGCAATGCCGGCTCGTCGTTTGCCTTGGTGGCCTTTATCAATGCATCGACACCGGCCTGCGCCGACTCGAAGGATCGCTGTGCCGATGCTGCGAAGGATCCTGACGGCAGCATCAGCACCGACCCTAAGGCGAGGATGGCGATGCGCGCGACGCATCGGTGCGCACTTGGGAACCAGGGCATCGTTTGCGAAATGTTCACGGGCTTCTCTCGCGTTGGTCTGGTGTCTTGAAGTCGTTACGTCGTTGCATGCCGGCATCCTATGATCAGCGGCAATGATTGGCTGCCGAAGGCGCACCCGTCAGTGATGCTCCGGACGCGATGCCGATTGCCTGCCCGCGGAACTTGCATGCCCGCGCGCGCTGAAATTGCGTGCGTCGCTGCCGCGCCCGACGTTCTCGAAGGCATGCGCTCTCGGTTCCGCAGAAGGCCGACCCGCATTCCGCGGTTGCATGGGTTCGTGCGAATCCAGGCGGCCATTCAGTGCGGAAAGTGAGGGCAGGCGACCACCGCGTCCGCCAAATCCCGGGTTCCCACGAAACTCGGCGCTCGCCGCCGGGGCGCGACCGAAGCGCTGATTGAGCGCTCCACTGCGATAGGGCACGCCGCGGCGATGCCCTGGATCGTGCTGCCACGGGCGCCGTCCTTCGCCACCGTGGCCTCCGCCAGCGAAGACGAGATGATGGCGCCAATCCCACGATCCGAAGAAAAAATCGGCGCCGATGCCAATGCCAATGCCCCAGGCGAATCCGCCATTCCAGCCATAACCTGGCCACGGTGACCAGAACACCGGTGGATAGCCTGGCCACCACCATGACCCGTAGATCACATTCGGGTCGTAGTAAGGCACATAGACCTCGTCCGGATTCGACGGCGCGATCTCGATGGCGTCGTCTGCCTGGTTGACGGCGATTTGCGCGTTGGAATTCAGATTGCCTGCTTGCTGTGCTTTTCGACGCAGTTGCTGGACCGTATCCATGACTTGCGACTGCTGCGCAAGAAACGCATCGCCCAAGCGCTCCGTCCATTCGATTTTCTGGTCCAGCGTTTGCAGCACTTGCGGGAAGGCGATCAGCGCCTTGATGCTCGGATCCCAGTTTTGATCGGCGACTGCCTGAACCGCCGCATCGCCCTTCATGTCGGGATGCGCGCCGGACCAGCGTGCTGCCTGTACCACCTCCAGCGGATAGGTCGCCGCCATAAGAATCTGCGACAGCAATGGGTCCGGATACAGCGCGATCGGGGCCAGCATCTGATCGAGTTCTTCCTGGCTGAAAGATGGATTGTCGCCGGCGGGTGGCGTGGCGTCCTGAGCGAACGCTCCCACGAGCACCAGCAACAGCGAGAAGACAAGATATTTCGCGCAAGTTTTCATGAATCGCCTACCGGGGCCATCGAAACATGGCGCACTGAAATTCAGTTCACCGAAATGCACTCTGCGCCTTCGATGTCCGGTACGCAGGTGCATTTTCATTTTTTTGCAATTGCCGGACTGTTCGTCTCCGGCATGTCTGGATCAGCGCGAGCCTTCTCATCGCGCAGCGCGGATTTGCACGCTGCATGTCCACAAAGCGGACAGACGCATGCGATCGATCCAGTGACAAGCCGGCTGCATGGCTGCATGGCTGCAGGCGTGGACGTCGGATATTCCCCAGGCTGCGGTAGGCCTTTCGAGGCAACGTCGAAATCGCCGAAAGTTCCCCCGGCAGGGCGTCCGCGTGACCGGTAAAGCTGCGTTTGTGTCGGGCGCCAAACGGCAATCAAGCAATCAGATCGCGCCCAGTTTCAACGCCTTGGCGACAGTTTGTGTGCGGCCGCGGGTGCCCAGCTTCGCCGCAGCGTCGGCCAGGTGCAAATTGACCGTACGCGCGCTTATCGCCAGTTTGCGTGCAATCTGCTTGGCTATGAGACCTTCGGAAGTCAGACGCAGGCAGCTGCGTTCGCGGTCGGTCAATAGCCCAAGCTGCTGCAGCAGCGATTGCTCCGCCTCGTCGAGCAGTTCGGAGAACTGCCTTGCGAGAGCGTCGGCATCATGCGCCAGCTGCCTGGCAGGGAGCACGAGCGCAGCGCCAATCGCGATCGCCAATCGTCGTGCGCCAACGGTGAGCGAAACGCCTTCCAGTGCCTGCGCGTGCTGTCGCCACGCTACCAGATCCCTGCTTGCGACGCCGAGGTCCTGCAGGCAACGCCGGGCGTCGGCCAATGCCTGGTGGACAAACCGGTGAATGAGCCGCTCGTCGCTGGTGGCGCTGACTTGCGACAGCACCACGGGGTCGAGCACCGGGCCGCTGAACACCACGTGGCGTGTCCTGCCAACCTCGATTGCCGCGGCCGCCGCTTCAACCAGTTGCGCATAGGAAACGGGTTTCTGCAGGACACCGCACATTCCGGCAGATTCCGCCTGCTGCCGCAGTTGCAACGTGAGCGACGCCGTAATTCCGAGAACCGGAGGCAATGGCGTCGACGCCAGCCACGAGCTGCGCAGCATTTCCATACCCGACATGTCGGACAGATTCAAATCCAGGATCACCAGATCGAATTTCTCGTTTGACAACATCTGTATGGCCGTCAGACCCGTCAGGCATTCGGCAACTTGATAGCCTGCACGCTCGAAAATGGCCCGCATCAGCAGAAGTGTGCTGGGCTGATCATCCACGAGCAAGATCCGAAGCGGCGAAGCCGGATGTTCCGATGCGGAGTTGTTTGAAGACTCGAGGGCTCGCACAGAAAATCCGGCCAGGGCCGCACCGGAATGGCTTTGACGGGACGAAGACTCGCGGCCCCGCGCCGCACTTTTGTTCATGGCGTGGTCTTTAGCAGATCAGTGGTTCATATCTTAGTGCACCCGGGCCGCAAAATCGAACGGCCGCGGAAAACACGAAGTCTTCCCGGCCGCGAATCACACCGGATCCTGCCCCGGCGCAGGGGATGAATGGCGGACTGTGTGTGCAAAAACTCTCTCTTGGACAGCCACGCACGTTGGATTGCTGGTCCGGGCTGCGTACCCCGATTCCAACCAAAGACGCATGGAGCCCGTTGGCGCCGTCCGTTTCGGCATCCCTGCCCGCACATTGGAACGGTTCGCTTCCGACGAAGCGAGTCATACTCGCAACTGCCGCTTCCGCCAATAAAAAAGCCCGCTGTTATGCGGGCTTGAAGGGTTTTATTGGTCTTCTTTGGACTATGATTTGGGGCGGCGGGAATCAACTTGTAGCTAGAAAGCCCCGTCGTTGCGCAATTTCTGCAATGCACATTTTCTCGGGTGCCCCCAAAGTTGCCCCCACACGGCAAGGGATGCAGCCGCCGCGCGCTTACTTAACTCAATATCGAAGGTTGTAGATACGCAACGATTTTGCGAAACGAAACGCTATCCAAGATGCTGACCCTAGCGCCAAGTTGCGGTCGTTTGCACCCGCGTTACCCGTATGCCGTCGGAAGTACCTTTTTGGCCGTCGCGTTTGTCGTGCATCGACTAGCCTGCTTGCTTGCGCAAGAATGCCGCTATCTAACATGTTCTCAAGCACAACAACAACCCGTGAAGAAAGCTGGCGCTGGCGCACTGTTGCGTCGTTTGCACCCGCATTACCCGCATGCCGCTGGGAGTACCTTGGCTGCAAGCGACAAGAACTACGACGGCGCGGCAGAAAACCTATATTGTTTCTGGCGCTAAGCTGTCGTTGCGGTCTTTCTTACCCGCGTCTACCCGCGTCGCAGAAACCGCTCATCCCGAAACCGTTTTGCGTTTACGTGCGGGTTTGCCGTTTGCCGACAACAGGCCGGTAAGCCGCTGGTACAGCTCGAACAGAAAGGCGACGCGTGCGGCATCGTCCTTGCCTCCGCGATAGCTATAGGCCGCGTCCACGGCTTTGTCCAATGCCCGGTGCGCTTCCTGTAGATCGGCGGGCATGCTGTCGGGATCGTACAAGTCTGCGAGTGTTGCACCGGGGTGCGCAGCGCGTGCGGCCAGCACAGCTTGCGATGCGCGAATGACGCCAACGCATTTTTCATCGCTCACCTCCTGCGGCCAAGGGAAGTTGTTGTAGACGATGTGTACGGAATAGCGATAGCGGCTTTCGAGCCTTCCCGCTACCGTGCGCATCCATGCATTGTGCATCGAGCAGGACAGCACACCGAAGTCGTACGCCGTGGCGTGCGGCACTATGAAAAGCAAATCACTAGCAAGAGTTGCGGGGTTGAAATAGCCAATTGGGATGAAGTTCCGCCGTTCAGATGACACCTTCGGAACGACTAGATAGTCTTCGTCAGGCATGAACTCGACATGGAACCGGCGCGGCGTCTCAGCGAGCTTGCGAGTCGGGGCGCTTTTGCTTTGGGTGCGGAACTTGCGCACGGCGGCAATACGCTCCATCGCCAGCGGCAACGCCTTGAGCGCCGCTGGCTCCGACTCGCCCAACCACAGGCACCAGCGTTCGTATCCGTTCAAAAACTCATCAGCACCTAGCCAGCGACGAAAATAGGGGCGTGCACCCGGTTCGCGTCCCAGGAACTCGGCCATTTCTTCCGGGGTAAACAGATAGTTTCCATCGTCGATCGGTTTGTTGCCGATACCCATGTCCGGCACATCGGATATCGGTTTCCCACGCCGTTGCAGCACCACGTCCGGTGCATCGGCCAGATATGGATTAATGTTTCTAGCCACCAATGCCGTCGGCTCGCCTTTGATGCCGTCGGGGTAGGCGTACAACGTGCGCTTGCCTGGCGTCTGCAAGCTGAAGCCGACAATGACGCAATGTACGGCTGCCACGCCCTTGCCTTCGTTGCTCCACTGGAATGTGCGATGCGCAAAGCGGATGGTGACGCCGTGCCCAAGCAGCCACGACCACAACACCCCGACTTGCTCGCCTTGCGTGATGCTATTCGTCGATACGAACGCAACCGCAATACCCGGATGTTGAGAGATGTAATCGGTCGCTTTAACGTACCACGCAGCGACGTAATCCAGTAGGCCGCCACTGGCTAACGGCGCGAAGATCGGCGCAATGTCCGCGCGCTGGGCGTCGCTCATGTATTTGGCACCGACGAACGGTGGATTGCCCAGCACAAAGCTGCACCGTTCCGGCGGCAGCACAGCACGCCAGTTTGTTTGCAGCGCATTGGCGCAAAGGATCGTTGGGCTGGTGACAAGCGGCACAGTCGCGCGCGTAGTGCCGAAGCGTTCGGCGGCTTCCAGATTCATCTGGTGATCGGTGATCCATAACGCGACGCGGGCGATGTGCGCCGCCGCGTCGTCGATTTCGATGCCGTAGAACTGGTGGACGTTAACTCGGCACAACGTGGACACGTCCAGAACGCCGCGCTGCTCGCCCCACAGAGCAGCGATCACGTCCATTTCCAATCGCCGCAGATCACGAAAGGCAATCACAAGGAAGTTTCCGCAGCCGCAAGCGGGATCGAAAAAGGTCAGTGTCGGCAGCTTGTCGTACAGCGCGCGGAGCGTGGCCTTGGTGCGCTTGGGTGAAGTCAGTTCCGCACGCAAGTCGTCCATGCACAGCGGATTGATGACGCGCAGGATGTTGCGCTCGCTGGTGTAGTGCGCGCCTAGCTCTCGCCGTGTGGCTTGTCGTTTGTCGCCGGGGTGTTGCTGTTCTAGCACGCCTTGGAACATCGCGCCGAAGATCGCCGGAGAAATGCCGCTCCAATCCAGCTCGGAGCTTTCCAGCAGCAGCTTGCGCAAGTCATGATCGAACGCGGGAATGCGCGCCGATTCGGCGAACAGGCTGCCATTGATGTACTCGAACGCGGCAAGGTCTTCGTCCAGCGTGGACTGGCGACCATCGCGCGGTGAGTTGAGTATCTGGAACAATTCAGTCAGCAGCGCGCCCAGGTCTTTGCCATCCTCCCGGCTACGCTGCACCAACCGGGTGAACTGTCCGTTTTCACCGAAGATGCCGGTATCATCGGCAAAGAAACAGAACAGCAACCGCGTCATGAAAATTTCAAGATCGTGCCCGGTGAAGCGCGCGTCCAGCAGAGCCTGGTGTAACCGCGAAACCTGATAGGCAGCCTTGCGATCGATCTTCGATTCTTCGGCGATTTCCGCGGCGTCGTCTTTCACCAGAAACGCAAACCAATCGGCGTGCTTAGACAACTCCTTGATCGCGCATTCGTGCGTCGTATCGGCGCGCAGGTCGGTCAGCCGGAAGCGCGCGAAGTCGGACGTAATGATGTAGCGCGGGCGCTCGTCTTCTTTTAGTGCAAGGAAATAGTCGCTGGCCTGCGAAAACGCCGCGGTCAGATCGCCGCCGCGGCTTTTGTGTTCCACAATCAACTTGCCGGGAATGAAGCTATCAATGTAACCGCGGCCGCCGCCCAGTTTGGAGACGGCTTTTTCGTAGATTGTGGCAGACTCGGGCCGGATGCCGAAGCATTCGTAGAAGCGCGCCCAAAATAATTTCGCGTCGGCCGTCTCGCGCGTGGCTTCCTTCCATTGCTTGGCAAACGCGGACAATCGACGGCGAATTTCGTTGCGAGTGAGTGCGGGCATGGTCTAGCGATATATCCTGCGAATGGCGAACGCACTATGGTGGCATGGGAGCGCAAGCAACAGCCAGCGCCGGCATCATCCGGGCGTTGATCGTGCCAGCAGTCCGCGGCCTTGGTTTTCTGCCGTTGAAAGGCTTAGCCGCGGAATGGCACAGCGTTCCTGCACGCGCCCGGATCAAGATACTCTCACGTCGGTGCGTCGATTGTTCTGCCGGGATACGATTTGCTTCCGCCAGCACGCCATTGCAAAGTTTCGGTTTCATTGTTGATCCTATTTTCACGCGGACATTCAGGAGAGCGTGACGGCATCCAAGGCTGTCGTCGGAGAGGCCAAGAAAAAGCCGCTGCGCTTGGTATATTTATAAAGGTGTACGGATTCCGTATCTGGCATAGGGTTGGAATTGCCCGATTTAGGCACGGATTCCGTATCTATCAGGCTACTTTTTTTGTGTCGGTCGTATGGATTCCGTAGTTACGCGATACGGATTCCGTACAGGCGTTACGATTTTTTTGTCGCGGTCGAACGGTTCCCGCGGATGCTTCCATTTACCTGAAGCAACGCGCGTTGCGGACACGTCCAGCTTGCCCTTGCAATCATCAATGGCGAGCCAAGTAAGCGCGTACAGACTTGGCACGTGCAAACCGCCTTGCCGGGTCAGTTCGATCAATCCGTAGTGCTTCAGTTCGCACAACGCACGGTTGAGCGTATCCGGTGAACGCATGCCGCGCGCGCGCAATATCGACCACGATGCGCACAAATCGCCGTTGTTGTTACCGTTGTATTGTCGCGCGATAGCCAGCAGTAGCTTGATCGCCGACGCACCGCACCGTTTCCAGTTTTCCGAATCCTGGACGGCATGCGGAATCAGGGTAAAGGTTCCGCTTTCTCGGCGTCCTATTTGTTTTGCCCGCTTGCGTAGCCTCATGGCGCCCCCAGCCAATCGGGCACGCGGGTAGTGGGGTGCGGCCTTACCCTTGCCGGGGGTGCGAAGTTGCCTGCAAGCGCAGCGGGCGCATGTTCTGGGCATGGTTCAAGCCAGAATCCGCGTTCGTTTTTTCGGCAACCGTGCGCGTGAAGCTCCTCGACGGATAGACAACGCCGATTGCGGTCGTACGCGCCGATGCGATGTTTGTCGAAGGATCGGATGCTACTGAAACACTCATCGCATGCGGTGCACTGGCAGCGATTGCCAGTCAGCTTGGGCGCATTCATGCCGCCACCTTCGGCGCCGCGGCCTCGATAAGTTCGCGTATGGATTCTACCCGCCATGCTGTGATGCGCGCGCCTAGCGCGCGGCTAGGTTGCGGGTAGCGCCCGGATCGGACGCCTGCCCACCATGTCGACTTGCCGACGGGGATGAGCGCCAGAATCTGCGGGAGGCGCAGGTAGCCGGTTTCTGGTAACACTGATTTGTTGTGCACTTGACCGTCCTTTGTTGGCCGAGATTGGCTGGACGGTCGTCATACTATGAACTACGTTCGCCACAAACACGGGAGAGAATTACGACGCATTATTTTCCTGTGTCTACTTTCCACGCTTGATCGGTGCGATCAGCGGCAGTGCACGCCACCCGCCGTCACGCATTGCGATGGCTGCCATCTTGGCTTTCGATGCAGTATTCAGACGCGACTCGCTTGTGCCGGTGAACAGTTCGTCGGCAATTGCCTTCAAATTGGTTCGTGCAGCGATACCGTCCAGGATGCGAAGGTAAGTCGGCAGTGGACGCAGCGCATTACCTCGCGGTGCGTGCGCGACCGCGATGCCGCGTTTCTTGAGTCCCTTGCGGTGAAGCTCGGCAAGAATTTTTATCCGGCGCAATTGTTCGTCAATCGGCGCCATGCAATCAATGGGTACAATCATTTGTCCTTCACTTGGGGCATTCATATCGCGCCAGTGATCCGCCGTCGAATAGGGCGGGAATAGGGTGTTTGATAGCGACAACAGCCGCCCATCGACTCGGACGCCGTTGGCGACTCGTTCCCAGTGTGGCGAATGTGGGTCAAGTGCCACTTCACCAGCTTCCCACTGTGATCGATAAACATCGGAGCGTCGAATAAACTCCCAAGCAAAGATGCACACGTCGGCATCCTTCGATGGATATTGCGTGGCGTCCTTCCAGTTGGGTAAACCCCAGTCAATTTCCATGCGAGGCTTCGTGCGCCCTTCAACAGGAACCACTCCGGCCGGCGAAGTTGCCTCAGCAATTAAGCGCGGCATAGTGGAGTCAGCTTGCTTTGCGCTGCATCGGTATCACAGTACCCCCAACTTTCAACGTATCCAGATAGTCCGCCCACTTTTGCATCATTGCGCGGCGTTCTGGCAGGTGCGCGGTACGGTTATAGGCGCGGCCATTTGGATCGCGCACCGCATGGGCCAACTGGTGTTCGATGTAGTCGGGCCGAATGTGCAGTACTTCATCGATGATCGTGCGGGCCATTGCGCGGAATCCGTGGCCGGTCATTTCAGTTTTGGTGTAACCCATGCGGCGCAAAGCGGCGAGTACGGCGGCATTGCTCATCGGTCGTTTGGGGCTACGCACGCCGGGAAACACGTAGCGCCCGCGTCCAGTCAGTGCATGAAGTTCGCGAAGAATTGTCACGGCTTGCGCAGACAATGGCACAAGGTGCGGTTCACGCATCTTCATTCGCGCAGCAGGAATGTTCCACACTCCAGTATCAAGTTCAAACTCGATCCATTCGGCCTGGCGGAGTTCGCCGGGGCGCACAAACACCAGCGGGGCGAGTCGCAGCGCGCACTTGGTAACGAAACCGCCTTGGTAATCATCCATGGCACGCAGCAACGCACCAACGGCCTGCGGCTCCGTGATGGCCGCATGATGCGTTTGCTTGACCGGGGTCAGCGCGCCGCGCAAGTCGCGCGTCGGATCGCTTGTTGTGCGCCCGGTTGCAACCGCGTAGCGAAACACCTGCCCGCAGTTTTGCAGCAACCGATGCGCCGACTCGACCGCGCCGCGATTCTCGACACGGCGCACGCAAGCCAGCAATTCCGGCGGGGTTATTTCAGCAATTGCGCGCGCGCCAAGCCAAGGGAAAACATCGTTTTCCAAGCGCAGCAGAATTCGTGACGTGTGCGACTCGACCCAGCCGGGCGCTCGCTTGGCGATCCATTCGCGGGCAATAACCTCGAAGCTGTTTGCCGCACGCTCGCTGCCTGCGGCCTTTTCCGCTTTGCGTTGTTCGGCCGGGTCTACCCCCGTGACCAACAGTTTGCGCACCGCGTCGCGTTTGGCGCGCGCATCGGCGAGGCTGGTATCGGGGTAGGTGCCAAGTGACAGCCGCTTTTCCTTGCCCCCGTGCCGATACTTCAACCGCCACCACTTGCCGCCGTTGGGCGACAGTTCCAGATACAGCCCGCCAGCATCGAACAATCGCTGCGGTTTGGCGGGGGGTTTAGCGTTGCGGATCGCGGTATCGGTCAAAGGCATTTTGGGGGCAACTCACAAATGCGGTAGTGTTGTTGCCCCCAATATTGCCCCCAAAACAAGCTGGATTGCAATAGTTGCCCCCGGACTGAATTGGACAGTGCAGGCAAGAAAAAACCCGCTGTTATGCGGGTTTCAAGGGTTTGCTGGACATCTTTGGATTATGAATTGGTGGAGGCGGCGGGAATCGAACCCGCGTCCGAAAGTCCTACGTCCCCGGATCTACATGCTTAGCGCGCTGTTTGATCTCATCCTGCGGCAACACAACGTGCAAGGCGCACCGCCGGACCAGCCCGTTGCGAGTTAGCCGATGATCGACTGGCGGCGATCAGCAGCGATCTTGTGATAGTGACCCTACATCCACGAGCACAAGCACAAGTGGGTTCGGGACTCAGCCTTAAGCGGCTAGAGCGTAGTTGTCGTCGTTGGCAACTAAAAGTTTGCTGCTGGATTAACGAGGAAAGCTGCCCCCTCGGCATGCACCAGGCGATTTCGTGACCCCCGTCGAAGCCGATCGCCCCCGGAAGTGAAAACGCTTGAGCCAGTATATGGGTGCCGTATGGGTGGGTTCAAGGAAAACGAAAGTTGCTGTTCGCATCGGCAAAATTGTGAAGCCGTCATTGCGGCGGGGATTGCCGGAACTAGAAGCTGCTTTTTTGCTCGCAATGCGACGCTCTCAACCCAGGCGGTTTTTCGCCCGCATCGTCTGCTGCTTCTCGCGGCCCCAGTCGCGTTCCTTCTCGGCGGCGCGCTTGTCGTGATCCTGCTTGCCCTTGGCCAGGCCGATTTCCACTTTCACGCGATTGTGCTTCCAGTACATCGCGGTGGGAATGATCGTATAGCCCTTGCGTTCGACGGCACCGATCAGTTTGTCGATTTCCTCCCGATGCAGCAGCAGCTTGCGCGTGCGACGGTCGTCGGCGACGACGTGCGTCGAGGCGGAAATCAGCGGCGGGATCGAAGCGCCGAACAGGAACAGTTCGCCGTTCTTCACGGTCGCATAGCAGTCGCCGAAGTTGATCCGGCCGGCGCGCAGGCTTTTGACTTCCCAGCCTTGCAGCGAGAGGCCCGCCTCGTAGCGCTCGTCGATGTGATACTCGTGCCGCGCGCGCTTGTTCAGCGCGATCGTCGAGTCGTTCCTGCCTTTTTCCTTCTTGTTCGCCATCGGCCTGCCGATTTGGATTTATGCGATTTGGACTTAGACTGGCGCCGGCAGTCATGACGACACGCCGTGCGTTGCAAACTACTTATTCTGGCGGAAACGACCGGTGATTCAAATTCGACGCAGCGCCATTGTGCGCCAGAGCACGCGGCAGATGTTCGATCTGGTCAATGACGTCGAAGCCTACCCGCGTCGCTTTTTCTGGTGCGGCGGTGCGCAGGTGTTGAGCCGCGAGCCGGGCGCGCTTGTCGCGAAACTCGAACTGCGCATTGGCAGCATGACCCAGGATTTCACCACCCGCAACACCCTTGATCCGCCGAACCGTATTGCCATGCAGCTTGCTGCGGGGCCGTTCCGCGAGTTGCACGGCGCCTGGGATTTCACGGCACTCGGCGACGACGGCTGCAAGGTGTCGCTGGCCCTGGATTTCGATTACGCCGGGCGTCTGATGGCGCCGATCATGCGCGCGGGGTTCGAAAAGCTGGCCGATCGCATGGTCGATGAATTCTGCCGCGAAGCCGTGCGCGAACATGCGTGCCCCGACCATGACTGATTCGATCCACGTCGACGTGGTCTACGCCGGCCCGCTGGGGCAGATCAGGCGCAAAGTGGAAATTGCAGCAAATTCCACGGTCGGCGATGCGATTGATGCCAGCGCGATCCTCGATGAAATGTCGGCGGATTTTCATGCCGCCGGCGTCGGTATCTTCGGCAGTACCGCTACGCGGTCCACACGTTTGCGCGATGGCGACCGCGTCGAACTTTACCGCCCGCTCCTGGCCGATCCGAAGGATTCCCGCCGGCGCCGCGCCCGCGCCAGACCCAAGCCTCAGCTCTGATCGCCGCCGCCCTGTTTTTTCTTCTTGTCGTCGTCCGGGCGCTTGTCGTCCGGATACTGGCGCTTGTACTTGGTCGCTTCCTTGATCAGTTCCTGCGGATTCTCGGCGAAGTAGTCGCCTTCGATCCGTGCGAGGGCGTCGTTTTCGAAGTACAGGGTGAGGTCCTTGTGATCCATGCGGCCATTGCCCTTGCGCAGGGTCGACACATAGTCCCAGCGATTCTGGTCGAACGGGCTGATTACCGAAGGTGAGCCCATGACCAGGGTCACCTGGCGCTTGGTCATTCCCGGCTTGAGGGAGTCCACCAGTGACTTGGTCAGCAGGTTGCCTTGCTGGATGTCGAGCTTGTAGATCGGGCTGCAGGCGCCGATGGTGAAGCCGAACAGCGCGATGCCGATGATAGGTAGAGCCTTGGTCACGCCGGCCTTGGTCATGCGAGCCTTAATCATGCGAGCCTTAATCCTGCGTTATACCGTCGAACGGAAAGCGCCGAATGATACACTAGCAAACCGTTCGTGCACGTTAGTGCATTTAGCTCGCGCTCAGGAGGCCGGCATGGAAACCCAAGACTTGCGCAAGGCCGGGCTCAAGGTGACGCATCCACGCATGCGCATTCTCGAAATCCTGGAAGCTTCCGACGGCAAACATATGACTGCCGAGGATATTTACAGGCGCCTGCTGGACCACCAGGACGATATCGGTCTGGCCACGGTCTACCGTGTGCTGACCCAGTTCGAGGCCGCGGGCCTGGTTGCCAAGCACAACTTCGAAGGCGGCCAGGCCGTTTACGAGATTGAGCGCGGAAAACATCACGACCACATGGTCGACGTCGACAGTGGCAAGGTGATTGAATTCGTCAGCGAGGAAATCGAACGCCTGCAGCGCGAAATTGCCGACAAGCACGGCTACGTGATCGAGGATCACAGCCTGGTGATGTACGTGCGGGCGAAGAAGAAGCGGTGAATGGGGAATGCGGGATAGGTTGGGTCGAACGCCGTGCCTGCTTGTTTTTCAATTCCCCGTTGCCGACCTCCGACTCCCGGCTTCCAGCATCTGCTTCGCGTGCGCCAGGGTTTCGCGCGTGACTTCCACGCCGCCGAGCATGCGCGCGATTTCGTCGCGGCGCGACCTGGCATCCAGCGCGTGGATGCTGATTTCGGTTTCTTTTCCATCCGTGGATTTCGCCACCTGCAGATGCGCATGGGCCTGGGCGGCGACCTGCGGCAAGTGCGTAACGCACAGGACCTGGCGTTTTTCGCCGAGGCGGCGCAGCTTCAGGCCGACGACTTCGGCCACCGCGCCGCCGATGCCGGAATCGACTTCGTCGAACACCATGGTGCCGACGTCGTCCAGGCCCAGCGCCGCAACCTCGATTGCAAGACTGATGCGCGACAGCTCGCCGCCGGAGGCGACCTTGCGCAGCGCACGCGGCGGCTGGCCAGGATTGGCACTGACTAGGAATTCGACACGTTCCAGTCCTTGCGCGTCGGGAACGGATTCTTCCAGGTGTTCCAGTGTTGCCTCGAACCTGCCGCCAGCCATGCCCAGTTCGCCCATCAGTGCGCTTACGTCCGTGGATAGCTTGCGCGCAGTGGCCGAGCGCAGCCGGGTAAGGATTTTCGCGGCGTCAGCGTACTCGGCGCCGATCCGCTCGCGTTCGCGCCCGAGTACGATCAGGCGCTCGCCTGCGCCGCGCAAGCTTTCGACTTCGCCGCGCAGAGAATCCGCCTGCACCTTCAACTCGGCCATCGGCACGCGATGCTTGCGCGCCAGTTCGTGCAGTCGCGCGATCTGTGCCTCGGTCTCGGCCAGGCGCTCCGGATCCAGTTCCAGCCCGTCGCGGTAGCGGGCGATCAGCGCGTTGGCTTCGCCGAGCTGGATACCGGCGGCGTCCAGCAGTTCGCGCGCTGGCGTCAAGCGTGGATCGACTTCCGCCAGGCGCGCCAGCTCGTTTTGCGCGCGGTTGATTGCGCGCAGGGCGGCAAATTCGCTGTCGCCATCGAGCAATTCGGCAACGGCACTGCTCCCCTGCATGAGCTGTCCGGCGTTGGCGAGGTGCCTGTGATTTTCGTCGAGCGCCGCCAGCTCCGCGGCGCTCAGCGCGTGGCGGTCGAGTTCTGCGAGCTGATGATCGAGCATGGCGATGCGCTCGGAATTGTCTTCGCCGCCATCGAGCGCGTGCATCTGTGCGTCGAGCTCGCGCCAGCGTGCCGTCAAGGAGCCGACCTGTGCCAGCGCCGCCGCGTGATCGCCATACGCATCGACCAGGGCAAGTTGATGATTGCGCCCGAGCAGCGCCTGATGTTCGTGCTGCCCGTGTATTTCAATGAGCCGCTCGCCCAGTGCCTGCATCTGCACCAGCGTCGCCGGGCGGCCATTGATCCAGGCGCGCGAGCTGCCCTCGCTGCGGATTACGCGGCGCAGCTGGCAGGCGCCATCTTCGTCGAACTCCTCCGCTGCGAGCCATGCCTGCGCCGCGGGCGCATCGGCGAGCGAGAACTGCGCGATCAGCTCCGCGCGTTCGCAACCGTGGCGGACCACGCCGGCATCGGCGCGATTGCCGGCGAGCAGCAACAATGCATCGACGAGCAGCGATTTGCCCGCGCCGGTTTCGCCGGTGACAACGGTCAGGCCATCACCGAACGCGATTTCGGCGGCGCCGACGATGGCGAAATCTTTGACGAAGAGTGTTTCCAGCATGAGTTCGTTGGGCAATGGCGGTGCGCGCGCACGCTAGCATGGCGGCGGCAAGTCGCCAAGGCGTTGCGAAGGCCGTAACGTTCCTTCCGGTCGCTCCGGCCTGGGGTGCCGGAAAGCGGATCAAGTGGAGGCGGATTCGGGATTCGCGGGATGCCTTAGTCCGACTGTCATACGGCCATCTTCGGCAACCGGAATCCCGGCCGCCGCGGGCTTGCTTTATGATTGCCGGCTCCGATTCAAACGCCGAGGTGCCTCGTGTGGTACGCGATCTACGCGCTCGACAACGCTGAAAGTCTGCAGAAGCGGCTCGCTGCGCGGCCGGCACATCTGGACAGATTGACCCAGCTGCGCGATGCCGGGCGTCTGCTCCTGGCCGGACCTTTTCCGGCCATCGACGCGAACGATCCCGGGCCGGCGGGCTTCAGCGGCAGCCTGATCGTGGCTGAGTTTTCCGACCTGGCCGCCGCGCAGGCCTGGGCCGATGCCGATCCATACAAGGATGCCGGCGTCTATCGCGAGGTCAGCGTGCGCCCATTCCGCAAGGTCTTGCCGTGAGCGACCGGATCGAGCGCATGCGCGAGTGCCTGATCCGTGATCTTGCGCCGAGCGAACTCGTGATCGAGGACGAGGGACACAAGCACATCGGCCACGCCGGCGCCCGTGATGGCCGCGGGCATTTCCGCGTACGCATCGTCGCGGCGGCGTTCTCCGGGCAACCGCTGCTGGCACGGCACCGGCGCATTTATGCAGCACTCGGCGAGCTGATGCAGACCGATATCCATGCGCTTGCCCTGGATGCGCGTGCGCCAGAAGAGCAAAGCGGAGAGGGTTGAAATGCGAAAATATATTGTTCCACTTTGCACCATCGTCATCGCCGGTTGCTCGCCGGGCAACGCGCCCGACACGCGTCCGGTACAGATGCCCGCAAATGGCCCGCTGGCGGAGACCGTCAACGGCACGCCGGTGCCGCAGGCGTTGCTGGAAGCGATCGCAGATGACCGCAATCTGCGCCTGGACAAACCCGAGCAGCGCGAACAGGCCTTGAAGGTGACCACGGACCTGGTGCTGATGGCACAGGCGGCCCAGCGCAACAAGCTGTTCGCGGATGTGCAATTCCAGGGCGCTGTCGAAGCCGCGCGCCTGAAAGGCGTGGCCGAAGCGGCGGTCAGCGCATTCGAGAAACAAACTCCGATCGGCGACGAGGTTCTCAAGGCGCAATACAACAACGAAGTGGGGCTGGCCGGAAAGTTCGACTACGATTTCAGCCAGTTGCTGTTTGGCAACGAAGACGATGCGATCAAGGCCGAGGACGACGTGCTGTCCGGAAAGCCCTTCTCACAGGTTTTCGACGACTGGCGCGCCAAGGCCAGACAGGCCAAGGCTTTCAGCCGCGTGCACCTGAATCAGGTGCCGCAGGCGCTGGCCGTCGCTCTGGCCGCAATGAAGAACGGCGAAACGACCAAGGTGCCGATCAAGACCGAATTCGGCTGGCACGTCGTGCACCTGGATATCGCCAACCCGTTCACCCCGCCGCCGTTTGATCAGGTCAAGGACGGCATTCGTCGCACCACGTTGCTCAAGATCGGCCAGCAGCGTCTGGAAAAACTGCGTGAACAGGCAAAGGTCGAATATCCTGCGGGAGTCGCGCCGCCCGCGGCAAAACCGGCTGAAAACACACCGCCTGCGGCCGAAGTAAAACCTGCAGCGGGAAAGTAGAGGCGCAGGCAATCAGTTCGTTGCTCGGCGATCGCAGCCTTTCCGGCTGCCGCAAAAGCGGGGAACAGGACAGGCCAGCCCCGCGCCGCGATATCGCTTGCTACGGCAATTCGATCTTCGCCGGCGCCGTCCAGTCTGCCGCACGGTGCTCGGCAACAACGGTGGTGTAGATGCCGCCACGCACGCCGAACTCGGCGCTCAGGCGCATGAAGCGCGGTGCCGTGGCCGCGACAAGGTCGTCAAGGATGCGATTGGTAACGGCTTCGTGGAAGGCGCCTTCGTTGCGGTAGCTCCAGATATACAGCTTGAGCGCCTTCAGCTCGATGCAGGTCCGGTCCGGTACGTACTCCAGATGCAGCACGGCAAAGTCCGGCTGCCCGGTTTTCGGACACAGGCAGGTGAATTCGGGAATGCGCATGCGGATGGTATACTGCCGCTCCGGTTGCGGATTCGGGAACGTCTCCAGGGCTTTGCTGGGGGCAGTAGACATGGTGCTGGACTCCTGCGAAGGTGCTGACCCGCGATGACGGGGGCGCCACGGTAGCGGAAGCCTCCGCCGCCGGCAACTTCCCTGGTTACCCACGCGATCCCGACGGATCGCCCAAGATGCGTTCAACTGATGCGACTGACTACGATCAAGCTGTCCGGATTCAAATCCTTCGTCGATCCGACCGTGCTGCACCTGCCGACCAACATGACCGGCGTGGTCGGCCCGAATGGCTGCGGCAAGTCGAATATCATCGATGCGATCCGCTGGGTGATGGGCGAAAGCGCGGCCAGCCGCCTGCGCGGTGACGCACTGACCGACGTCATCTTCTCAGGATCGACCGGGCGCAAGCCGGTAGGCAGTGCGACGGTCGAACTGATCTTCGACAACTCCGATGGCCTGGTCGTCGGCGAATTTGCCAAGTACAACGAAATCTCGGTCAAACGCACTGCCAGCCGCGATGGCCAGTCGCAATATTTTCTGAACGGTGGGCGCTGCCGCCGCCGCGACATCACCGATCTGTTCCTCGGCACCGGTCTGGGTGCGCGCAGCTACTCGATCATCGAGCAGGGCATGATCTCGGAGATCATCTCGGCGCATCCGGACGAGTTGCGCGGCCATCTGGAGGAGGCTGCCGGAATTTCCAAATACAAGGAACGGCGCAAGGAAACCGAGAGCCGCATCAAGGCCACGCGCGAAAACCTCGAGCGCCTGAACGATGTACGCGAGGAAGTCGACAAGCAGCTGGAGCACCTGAATCGTCAGGCCAAGGCGGCCAAGCGCTGGCAGGAGCTAAAGGACGAGCAGACGCGCCGCGAAGCGGAAATGCGCGGACTTCACTATCGTGCGATCGCGACTGAGCTGGATGAGCACGGAACGGCCATGCGTCATGCCGAGACCGGCATCGAAAGCCTGGTCGCCGATCAGCGCCAGATCGAGGCTCAGATCGAAAGCCAGCGCGAACGCCACCAGAGCGCCGGCGAGCATTTGAATCGCGTGCAGGCCGAGGTCTATCGCGTCGGCGGCGAGATTGCGCGTGTCGAGCAGCAGATTCAGCACAATCGCGAGTTGGGCGAGCGTCTGGAACGTGCGCGCCAGGAAACCGAACGCGCGTACGCGGAACTCAATGAACATATCGGCGCCGACCGAGAACAGATTGAAACCCTGCGCCTGGCGCTGGCCGATGGCGATCCACGGCTGGCGACGTTGAATGATGCCGCAACCTCGACGGCCGAAATCCTGCGCGAAGCCGAGGCCAAGCTGGCCGAGTGGCAGAGCCAATGGGATGTCTACGCGAAATCTGGCGCCCAGGCGGCGCAGGCGGCAGAAGTCGAGCGTACGCGCCTGGATTATCTGGACAAACAGTCGCTGGAAAGCGGGCGCCGCCTTGAGAGCTTGCACGAGGAAAAACGTGCGGCCGATTTCAATGCGTTGACCGCGGACGCCGAGCGCATTGCCGGTGAGCACGACTCGCATCGCGACAAGGTGGAAACCTGCACGTCATTGCTCGATGAGCGCCGAGTCGCGCACGAACAGTTGCACGAGATGGAGCGCACGACTGCCGCTGCGCTGAATGACGCGCGCACGGAACTGCAGCGCTTGCGCGGACGTCTGGCGTCGCTGGAAGCGCTGCAGCACGCGGCTCTGGGCCAGGAAAAGTCGGCCGCTGGCGAATGGCTGGCGCGGTTGGGCCTGGATAAATCGCGCCGTCTGGGCGAAATGATCGATGTCGACGCAGGTTGGGAAACGGCAGTGGAAACTGTGCTCGCCGGTCTGCTCGAAGGCGTGTTGACCGATGCGCCGCACGCGTACGTCAACGACCTGGCTGGCCTGCGCGAAGCCAATATCGCCTTGATCGCGGATGTGAATTCCAGATCCGGCGACGCAGGCACACTTGGCGCACATGTACGCGGCCCGGACGCCGCAGTCGGCATTTTGTCGCAGGTGCGCGTTGCTCAGTCCCTGGACGAAGCGCGCTCGATCGCCGCGCATCTCGCGCTGCATGAGTCGGTGATCACGCGCGACGGCGAATGGTTGGGCGCTGGATTCGCGCGCGTGCTGCGCCGTGCTGCTCAGGCCGGGTCGCTGGCGCGCGAACGAGAGATACATACGCTGAAGCAGCAGATCGATACTCTGCAGGCGCGGGTGGAAACCCTGGGCAGCGAAATCGATGCACTCAAGGCACGCAAGGCCGATGCCGAACGCGCACGCGACGATGCGCAGCGCGAGCTTTACGTCACCCATCGCCGCGCCGCCGAACTGGCCGGACAGTTGCAAAGCCAGCGCGGCAAGGTCGAAACGGCGCAGGCGCGCCTGGCCAAAGTCGACCAGGAAATCGCCGAACTCGAAACCCGGGTCGAAAGCGACCAGGCGCAGACGCGCGAGGCGCGCGCGCGCCTGGAACAGGCGGTGTCGCGCATGGGCGACCTGGAACAATTGCGCCAGCATCTGGACGGCGAACGTCGGCGCCTGCTCGAAGCGCGCGAAGAAGCGCGCATGAACGCGCGCGAAGCCGGCGAACAGGTGCATCAACTGGCGCTTGGACTGGAATCCAAACGTTCGGCCGTTGCCTCGCTGGAACAAGCACTGGAGCGCATGCACGGCCAGCTCGCGCAACTGCAATCGCGCCGCGCGGAAATTTCGCAACAGCTTGAATCCGGCCACAGCCCGCTCGCCGATCTTGATGCTGAACGTCAGACCTATCTGAATCAGCGCCTGCTCGTCGACAGGCAACTGGTCGAAGCGCGTCAGGCCCTGGAAGAACGCGACAACGAATTCCGCGGCTACGAACAGGAACGCCACCGTGTTGAACATCTGCTCGGCCAGGAGCGCGAAGCACACGCCGAGCGGCGCCTTGCGCACCAGGGGCTGCAATTGCGTGCGCAGCAACTGCACGAAGCGATCACGTCCGCCGGCCATGATCTGGCTTCGGTGCTCGAGGCGTTGCCGACCGGTGCAGAACCGACCGAGTGGCAGGAACAGCTCGACGTGATCGAAGCGAAGATCAAGCGTCTGGAGCCGGTAAATCTTGCCGCGATCTCCGAGTACGACGAGCAATCGCAGCGCAAGACCTATCTCGACGCGCAACTGGCCGATCTCAACACCGCGCTGGAAACGCTGGAAGGCGCGATAAAGAAAATCGACCGCGAAACCAGGCAGCGCTTCAAGGAAACCTTCGATCGGGTCAACACCGGCTTGCAGGAATTGTTCCCGCGTCTGTTCGGCGGCGGCCACGCCTACCTCGAACTGATCGGTGAAGATCTGCTCGACTCGGGTGTTTCGATCATGGCGCGCCCGCCGGGCAAGCGCGTATCCAATATCTCGCTTCTGTCGGGCGGTGAAAAAGCGCTCAGCGCGGTCGCGCTGGTGTTCTCCATCTTCCGTCTGAATCCGGCGCCGTTCTGCCTGCTCGACGAAGTCGATGCGCCGCTGGACGAGGCCAATGTCGGCCGCTTCTCGCAGCTGGTCACCGAGATGAGCGAGCGCGTGCAGTTCCTGTTCGTCACGCACAACAAGGCGACGATGGAAGCCGCCAGCCAGTTGTGCGGCGTGACCATGCGCGAGCCGGGTGTCTCGCGTCTGGTGCAGGTGGACCTGGCGGAAGCGGCGAAACTCGCCGGAGCTGCCTGAAAACCTGCTGCGCCCGACATTGTTGCCGACGGTGCTCGGAATCCTCATGTACTGCTTGTACACTCCGTTTGCTGCGCTCCGTCCACGACGGTTTTCACTTGCATGAGTAGGCGCCGATGGAATCGCAAGGTCTGAGCACGAACGAACTGCGCATCATCATTGCCGTTATCGGCGCAGTGATCTTTGGCTTGATCTATTTCTTCGGCCGTCCAAGCAAAAAAGGGCAGGGCAAGCGAACCTTGTTCCAGCGCGGCGGCGAGCGGGTTGAGCCGACGCTGGATGGAAATGCCGAGCCTGCCCAGGGCGAACTGGACGTGGATATGCATGCGGAACTCGAGCGTCTGGGTTCGGCGATCGTGGCCAAGCGTAGTGAAGGCGCGGCCGATACGGGTCAGGCCGATGAACCCGTGCAGCACAAGGGACCGCGGCCCGGCGCGCGGCCGGCGCTACCGATCGAGCGCATCGTCACTCTGTTCGTCGCTGCGCGTGACGGCGAATTCATGCATGGGTCGAACCTGGTCGTCGCCGCGGAGAAAGCCGGGCTGATGTTCGGCGACATGGGCATCTTTCATCGCCTCGTATCGGGCAAGTCCGAAGCCGGGCCCGTGTTCAGCATGGCGAACATGATCAAGCCGGGCAGTTTCGACATGCGCCACATCGACGAGCTGCAGACCCCTGGTGTGAGTTTCTTCATGGCCTTGCCGGGTCCGTTGTCGGCACTCGATGCCTGGGATGCGATGTTGCCGACCGCGCACCGGCTGGCCGAATTGCTCGATGCGAACGTGCTCGATGAAGAACGCAACGCACTCGGCCGCCAGCGCGTGGCCCACATCCGCGACGAGCTGCGCGCCTACGACCGCAAGCAGGAACGCAATCAGATCCGCATGCGTTGAGCCAGCCGCGTCACGCCTAGTGTGATTGTTCTAGACGCGCCGGCTATGTTGGAATTCTCGTCGCGCAGCGGCGAATTTTCCGACATGCATGAGAGGTGACGCAATGGCGACAAAGAAAATCAAAAGCAGGCAGACGACGACCGCAGCTCCGGTGGACAAGGCGCGCTCGCTCTGGCTGGCTGGACTAGGTGCGGTATCCATCGCCCAGAAGCAGGGTGGTGATCTGTACGCCGGCCTGATCGTGGAAGGCAAGGATTTCCAGGCACGCACACGGAAGCTCGCCAGGGAAATCGGCACCGATACCAAGGCGCAGGTCAAGGGCGTGATCGCGCCGTTGCGCGCACGCTTCAAGAGCAACACAAAGAAGGCGGGCGCCACGATCCAGCGCGGCGTTGCCTTGGCACTGGCACAGCTCGGCATTCCGTCAAAGGCCGATGTCGAAGAACTGACCCAACGCGTCGCCGCGCTCAGCCGTCAGCTCAAGACCGCGAAGTAGTCATCAGGCTAAACAACGCTCCACAGTCAATTTTGCGGTCGCCTTGCGCGGCCGTTTTTTTTGCTTGATATTCGGCAGCGTCCGCGCACGTCCTCTTCGCTGCATCTTCGAGTGTTCGCTTGGCCGTCGTCCCGCTGCTGTATTCCGGGTATCTGTTATCCCTTATCGCCACATCTTGGAGAAGTCATGCGACGCAGTCAGCCCGCTGTCTGGTTTTCTTCTCCTTGCCAGTCTGGCACCTGCGCAAGCCGCGGCGCCGGCGCAGAGTCATGTTTTACTGGAGCAGCAAAGCTCGGATGTGGTCGACGCGATCGACTATCGCCACGATCGTTGTGGGCACGTTCGTGGCCGACGTCAGCCTGGATGCGGAGTAGCAAGCGTTAACCATCAATGCATTGCGGGCCCGGTGTCTCAGCGCCGGTATGCGCCCGCCAGCGTGTTCAGATGAACGCGCTCCGCATCGCGCAGGAATGGCGCGATCAGCAACATCACCTGATAGATGCCGTGCGTGAGGTCTTCCTGGTTGGCATCGGGACGTGCGCCGCGGACGGCGTTGTAGTTTAGCCAGAAGGTGGTGACCAGCAAGATGTTTTCGGCGGTGGCGCGGATTTCGTCGGGCGTGGCGCGCAGGATCTCGGCTCGCGCCAGGCCCTTCAATACCTGCTCGGCACTGGCGGAGGCGCGGTTGAGGATGCGCGCGAAATGCTGTTTCAGCTTGCGGTTGCGCAAGACGATATCGACCAGATCGCGATAAAGGAATCTGAAGGTCCACATGCACTCGAATACGAGATGCAACTGCAGCCAGATGTCTTCGAGATTCGGCAGGCGGCCGTCCGGCACAAGCAATGCCAGGTCCATCTGCGATTCGTAGCGCGCGAACAACTGCTCGACGATGTCGTCCTTGTTACGGTAGTGGTAGTAGAGATTGCCGGGGCTGATGCCGAGTTCGTCGGCGATGTGATTGGTGGTGACGTTGGGTTCGCCCTGCGCATTGAACATCGCAAGACTGGCGTCGAGGATGCGTTCGCGCGTCTGCTTGGAAGCCATCTCGAAACTGCGTGCGCAGCGTCCTCTGGTTAGCTACCGAGTCTTTTCACCAGGTCGATGTACTTCTGCATTGCTTCCTCCGCCTTCATGCCTTTGAGCTTGCCCCAGGCTTCGTACTTGGCGGTGCCGACGAAATCGAAGAAGCCCGGCTTCGCGCCGGAGACATCGCCGTCGGAGCCTTGCTTGAAGAGCGCATAGAGTTTGAGCAGCGTATCGTTGTCCGGACGCTCGCTCAGTTTCTTGATGTCTTCAGCGGCTTGCTCGAATTTGGCTTTCAGGTCAGACATGGATCGTCCCCGGACTGGCTCGATTTGAAACCCGCGACCGAAGTTGGCCGCTTTTCATTGCTGCCATCACGGATCATGGCAAAGGACATGCTGCGCGAGCTTGTATCATGCGCAAAAAAAGCGGTCAACGCGACCAAGGGGGCATTGGTCGATTCGGCGCGACTTTGATTGGCGACAGTCGCAGGCTATCTTATGCGGAGTTTGAAAAGCCGGGCATCCTGCCACGGTTCTCAAACGAGCAGTGGCGGCCAAGCTGCAGCCCGCTTGTCGAACCGGTTGATCGGGCTGCCGATTTGCCGGCAGCGCTGTGTGCCGCAAGAGCGCGTCAGTGGGACATAACGCAAGATTGAGGGGAGGCGACATGACGTATTTCGTGACCGGAGCGACAGGATTCATCGGCCGGCATCTGCTGGAGGAACTGCTGGCGCGCAAGGGTGACATCCATTGCCTGGTGCGCAAGGAATCGCTGCACAAGTTCGATGCGCTGCGCGCAAACTATGGCGAGGACGGCGAACGCCTGATTGCGGTAACCGGCGATCTGGCGAAGTCGGCGCTGGGTGTGTCGCCAGCGCAGCGCAAGGCGCTGACCGGCAAGATCAAGCACTTTTTCCATCTCGCTGCGATCTACGATCTGGGTGCCGATGCCGCAAGCCAGGCCACGGCCAATGTCGATGGCACGCAGCATGCGTTGCAACTGGCCGACGCGCTCAAGGCCGGCTGTTTCCATCACATCAGCTCGATCGCGGTTGCGGGAATGTATCCGGGCGTCTTTCGCGAGGACATGTTCGACGAGGCCGAGGATCTGGATCATCCGTACTTCAAGACCAAGCACGCCGCCGAGGCCCTGGTGCGCGAATCGGCGCGACCGCATCGAATCTATCGCCCGGGTGTGGTCATCGGCAATTCAAAAACCGGGGAAATGGACAAGATCGACGGACCCTACTATTTCTTCCGCACATTGAAGAAGCTGCGTCAGGCGCTGCCACCGTGGATGCCGACGATCGGCCTTGAAGGCGGGCGCATCAATTTGGTGCCGGTGGACTTCGTTGCCGCCGCGATCGACCATATTGCGCACAAGCCGGGGCTCGATGGCGGTTGTTTCCATATCACCGACCCGGCTCCGCGTCGCATCGGTGAAGTGCTGAACATCTTTGCCCGCGCCGGCCATGCGCCGCAGATGACGATGCGCGTGGACGCGCGCATGTTTGCCTTCGTGCCTTCCATGGTGAAACAGGCATTGGCAAGCCTGCCGCCGGTGAAAAGGTTCACCAGCGTGCTTTTGCGCGATCTCGGCATACCCGCCGATGCGATCAGGATGATCAATTACCCGACACGCTTTGACTGCCGTGAAACGGAACGCGCGCTGATGGGCACGAAAATCCGCGTACCCGACATCCAGGACTACGCCTGGCGCCTGTGGGACTACTGGGAACGTCATCTGGATCCGGATCTGTTCATCGACCATTCGCTGGCCGGCAAAGTGCGTGGCCGCACCGTCTTGATCAGCGGCGGCTCGTCGGGTATCGGCAAGGCCATCGCGCAGAAAGTGGCGGCTGCCGGCGCGAAGATGCTGATCTGCGCGCGCAGTGCTGATGAACTCGAGGCGACACGCAAGGAGATCACCGATGCCGGCGGCATTTGCCATGCCTATGTCGCGGATCTGGCCGATCTTGCCGCTTGCGACGAACTGGTGAAGAAGATTCTAGCCGAGCATGGGGGCGTCGATATCCTGATCAACAACGCCGGGCGATCCATCCGCCGCGCGATAGCCGCCAGCTACGATCGCTTCCACGATTACGAACGCACCATGCAATTGAATTACTTCGGATCGCTGCGACTGATAATGGGTTTTCTGCCAGGCATGGCGGAGCGCCAGCGCGGGCACATAATCAATATCTCCTCGATTGGTGTGCTGACCAATGCCCCGCGGTTTTCGGCGTACGTCGCCTCGAAAGCGGCGCTGGATGCGTTCTCGCGCTGTGCCCAGGCCGAGTTTTCCGACAACGGAATCAATTTCACCACGGTCAACATGCCGCTGGTGAAAACGCCGATGATCGCGCCCACCAAGATCTATGAGGCGGTGCCGACGTGGTCGCCGGAAGAGGCGGCGGATTTCGTGATACAGGCTATCGTCGAGCGGCCAGTGCGTCTGGCAACGCGGCTGGGCACTTTCGCCCAGGTGCTCTACGCGCTGGCGCCGCGCGCCTACGAGATCATCATCAACACGGCGTTCCGCCTGTTCCCGGATTCGACCGCATCCAAGGGCATGAAAGGCCGCTCCGAAATCCAACAGGAGCCGACCAGCGAACAGGTCGCGTTCGCCTCCCTGATGCGCGGAATCCATTGGTAGAAAATGACGTGCTTACGCGATGCGCCAGCATCGCGTGCGGCATTTTCTGGTGAGCCAGGGATGGCGAACGGCAATACCCCAGGGATGGCTGCTTGCGTGCGCATCGATCGAAAGTGGTTGCGGCAGATGTGAAGAGCGGATTATCCGGTAAAAAATGACGTGCTTACGCGATGCGCCAGCATCGCGTGCGGCATTTTCTGGTGAGCCAGGGATGGCGAACGGCAACTCCCCAGGGATGGCTGCTTGCGTGCGCATGGATCGAAAGCGGTTGCGGCAGATGTGAAGAGCGGATTATCCGGTAGAAAATGACGTGCTTACGCGATGCGCCAGCATCGCGTGCGGCATTTTCTGGTGAGCCAGGGATGGCGAACGGCAACTCAGGGGATGGTTGCTTGCGCCCGCGGTGGCAACAGAGGCAGGCGGGAAACAAAAAACCCGCCAGCCAAGGCCTTGGGGGGAGGGATCCTTCGGCGTTGTGCTTGCTGGCGGGTATGAAAAATCAAGCTGTCGTGATTCTCTATCTGGTTGCGGACCGGATTGTTTTCTTCACCTTGGCGATGGTGCGCTTCGCGGACGACTTGGCCGCCAGTTGGGCTTCTTCGAGCTCTCTGGCCAGATCGCTCAGATCGTCGCGGGCACGCCTGACCGTATTGCTCATGACGCGGCCGAGACTGGTTTTCGGCGCGCTGCCATTGAGCTTCTTCACTTCGCGGTTGAGTTCGTCGACGCGGGCGAGCAGTTCGTCCAGTTCCTTGCGTCCTGGCACGCCGAGCTTGCTGAGCGCGTGCGAAACACGGCTTTCGAACACCTGCTCAAGACGATCCCAGGTTTCCTGGGTGCGCTCGCGTACCTGGCTGACACTGCTTTCCACCGCTCCACGCACTTCTTCGACCTTGCCCGTCGCGATCTTGCGCGTTTGCTGTTCAAGGCTGGAACCCTGCTTGACCAGTGCGTCGAACAATTTGCTGCCTTCGCCTTGCGCCTTGGCAAATGCCCCCAGACCGGCAAGCCAGATGTGCTGCGCAGATTCCATGATCGATTTGCCGGCAACGGCCTTGCTCTCGTGCGCGGTCGCAGCAGCGGGGCTGGCCTTGAGTTTCGGTTTGGCTTTGGCTGCGGCGTTGACCTTGGGTGCCGGTCTGGCTTTGGGCCTCGTCTTGAGTTTGGGCTTGCTCATTGTTCCCCTCCGCGTAATGTTCTGGTGTGCCGGCTCAATCGGCCGGAATCGCTTGCTGCCTGGAATCTAGTCTTGACGGATAGAATATTCACACTACCCACGGAGTTGCAATGTGGAAATTTGGCTGCGCTTGAAAAAAGCCTGGCAGGGGTCTTTGGCCATCAGCCGAAGTTTTCATCGAGTTGCTGCTCGATTTCAGTTTCTATCATCGGTTTGAGCGCGCTCATGAAGAATCCAAGTTCCGCTGTCACGCGGACTTCCGTTTTGGTGACATGGATTTGCCCGCTACCGCCGGTGCGATGAAAATTCAGGGTGTCGCCGTCCCATTCGCTGTGGATTCCGAATTTCCGGCCAATCGCCGCCGCCGTCTTGTCGACAGCGGCCTTGGCCGCTTTCAGGGACTTTCCGTGCTTGCGGCGTATATCGATTTTCGACATCGTTCCTTCACCTGGTTTCGTCTTTGCACGGAGGCTGCACCGGCTTTGCTATGATGCCGGAAAAGCGGCATGCCGTGCCACGTTCGAACTGCGGCGCGGTTTGATGGGGCGATCATGGGAGAGGGTTCGCGTGCGCGTACTGCTCATCGCAATGCTGGCAATGACGCCGGTGTGGGGCCATGCTGCAGAGATCAGCGGTCACATCGACGTGTCCGCCGAAGGCAAACCGTTGCGCGCAGAGGAAGCGCAGGATGCGATTGTTTATTTCCGGCCGAAAGTCCCCCCGCATGTTGCCGCGGCAGCGGAAATCGCGGTCATGGGCACACGCCGCAAGCAGTTCGTGCCGCGCGTGCTGGCGGTCACGGTCGGCAGCCAGGTGCGTTTCCCCAACGAAGATCCGATCCTGCACAATGCCTTTTCCACGTCGAAAGACAATGCTTTCGATGTTGGTCTCTACGGCCAGGGCGACGGAGAGATTGTGACTTTTTCCCATGTTGGATATGTGCGCGTTTACTGCAATGTGCACCATTCCATGATGGGCCATATCCTGGTTCTGGACACACCGTATTTCACCCATCCGGACGCCGGCGGCAATTTTCATCTGTCCGACGTACCTGCTGAAGAAGGCGATCTGGTGGTGTGGCACGAGCGCGCAACGCCATGGCACGCGGTGATGACTGCGGGTGCCTCCGACGGGCCGCTTGCGATATCGCTCGACTTGAGCCAGCGCCGGGTACCTGCGCACATGAACAAGTTCGGCAAACCGTATGGCAGGAGCAGCGAAGGTGGCTACTGAGCAGACCCCGCGCAGCATTTTCGCCCTGCCGCTGGCGATCAAGTTTTTTCTGGGTTCGGCCTTCCTGATCGCGCTGGCGGTGAGTGCCGCGGTGATCGTGACTTATGTGGAGGGCAACCGCCTCACCCAGCGCGCCGTCGAAAGCGCCCTGGCGACGAGCAGTGCCGTGCAAAAAGAGTTCGAGCAGAGCCGGCTGGAAGAATTGCAGCTGAAGGTGCAGTTGATCGCTGCCGATCCGGCTACCGCCAAGTATGTTTCGCAGGCCGCCGGTGCCACCAGCAACCTGCCGGGCCTGAGCGAGAATGCCGATCTGGATACAAAATCGATTGCCGACCTGTTGAAGGAGCGGCAGAGTCAGTACGGCTTCGATCAGGGCATCGTGCTGGATGCCAAAGGCGTCGTGCTCGGGCGCAGCGACCAGACCGAGGCCTTCCAGGAAACCTTAGCAGATGATCCCCTCGTCCGCCCCGCGATCGCCAAGGCGGTGCCGTTCAGCGGCTACTGGCGGCAGGGCGACAAGCTTTATCAGGCTGCGATCATGCCGCTGGCGCAGGATCAGGATCTGGTCGGGTTTCTGCTGCTGGCGCGCGGCGTCAACGACGAGCTCAGTCGCCAGGTGGCCAAGGTCAGCGGTGCGCAGATTGCTTTCTGGCTGCCGGCCGAGAAGCGGTTGCTGCTGGTCGCCAGTTCCTTCGATGAAGCCGGCGCCAAGGCGCTGCAGGAGGCAATGGCGGCGCAGACTCCCGATGCGGTTGCGGCGATTGCCAGCGGACGCTCGGTAGCGCGCGTACCACTGCGTTTTGCGGGGCAGGAGTGGAGCGCACAGCTGGTTCCGACGGCGACCGAAGGCGAAGGCCAGTTGGGCGCCGTGCTGGCGCTGACCTCGACCGACAAGATAGCGGCAAGCTATCGCGATATTCTCAATTGGGTCGTGATCGGCGGTTTGGCGTCGATGGCCATCGCACTGCTGTTGTCCTACCTGCTGGCCAAGGGCATCTTGCGTCCGGTCAGGACCATGGCGCTGGCCGCCGAACAGGCGGCTGCCGGGAACTACAAGACGCGGATCGGGCTGCGGGGAAGTGACGAACTTGCGCGGCTGTCGCGCGCTTTTGATTCCCTGTTGTCGGATCTGCGCGAGAAAAGCGATATCGAAGGCTACGTCGGCAATCTCTCGCGTTTCCTGCCGGATCTGTCGCGCGAACAAGTGCAGCCCGTTCCCTCTCGGCCACAATCCGCGAGGCCTACGCCGGAGCCTGCCCAGCGCGAGACCCTGAGCCTGCTCGGTCTCGAGTTCCGCGATCTGGTGCCGGCAGAAGTGGCGGCGGCGCCGGAACAGGTACTGGAAAGATTCGGTCGTGCAGTTGCCTTGGTGGACGCCACCGGGCGCGAAACGATGGCTTGCGTCAGCCAAGTTGCCGGGTCGCGCTTCGTCCTCGGCTTTGCCGGAGACCAGCGTTGGGCTTGTGCCTTGCGTGCACTGGCGGCGATAAGAGACCACACACATGCGGCCGGATTTGCGCCGCCGGCTGCGGCGCTTGTTTCCGGCACCTTGGTACGCGGCGGCATACAAGCGGGCAATGGCATCCGCGAAGTGTTGCTGGGCACGGCGACTCTGCATCTGGACCGGTTGCTGCCTGAAGCTGCTGCGGGACAGGCGCTGCTGACACGCCAGAGCGGCGACGAGATCAAGGCGGCCATGGGCGAAAGCCGTCTGGGGGTTGCGACGGGTACGGTGAGCGGCAAACGCTACTACGCATTGTCCGCGTCGGCGCTGAGTGATCTGCCCGCATCAACGCCGGTTCAGGCGCCGGTTGTGCCGGCTGTGGCTGCGGGAAACCAGGCGCCGACAGTGGTCCCCGGGCCATCGGCCCCGATCGGTTCGACGCCGGCAACCACGGCGCGCGGTCGCACGCTCATGCTTGACGCCGGGGCCGTATTCGGCGGCCGCTATCGCATCCTTTCGGAACTTGGCTCCGGCGGCATGGGCGTGGTCTACAAGGCCCACGACCTGGATCTGGATGACGTCGTTGCCCTGAAGATGCTCAAGCCGAGCGCGCTGGTCGACAGCGAGCATCTTGATCGACTCAAGAGCGAAATCAAGCTGGCGCGCAAGATTACCCACCCCAATGTGTTGCGTACGTTCGATTTCGGCGAAGTCGAAGGACATCCCTACATTTCGATGGAATACGTGCGCGGTCTGACCCTGCGCTATCTGCTCAGTGAAACCAAGCGCATTCCGTATTCGGCGGGATTGCGGATCGCACGCCAGCTCTGCGCCGGCCTGGCAGCGGCGCATGAAGTTGGCGTGCTGCACCGCGATATCAAGCCGGAAAACCTGATCCTGGAGCAAACCGGCAATGCCAAGCTCATGGATTTCGGCATCGCCCGGCCGATTCGCCGCGTGGTTCCAGGACACACGCAGCCCGGCACGTTTCTGGGAACGCCAAATTATTCGCCGCCGGAACAACTGGCCGGCGATGAAGTGGATCAACGTGCCGATATCTATTCCAGCGGAGTGCTGATGTGCGAGATGTTCTGCGGCAGGTTGCCGTTCAGCGGCAGCAATACGATGGAAATCTATCTGGCCCAGATGCAGCAGACGCCGATCAAGCCGTCGGAGTTCTGGCCGGAAATTCCGCCGATGCTCGAAGACATCATCCTGCGCTGCCTGCAACGTCGTCCGGAGGACCGTTATCCGTCGGCGATCGATTTGGCGCAGGCACTTGGGCAACTCAGGGCTTGATTTTTCATATAGTTGTGTAGCATTCTTGAAGCAAGTTCGCGAGGTGGCGCGCAGCTGTATGGGGAAACGCCTTGCTTAAGCTGTCCTTCATCGCACTGTCGGCCGTGTTTGCGTGCAACGCAGCGCAGGCCGCCGACGATCCACTGGTTGCACCGCAGGATGAACCTGCAGCGACACCGTGGTCGTGGTTCGGCGATCTGATGTTGCGCGAGGATCATGTCAGCGGCATACCTAACCGGACTGACGATGTGCAGCGGACGTTCGGACGCGGGCGTTTCGGCGTGCTCTACGATCCGGTCCCGACGCTGGAATTTGGAGCCGCTCTCAAGCTGGCCGCGTCGAGTGAACCCAATTCCGACGACCGTATGAACAATGACAACGAGCGCAGCAACGACGTCGCGCTGGATCAACTGTTCGTGCGCTGGCATCCGGGCGACGACACGTCGCTGCTGGCCGGTAAATCCGTGTTCCCGCTGGAACTGTCGCCGATGGTATGGGACCAGGATCTGCGGCCGATCGGCCTTAGCGCCCAAACCTCGTTTGCACCGACCGAACTCGACCGCATCGGCCTGGTCGCAGGCTATTTCGCCGGCAACCTGCCCTATGGCGACAATTCCCGCATTGCTGCGATCCAGGCTTCGTATCGCTGGCATGAAGGCGCGCCGACGAGCGCGAGCGTGCTCCTGTCCTACCTTGGTTTTTCCAGTCTGCAGGAACTGACATTGCAGGGTCTGGCGCGGACCAATACGCATGTCGGCGATCAGTTGCTGAGTGACTATCATCTGCTGGATCTGCAATTTGTCGGACGCGTGCACCCCGGCGACTGGCCGCTGGAAGCGCGTCTGGACCTGTTACGCAATCTGGGCGCGGATGCCGATCGCAACGGCGCGCGATTCAGCCTCGTGCTGGGCGACAGCCGCCAGCCCCGTGGCTGGGAATTCGGCCTGGCCGATCAGCGCATCCAGCGCGACGCGGCCATGGCGGCGTTCAATTCGGACGATTGGTGGTTCCATAGCTGGTCGCGCGGGGTCATGCCCTGGGTGGCCTACGGTTTCGATGCCACCTGGAGCATGCGCCTGGCGGCATTTCATGAAATGCGCGATGAGTTGACCCAGTACACGAATCGCATTCTGCTCGACGTATACGCACGGTGGTAAAGTCGCGGCGATAGCTGGTGCCGCTGTGTTACATTCGCCCTACATCGAGAAGTGAACGCATCCACTCATGCGCCTGTACTTTCCGAACAAAGAAAACGAGGATGTACTGATCGCACCGGGCGACACGGCGATCGGTGCCGCATCCGACAACGCGATCGTGCTGCAGCGGCCGGGAGTGGCGGCGCATCACGTCAGCTTGGGGGTGCATGAGCGCAGTCTTGTGCTCAGCGTGCTCGACGCGCAAGCACGCACCCATGTCAACGCGCGACCCGTCCGCGAGAAGGCGATCCTGCGCCTGGGGGACATCGTGAGCCTCGACACCGTGAAATTCGTACTCAAACCCGACCGTGACGACAGCATCCGCACCAAGGTACCGGCGCAAAAACCGGCGCCTGAAGTCGAGGCGACAGCGACGAAGTTGCGCCTGGTCCCGCAGAAAGTGGTGCTGCGTGGCGTGTCGGGCACATACTTCGGCAAGATCGTTCCGGTACGCGGTCGTCTGGTCATCGGGCGTGGCAGCGAATGCGATCTGATCCTCGACGAAGCCGAGATGTCCCGCCGGCACGCCGTGATCGAGAATTCCGACGACGGGATTTTCCTGCGCGATCTGGGTTCGGCCAATGGCACGTTCGTCAATGGCGTCCAGGTGCGCGATGCCGTGCTGCATCCGGATGACCAGATTGCCTTCGATCGCAATCGCTTCCTGCTCGAGGCGCCGGGGATGCCGCCGCGTACGGAAAGCGAATTGACCGCGGACGAGGCGCCGAATATCACCCAGACCATGCAGGCGATTCGACTGCCTGCCGAGCAGTCACAACGTGCTCCGGTCGAAGATCGCAACCGGAACGACATCTGGTGGTTGATCGGCGCCGCCGCGTTGATCGGACTGGGCCTGGCCGTGTTGCTGTTCGTCAGATTCTGAATTGCGGCGCCGACGGCGCTCACCGGCATGGCGGCTTGAACGGGCTGCCAAAAGCGAGCCCGCCCGACTGTTTCCGGAACGGGAATATTTTCGTCCGTTCGGCCCTCTTTCAGTGCTTGCCGCCGGGGTTGCAGCGCTATACTGACCCCTCGAAAGTCAGTAGCGAGCAATGGAACGGGGGATGAACCTCGCGGGTGCTTTCCGCTTCTCGACGAGTCTTGTCGCAATCATGGATGCCGGCGACGGTCGTATCGTGGATGTCAATCCGGCTTTCGAGCGCGAATTGGGTTACAAGCGCGAAGAACTGATCGGGCGCAGTTCCGTCGAAATAAATTTCTGGCCGAGCATGGAAACGCGCGCCATGATTTGGGCACATCTGCGCGGCGAGCGGCGCGTCAGCGGTATGCGTGTGGTGTTCCGCAACCGCACCGGCATCGAACGCTCGGCCTTGCTTTCCTGTGAAGTCTTCGAGCATGGCAGCGGTGCCCAGCACGTGCTCTCGATCTTCCAGCAAGTCACCGCCGTGGGTGAGGAGAACGACCGGCCGTTGGCCGATACGGGCAGTTATCGCGCCATGTTCGTGTCGGCCGTGGAAGGGCTGTATCGCAGCCTTGCGGATGGCGGCTGGATCGATGTCAATCCGGCGCTGGCGCGAATTTTCGGCTATGCCTCGCCGGCGCAGATGCTGACCGAGACGAGCGGTTCTCGTTCCGACCAGTTCTATGTCGATCCCGGCCAAAGCGCGCGCCTGCGCGAACTCTTGGATCTGCGCGGGCAGCTGGAGAACCAGCGCGCGCAGGTCCGTCGCCGCGACGGAAGTCTGACGTGGATTTCAGAGAATGTGCGCGTCGTGCGCGATGCGGAAGGGCGGATCCTGTTCTATGAAGGTTCCATCACCGATATTTCCGAGCAGATTCAGGCCGAAGAAAGACTGCGTCTGTCCGAATCGATGTATCGGATCCTGGTGGAGAACAGCCATGACGGCGTATTCCTGATCAAGCGCAACGGCACGGTCGGTTTCGTCAACGAAGCGATGGCGGCAATCCTCGGCTACCGTGCGGCAGAACTTGTCGGCACGGACTACATGCGCCTGATTGCACCGGAGAACCTGGCGGCGCAGACTCAACGGCGCGAACAGCGCGCGGGCGGCTCGTACCACGTGCAGGATTACGACACGCTTATGGTGCACAAGGATGGCTCGCGCCGCCTGCTGCACGTTATCGCCGGCGCCGTCGACTACGAAGGCGATATCGCCAGCACCGGCACGGCGCGCGATATCACCGATGAGCACGCGCAGCAAGTGGCGTTGCTGAAGGCCGAACGCAACTACCGCGAGCTGTTTCAGCATTCGGTCATGGGCATGTTCCAGAGCCATCCCGATGGACGCTTGATCGAGGCCAACGATGCGCTCGGCCGCATCATCGGTTATGCCGACGCGGCCGGACTCAAGGCCGGCATCAGCCACATGCGCCAGATCTATGCGCGCAGCGAAGATCGCGATCGCTTGCTGGCGCGGTTGCTGGCCGAGGGGCATATCGCCGGCATGATTTTCGCTGCGCGCCGCCGTGACGGCAGCGAAGTGTTGGTCGAGCTGTCGGCGCGAACGGTTTTCGACAACGACGGCAAGCCGCTTTACATCGAAGGCTCGGCGCAGGACATCACTGCGCGCCACGTTGCCGAGAAGGCTCTGCAACAATCCGAAGCGCGCTACCGCACCCTGGTCGAGCATAGTCAGGTGGGTGTGTATCTGATGCTGGACGACCACTACACCTATGTGAATCAGGCTTTCGCGGCCATGTTCGGTTACGAGGAAGGCGAACTCATCGGCGCAGATTTCCGCGTGCTCGTGCCGACCGAATCGCGCGAGCACCAGGAAAACCGATATCAGCAGCGTCGCGCCGGCCAGCCGAACCAAAGCGGCGACTACAGCGTGACCCTGGCGCGCAGGGATGGCAGTCGTATCGAAGTCGTGGTGAGTGCCGGCATTGTCGAGATGGACGGCCGACAGTACACCAGTGGCACGATCCGCGACGTTACCGAGCAGCGGCGTGGCCAGCGCGAACTTGAGCACAACGCGAGCCACGACCTGCTCACCGGCCTGCCGAACCGGCTGTTTTTCGAACAGGAACTTGCCAATGCAATCGCCGCCGGCCGTACCGGCGCGCCTGGCGACTATGCAGTGCTGTTTCTGGATCTGGACGGGTTCAAGCTGGTCAACGACAGCCTGGGCCATGCCAGCGGCGATCTGTTGTTGATCCAGATCGCCAACACGCTGCGGGAAAATCTCGGCGGCCACTGTCTTGTCGCACGCTATGGCGGCGACGAATTCACGTTGCTGCCGCACGGTGCCTGTCCGCGTGCGCGCGCCGAGCAGCTCGCGCAGCGCGTATTGTCTTTGCTGGGTGGTTCGTTCGAGATCGATAGCCACCGGGTGTTTTCCGGAGCCAGCCTGGGCGTGGTGCTCGGTCATCCGGACTACGAAACGCCCGATCAGGTGCTGCGCGACGCGGACACCGCCATGTACCGCGCCAAGGCCAGCGGCAAATCCGCGTATGTGATCTTCGACGAAGCCATGCACGCCGCCGCGCGGGCGCGGCTGAAGATCGAAACCGAGTTGCGCTTTGCCCTGGAGCGCGGCGAATTCCAGGTTTTCTACCAGCCCATCGTTGACCTGCGCAGCGGTGTCATCACCGGCTGCGAGGCACTGGTGCGCTGGCAGCACCCCGAACGCGGCCTGTTGCTGCCGGCCGAATTTCTCGACGTGGCCGAAGAAACCGGATTGATCGTGGCGCTGGACTGGTGGGTGCTGGAGCAGACCTGCCGCAGCCTGTTGCGCTGGCAGCGGCGCTACCCCGCGCACGCGAAACTGCGCGCCAACGTCAACATGGACGAACGCCAGTTCGCCGACCGCAACCTGTTCGAGTCCCTGGGCGGCGTACTCCGGCGCACCGGGATCGATCCCGCGTGCCTGGCGCTGGAAATCACCGAGACCATTTTCCGTGGCCGCCGTGAAGAGGCCGAAGCGACGCTTGGCGGCCTGAAACGGCTGGGAGTGTCGCTGGTCGTGGATGACTTCGGGACCGGCTATTCCTCGCTGGATTCCTTCGCGACATCGCCATTTGACGCGCTCAAGATCGACCGCAGTTTCGTGCGCGACATGGCCACCAATTTCCGCCATCGCGCAATCGTGCGTACGATCACGGGCTTTGCCGAGGATCTGGGTCTTCGCCTCATCGCCGAGGGCGTGGAGACCTTCGAGCAGGCCGAGCTTTTGCGCGGCTTGGGCTGCATCGGCGGGCAGGGATTCCTGTACGCGCCGGCGCTTTCGACCGAGGCGATGGAACAGGCACTGGATACCGGTTTGGCCTTGGGTCGAGGGTCTGCAACCAACGCAGTTGCCTAATTGTTGCGGTGCGGCATAATGGGACTCCCTGTGGAGGATCCCATGAGTCGTGCCTACAACTTCAGCGCCGGTCCCGCGGCGATGCCTGAATCCGTTTTGCGGAGGGCCCAGTCCGAATTGCTCGAATGGGGCACGGCGCGCGCCTCGGTGATGGAAATCAGTCATCGCGGCAAGGATTTCATCGCGCTGGCGCAGAAGTCCGAGCGCGACCTGCGCACCTTGCTGAATATTCCACAAAACTACAAAGTACTGTTCTTGCAGGGTGGGGCGACCCAGCATTTCGCGCAGATTCCGATGAACTTCGCGCGACGCGAACAGAGTGCCGATTACGTGATCACCGGGCACTGGGGCGAAAAGGCGGCGAAGGAAGCCAAGCCGCTCACGCAAGTGCGTATTGCCGCCAATGGTGCAGATGGCAATTTCACGGCGATTCCGGCGCGCGCGTCGTGGCAGCTCGATGCGAAAGCCGCCTATGTCCACTACACGCCCAATGAAACGATCCACGGCGTCGAGTTCCAGGATATTCCGGATGTTGTCGGCGTACCCCTGGTTGCCGACATGTCATCGGACATCCTCTCGCGACCGGTCGATGTATCGAAATTCGGCATCATCTATGCCGGTGCGCAGAAGAACATCGGCGCCTCGGGTCTGGTCGTCATGATCGTGCGCGAAGACCTGCTCGAGCGTTGTCCGAAGGACATTCCTAAAATCTTCAACTACGCCGAGCACGCCGCCAACGAATCGATGCTCAACACGCCGAACACGTTCGGCTGGTATCTGGCGAGTCTGGTGTTTGAGTGGCTGATCGCCGAGGGCGGCCTGGCTGCAATCGGTGCACGCAACCGGGCCAAGGCCGACTTGCTGTACGGCTATATCGACAACTCGGGGTTCTACAAGAATCCCGTCGAGAAATCAGCGCGCTCGTGGATGAACGTACCCTTCGTGCTGCCGCGCGAGGATCTTGACGCAATCTTCCTCAAAGGTGCCGAAGCGGCCGGTCTTATGGCGCTGAAAGGGCACCGTGCTGTCGGTGGCATGCGTGCCTCGCTCTACAACGCCATGCCTCTGGAAGGCGTGCGGGCGCTGGTCGATTTCATGCGTGATTTTGCCAGAACGAACGGCTAGGCAGTCACGCGGTTCCACTCACCACGGCCCTTTCCCGCTTGCGGGAAAGGGGGAGAAAAAAATGAAGTTCAAGATCCAAACGCTCAATAATATTTCCAAGAATGGACTGAGCCGTCTGCCCGCAGCGCTGTACGGCGTCGCCAACGATGTCGTTGATCCCGATGCCGTGCTTGTGCGCTCCGCCGACATGCACGGCAAACCGCTGGCCGCTTCGATCAAGGCGGTGGCGCGTGCCGGCGCGGGAGTGAACAACATCCCGGTGGCCGACTTGAGCAAGCGCGGCGTGCCGGTGTTCAATGCGCCGGGTGCCAATGCCAATGCGGTCAAGGAACTGGTCGTTGCCGGCATGTTGATCGCGGCTCGCAACCTGGGCGATGCCCTGGCTTTCATCGGTGGGTTGACCCCTGCAGACGACCTGCACCATCGCGTCGAAGCCGAAAAGAAACGCTTCGTCGGCTCGGAATTGTCCGGCAAGACCCTGGGCGTCGTCGGCCTCGGCGCGATCGGCGTGAAAGTGGCCAATGCCGCCCAGGCGCTGGGTATGCGCGTGTTCGGCTTCGACCCGCACATGACGATCGACGGGGCCTGGGCCCTGTCTTCCGACGTGGCCAAGGCCGGCTCGCTGAACGAACTGTATGCGGCTTCGGACTACATCAGCTTCCACGTGCCGCTGAACGATGCGACCCGCGGTATCTTCGGCGCCGCGGCGCTCGAGCTGGCGCGGCCGGGCGTGGTGCTGCTCAATTTTGCGCGCGAAGGCATCGTCGATCCGGCAGCACTCAAGCAAGGGCTGGCCAGCGGACGCATCGGTCGCTACGTCACCGATTTCCCCGCCGCCGACCTGCTCGGCAACGCGCGCGTGATCGGACTGCCGCATCTGGGCGCATCCACCGAAGAGGCCGAGGAAAACTGCGCCTTGATGGTGGTCGACCAGCTGCGCGATTTCCTGGAGAATGGAAATGTGCACAATGCGGTGAACTTCCCGAACACGCGAATGACCCGGGCCGGCAGCGTGCGCCTGTGCATCGCCAACCAGAACCGGCCGAACATGATCGGCCAGCTCTCGCACGTCCTCGGCGAGGCCGGAGTCAACATCGCGCAGATGCACAATGCCTCGCGCGGTGATATCGCCTATACCCTGATCGACCTGGATTCGCCTGGCAGCGCCGCGCTGGTCGAATCGATCGGCCAGATCGAGGGCATACTCTCGGTGCGTGCCATCCCCAACTGACAGGCCGTTGCGAAATGCCGACGAAGAAAGCTGCTGCCGTCACGCCATCGCTGAGCGAGGCCCGCCAGCGCATCGATTCGATCGATCGCCAGATCCAGCAATTGATCGCCGAACGTGCCGGCTGGGCGCACCAGGTCGGCAAGGCCAAGGGACCGCTCAAGGCGGCGGTCGACTACTACCGGCCGGAGCGCGAGGCACAGGTGCTGCGCATGGTCGTGGACCGCAACGAAGGGCCGTTGTCGGACGAAATGCTGGTGCGCCTGTTTCGCGAGATCATGTCGGCCTGCCTGGCTCAGCAGGAGCCGCTCAAGGTCGGTTATCTCGGTCCGGAAGGCACGTTCAGCGAACAGGCGGTGCGCAAGAATTTCGGCCACGCCGCGCATGGATTGCCGCTGGCAAGCATCGAGGAAGTCTTCCAGGAAGTGGAGAGTGGCAACGCCGATTTTGGCGTGGTCCCGGTGGAGAATTCGGGGCAGGGCACGATTCAGATCACGCTGGACATGTTTCTCACTTCCAATCTGAAGATTTGCGGGGAAGTGGAATTGCGCGTACGCCAGTTCCTGCTCTCGCGTACGGGGCGCATCGAGGATATCGAACGTGTGTATTCGCATCCGCAATCCTTCGCCCAGTGCAAGGGCTGGTTGCGCGCCAACCTGCCCAAGGCCGAGAAATTGCCGGTGTCGAGCAATGCGGAAGCGGCGCGACGTGCGCGCAATGCCGACGATGCCGGTGCGATCGCAGGGGAATCGGCCGGTCACGTCTATGGCCTGCGCAAGGTGATCACCAGTCCGATCGAAGACCGCGACGACAATACGACCCGTTTCCTCGTGCTCGGCCGGCAGATTTTTCCGCCGTCCGGCCACGACCGCACTTCGGTGCTGGTCTTCATCAAGGATCAGCCCGGTGCATTGTTCAACGTCCTCAGTCCTTTTGCGCGTCACGGCATCAGCATGAACCGGATCGAGTCGCGGCCTTCGCATCAGGCGAAGTGGGAATACGCATTCTTCATCGATCTGGCCGGCCACGTAGAAGATGAGGCGATGAAGAAGGCTTTCGTCGAACTCAAGGCGCATGCGGCGCAGATCAAGGTACTCGGATCGTATCCGGTGGCGGTGCCGTGATGATCGACGCGGCGGCGCTCGCCAATGCCGCGACGCGCGCGCTCCGTGCTTACGATCCCGGACACGATTTGCCGGCGTTGCGCAAGCGATTCGGCGACGCCCTCGCCGAACTGGGTTCGAATGAAAATCCGCTCGGTCCGAGTCCGCACGCGCTGGCCGCGATCGAGGCTGCATTGCCTGACGTTTTTCGTTACCCGGACCCGCAAGGTATCGCGCTCAAAACTGCGCTGGCCACGCAGTTGCAGGTTGCAGCGGCGCAAATAACCCTGGGTAACGGCTCGCATGAACTGCTGATGCTGGTTGCGCAATGCTTTGCCGACGGCGGCAACTCGATTGTGTTTTCCGAATTCGGCTTCGCCGTGTTTCCGATCGCGACCGCTGCCGCGGGGGCGCGCGCCATCCGCGTTCCGGCCCTGCCTCGGACTCACGCGACCATGCCGCGCGGTCACGACCTTGCCGCGATGGCGGACGCGGTCCGCACCGATACGCGCGTTGTATACATTGCCAATCCGAACAATCCAACCGGTACCTGGTTCGATGATGCGGTGCTCGACGACTTCCTCGCGCGTGTGCCGGCAACGGTGCTGGTGGTGATCGACGAGGCATATCACGAATACGTGACCCTGGCCGGCGTGTCGTCCGCGGTCAGGCATCTGCGGCAGTATCCGAATCTGATCGTCACGCGCACGTTTTCCAAGGCCTATGCACTGGCCGGGTTGCGCGTCGGATACGCCGTAAGCGCTGCGGAAGTGGCTGGCGTACTTGAACGGCTGCGCGAATCGTTCAATGTCAATGGTCTGGCGCTGGCTGCCGCCGAAGCCGCGCTGGCCGATCGCGAACATGTGGCGAGGGCGCGCGACTGGAATCTGGCGGAACGCGAATGGCTCGGTGAACGTCTGCGCGCACTGGGCCTGCGGGTGCTGCCATCGCAGACGAATTTCGTGTTGATCGATTTTGCCGCAGACGCCGCGCCGATCGAGCGCGTGCTGTTCGAACGCGGGGTGATCGCCCGGCCAATGGGCGGCTACGGCTTACCCGAATGTCTGCGCATCAGCGTCGGCACCCGCGCCGAAAACGAGCGCTTGCTGGAAGCCTTGCCGTGACCGACTGGATCAGCGCGCCGGCCGGCCCGCTGCGTGGCGAATTGCGCGTTCCCGGCGACAAGTCAATCTCGCACCGCGCGATCATGCTTGCTGCGCTGGCTGCAGGCACGACACGAATCAAAGGGTTTCTCGAGGGCGAGGATACGATCGCTACGGCGCGCGCGTTCGCCGGCATGGGTGTGCGCATCGAAGCGCTGCAATCCAGCGAGCGTATCGTGCATGGCGTCGGCCTGTATGGTCTGCATGAACCGGATGCGGCGGTCGATTGCGGCAATGCCGGTACCGGCCTGCGCCTGCTTGCCGGTCTGCTGGCCGGACAGCAATTTGATTCGACGCTAACTGGCGATGAGTCGCTGTCACGCCGGCCTATGCGCCGCGTGATTGATCCGCTTGCCCGCATGGGCGCTAAGATCTACGCGCGCGAAGGTGGCCTGCCGCCGTTGCAGATTTGTGGGAAACGTACACTTTGCGGCATCGACTACGCGTTGCCGGTTGCCAGCGCACAGGTGAAGTCGGCGATTCTTCTTGCCGGCTTGTACGCCCGCGGCGAAACTTTCGTCCATGAGCCGCATCCGACGCGCGACTATACGGAGCGCATGCTGTCAGCCTTCGGCTGGCCGATGGAATTCGGCGCGGGCTGGGCGAAACTCTCCGGCGGCCATCGCATGCGCGCAACGGATATCGTCGTACCTGCGGACTTTTCCTCGGCGGCGTTTTTTCTTGTGGCCGCCACCGTCGTTCCGGATTCTGAACTGTTGCTGCGCGATGTCGGCGTCAATCCGCGCCGCACCGGCCTGCTGCATGTGTTGCGCGCCATGGGCGCGGACATCCGCGCAACCAATGCGCGCGAATCGGGTGGGGAACCCGTTGCCGATCTCATCGTCCGTCACGCACCATTGCATGGGATCGATGTGCCGATCGAGCATGTCGCGGACATGATCGACGAATTTCCGATCCTGTTCATCGCCGCCGCGGCAGCGCAGGGCAGCACACGCGTCCTTGGGGCCGCGGAATTGCGCGTAAAGGAATCCGATCGCATCGCGGTGATGGCGCAAGGTCTGCGCGCGCTCGGCATCGACGTTGCCGAAACGCCGGATGGCGCCGTCATCGAAGGCGGCGAGTTGACACGTGCGGAGGTTGATTCCGCCGGTGATCATCGCTGCGCAATGAGTTTTGCCGTTGCCGGGGTGATCGCGCGTGGTCCGGTGCGCATTCGCGATTGCGCCAACGTAGCGACCTCGTTCCCGGGTTTCGTGGAATTGGCCAACACATGCGGATTCGGGCTGGATTTAGCCTGAGCGTGTGGCGAAGCCTTATGCTTCCCGCCCTCAACACTCAGCCCTCAGCCCTCAGCCCTCAATGCCCGACATTAAAATCATCCCCGTTCTTACGATCGACGGCCCTTCCGGCTCCGGCAAGGGCACGATCAGCCGCAAGGTTGCCGATGCACTGGGCTGGCATCTGCTGGATTCCGGCGCGCTCTACCGGGCCGTGGGCTTTGCCGCTGGCATGGAAGGGCTGGATCTGTCCGATGCGGAAGCCGTTACGCGCTGTGCGCAGACGACCAGGATCGGTTTCCGCGATCCGAAGGATGGCAGCGAGACGCGCGTCATCGTCAACGGCCTGGACGCAACCGACGATATCCGCACCGAAACCTGCGGCGCGGCGGCCTCGGCAATTGCGGCGATTCCATCGGTGCGTGCGGCGTTGTTCGAGAAGCAGCACAGCTTCCGCAAGGCGCCCGGCCTGGTCGCCGACGGGCGCGATATGGGCACGGTTATCTTTCCGGACGCGCGGTTCAAGGTCTTCCTTACCGCCAGCGCCGATGAACGCGCGCGGCGACGTTATAAGCAGTTGAAAGAAAAGGGCTTGGGCGTTACACTTGCCGCCCTTTTGCGCGAGATCCAGGCGCGCGACGTACGCGATGCCGAACGCCCCGTGGCTCCCTTGAAGCCGGCCACCGACGCCACGCTTATCGATTCGACCGGCACGCCGATCGACGCGGTAGTGACGATGGTACTGGCGCTGGTGCGGTCGCCGCGACGCGCGGATCCCTAAGACCCGCAATCGGGAAGAATTCGGGACAGGCCGCAAGGTATTGTCCCAAGGTCCTGTCGCTTCGGCGATGGGGAACAGCAACGGTGCGGGTGTGTACCCGTGCCATAACAGGTGGATCTAAAATCCAAGGTTTAACAATCACTTGGACGACGATCTTGAGATCACGGAACCCACATGACTGAGAGTTTTGCCGAACTGTTTGAACAGAGCCAGACCCTGGCCAAATTGAAGCCGGGCACCATCGTTTCCGGCATCGTCGTCGAGATCCGCAACGACGTTGTTGTGATCAACGCAGGGCTCAAATCCGAGGGCATCGTCCCCATCGAGCAATTCCGCAACGAGCAGGGCGAGCTCGAAGTGAAGCTCGGTGACGAGGTAAAGGTAGCCCTCGATGCCATCGAAGACGGCTTCGGCGAAACCCGCCTGTCGCGCGAAAAGGCCAAGCGTTCCCTGGTGTGGGACGAGCTGGAAACCGCGCAGCAGGCCAATGCCACCGTGACCGGCAAGATTTCCGGCAAGGTCAAGGGCGGCTTTACCGTGGACATCAAGGATGTCCGCGCCTTCCTGCCCGGTTCGCTGGTGGATGTGCGCCCCGTGCGCGACCCGGTGTTCCTCGAGGGCAAGGAACTCGAATTCAAGATCATCAAACTCGACCGCAAGCGCAACAACGTGGTGGTCAGCCGCCGCGCGGTGGTCGAGAGCGAGCACTCCGAGGAGCGCGAACAGCTGCTCGAGCGCCTGCAGGAAAATGCAGTCGTCAAGGGCGTGGTCAAGAACCTGACCGACTACGGTGCATTCGTGGACCTGGGCGGCATCGACGGTCTGCTGCACATCACCGACATGGCGTGGAAGCGCGTGCGTCATCCGTCCGAAGTGGTCAACGTGGGCGACGAGCTGGAAGTGCGCGTGTTGCGCTTTGACCGCGAGCGCAATCGCGTCAGCCTCGGTCTCAAGCAGCTCGGCGAGGATCCGTGGGTCGCGATCGCGCGCCGCTATCCGACCGGTACGCGCATGTTCGGCAAGATCTCCAACGTCACCGACTATGGCTGCTTTGTGGAACTTGAACCCGGCGTGGAAGGCCTGGTGCACGTTTCCGAGATGGACTGGACCAACAAGAACGTCAACCCGGCCAAGATGGTGCAGGTCGGCGACGAAGTCGAAGTGATGGTGCTCGACGTGGATGAAGAACGTCGCCGCATTTCGCTCGGCATCAAGCAGACCCAGGCCAATCCCTGGGAATCGTTTGCCGCGATCCACAAGAAAAACGACCGTGTTTCCGGCCAGATCAAGTCGATCACCGATTTCGGCATCTTTGTCGGCCTGGACGGCGGCATCGACGGCCTGGTGCATCTGTCCGACATTTCCTGGCAGAGCACCGGCGAAGATCTCGTCCGCGCGTTCAAGAAGGGCGACACGGTTGAAGCCGTCGTGCTGGCGGTCGACCCGGAGCGCGAGCGCATCAGCCTGGGCATCAAGCAGCTCGAGCAGGATCCGTTTGGCCAGTTCATGGCAGCCAATCCGCGCGGCAGCATCATCAACGGCACGGTCAAGGAGGTCGACGCCAAGGGCGCCACGATCGAACTTGCCGATGGTGTGGAAGGCTATCTGCGCGCCAACGACATCGCCAAGGAGCGTGTCGAGGATGCGACCCAGCATCTGAAGGTGGGCGACAAGGTCGAGGCAAAGTTCACCGGCATGGACCGCAAGGGTCGCGTGCTGCAACTGTCGATCCGCGCCAAGGACGACGATGAAATGCAGCAGGCACTCGAGGAGTACCAGTCGGCTTCCGGCGGCACCACCAAACTCGGTGCCTTGCTCAAGGAGCAGATGAACAAATCCGAGTGATATCGGCTGGTCCGCGACCCGCAAGGTCGCGGACCATGGCACTTCATGTTGGTACTAGTGGCACAGGCTGAACGTTGCAGTTTCGGTCAGTTTGTGCCGGTTCCTTCAACCTGTGGAAATAGCGGATCGCGCGCCCATGACCAAGTCGGAGTTGATTGAAGCCCTGGCTGCACGCCAGGGACATCTGGCTTTCAACGATGTCGAGATGTCGGTCAAGAGCGTAATGGAACAGATGAGCCATGCGCTGGCCAACGGCGAGCGCATCGAAATCCGCGGTTTTGGCAGTTTCTCGCTGCACTATCGTCCGCCGCGCATGGGGCGCAACCCCAAGACCGGCTCAGCGGTCGCGCTGCCTGGCAAACACGTGCCGCATTTCAAGCCCGGCAAGGAATTGCGTGAACGGGTAAATATGCTCGCATCCATTCGCGCCAAGTCGGCCTAGTGACGGTCTTGTCGCGGCGGCCGGCAGCATCGAGCCGACGCGATAGAGGCGAAAACACCGCATTCTGGAAGATGTGCGCATGCGCTTGGGACTGATCCTGCTGACTCTGCTGTTTGCGGCGCTCGGCGCCATATTCGGGGCGTTGAACAGCGAGAGCATTGGCTTCGATTTCTACGTCGGCGTCGTCCATGCGCCCAAGGGCGCGGCGTTCATCTGCGCCCTGCTGCTGGGTTGGCTCAGCGGTGGTCTGGCCGTTTATCTTGGCCTGGTGCTGCGCTTGCGCCGCCGAGTGCGCGCGCTGACGCGCGAGCTGAAGTCGCGTGACCGCGCCGGCGCCGATGCCGGGCCGACGGATGCGAAGCCTGCTGCGATCGCCGATCACAGCGCATGACGACGATTGCACCTTACTTCCTGCCGCTGCTGGCGCTGCTGCTGCCGCTCGCTGCATTCTCCGGCTGGTATATCGGCCGCCGCAGCAGCGAGCGTTCGCGCCGCGTCGGTGTCAGCGAGTTGTCGTCCAGCTACTTTCGCGGCCTGAATTACCTGCTCAACGAGCAGCCGGACAAGGCCATCGAGGTGTTCCTCAAGCTGGCTGAGTTCAACCGCGATACTGTCGAAACCCACTTGGCACTCGGCAACCTGTTCCGCCGCCGCGGCGAGGTCGATCGCGCCATCCGCGTGCACCAGCATCTGATCGCTCGCCCCAACCTGAGCAACGAGGAAAAAACCGTCGCACTGCTGGAACTGGGCGAAGACTATATGCGCGCCGGGCTGCTCGATCGTGCCGAAACCCTGTTCACCGACCTGGTCGCGATGGACGCGCACGTACCATCGGCCTTGCGCCATCTGATCGGCATCTACCAGCACGAAAAGGACTGGGACAAGGCCATCGACCACGCGCGCCGGCTGGAACGGATCAACGGGGAATCCGAAGGCCCGGTCATCGCGCAGTTTCATTGCGAACAGGCCGAGCAGGCGCGCGCGGCAAAGAATTTCGCCGCGGCGCAGGCGCATCTGGATCAAGCGTTCGAGAGCCAGCCGGAATGCGTCCGTGCGTACATCGTGCTCGGTCATCTGGAAGCGCAGCAGGGCAACCTCGACGCCGCGGCACAGGCGTTCGAGCGCGTCGCGACGCTTGATGTCGATTTCGTTCCCGAGGTGCTGCCGCCATTGCTCGACGCATACGCGCGCCTGCAGCAGATGCAGCGCGCCGAGCGTTTCCTGGTCGACATCATCGAGCGTTCGCATGGCGTCTCGCCGGTCATCGCGCTGGCCAAGCTCTACGCGAGCACGCGCGGCGAAAACGCGGCCATTGAATTCCTTACGCGGCAGTTGCGCCAGCGTCCTTCGGTGCGCGGGCTGATGACATTGATCGGTGCCACGCTGCACAATTCGCAAGGCGAGGCGCGCGAGAATCTGCTGATCCTGCAGGATCTGACGCGCAAGCTCATCGAGGGCCAGGCCATGTACCGGTGCAACAAATGCGGCTTCGGCGCCAAGGCGCATCACTGGCAGTGCCCCAGCTGCAAGACCTGGGGCTCGGTCAGGCCGATCCACGGCGTCGCGGGCGAGTAGGCGGCACATGATGAACTGGTGGTCGCATCCCTCGGATCCGTATTGGTGGGGCGCTGCGTCAGCCAGCTTCCTGCTCTCGGCACTCGTCACCTGGCTGAGTATCCGTTACGCGCGGCGCAGGAACCTGCTGGATCTCCCGGGCCAGCGCCGTTCGCATTCGGCGCCGACGCCGCGCGGCGGTGGCCTCGGCATCGTCGTCGCGGTGCTCGCAGGCCTCGTCGCGCTGCCCTGGTTCGTGCCGGCGATGGTTGTGCCGGTGCGATTGATCTGTGCCGTCGCCCTGGTCGCCGCGGTCGGCTGGATCGACGATCATCGCCCGCTGCCGGCGTGGTCGCGACTGCTGGTCCATTGCATAGCGATCGGGTTGTGGCTCGCACCGTTGTTCATGGCATTGGTTGCCGCGTCGCCGTCGCAGCCTGTGGACACAACGCCGCTGGCGACGGCGGGCGTCATCGTCCTGCTTGGTTTTGCCTGCGTGTGGTCGATCAACCTGCACAATTTCATGGATGGCATCGACGGTCTGCTGGCCTTGCAGGCGATCTTCGTTTTGAGCGTACTTACCCTGCTGTGCGTACGCGACACGGAGTCCGTGCATCCGCTGCAAACCGCAATGTGGCTGGCTGCGATTGCCGGGTTCACGTTGTTCAATTTCCCCCGTGCGCATGTGTTCATGGGCGATGTCGGCAGCGGTGCGATCGGGTTGCTGCTCGCCGTCGCGGTCATCTGGCAGATATCGACGCCGCAGGTAGCGGCAGCCAGTGGCATCATCGCCGCGTCCGCCTTCGTTGCCGATGCCACCTGCACCCTGCTGTCGCGCATGCTGCGCGGGCGGCACTGGTATAGTGCGCATCGTGAGCACCTGTATCAGTGGATGGCGCGCGCCGGCATGTCGCATGCCAGGGTGGTCGGCTGGTACATGGGCTGGAACCTGCTGATCGTGCTGCCTGTACTGTGGTGGATCAACCGCATTCCGGCGCAACGCAACGGTGTTACGTCGCTCGCTTCGGGATACATGTACGCAGTTGCCGTCTACGCACTCGCTGTCGCATTGTGGATTTTTGGAAAACGCTGGTGCGAGCACAAAGTCAGAACGGTAAAGTGAGCGGGTCGGCTGCATGCGAACGCGCACCCTGATCGCCGCCATCCATCCGCGCTTGGCCGTCGTATTGCACGACCTGGGAATGGTCTGGCTTGCGTGGATTGCCACCAACTGGCTGCGCTACAGCTTCGAACCGGATCCGCCGCCGCTGACCTGGTTCACGCCGGAAATCGGCCTGGTCCTGCTCGCGCAAGGCCTGGTGCTCTGGTGGACCGGCCTCTACAAGGGCCTGTGGCGCTTCGCCAGTCTGCCGGATCTGTGGAATATCGTGCGTGCCGGGGTGCTCGGTGCACTGGCCATTGCTGTCGCGCTGTTCCTGTACAACCGCTTGGCGACTGTGCCGCGCGCCGTGCTGCTCATCTATCCGGCGCTGCTGGTGGTCTTTCTTGGTGCGCCGCGCCTGGCCTACCGTTACTGGAAGGACAGCCGCTTTGATCTTTCCGTGCGCGCGCCGGCCAAGCGCGTGCTCGTGCTCGGTGCGGGACGCGCCGGCGAGGTGCTGGTGCGCGAGTTGTTGCGCGAGAATCGTTATCGCCCGCTCGGCTTTCTTGATGACAATGCCACCCTGCGCGGCGCCAAGGTGCACGGCATTCCGGTACTCGGCACTCTGGAACAGTTGCCGCAGCTGAGTCGGGAAGTCGCCGCCGAGATGCTGCTGATCGCGATGCCGTCGGCGAGCAATGCGCAGATGCAGCGCGTGGTGGAAGCCTGCGAGCAGTCTGGCATTGCATTCCGCACCGTGCCGCGCCTGCAGGACGTCGTTTCCGGGCGCATGGCGTTCAACGAACTCAAGGAAGTTGCGATCGAAGACCTGCTCGGGCGCGATCCGGTGCAACTGGACTGGACGGCGATACGCATTGGCCTGTCAGGCAAGCGAGTGCTGGTCACCGGCGGCGGCGGCTCGATCGGCTCGGAATTGTGCCGGCAGGTGGCGCGGCTTGGAGTCCAGTCTCTGACCATACTGGAGTTGTCCGAATATAATCTGTACCGCATTGCACAGGAGCTGAAGAGGGAATTTCCGGAATTGCTGATTGACGCCGTGCTCGGCGATTGCGGCGATGCCGTCACCTGCGAACGCCTGTTCGCCGCCGCACGGCCGCAGATTGTGTTTCATGCCGCAGCGTACAAACATGTGCCCTTGCTGCAGACCCAGATACGCGAAGCCTTCCGCAACAACGTGCTGGGCACGCAGACCGTGGCCAAGGCCGCCGATCGCCACGGTGTCGACTGTTTCGTGCTGATCTCAACCGACAAGGCGGTGAACCCGACCAGTGTCATGGGAGCGTGCAAACGCGCGGCGGAAATCTTCTGCCAGAATTTTGCTGCAAGATCCACAACGCGCTTCATGACTGTCCGCTTCGGCAACGTGCTCGACTCGGCTGGCAGCGTCGTGCCGCTGTTCCGCGAGCAGATCCGCAACGGCGGCCCGGTCACCGTGACACACCCGGAAATCACGCGCTACTTCATGACGATACCGGAAGCCTGCCAGTTGATCCTGCAGGCCGGCGTGCTGGGGCAGGGCGGCGAGATTTTTGCGCTCGACATGGGAGAACCGGTGAAGATCAGCTATCTCGCCGAGCAAATGGTGCGTCTGGCCAACAAGACGCCCGGCCGCGATATCGCGATCGTCTATACCGGCCTGCGCCCCGGCGAAAAACTGTTCGAGGAATTGTTCCACGCGCAGGAAAGCTATCAATCCACCAAGCACGCGAAGATTTTCCTTGCGCAGCCGCGCAGCATGTCCTGGGATCTGCTCAACGCACAGTTGCGGCAGGCAGCGCAGGCGGTGCGCGACTACGACGAAGATGCCTTGCGCGCCTGCCTGAGCAACCTGTTGCCTGAATTCGCCTGGCGCGACGATGCCGATACGGCCGACATCGTGCCGATCAACCGCAATGCCTGAAGGAGCCTGGATGAGTCGTCCGTTGCGCAAAGTTGTGTTTCCCGTGGCCGGACTAGGCACACGTTTTTTGCCGGCGACCAAGGTCGTGGCCAAGGAAATGCTGCCGGTACTCGACCGGCCGCTGATCCAGTATGCGGTCGACGAAGCGGTCGATGCCGGCGCCGACACGCTCATCTTCGTCACCAATCGCTACAAGCATGCGATCGCGGATTATTTCGATACCGCCTACGAGCTTGAGCAGAAACTCGAGCGTTCCGGCAAGAAGGAACTTCTGGCACTGGTACAGAATGTCGTGCCGAAAAACGTGCGCTGCGTCTTCGTTACCCAGGCCGAAGCACTGGGCCTGGGGCATGCGGTACTGTGCGCTAGACCTGTCGTCGGCGACGAGCCGTTCGGTGTGATTCTGCCGGATGACTTGATCTGGAACAGCGGTCCCGGCGCGCTGCGACAGATGGCGGAATTCGCCGCTGCCGAAAACTCCGGCGCAATCGCAGTGGAGGAAGTGCCGCGCGAGCAGACCGACAAATACGGCATCGTCGATGCGACGCCGGTCAATGCACGCGCTGCGCTGATCAAGCACGTTGTCGAGAAGCCAAAACCCGATGTGGCTCCGTCCAATCTCGCCATTGTCGGCCGCTACGTGCTGCCGGCGCGCATCTTCGAGCTGCTGGAAAAGACCAGGCCCGGTGCTGGCGGAGAGATCCAGCTCACCGACGCCATCGCTGTCTTGCTCGCCGAACAAAAAGTCTATGCCTATCGTTTCGACGGCACGCGCTTCGATTGCGGCAGCAAGCTGGGCCTGGTCAAGGCGACACTGCATTTTGCCCTGGAGGATCCCGCGCTGGCAGCGGCGACGCGTGAATTCATGCAATCAGGACTTAGGACCGGGGGCTGAACGCCGTCGTATGTCGACATACTTTGCTTCCCAGGGAGTTTCCATGCTCGTCGCAACTGTCGTCTTCACCCTGATTTTCAGCCCTCCGCCATCAGCCAGCAGGCGTCGCTGCCCATGGACCTGAGCTACATCCTCAACCACCTCGGCGAGGACCGCGAAACATATCGTGGCGCCGTGTCGCCGCCGATTTTCCAGACGTCGATCTTCGCCTTTCGCGATGTGGCGTCGATGCGCGAGAGTTTCCGCGACGAATTCCGCCGCACGACCTACACGCGCGGCAACAACCCGACTGTGGAGATCCTGCGCAAGAAGGTCGCGGCACTGGAGGGTTCGGAAGATTGTCTGATGTTCGGCAGCGGCGCCGCCGCGATCGCCGCGGCGGTGATCGCCAGCGTTGCGGCGGGCGATCACGTCATTTGCGTCGACAAGCCATATTCCTGGACGCGTGCCGTGCTCAGGGACCTGCTTGCACGCTTCGGCGTGACGAACACGTTCATCGATGGCACCGATATGGCGAACTTCGAACAGGCGTTGACGCCGGCGACAAAGTTGATCGTACTCGAAAGCCCGAATTCGATGACTTACGAGATGCAGGATCTGGCTGCCGTCGCGCGGCTCGCGAGGGATCGAGGCATCCGTACGCTGTGCGACAACAGTTACGCCAGCCCGCTGAACCAGTCGCCGATCGCGCTCGGCATCGACATGGTGGCGCACTCGGCGACCAAGTACCTCAACGGCCACAGCGATGTCGTGGCCGGTGCGCTGTGCGCCAGCGAGAAAATCATCCGCGAAGTATTCCGCGGGCCGTACATGACCTGTGGCGCCGTGCTTTCGCCGCACGATGCCTGGCTGATGATTCGCGGTATGCGCACCTTGTCGATACGCATGCAGCGTATCGCACAGACGACGCGCCACGTGCTCCACTTCCTCGAGACTCACGAAAGGATTGAAAAAGTATACTACCCGCATGCAACTTCGAATCCGCAGTTCGGACTCGCGCAGGAACAGATGCACGGTGCCAGCGGTCTGCTGACGATCGAACTGCGCGTTGACGATGTCGCCGGCGTCGAACGCTTCTGCAACGCGCTCAGGCGGTTCCTGATGACGGTGTCCTGGGGTGGCTACGAAGCCCTGATGTTCCCGGTCTGCGCGGTGGCGCCGGCGCATGCGCCCATCGCCGGTACCGGTGCGTTGCCGCTGAGCCTGGTGCGGTTGTCGATTGGCCTGGAAGAACCCGACGTGCTGATTGCCGATCTGGCGCAGGCGCTCGCCGCAATTTAGGGCTCCGGATACCGGGTCAGCCCAGCCCGTTCACCCACAGCATTGCCAGGACGGCGAAAACGCCCCCGGCGACAAACAGAAGCACGCCCCCGGCCTGGCAGTGGCGCCCGATGCGCACGGCATGCGGACCCTCGCGTATCGGTGTTGCTCGGATCACGCGTGTGTCGCCGGCCGGAAACCGGCGTTCGCGCACGATCGTGTTGCCACGCACGAACAGGTAGGCGCCCAGGCCGAGACCGCAAGCCGCGATGGACAGCAGGCAGACGCGCAGGACGGGCTTCAGCGCAGCCAGCAGGCCGGGGCCGTCAAGCTGGCTGCTGAGACTTCTGAGCCAGAACTCGAACGCGACCGCCAGTATGGCGAGAACCACGGCAACGCAGGCGAGAATGCGTGCGACACGGCGGCGTTCGGCGATATCGGCAGGCTGAACTTGCATGAGCGTCGTCCGCGGCGAAGCAGGGCGCAGCATAACCGCCTGGCGCGCAACTGGCGCGACCGCGCGTCGCCGCAAACGCACGCCTGTGACCCTGATGCCCGGAACGGCTATGCTTGCGGTTCAAGGAGGTGCGATATGCGGCAGTGGTTAAATTTGAAAGTAGAGATTTTGAAGACAACGATATGGGTGCCGGCCTTGCTGGTGCTGATGTCCGGTTGCCAACTGCCGGCGATACGGTCCCCAGGTACGGTAGCCAACACCGACGCCGTGGCGCGACTCGATGCAGCGCTGGCCGGCGACTACGATAACGACGAACAGGTGCGCCAGGCGCGCGCGGGCGTGCGTGCAGGCAGCCAAGTAGCAGTGCCGCACCTGCGCGAGCAGTGGCGCCTGCTCGAACACGATCGCGATCACAGCTTGTGGCTGTGGCACTGGCAATCGCAGGACGTGCAGGCAAACGCAACCGACTGGCTCTATCGCATTGGCGCAAGCAGTGCAGGTCGCGTCGTGCTGACGCCATATCGCGCGATCGATCCGGCCGCTGTGAAAATCGCGCTCGCGGACGCGAAGAATTTCAAGTTCGTCGCCGCGCAATGGGCGGAGCTCGCGCCCTGCGCCATGACCGGCGAGTGGAAAAATACACAATTCAGCGCAAGCGCCGATGCCGTGGCGTGCAGCGCACTGTTGCCGGGACTGGGCGAATCGGCGTCGTTGTTGCCGCTGCAGTTGAACCTCGACGGCGAAATGCTGCACGCGGCAACGTTCGCCGACCAGGCGCGCGGCAGCGGGGCTGGCATCGATGCGCGGCGTCTGCGCTGGTTTTCAGGCTGGGCCGCGATCAATGGCGGCGGCCCGAAGGCCAAGGTCGTCAATCAGGATTGGCATACGCAAAACGATCTGCGCCTGTCCAGCGAAGGCGGCCGCACGCCGCTGCACTGGCGCGACGGCGCCGCCAGCGGCTATTCGCTGGAACTTGTGCGCATCACCTATGCCGAGCGCAAGCTCAGCGTGCTGCAACTCAATGTCATCGAAGACGCCAGCGGCCAGACCATCGACTACGCCTGGACCAATCCGGAAGGCAAGGCGATCGGAGTCAATCTGGGTTGGCTTCAGGTTGGGCTGACACAGGTGGGGATTGGCGCGGAGTGGATACGGTAGGAACGTTTTCCTCACGCCGCAAACTGCAGCCGAGCCAGTTCCGCATACAGGCCACCATCGCGCAACAGTTCCGCGTGCGTGCCTTGCGCAACGATACGCCCGGCATCCAGCACTACAATCCGATCTGCTTTCTGCACCGTCGCGAGCCGGTGCGCGATCACCAGCGTAGTGCGGCCGTGCATCAGGCGTTCGAGCGCATGCTGGATCGACGCTTCGGATTGCGCGTCGAGATTGCTGGTGGCTTCGTCGAGCAGCAGGATTGGCGAGTCCTTGAGGAGGGCTCGGGCGATGGCGATGCGTTGCTGCTGGCCGCCGGACAGGCGCACGCCGCGCTCGCCGAGGTGGGTGGCGTAGCCTTCCGGCTGCATGACGATGAAGTCATGGGCTTCGGCGGCCTGCGCGGCGGCGATGACGGCGCCGTCATCCGCATTGGCGTTGCCGAAACGGATATTGTCGCCGGCGCTGGCGCCGAAGATCACGGTGTCCTGCGGCACCAGGGCGATCGCGCCGCGCAGCTCGGGCACCGCGAGTGCGCGCAGGTCGACGCCGTCGATGCTGATCCTGCCGCGCTGCGGATCGTAGAAACGCAGCAACAAGTGGAAAACGGTACTTTTCCCGGCGCCGGACGGACCCACCAGTGCCACCGTCTCGCCTTGTGCCACGCGCAGGTCGAAGTCGTGCAGAGTGGGCGCATCGGGACGGGTGGGATAGCGGAACTCGACATTGTCGAAACGGATTTCGCCGCGCACAGGTTGCGCAAGCGTGACCGGCTGCGCGGGCGAGACGATATCGGCCGATGTCGCCAGCAATTCGCCGATGCGCTCCATCGCGCCGCCGGCGCGCGAGATTTCGCTCCACACTTCGGTAAGTCCGCCGACCGAACCGGCCGATATCACGGCGTAAAGCACGAACTGGCTGAGCACGCCGGCATCCAGGCTGCCGCCCATCACTGAACGCGCGCCGGCCCAGAGCGCCAGCGTGATCGCGCCGAAGACCAGCAGGATCACGAGCGCCGTCAGCCCAGCGCGCTGGCCAATGCGTCGCCGGGCTGTCGCCACGGACCGAGTGATCGCGCCGTCGTAACGGGCCATTTCAACCGGCTCGCGTGCGTAGGCCTGCACCGCATAAACCGCATTGAGGGTTTCATTGGCAACCGCTGCCGCGTCGGCGACGCGGTCCTGGGTGGCGCGTGCGAGTTTCTGCTGTCGCCGCCCGGCCAGCACGATCGGCAGGATCACCAGGGGAATGACGAGTGCGGCATAGCCGGCCAGGCGCGGGCTCGTCGTTACCAGCATGATCGCGCCGCCAATCGCGGTGACCACACTGCGCAAGGCAATCGACATGCTTGAGCTGACCGTGGTCTGCACCAGCTCGGTGTCGCTGCCCAGACGCGAGATCAATTCGCCGACGCGGGTACGTTCGTAGAACGCCTGATCGAGCGTGAGCAGGTGGGCGTAAAGTTTGCGGCGCAGGTCGGCGACCACGCGCTCGCCCAGCAGGGCGACGCAGAAATAGCGTGCCGCGGTGGCAATCGCCAGCACCACGGCGACAACGAACAGGCCGAGAAAACTGCGGTTGATGGTTGCCGGATCCGCATGCGCGAAGCCATGATCGATCATCACCCGCACGGCCAGCGGCAATGACAGCGTCGCCGCCGAGGACAAGGCGAGAAACCCGATCCAGCCGAGGAGCAGGCCGCGATACTTCCTGAAGTAGGGAAGCAGCAGACGCAGCGCGGAAAACCGACGCGTCGGCGACGGCGGCGTGGAACCGGATTCGATGGTTTCGGTCATGACAGCTCTGGATGGCGTGCGCAAACAGTGCATGGTGGCATTGCGCGCTGATTCAATCCAGAGCGTTCAACCCATGGCGATCGAACCGCGATCAATTCGGCGGATTCAATCCAGCAGCCGAATCTCGCTGCGGCCGCGGGTCAGGTCGGCCAGCAGGCTGTGCAACTCCGCCAGCCGCGCTACCGGCAGGCCGATCCGCACGATTGCGCCGGCTTCGGCGAAGTCTTCCGCATTGATCGTAGCGGCGAGTGCGCGCAGGCGTGCGTGCAGGGTCGGCAACACGGAGAATTCCACCGCGAATTCGACGTGCGCCGTCTCGACAAGTTCGCTCTTGCTGGCCTGGCGCAGGCATCCAGCCGCGCAGCCGCCGTAGGCGCGCATCAGGCCGCCCGCGCCGAGCTTGATGCCGCCGAACCAGCGCGTCACGACGACCGTGACGTTGTCGAGGCTTTGGCCGTCGATCGCCTGCAGGATCGGCTTGCCCGCGGTTCCCGCCGGTTCGCCATCATCGCTGGAGCGGTAGCGCTCGCCGATACGCCAGGCCCAGCAGTTGTGCGTGGCGGCAGCATCGGACATTCGTTCGAGGAATTCGATCGCCGCTTCTTCTGACGTGGTATTGGCGGCATTCGCGATGAATTTGCTCTTCCTGATTTCCCGGGAAAGCTGCGCGGGCGCAGTCAGCGCGTAGCGCGTCGCACTCATTTCAGCTCGAGCAGATCTTGCGGCAGCGTGTAGTCGGGATAGCGTCGACGAAATTCGATCAGATCGCGCAAAGCCGAGTCGCGATGGTTTTCACGCAACTCACGGCGGATGCGCCCGATCATTGCTTCGGGTGTTGCGGCGATCTCGGCTTTTTTCTCCCTCGGCGCGGCAACACCCGGCGCCGCTGCGGGCGTTGCCGGGCTTGCGGCGGTCGGCGCGGCCGACCCGGCGGCAGCATCGCGCGCGGCGTTTTCGGGCAAGGTCTGCCAGGCACCTGCGGCAATCGCCTGCTTGCGTTCCACCGCATCCATCTCGGACCGGGGTTGTGCCCGACCGGGAAATGCCTGCGCGGGCGCAGCCGCCAGCGACGGTTGCCGCGCGCCATTTTCCGCTCTATCCGTTTTCTCGACGTCGATGCTGCTGGGCTGGGCGGCCAACGCTGGCGCTTCGGCAGCAGCTTCCTGGCGTACGGATTTGGCCATGGGCTCAGGCGCCATCGCCGCCGGTTTCGGTGCGCGCATTTCGCCCCTTGCCTTGGCAGCCATCGATTGCGCAGCCATCGGTGCCGGAGGCGGCGCGGGAGACGCCGGGGGTGGTGGTGCGGCTGGAGCGTCCAGCGGCCGCACTTCGATCACACTGTCCGTGCCATCGACGACGGGCGTACCAGTAGCACGATCGCTGCGATCTCCCCAGATCTGCGGGCCGACGCGCAGGGCCACGCCGGCCGCCAGCACCAGTCCGGCCGCTGCGCCAAGCGCCGGCAACCAGCGCGCCCGGCGTCGCTCCGCACGGGGCAGTGGCGTGGCGACGAGTGCGGGATTGAGCGCGCGGTGCGCCATCGCGAGCACCGCCGCGTCGATCCTGGAATCCGGCTCTGCCTGCGGCAGCTTGCGATACAGCGCAGTCAGATGTGCGTCGTCCTGCTTGAGGAAATCCTCGAAATCGCGCTCGAATTGTTCCCTGGCAGAAATCATTCGGAGAGTTTCTCGCGTATTTTCGCGAATGCATAGCGCAAACGCGATTTCACGGTTTCGTGTCCCGCGCCGGTCGCCGTGGCGATGTCTTCGAGTCCCAGGCCGCCTTCGACGCGCATGAGAAACGCCTCGCGCTGCTCCTGCGGCAACGCGTCCAGCACGATCTGCAGCCGCCGGCGCTGTTCAAACGCGCCGAGCACCTGTTCCGGGCGTTCGGATTCCGGCGCATCCAGTTCGCGGAACACGCTCTCGGTTTCCTCGGGGCCGGCTTGCGGGCGCGCGCGGCGAAAACTGTCGACAATGAGGTTGTGCGCAATCTGCAGCAGCCAGGTGCTGAACTTGGCTTCCACGCGATAGCGTGTGCGCGAGGCGATCAGGCGGCTCCAGGTTTCCTGGAACAGTTCGTCCGCGCTGGCGCGGTCGTGCATGCTGCGCAGAATGAAACGGTACAACATGCCGCGCTGGCGGTGATAAAGCGTGTCGAACGCACGAACATCGCCTTGCGCATAGGCGAGCATCAATTGTTCGTCCGTCTTCTCGGCCCCCATGGATGCGCAGAGTACGGGAAATCGACGCCGGCGGTAAGCTGTCCGCGCCGGGGATAGGCGCCAACTGGGTAGTGCTTGGGCGAGGGCCGACATGGGCCCTTGAACGCGCAGCGGCGGCTGCCGGGGTCAAGATGGGAATCTTCGCTTAAGATCACCTCCAAGCCCGACGTTCAGGGTCATGGGAACGAGACGATGATCCACCCAATTCTGAAGATGGGCGATGCACGCCTGCTGCGCATCGCCCAGCCGGTCGAAGCGTTTGATACGCCCGAGTTGCATGTGTTGATCGCCGACATGTTCGAGACCATGCAGGCCGCCGGTGGCGTCGGCCTCGCGGCGCCGCAGATCGGTGTCGACCTGCAACTGGTGATCTTCGGTTTCGAGCACAGCGAACGCTATCCCGATGCGCCGGCCGTACCGCGTACCATCCTGCTCAATCCGAGCATTGCTCCGCTATCGGATGCCATGGAGGAGGGTTGGGAAGGGTGTCTGTCGGTGCCCGGCATGCGCGGTGCCGTCGAGCGCTACACGCAGATCCGCTACGCCGGCTTCGATCCCTCCGGCGCACCGATCGAGCGCGTTGCCGAGGGCTTCCACGCACGCGTCGTCCAGCACGAATGCGACCACCTGATCGGACGCCTGTATCCGTCGCGTATCACCGATTTTGCCAAGTTCGGTTTCACCGAGGTGCTGTTTCCCGCCCTCGATCCCGGCAGCGACGAGTAAGCGGTTCAGGGCTTCGCGTCGGTTTGCTTGAGCAGCGCAACCAGCTGGTCTTTCCAGATTGCGGCGATCGTGTGCGTGCCGTGGCCGCGCGTCTTGTCGCTGATGGGAAGGATCACCGCACGACCGTGCGCGACGTTTTTTATCTCGCGCTCGAGTATGCCCAGTTCCGGCGGATTGATCTGGTCGTCGGCGGAATTGACCGCGAGCAACGGCGCCTTGATGCTGGCAAGCTGCAGTTGCGGGTTGTAGTCGCGCGAGGCGTCGACCTGGTACAGCAGGTCGTTGGCATCGTCTTCCTGCAGGTATCTGGCGATGCGGTCGTCGAGAAACTTGTCCGCGCTGTCGCGGTCCGGCGCCTCTTTCTGCCACTGCAACGGGCTGGATCCCATGATCAGCAGGATGTCGACCGCACCGACGAGCCCGTGCGGCGGATGCGTGTATTCGCCGTTGTTCCATTCCGGGTCTGTCCGGATCGAATCCATCAGCATCTTGCGCAGCATGCGGTTGCGGCCGGAAATCTGCACCGGGAGCGATGCCAGCGGCATCAGTGCATCCATGAAATCAGGATATTTCTCGCCCCACATCCACGTGTGCATGCCGCCCATCGACGTGCCCATGACCAGGCGCAGATGATTGACCTTGAGCTTTTCGGTCAGCAGACGGTATTCGGCAAGCACCATGTCGTCATAACCGTAGTGCGGGAATTTCGCATGCAGGCCATTGCTGGGCTTGCTCGATTTGCCATGACCGATGTCGTCGGGCAGCACGATGAAAAACCTGGTCGCATCCAATGGCTGGCCCGGCCCGAACAGCTCGCCGCCAAACCTGTCGTTGAGGAATTGCGTACCGGCGCCGCCGGTGCCGTGCATGATCAGCACTGCGTTGGTCGTGTGTCCCTTTCTGTCCTTTTGCGCCGTGCCGAGGGTCCGGTAGTGCAGGTTCAGCTGGGGCAGGATTTCGCCACTGGTAAAGCGAAAGTTTTTGACGACGAAGTCGCCTTCGCTTGGTTCAGGCCAGCTCGCGGCGTGCGCAGCCGTGGCCAGACAGGCAATGCTCAGCAGGAACGAGAACAGGTACGTCATTGATGATCTCCAGAGCATGCCCGATCCGTTTGTAGCGGGACCGGGTTTTGCGCGCAAATCTAACGCGATGCGGCACCTGGAGATGCTCAGCCGCCAAATCCGTCGGCGAAGATGCGATCACCCGGGCCGACGACGCCGGCCGCGCTGACGGTGAAGGTCAGCACGCCACTGGCCGAGGTTGTCAGCGAGCCGCCGGGCGTCACCGTGATGTCGTGATTGCTGCCGTCGATGGTTGCAGCCGCCGAGTAGCCGCTGTTGGGCGGCAGTTCGGTGATGAAATGTGTCGTTGCCACCTTGGGAACCGAGTAGCCGATTGAACCGGAAATGGTCGTGCCGGCCGCCCCGCTGTTGAACAGAATCGCCTGATTGGCGTCGCTGGTGGCGAGCACGCTGCCGACCGCACTGCCGGACGTCACCGTGATGGCGCTTGCCGTGGCAACTGCGCTGGCCGATGCCGAGAGATCAAACACAGTCAGCCATTCTTGCGTGGCATTCGTATTCGGTGCGCGCACCTGTACCTGCCAGACCTTGACCGGATTGCTGCCTGCATCGCCATCGTTCGCCGGATACATGCCGATGATGGTCGTCGCCGCATTGGCGGGGAGCACGGTGGTCATCGCGCCTGCATAGTTTGCGGCGTAGGTCACGTCGTAACGCTGTTCTCCGGCCGGCGCGGTTGCGGGCGCGGGATTGGCCGGGAAATGGAATGCAAGGAACTGGTCGTCGTTGGTGTTCGTGCCGGTCGTGTTGCCCGCCGCCGTGCGGTCGTGGACCACAAGCCGGTTGGGGCGCAAATAGACGATTTCGCGCGACCACGCGGCGACTTGCGCATGCTGGCTCGGATCCAGCCGATACATGTCTTCGAGACGGGTCGCTAGGGTGTAGACATAACTGGATCCATCCTCGAATGCAGCGATGCGCGTCTGCACGCCGTCGTCTTCGGCGGTATTGCTTTCCTGGCCGTAGGAATTGGCCACGGCCGCCCCGTTCATATTGCGCACGTAGAAAATATTGTAGATCGTGCGGTTTCCGCTATAGACGCTGCCGTCGAATCCGCCGTATTCGTCGTTGTAGACACGGTTTTCATCGGCATCGCCGCCGGGCTCGTGCACTTCCCAGCCGGTGCCGTTGACCAGCAAGGGCGTGCCGCCACGTACCAGGGCGAGGCTGCCTTGATCGAAGCCTTCTTCGCCGGCTTCGGGATTGTCGATGTAGGGGCCGGCCCGGAACGACATCCAGCTTGCGTTCGTGGTCCAGTCCGAGCGCGCAGCCACCGCATTGGGGCCACTGGCGAAATATGACAGCGGCAGCGTCGCCAACGGCGCGGCCGTTCCTTTAGCATCGTAGAACAGGAATGCTTCCCACGCGTCCGCATCGCTGCCGGCAGCCGCAATCACTTCGTTCGTGTATTCCTGGAATGCATCGGCATGCGCTGCGCTCCAGTAGCGCAGGCTGCCGAGGACTTGCATGAACATGCCGGGATCCGCGGAACCGGGTGGAGGCGCGCCGGCGTCGCCATTGGAATGATTGGTGTCGCGATCGTCGATATAGTTGCGCGAGGGCCAGGTGAAGTGCATCAGGTAATCGGCCGCATCGATGGGAAACGCATATGGCGCCGCTGCGTTGACGATGTCGGTATTTGTCGCGGTCTTCACTTCCCAGGCCGGCAGACTCATGTTCAAGGTGGCCAGCGGGCCGTAGTTGCCGAAGCCCTCCGGCCATCCGCCGCCGGACATATGCGCGACGTAGTACGGCTGCACACCGATATGCGGCGGGTTCGATGGTGCGGTGTTGAATTCCGTGGTCTGCCAGTCGATCCATTCAGTCGCGGCATTGGGCGCAGCGCCGATGTTGTCGCCCGCCGTCGCCAGCGCCATGACGGTCTTGGCGTGAAAATAGCCGGCGAAATAATTGCCCAGTGGCGGATGCTCATAGGCGAATGACGAGCATCCGCCCGGAGCTTCCCAACTCGTCTGCCAGGCGTTTGCGGTCGTGTAGATCTGGACACGCTGCGCGGGCGTCAGGACGTCGTAGGCCCAGTCGTAGAGTATGCCCATGCCGACGCCGAAGAAACGCATGACATAACCGTCATCGGTGCAGGGATCTTCACCATGTGTCCCGGGAAACGGCATCGACAGCTTGACCGCGATATCCGCAGCCTTGGCGCCGTAACCGGCTGCAGTCGTGGGGTCCGTGGACTTGAGCGTCTGATAGCACAACGCCTCACTCATCAGCGGCGCCCAGTAGCCATCGCCCTCGTAGCCCTGACCGATGTCGGGCGTATCCGGATAGTTGTCCTGGTCAGGGTAGTTGACCGTTCCGCCGATAAACGAATCGCAGTAGCTTTTCAGTTGCTGCCACTGTGGAGTGTTGGCTGCCGCGCGGCTGCGCAGAGCGCCGAGCGTCGCCGCATCGAGCATGAGACGTGGGTGCGGAGTCGTGGATTGGGCCTGTACCAGCTGCGCCAGCACAATCAGGATGGGGACGAACCACGCGGACTTGCCCATGTCGATTCCTGCAACGCCCGCGATGGCGGGCTGGATACCGATCAAGAACGCCAAAGTGCGCGCACGCGCGACATGTTCACGTGCGCAGGCCAGCGAAAATCACGGATCCCGCATCACCATCAGCCGGATTTCAGTCATGTCCTCGATCGCGTAGCGGATACCTTCACGACCGAGGCCCGAATCCTTGACGCCGCCGTAGGGCATGTTGTCGACGCGGAAGCTCGGCACGTCGCCGACGACGATGCCACCGACATCCAGTTCATCCCAGGCGTGCATGGCCTTGCGCACGTCGTAGCTGAAGAGTCCCGCCTGCAGGCCGAATTCGCTGTCGTTGACGCTGCGGATCGCGTCCTCGAAATGCTTGTACTTCTGCAGGATCGCAACCGGGCCGAACGCTTCCATGCAACTGACCTTCTGCTTCGGGTCCACATTTTCCAGAACAGTTGCTTCGAGCATCGCACCGGTGCGCTTGCCGCCGCACGACAGGGTGGCGCCGGCTTTCACGGCTTCCTGGATCCAGTCGTCGAGGCGTCTGGCTTCCTTTTCGTCGATCATGGGGCCGACGAAGGTTTTCTCGTCCTTGGGATCGCCAGCCACAAGTTTCTTCGTCGCCGCGATAAAGGCATCGCGGAACTTGTCGTAGAACGCCTCCTGCACGAGGATGCGTTGCACGCCGATGCAGCTTTGTCCGGATTGATAGAATGCGCCGAAGATCACCCGCTCGACGACGAAGTCGAGGCGATCGCCCTGATCCGCGTCAACGATGCACGCAGCGTTGCCGCCGAGTTCGAGCACCACTTTCTTCTTGCCCGAGCGCGCCTTCAGATCCCAGCCCACGGCCGGCGAGCCGGTGAACGAGAGCAGCTTGAACCGCTCGTCGGTGGTGAACAGGTCAGCGCCATCGCGATGTGCCGGCAGGATGGAGAATGCGCCGATCGGCAGATCGGTCTCCGCCAGCACCTCGCCGATGATCAGCGCACCGATCGGCGTACGGCTGGCGGGCTTCAGCACGAACGGACAACCCGCGGCAATGGCCGGCGCAACTTTGTGCGCAGCCAGGTTCAGCGGAAAATTGAACGGCGAAATGAACGAGCACGGCCCGATCGGCACGCGTTTGGTGAAGCCGCGGTAACCCTTCGCGCGCGGTGAAATTTCCAGGTTGATCACATGACCGTCGATGCGCACGGATTCTTCCGCCGCAATCTTGAACGTGTCGATCAGGCGCGTGACTTCCCCGCGCGAATCCTTGATCGGCTTGCCTGCCTCGATGCACAGCGCCATCGCCATTTCGTCGAAGCGCTCGCGGAAGCGTTTGACGCAATGTTCCAGCACCGCCTGGCGCTGATACGGCGTGAACTTGCGCAGCGGTTCCTGAGCCTCGACCGCGGCGGCGATGCCGGCATCGATGGCCTTGGCGTCCGCCAGCGCCACGCGCGTCGCGACCTTGCCGGTGTATTTGTCGGTCACCTCGAGATCGGTGTTCGCTGCGACAGCCTTGTTGGCAAGGTAGTAGGGGTAGGTTGGCTTCAGCACGGATCGCTCCTTCCTCTTTTGTTCGAGGGATTCTACCCGCATCCTGAGTGGTTACGCTCGCCTCCAGACGAGTATGGCTAGCTGCCTGGAGCAAGCTTTCACTCGCCTTCGGCGAGCGATAGCTCCGCTCTTCATCGAGCGAAATCAAACCTTCGCCGACAATTCCTTGATCTCCCGATTCAAAATCCGGTCGTTGTCCGAATAATCGATCGGCACATCGATCAGATGCACGCCCGGCGTGTCCAGGCAATGCTGCAGCGTCGGTGCGAATTCCGCCACGGAGCCGGGGCGATGCCCGTGCGCGCCGTAACTTTGCGCGTAGGCGACAAAATCGGGATTGCCCATGTCCATGCCGAAATTGGCGAACTTCATGTTCGCCTGTTTCCACTTGATCATGCCGTAGGCATTGTCGCGCAGCAGCAGCACAGTGACATCGAGTTTCAGGCGTACTGCAGTTTCGATTTCCTGCGAATTCATCATGAAACCGCCGTCGCCGGCGACAGCGACAACCTTGCGCTTCGGATACACGATCTTCGCCGCGATCGCCGAGGGCAGGCCTGCGCCCATCGTCGCCAGCGCATTGTCGAGCAGCATCGTGTTCGGTTCGCGGCAACGGTAGTAGCGCGCAAACCAGATCTTGTACATGCCATTGTCCAGGCACAGGATGCCATCGGATGGCATCACTTTGCGCACGTCGGCGACCAGGCGCTGCGGATAGATCGGCCAGCGCGCATCGTCCTTGCCTTCGAGCAGGTGCGCGTCGAGATGCTTGCGCACATTGGAAAAATAGGAAAAATCCCAATGTGGACGCGACTCGACGGCTTCCTTCAGCCGCCAGACGGAATTGGCGATGTCGCCGATCAGCTCGATCTGCGGGAAGTAGACGGTGTCGACTTCGGCGCTGAGGAAGTTGACGTGGATGACCTTGCGCAGGCCCTTGCGCATGAAGAACGGCGGTTTCTCGATGACATCGTGCCCGACATTGATGATGCAGTCGGCGCGCTCGATCGCGCGATGGACAAAATCGCCGTCGGACAATGCGGCGTTGCCAAGCCACAGTGGATGCGTCTCGTCGATCACGCCCTTGCCCATCTGCGTGGTGAAGAACGGAATGCCGGTCTTGTCGATGAATTCGCGCAGCATCTTGCTGCACATCTTGCGGTTGGCAGCGGCGCCGATCATCAGCAGCGGATGCTTCGCTTCGATGATCGCCTCGGCCGCATGCACCAGCGCCTTCTCGTCGGCAATCGGGCGGCGATGGTAGCTGGCCGGAATCAGGATCGCGTCGGTATCCTCATGCGCGATGTCTTCGGGCAGTTCCAGATGCGTGGCGCCGGGACGCTCTTCTTCGGCACGGCGGAACGATTCCCGCACGCGTGCGGGAATATTGTCGGCCGAGACGATCTGGCGCGTGTATTTGGTCAGCGGCTTCATCATGTCGACGATGTCGACGATCTGGAAATGCCCCTGCTTGGATGCCTTCACCGGCTTCTGCCCGGTGATCATCATCATCGGCATGCCGCCGAGTTGCGCGTACGCGGCAGCGGTGACGAAATTGGTGGCGCCGGGACCGAGCGTCGCCAGGCAGACACCGGCCTTGCCGGTGAGTCGCCCATAAGTCGCCGCCATGAAGCCGGCGCCCTGTTCGTGGCGGGTGAGGATCAGCTTGATCGTGGAAGTGCGCAACGATTCCAGCAGGTCGAGATTTTCCTCGCCCGGAATGCCGAAAACGTAGTGCACGTTTTCAGCTTCCAGCGCTTTCACGAACAAGTCTGAAGCTTTCATCAGGCTCTCCCCGGCCAAGAATGGGTCGATTGTCGGCGTCGTGGCCGGAACCGTCAAATGCCTGCTTTGGACTCGCCGGGCACCGTGGTCAGCCAGCCGCGCCGAACAGGGTGCCGACCCCGGCGGTTACCGCTATTGCGAACGCCCCCCAGACCAGGACGCGCAAGGCTCCGGGAACGACCCGCGCACCACCTGCACGTGCGGCCACGGCGCCGAGCAGGGTCAGCACGATCAGCGAGACGGCACTCACCAGGGCAATGAGCCAGGATGATGGCGTCGCTACGACGGTCAACAAGGGCAGCGCGGCGCCGGAGGCGTAGGTGACGGCTGAAGCCATCGCCGCCTGCAGCGGACGCGCCTTGAATGCCTCGGAAATTCCGAGTTCGTCGCGCAGATGCGCGTCGAGTGCATCGTGCGCCATCAATTGTTCGGCGACCTGCTTTGCCAGCGTCGCAGTCAATCCGCGCTTGACATAGATATTCGCCAGTTCCTTGTGCTCGCCGGCGTTGTCGTTCTCGAGTTCGTGACGCTCGATTTCGGTTGCGGCCTTTTCCATGTCCGCTTGCGAGCTGACCGAGACGTACTCGCCGGCGGCCATCGACATCGCACCCGCAACCAGACTGGCCACGCCGGCGGTGATGATCGCCGCATACGAGCCGTGGGCGGCGGCTACGCCGACGATCAGGCTGGCCGTGGACACCACGCCGTCGTTGGCGCCGAGTACCGCCGCACGCAACCAGCCGATGCGGTGAGTCAGATGATTTTCGAGGTGGCGCTTAGCCATGCTCAACTCGCACGATGAATTCTCCTTCGGCGACGCGCGCGCGCAGTTGCGCGCCAGGCGCGGTCTGGATTGGCGATCGCACCAAGCGACCGCTTTCGACGTCGATCAGGATCGCATAGCCGCGTTCCAGCGTGGCAAGCGGGCTGACCGCGTTCAGGGCACGCGCCAGTTCGCTCAGATGCAGCGCGCGCGCTTCTAGCCGATGCGAGAGGGCCGCGCGCAGACGCCGGTCGAAGGCGTCTGCACCGGCGCGGCGACGCGCAAGTTGCGCGGCGGGATGCTGGGCGCGCAGACGCGCCTGCAACTGCATCAGGCGTTCGCCGCCTGTGCGCAAGCGATGCCGCGGGTGCTGTGCGCGCAGCCGCGCATGCACGTGATCGACTTGCTGGGCCAGGCGATGCAGGCGATGCATCGCCAGCTGCATCAACCGGTCGCGCCGGTGCCGCGCCAAGGACAGCAATTGACCGGCATCCGGCGTCAGCAGCTCGGCGGCGGCCGAAGGCGTCGGCGCGCGCAGGTCCGCGACGAAGTCGGCGATCGTGAAATCGACTTCGTGGCCGACGGCGGAAACAACCGGAACGGCACTGGCGTAAATCGCACGCGCCACCGCTTCGTCGTTGAACGCCCACAGATCCTCGAGCGAGCCGCCGCCGCGGGTGAGCAGCAGCGCATCGTGGCGGCGCGCCGCCGCTGCGGCATTGATCATGGCCACGATGGCGGCGGGTGCTTCGCGGCCCTGCACCGGCACCGGCAGGATCTCGATTTCGACCAACGGGAAGCGCCGCGAAATCACGTTCAGCACATCGCGCACGGCCGCGCCGGTGGGCGAGGTGATCACGCCGATGCGCCGCGGCAGTTTGGGCATGGCGCGCTTGTGTTCGGGCGCGAACAGGCCTTCCGCCGCCAGACGCGCCTTGAGTTGCTCGAACGCGCGCAACAGGGCGCCTTCACCGGCTTCCTCCAGATGCTCGACGATGAGCTGGAATTCGCCGCGCGCTTCATACAGGCCGACGCGTGCACGCGCCAATACGCGCATGCCATCGGCGGGCTTGAAGCGCAGGTAAGTGCTCTTCGGCTTGAACATGGCGCAGCGCACCTGCGCCTGCGCATCCTTCAGGCTGAAGTACAGATGCCCCGAGGCCGGGCGCGAAAAATTGGAAATTTCGCCCTCGATCCAGAGCAGCGGAAAGTGCTGCTCCAGTACCTCGCGTGCCCGGCGCACGAGCGCGCTGGGCGAGAATATTTCCCGTCCCGCGGCATAGGCGGCTTGAGTTTCCGACATGGGGATTCGATACGAAGATGACTGCCATCAGGTTACTCTGCGACGTCTGCGCTGGCCAGAGTGCCGGGGCGTGACGTCAGCCCTGTGACGTCGGCTGTTCGCGCCCGGTATAGTAGGCGCATGCCCGATACGAACGCATCTCCGCCACAGGCTCGCGAGAAAATCGATACCAGCAAGGCCGCCGCTACGGCCAGCGGCGACCGCGCATTGCGTCAGCGCACGCAGACGTTCGTCGAGGGCTGGCGGCAGACCCTCGGCGGGGATTGGATTCCCGAGCGCGCCAGCGCCATGTACGACGATCTGGAGCGGCTCGCGGCGATGGCCGAAGAACAGGCGGCCAGCCAGATCGCCGGTCCGGCGCTGGAACTGACCGTGTACCTGTGCTCGTTCGTCGATGGCGGTGCCTCACCCAATCCTGCGCAGCGCCATGGGCTGGAACAGCTTATCGAGCGCCTCGCTGCGGCCAGCGGCGAAACCGCCGTCCGGCGCAACGTGCGCAAGGCCGCCGCAGCGACCGACGATTCCGCGAACCGGCACGCGTTCTATCTGCGCAGCAACGAGCGCGATGTGCCCGGTTTTGCCACGGCCCTCGGCAAACAGGGTTATGTCGTGCGTCCGTTCCAGGAACGCGAGAGCCTGCTGCGTGCCATCGAGGAAGTCAGTCCCGACGTGCTGCTGATCGACGAGGCTTTCGTGGCCGAAGTGCACGCGCTAACCGAGGCGGTGCAGCGCCAGCGTCCGGCGCACAAGGATCCTTCGCTGTGCCTGGTGCTGGCCGACGAAACCGACATCACCCGTACCCTGTCCGCGCAGCGCGCGGGTGCGGAGACAGTCATTGTCGAGCGCGACCCGATCGCGCTGGTTTCGAGTCTGGATACGCTGTGGGCGCAACGCCGCGCCCTGGGCTATCGCGTCCTCATCGTCGAGGACGATCGCGGTCAGGCGAAATTCTGCGAATCGATCCTGCGCCATCGCGGCATGGTCACCAGCGTGTGCGAAGATCCGGCGCGGGTGCCGGCTACGCTGGATGAATTCAAGCCGGATCTGGTGCTACTGGATCTGTACCTGCCGGGCAGCAATGGCATCGAGTTGGCGCAGCGGATCCGTGAATCCGGGCACGCATTCCTGCCGATCGTGTTTCTTTCCGGCGAACACGATCTGGATCTGCGCTTCGACGCGATCCGCATGGGCGCCGACGATTTCATCACCAAGCCGGTCAAGCCGCGGCATCTGGTCACGACGGTGGAAAGCCGCATCAAGCGCGCGCGTCAGCTCAGCGCCAGCCATGCCGACAGCCGCGGTGAACGGCGCGGCAACCTGGCCGGACGCGACGTGCTGGCGCGCGAAGTCCTGCGCGCCGCACGTGAAGAGCAGGACCGCTGCCCGGTACTTGCGCTGCTTGCGGTCGATGATGTCGAGGATGTGCAGCGCAGCCTCGGCTTCACTGCCGCCGGCACGTTGTCGCAGCAGCTGGCCGCCGCGCTGGCGGCGGAAATCCGCGGCGCACGCACCTTGTGTGCCTGGGGCGAGCTGAAATTTCTGATCCTGCTGCACGCGGACGACGAGCTGACTGCGCGCCAGCAGCTCGACACGCTGCGACAGAAGGTCGAAGGTCGACCCTGGCTTTCCGAGGGCGCATCGGTACGGCTGCATTTCAGCCTCTGTGGCCTGCGCCTGGGTGCGGAATTGAACAATGTGGAAACGGCGCTGGAGCGTGTGCGTGCGTTGCTGGTCGTGGCGCAGCAGGCTGGCGGGGCACGCTGCGAATTCGACTTGCGCACCGCCAGTGCCGATAGCAGCGAAGATCCGCAGGTGCGTCTGGTGCGCGCCATCCTGCGCGCGCCCAGCGTGCGCGGCACTGCGCACTTTGCCTTCCAGCCGCTGGTGCCGCTTACTGGACAGATTGTCGGCCAGTACGAAGCACGCATGACCCTGAGGCCGCCCAAATCTTCGCAGGCGTTGATGCTGCAACGCGACGACTACATGCCGATTGCGCGCGAACTGGGCATGGTGGCGCACGCCGATCGCCACCTGTTGCGCGGCGTGCTCGAGCGCGTGCGCGAAAAGCGCGATCCGGAACAGGAATTGCGCCTGTACCTGCCGATCGCGGTCGCAACATTGCTCGATCCGGCGTTCGCGCCGTGGCTGGGGGCGGAACTGGGTGCGCACGGTGTAGCGAGCAACGTCCTCGCGCTCGAATTCGACGCCGAGGAAATCCGCGGCGAACTCGCGCGCCTGCGCAACGCGCTGGAATCGTTGCAGCGCATCGGCGTACGCCTGGTACTGACGATCCGCGGCGCGATCGACGGCGGCATGAGCAAGCTGCTGGCGGTCGAGGCCTTCGGAGTGGTCAAGTTCGCGCGCGACGGCGATGCAAGCGTGAAACCCGACGCCGCATGGGAGCGCTGGTCAAAGCCGATGGCCGAAGCGCGCTCGGTCGGCAAGGTCACCGTTGCCTGCGATCTGGCCGGCGTCGGCGACGTCGGCGTGCTGCTCAGGCTCGGCGCGCACTACGTGCAAGGCGATCCGCTCAGCGGCTGGCTGCCGGACTGGAGTTTCGATTTTGCCGAGGCCGTGCTGTGACCGCTCCTCGCGTTGCGCCGGCTCAGTGCCGGCCATCCTTGTTCCCTGTCGCCAGTGCCCGGCGCGCACCGAAGTAACGCGCCAGGAGGCTGGCGCCAAGCCATAGAGCGATTACCGCGAATGGCCACGCAACCAGGCGCGGCCAAAGTGCCGCCACAATGGCGAGTCCGACCAGGACGACCGTCGCCCCGGGCAGTAGACCGGCCTCCGCGATGCCAAGTACGCGCCTGTCGCTGATCGCGGCACCGATGGTATTGGCCAGGCGCAGGGCGCCAGCGGCCGCGCGGCTGGAGCTGCCGCCGCCGCGCCTGGGCCTGGTCGCTGCGTGCACGCGCGCCGGCGTGCGCGCCGGTGCCAGCACGATTTCAGTCGCGTTTTCCAGATCCTTTTCGTACTGTGCTGCCAGCTGCTGCGCAAATCCCGCATTTTCCACGGCGATGTCGAGTTCGCAATTGGCCATCCAGCTGGATATGTTGAGGTTGCTCGATCCGATGCGCGCCCAGCGCCCGTCGGCGACAGCGGTCTTGGCGTGCAGCATGCTGCCGTTCCATTCGTATACTTTTATCCCGGCTTCCAGCAGGGGACGGTAGCCGGCGTGCGAAAGCCGCGCGACCAGTTTGAGGTTGCTCGTGCCCGGTACCAGCAGGCGTACGTCGACACCATCGCGCGCGGCCGCAATCAGCGCCTGCACATAAGGCGCGAAGCCGACGAAGTAGGCGTCGGTCAGCCACAGGTTCTTGCGCGCCATTGCGGCAATCAACTGATCGGTGCGGAACAGGCTGGCGTGGCTGGGCCGTTCCGCGACGACGCGCAAGTCGACGCTTCCAGCAGTTGCCGGGATCCTGCCGACGAGATCGATGTCGAGCGCCGCGCCCAGTTGCGACCAGGTGTCGGCGAAAGCGGCCACCATGTCCACGAGGGCGGGCCCGCGAATGGCGACACCGGTGTCGCGCCAGGGCGTAACACCGGTTTGCGCGTCGCCGAGCCATTTCGCGGCGATGCAGATGCCTGACACGAAGCCGAGTGAACCATCGGTCACGAGCAGCTTGCGATGATCGCGGCTCAGCCAGCCCAGCGGATTGTCGAAGCGCGGCGGATTGTAGGCGCGCACCTCACCGCCCGCATCGCGCAGTGGTTTCCAGAAAGCCTCGCGCGAATTGCCGAGGCAACCGAGCCAGTCGCGGATGACGCGTACGCGCACGCCCGCGGCGGCGCGCTCGCGCAGGGCGTCGCGGAATTCGCGACCGACCACGTCGTCGCAGACAATGTAATTTTCCAGAAGTACACTTTCTCGCGCCCTGCGGATGGCCGCAAGCCAGGCATCGAAATTCTCGCGCGCATCGATCAGAAGATCGACGGCATTGCCGCCGATCAGAGGCGTGCCGCCGGCGCGACTGAGCGCCTGCTCGGCCAGCTGCAGGGCCTGTGGCGGCAACGGTGGAGCGGACGAGGTGTTGGCGGCCATGCGCGGAGTTTAGCCGAGCCGCGCAGCGGGCGTGGGCGTCAGCCGGAAAAGCGATCCAGCGCCTGTGCCGCCTCACGGCGGACCTTGGCGCGAAGCGGTGACGACCAGCCGAGCAGCCATCCGGCCGGACCCAGCGCCTGGCGCGACCAGCGCCAGAAATCGAAAGCATCGACGTGTTCGACAATCAGGTCGTCGGCGAAGCGAAATTCAGCGTGAACCACGTTGTGCACCGCCCGGCCGGTGGACTTGAACGTGTACCAGGCCTGCCAGTCCGCAGCACCGTTGCTTGCGCCTACGTCTACGTTGGCGAATTCGATGCGCAGATCGACGCCGCGCGCGCACAACATTCTCCACATTTTTCCTATGTACTCGCCGCACAGCGAAAACACCGGGTCACGGAAGCTTGCGTCTGGGTGATAGCAGGCGGCCATGGTCGCGCCGTCTCGATGCCGGAATGCGGCGAAAAAGCGCTCGATCAGGGTGCGGCGAGTATCGGTGTTCATGCGGACTCCAGGGCTCCGGGCCGATCGCAGGATCTTCCCGATTGTCCAGCACTTCATCCTGACTATCGGCTGATATTGAGGTTCACGACCCTCGTTCTCCGCCTGCTGGCCCATAGAATACGACCCAGGTGGCGAAATCCTCACTGAAATTCTCGAAACGATGTTCTACGCCGGCGGCGACAAGCAATGCATCGCCGGCACGGAACGGCGTGCGTTCTCCGGCATTCAGGAAATCCCCACAGCCGGAGATGACAAAGTATACTTCGTCGCGGTTGTGCGGCGATTGCGGATCGCGTCCGACCGGCGCGTACAATTCCACCGCCAGCGTGCCGTGGGCAAATGCTTCGACGAAGCGTTCACCATCCGGCCATCTAGCCGTGCACGGGCCCGGCAACATTCTGAGCAGATTTGCGGCGGAGGCTCTCAAAGGCATCATCGCTACATGTCTCAAGGCACTTTTCCGGGCGCGGACAGACGTTCGGCTACAACGATTTGCCAGCGTCCATTTCGCCGTACCAGGTATCGGTTCAGGTAGCGTCGCTTATACGGCTCTCCCTTGCGCCTTGCCCACATTTCGTTGCCGTACACAACGGCCGTCTCACCAAAAAACCCGACCTTGGCCTGGTTCAAACGATTGGACGCGAAGTATTCCGAAACGAAATTTCAATGCACCAATCCGGTGGCATACCCGCTCGCCGCTGCCTTCACTTCGAGCGGCTTGTCTTCCTTGGCGGCAGTCGCTGGATGGTTCTTGCCTTCGTTTGGATCGTCGGTCACAAACCACGGCTTGCCATCCTTGTTCAGATACAGTTTCTGCATCTCGTCCAGATGGAACGGACGGCCGCCGATGCGTCCGAAGATGGCGATCTGATTGCCGGTTTCGTCGACGGCGCGGTCGCGTTCCAGGCCGCGCGACAGCGACAGGGCAGGGTTCCTGGTCGGGTACCACGCGATCAATGCGGGCTGCGGGTCGGGGCTGAAGCCATAGAACTTCGGCTGCGATTCGGGGCTGGTCAATTGCAGGACCTTGAGCCCGTTCTTGCCGTCGGCGACGTAGGCATACAGCGAAGCGTTGGTTGTCGAGACGACAACATCATGCGCGTCGTTGATCTTCCCGCCGGCGTTGAACATCTGGTAGACGAAGGGTTTCTCCGGGTTGGTCACGTCGATGATGGCAAGACCGTCTGCTCCGTCGGCGACATAGGCGTAGGTGCGGGCAACGTGCAGCTTGTGCGCGTCGCGCAGCGGCACGAAGCCGCTCGCCACTTCGCGCGGCTGATCGGTATGGGTGACATCGACGACGTGCAAGCCGTCCTTCGCGGTGACGAACAGATAGCGGAACTGCACCTGTGCCGCGTGCGGGTCGACGATCGGAATCGTTGCGACATAGCGCGGCTTGAGCGGATCAGCCATGTCGACGACGACGACGCCGGCGTCGGCAGATACGTAGAAGATGCTGCCGGCGATCGCCAGGTGACGTGCACCCTTGAGCACGCCGTTCTCGTTCCAGGTGAGCTGGCGCTTGAGGAAGTTGTTGCGCGGCTCACGGTCGTGCAGGGTGGCGATGTCGGTCGCGATCAGGCCTTCTTCGGCGTCGGTGATGAACGCGTAGCTGTAGATCGGATGCATCAGCTGTTCCTGATTCGCGCCCTGCATCAGCTCGCTCTTGTTGCGCGCCGGATCCACCGGCTGCGTGGTCGCCAGCACGACACAGGTCGCATTCTTGCTGGCGATGTGGGTGTCCTGACCCAGCGGAGAGAACGGCGCGGTGATGATCTTTTCCGAAAAGCCCTTGTTCGCGATGCTGGCAACGTCGTAGACGCGCATGCCCTTTGCGCCTTCGGCCACGTACAGGTATTCGCCGCGCAACTGCAGACAATCGGACGTGCCCGCCGAGTGCTCGACAGCGGTCTGTAATTTCTCGCCCCGGTCCTCATGCGCCTTGAACCAGTCTGGATACGCATACTTGTGCAGATAGCTGCCGATTACGGCCTGCGGCTCATCCCACTCGGTGACCTGTACGGCGCCGACCCCACCGGCTTCACCGACCCAGGCGTTGTAGCCGACAAAATCGATGAACTTGGTGCCGAGCAGGAGCAGCTGCGCCATGATCGCATTGTTGTCGTTTGCCTTCGCCAGATGGCAGTCGTCGCAATCCTTGGTTTCGGTCCTGCGTTCGGTGTGCGGATAATGCGGCGCGAAGGCCTGCGAGGAATAGCCCGCGGACGAGATCGGCGGCTGCTGGATGTATATTTTTTCGCGATTGATATTCGTAGACGAAAGTATCAGCGCCGACGACGAGCGCACCGGCGCGATCTTGTGATCCTTGATTTCGCCATGCACGCCGAGGAAGAACATGTCGTCGCGCGCGACCTGCGGATTGTAGGTGGCGAAGTTGCGCGATTCGCCGCCTTCGTACTTGTGCCGTTCGGTCTTCCAGTTGGCCTGGATCGGCAGATGGCAGCCGCCGCAGCTGGTCGTCCACGAAGTGTGGCAGGTATAACACAGCATCTTGTCTTCGCTGTGCGCACGTTGCTCCTTCGGCACATCCGCGCCCCAGCGCTGCGTGTCTGGATTCATCGCGACGGTGTGCGCACGCACGGCTTTGGCGTCGTAGCCGGGCGCGCCCGGAACGGAATCGTTCTTGAGCAGGGCGACCGTCCATTCCAGTCCCGGCGTCACGGCCGAGCGCTGGATCAATTTGCCGCCGTCCCACTCGAAGCGTTTCTTGCCATCCGGATTGCGGATCAGCAGCAAATCCTTGCCATAGGGTGAAGCGGCCGGACCTGAAGTCTTCAGTGTGGGGAGCCTGTCGACCGTACCGTGGCAATCCTGGCACTGGATCTCGACCGCACCCATGACCTCGGCCTTGACGTAGCCGTCGCCATGATTGTCCTGCGCGTAATGGCAATCCACGCATTGCATGCCGACGTCGACGTGGATCGACTGCAGGTGCACCGTTTTCTTCCACTTGTCCGGATCGTCGGCGGCGACGATCTGGCGGTTCTTGTCGAGCAGGTCGCCCTTGCGATCGCGCGCGTAGACGCCGCGGAAATTCCAGCCGTGGCCGTGGTAGTCGGCGAACTGGGTATCGTGCAACTGTGGATTCTGCAGGCTGTCGTCCTTGAGGAAATTCAGGTCGCCCCACTTGCCGCGGATCGCCGCTTCCTCCGGATTGCGATCCAGGATCTTGCGCGCTTCCTCGTCGCTCGGATATTTCTGCTTCTGCGGCCACATGAACGGCGCGTCGGACTCGTAGTCCCACATCGTGAAGCCGAGCATCGTGTTGATGAACATGTTCGGCTGGTGCATGTGGCAGATCATGCACTGGCTGGTCGGAATCTGGCGGGTGAATTCGTGCTTGAGCGGATGTCCGGATTCGCTGTGCGAAATCGTCGGGTCCGCCTGCTGCGACTGGCCCATGTTGCCGTACTTGGCGTAGATCGCCGAATGGAAGGTATCGCGGTCGTTGGCGTATACAACATGGCATGCCGAGCAGCCCGAAGAGCGGAAGTCGCCCGGATTGTCGTTCGTGCCGAGCATCCAGATGAACGGATCGTTGAGGCGCGTCTTGACGATGTTCAGCACGGGAATCGCGACGCGCTGTCCTGTGCCGGGCCCGCGGTTGGATTGCTTGATGTCCGGGCGGCCGGGTTCTTCCAGGCGCTGGATCAGGCCGGACTCATCGGGCAGGCCGATTTCGGGGAAGATCGTGCCGATGTTGCGGCCGCCGCGCTCGAACACGCGGAACAGATCGGCCGGCGGCGTGGTTTCCCAGGTTGGCATCGGGTAGATCTTTGGCAGGATGCCGTGCTTCTGCATGTTGGCATCCGGTTCGATCTGGCTGTCGGTTGTCGCGCCCACGCCGCCGCGCGTGTAGGCTTCGCCCAGTACCGAATGCTTGTAGGGCAGAATTCCATTGTTGTATGCGGCCGCGCCCCAGAACATCGCGGCGTTGGCCATCAGGCTCTTCTGGTTGGCCTGGATCACGGGCAGGTGGCACGCGCCGCAGGCTTCGTTCGCGGCGCGCAGGTCGCCGGGATTGATGAAACGCACGAATTCGGGCGATTCCTTCATCCACCACGCATAGCTGCGCTGGGGATTGGCGCTCGTTTCCCAATGCTCCGGGAAGCGCGGCAGCACATGCGCCTTGTCCATCGTGCCGCGATAGTCGGTCGACCAGTCGCGCGCATCGTGATGATCGTCGGCGGAGTAGGTCTGTCCCGAAGGCGCGAAGATATTCGCATCACCGCCGTGGCAATCGGTACAGCCAAGCACCACGGCCTCGTTCGCATGCATCGTCTTGCGGTCGGACTTCGTGTGGCAGGATACGCAGCCCGCGGATTTCTTTCCGGCGTCGTCCCAGGTCTGGAATGCCGGGGCCGCCGGAGCTGCGGCGTAAGTGCGCAACACGGCTTCTTCTTCGCTGGCAATGGCCGGCGCCGCAAAGCAGGCGATCAACAACAGCGATGCCTGGATCAACCCTCTTGTCCAGACCGAATCCGGCGACAGGATTGCGCGAAAAGATGTCTGACCATTCGTCGTCATGGCCGCCCCCTAATAGGTCAGAATCACGTTGGCCAGCACTGAGTAGTAGACCGAGTGGTCCGTACCGTAGAGACTCTTGAAGCCCGAGCCAGGCAACAGTGCCGCGCCCGACAGCCGCACGACGACGTTCTGGGTGAAAAATGGCCGATAGATCCAGGCGACCGACGCATCGGTGCCGATGCTGCGGCCGATATTGGCCTGCTGACGCGCGGCTTCCAATGTCGCCGTGTTGTCGAACCACAGCTCGTTGAGATTGCCGGATACGCGCGAGGTGGGAGCGATGTCGAAATCGGCGCCGAGGCCGATCAGGCGCAGGCCGGGGTTGTCGAAATTCGACTGGCCCTGCGCATTCGAGCTGCGCAGGTCCGGCAGCATGCCGTTGGGCTGGGTCAAGGCCACGCCACCGCCACCGATCAGCGGAATGCCCTGGCTGATCCAGTAGCTGGTATCGGCGCCGGCGAAGATCGGATTCTCCAGGATCGAGTCGAAGCCTGTGGCACGGTCACTATAGGGATTCTTGTCGCCGCTGGCATACGCACCGGAAAGGCGCACGCGGATCCAATCGAAATCCATCGAGGCTTCTGCCGCAGCGAATCCGGCGCGGATCTGCTGCTCTTCTTCCACGAATATACCGTGCGATTGGTGCCCAATGAGGTAGTAGGTGGATGCGGTCAGATTGAGGCGGCCGATGTGGCCATCGCCGTTGTAGCCCAGGTAGGCGACGTCATAAGTGCGCGGTAGCTGCAGGCCGATCGCGGCCGGGCGCTCGATGAAACCGTTGGAGTCGTAGAAACGATCATCACTGTTGTGGTTGAAGACGACCGTTGCCTGCGAGGTGAATCCGGTCCAGGGGAAATCCTGGCGATACAGGTTGCCCAGCAGGATGTCGTCATGCCGGGGTGCCTTGGTGACATCGTTCAGGCCGGAGTTGAGGTCCTTTTCCAGTCGACGGAAATAGGCGAGGTTGTATTGCCAGCGGTTGTTGTCGCGGTCGCCGAACAGGCGGATTCCCGGTTCGCTGTCCTGGAACAGGAAGCCGCGGAAGTCGGTCGAAAAAGGTTGGATGCCGATGCGCAGGCTGTCGAAGTCGTAGCGCGAATCCAGGTTGCGCAGATGCTTGTCTACCCACAGCTCCTGCACGCCCACGAAGCCGTCGTCGCGATCCTCGCCGAGCCGCGGATCGATCTGCAGCGACCGGGCTTCCTGGGTATTGACGCGGTTGTAGTCGACCGCGAGCGTGGCCTTGTATTCGATCTCCGGCGGCTTGAATGTGGTGTCGCCGATGTAATAGTCGGCGCTGGCGATGAAATTCTGCACGAATGCCGCTTGATTGACGTGGCCGAGCACATCGATTTCGCCGGCGCGTCCGGTGCCTTGCGGACCTACGGGCAGCGGCGTGCTTTGCTCCTTGATGAAGCTGTCGGAAATGAAGCTCAGGGCGAGGAAGTGATCCTTGCCGTCGATCGGCTTGTCGCCCTTGAGCACGTTCTGGTTGTAGGGGTCGGTCAGGGGAAACTTGAAGCCCAGGGCTTCCATGATGCGCCAGCGGTCCGGCACCGGCAGAAACGCGCCGGCCTGATCGACCGGTGCCGGCGGCAGGCCATCAGGGTTCTGCACGTTGAATTCCGGCGGCGGCTCGTAGGCATGGCCCGGGCGCCGGCGCGGAATCTGCGATTCGGCCGGATCGTAAGTCGGTGCCGGCAGGATGCCGAGCACCTCGAGTACGCCCGGTACTACCGCAGTCGCCTGCTGCGCGACTACACGGGAATTTGTGCAGAATGCCGCAATTGTTGCTATACCGATGCTTGCACAAACGATGCGGGAGCGAAGTTCGGCGCGCATATCACTTGCCCTCGCAGACATTGGAGGCGTTCGTGTCCAGGAACGGCGCCTGTGGACATTGCACATAGCGCAGGTGCGAGCCCTGCGGTGCCAGCTGATCGGCGCGCATGGCCGGCGGCGCGTTGGCGATCTTGCCGGCAAGCGCCACGCCTGCGTTGTACAGGCCGAGGAAGCTGACCATGTCGTCCTGGTCCACGCCGTCGCCCGACACGCCGATGCCACCGACGAGAACATTGCCGCGATAGATCGGTACGCTGCCAGGGAAGATCTGGATACCGTTCGGCAGGCGCTGTATACCTGTGCAATTTTGCGCAACGTCGCCGAGTGCCGGCAACGTGGTGCCGTTGAGCGACACGGTGAGGCCGACCTGCTGCAGGTAGAAAGCGACGTGCACGGCGAGGCGGTTGTAGACGAGGTCAAGTTGCTGGCCGACCTTGAACGGACTCCATTGCGCCAGCGGGTAGCTGAACGGTCCCGGTGGGTTGCCGTCGACGCCGTCCGGATAGAACGGCCGTGCCATGTTGCCACCGGCGCGGTCGGTAAATGCGATGGCGCCGTCGCCCAGTGCATTCGGCAGGCCGAGGAAACTGCGCAGGCGGGTGACGTAGGTGTTGAGGAGGCTCGTCGTCGTCGTGGTGAACTTCACCGTTCCCGCATTCAGGTCGACGGCGTCGGCGAGGTAGTCGGCAGCCGCCGGCGTCATCAGCGGGGTGGGCGCCGTCGCCGTGGCCAGGTCGTTCGCCGCGTACGCGCCTGAGTTGAATGCCGCCGTACGCGCCTTCTGCAGCGAGACGTCCGTACCGAAAATCGGTGCGTCGCGAGTGCGCGCGACGGCGAGTGCCACGCCATTGGTATCGACGACGGAGACCGACACCCGCGCCTGACTGCCGAGCGGGTTCCGAATCTGGGCACGCGCGCGGTTGGCGATCATCAAGGCCTGCTGCACGAGAGTCTGCACTTCGGTTGCGGTAAGTGCATTGCTGCCGTCGGTGCCGGCCTTCGGGGTGTAACGATTGTTGCCGTTACCGTCGTCGATGACGAACGCGTCGGTGCCGGGATACAGGGTGGTGTCCGGGCGTATGCCGGAATTGGTCTGGCCGAAAGCGGTACCGGCTAGGATGGCGCCATCGGAATAGCCGGGCACCTTGAGCAGACTGCCCGTCAGCGCGGTGTACGCAGGTGCGCTCGCCGGCTGGGTCGCCAGTCCCGCATATTCCACATCGGTGAAACGCAGCGTGATGCCGCCAGCGGTGATCGTGTCGGCGCGGCGTGCGGCTGGCGCGCCATAGCCGTACGTGGCCGCCATGGCGATGTATTCGTCGATGTCGTGATCGATGACCTGGACATCGGGATCCAGACCATAGATGCCATCGGCGGCGACGCCAACGCCGCCCACCGGCGTGCCGCCCTTGTACAACGGAAAACCGCCCGGGTCTGCGGAAAGGCCCAGCGGCGAACGGTGCGGTCCGGCGCCTACGCCAGCACCGGTTGCGAATCGCTGCGAAAGATCAGAGCAGGGCAGTTGCGAGAATTGCACCCCGAACAGCGGGCCGCCCGGCGTACCCAGATCGCCGGGATTGAAATGTTCCTGCACGATCTGGCTGGCGGTGCGGGTCGAGAATGCATTGCCTTCGGACGACAGGTAAGCGCCGGTAACGGCCTTGGCGATCGCGGCAAGTTCGCCGGGGACCTGCAGATTTTCCAGGCCGCCGCTCACGCCGCGCTGCGAGGTGATGGTCGTCAGTGCCGGCGCGCCGGCCATCTTGTAGACGGCCAGGACATTGCCCACGCGATCGACCACGGCGATGATCGCGGGCTTGCCCTGCGCCTGCGCCTCGAAGGCTGCCTGGGCGATGATGGTCTGCACATCGGTGGGGTTCAACAGTGATTGGGCAGTCGCGCAGGAGCCATTGCAGCCGGAATCCGGCGTTGGTTGCGGTTGCGTGGGCGGCGATGTCCCGACGGGACTGCCGGAATTGCTGCCACCGCCGCACGCGGCCAGCGTCAAGGCCGCGGCCAAGGCCAGCAAGCGGAACTGTAATCTCCCCATCGCTCCTCCTCCCCGAGTGCGCTGTCCGAGCCCGGCGCGGTCACACGCCGGACGCCGAAGTTTTTCCTGTGCCTGCATCATAGCGCACGCGCAATTATAACGTACCCATTTTCAGCGTCGCCGACTGATGATAGTCGTGGCAGGCGATGCACGTCGTTGCCACCTTGTCCTTGGCGTAGGCGCCGCCATGACAGGCGCGGCAATTGGCAATGCCGGGAATAAGCAGGTCGCTGGCTCGCTCGGACTTGCGTGCGGCGTGGCAATCCTCGCACTTGACCGTGGTGTGCTTGGCGTGGGTGAACTTCGCATCGGTGTACCACACGCCGGATACGCGCACCGGCGCGATATGCCAGGTATCGTTCGGGTCGCGCGGCGCGCCCACCTTGTGGCAGGTCGTGCAGGCGCGGCCGGTGAACAGGCTTTCGGTCACGCTGCGCGCCTGGTCGCGTGCCCAGGCCAGCGCTTCCTGCTGCTGTTGCTGGGACAGCGGCGGCGAGCCCGGACGGCGCCGCTCCTGCACGATGACCGGCGACTTCTGGTCCTGATAACCGCCTTCCAGGGCGACCCGCGCATAGTATTCGTTCAGCATGTAAATGACTTCGTTGACCTTGCCATGCGGCACTTCGCGATCGGGCGCGAGCGGATCGAAGCCCAGCGTATGGCAGTCGTGACACATGGCTTCGAAATTCACCGGGCGCATCTTGGCACCGCCCGCATCGGGCACATGGCAATTGACGCAATCGAGCACGCGATGGCCTTTGGGTGCGTTCAGCCCTTCGGCCTTCAGGTGCTTGAGGTGGTTGAACTTCAGTCCCGAATTCTCTTGCAGGTCGGTCGCGAACGTCACCCGCTTCGGCGCGAACTTGCCGTCGGCATCCCAGGCCGGCAGGTCGATCTTGAACTCCGGATGCGCAGTGCCGAAATCACGCACATCCTCGAAGGCGCTTGCATTCTTGGTGCGTGCCTTCAGCCCGGCATGACAATCGGCGCACAGGCGCTGATCGGTGCGGACCAGGCCGCGCAACCCCTGGTGATCCTGGTGGCAGGAGCGGCACTCGGCGTTGCCCAGCTGCGGGAGATTGAACTTGACCGGATCTGCATGTGCCGCCGTGTTCGCGTGGCACGCAAGGCAGGCATTGTCACGCACCGTAAGGAACGCATGCTGATGGCACTTCGTGCAATCGGCGCTGAAGAAATGATGGGCAGCATCGAGCGTGCCGGGATTCCAGCTCGCAGTGCTGGGCAACGGCGTGTGCCGCAGCATTTCGCCGAAGCCGGGCACGAAATGGCCGATCATCGGCAACGCCAGCCCAAACACCAGAATCGTGGCGAACAGGATCCATGACGGGCGGCGCTTGCTCAGGCCGGTCTGGCTAAGGCGCGTCGGTTTTGCGTGTTTCTGCTTCTCGGCACTTTGTTCACTTTTATCCAGTGTGGAAACTTCCACACCGCCGTCGAAATCCTGCGCCGCGGCGAGCAGGGTCAGGCGCGTGTTGCCGATCTCGACCACCGCGCCGGCGCCGGCCGTCGTGACGTAGGTGATCTCGCCGTCGACGCGAATGCCCGCAAGGATCAGCGATTCGACCTTGTATTGTCCGCTGGCGAGCAGGGTAATGCGTGCGTGATTCAGTGCCGCGCGCAGGTCGGGCAGGAAGATCGCCTGATCGGCGGCGCGCCCGATCGTGAGGACATCGCCGTAGTGGACGTCTTCTTCGTAGGAGACCGCCCCTTTGCCCTTCTTGAGTACGCGGCGGATCAGCCAACGCATGACAGGCTCCCGCTTACGCTCGTCATTTCAGCGGACGCTGGAATCAGGTGCTTCTTGCCTACGCCAAAAGCAAAGCTTCCACTCGCCTGCAGCCGAGTGGAAGCCGCGATTTGAGTCCGTTGAAAGGTGATCAAGCTCATCACGATCACCAGTAGAAGAACGACGACACGATGTGTGCGATCAGCGCGGCCAGCAGAGCAAACGAGAGCGGCACATGGATATACAACCAGATTTCCATCATCGCCTGATATTGCATGTCGCGGGCGACCTTGGTCGCGAGAGCCTTCTTGCGCGAGATCATGTCGATCAGCTTGCGCATTGCCTCGCCCTGCTTGTCGGTCGCCTGGCCGGCCAGGAAATCGACCATCGCGAACATGGTCGGCATCTCCGCGGTTTTCATGTCCTGCTTCTTGTCGCGCGCCGCAATGGCTTTCTGCAGCGTATCCAGGGCCAGATCCGAACCGTCCCGTGCGCGCAGCTGGGTCCAAACGCCGCCGCCGAGTTTGGTATTCTCGATCGAGCGCAAGATGACAGCGTGGATCTTGGGATCAATGCCATCGGCCAGCGCCAACGCGTTCTGGTCGATTTCGGATACTTCTTCCAGCATGGCTTCGCGCGTCGCGCTTTCGCGGTTTCGCGTCATCATTGCCGGATAGCGCAGATAGACGTATAGGCCAAAGAAACCCGAGAAGATCACGACCAGCATCAAGGCGAATGCGAGCGTATGGATGTTCCAGCCGACCTGGAATCCGGCGTGCAGCAGCACGATCAGGATCAGCGTGGTGCCGAGATAGATGTGGGCAGAAAGCCACCCGCGCAACGTGCCGACGCTGTTGATGTAACGGCGCTTGCGCATGCCGAAAAACATCAACCAGAGAATCAGCAGGGCGCCGATCGTGCCCAGGGTGTAGCCGAGCCAGGTGCCTCCGTTCGGCGGCCCCCCGGGATCGTGCCAGATATAGGCCACCAGCGAACCAGCGAGCAGGACTGCGCTGATCCACAGATAGCGCGATTTGGCGTAGGTAAGGATGGAATCGTGCATGGTCAGCGGCGGTGGGCGAGGGCCGAGGGCGACAAGCACGGGAAAACGGCGAAGCATCGGCAGCCGGAAGACGGCGAGGCGAAAAAGACGCCGACGATGGATATCGCCGCGCGCCCAGCCCTCAGCCGTGAGCCCTCGGCTCTATCTTCTGGACTGCGCATACGCCGGAAACTCCTCTGGGGAAATTCGGATCGCCGCACCGGTCGGACACGACCGCACGCAGGCCGGACCGCCTTGTATACCTTTGCACATATCGCATTTCACCGCCTTCTTGCCGGTGGCGGCTTTTTTTGCCTTCTTGTCGTAAGGTGCTTCACCGGGACCGGTACCGCGGCCGAGCAGCAGCCACTGCAGCAAGCCGGGCTTCTTCGGCGGTTTTGCGGCCATGTGGATCACGCCGTACGGACAGTTTCGCTCGCAATTGCCGCAGCCGATGCAGTTGTCGGCAATGAATACTTCGCCATTGGGCGCGCGATGGATGGCATCGGGCGGACAGTCCTTCATGCAGTGCGGATGCTCGCAGTGGCGGCACGAGGTCGGCACGTGCACATTGGCGAACGTGGGCCCGGCTTCGCGGTTCAGGCGTGAGTTGCCGTTGTGGGTTTCGGCGCAGGCCTTTTCGCAATTGTCGCAGCGTACGCAGAGCGATTCGTCGATCAACAGAATATCGGTGGCTTCGCCGGCGCCCTGCGAGAGCAGGAAGGAAATGATGTCGCCGCCGCCGGGCATAGCCTGCATCGCCAGGTTCGCCGTAGTGCGCTGTCGGTATTCGGATTGCAGACGCAGGCGCAGCACCGGGATGCGGTTGACCAGTTTCTTGAAACTTTCGCCATCAAGACGCACGGTTTCGGTGGCAATCGCCGCGCGCGCCGTGGCCGAGCGGCGCGATTCGCCCATCAGCGCCATCTCACCGACGTAGTTGCCGGCCGGCACGTAGCTCAGGACCACGTCCTTGCCGCCGATATTGCGCGAAATCGTGAGCGAGCCGATGCGCACCAGATGCAGGCTGTCGCCGACTTCGCCCTCGTTGAACAATACGTCCCCGGCCTTGAACCTTTCGAGTTTTGCTGCCTTGACGATGTCGCCGAGCTGCTCGGCGGAGGCCTCGGGCGCGAAGCGCGACTGGATCGCGCGCAGGATGAAGATTTCGTCGATTTCGCGCTTGACCGCCTCGACCGAATTGATCAGGCGGTTCATCGAGCGCCGCGGCGTCTCGATCAGCACGCAATTGGCGCCGGCGACAATGGTGGCTGAACGGCGCCGGCCAGAGATCAGGCTCATCTCGCCGAAGAATTCGCCGCGCTTGAGGCTGATGCGCTGGTTTTTCGCGGCGTCGATGATGACGTGCACTTCGCCTTCGACGATGGAGAAAAAGGTATTTGTATAATCGTCGCGGGCGAAGATCGTTTCGTCGGGCTTGGGCGTGCGTATATCCGAATCGAGCATGAATTCGCGCAGTTGCAGCGGCGTGATATGGGCAAGCAGGCGTACATTCTTCTGCACGCGCTGCAGCGCATCGTCGACGTTGCGGAAACCCGGCATCGCCGAGAATTTCGCCTTGAGCAGCGGCTCGTCCGCCGGCTCGACCTTCGAGCCGAGGATGTATTCGATGACTTCGTAGCCCTGGTTCATCGCCTGCTTGATCAGCGGATAGCCGCCGAGCGCGCCGACGATATAGAGGCCCTTGACGTTGGATTCGTACTGCGAACTGATCGCCGGCACCGAGGCCGGGTCCTTGTTCGGAAAAACCACGCCGCAGGCTTCGACGAAGCCGCGTGGCGCGGTTGCGCCGAGGCGCGCGATCACGCGATCGAGCAGGATCTGTGCCTTGCCGCTTTTTGTGGCGAGGATCATGCGGCCTTTCTTGCGTCCGACCGATAGCGCATCCACGCGCTCGGGTGCCGAGTCGTAGTAGCACTCGATCGTGCCGTCTTCGATCGCCTTGAGGATGCCTTGCTCGTTGCCTTTCTTGGCTCGCCCGAATTCGTCCTTGCGGTTGATGATGATCACGTTGTTCTGTTTCGCCAGGGCGACGGCGTTTTCGATGGCGGCATCGCCGGCGCCGACCACGGCAATGGTCTCGCCCTCGTATTCGTCAGGGTCATCAAGCTGGTACTGCACGAAGGGCAGGTCCTCGCCCGGGCAGCCGAGTTTGCGGATATTGCCCTGCAGGCCGATGCCCATGACCACGAAATCGGCGGCGATGGTCTGGCCGTTGCCGCATTTGATCTCGAAGCCGTTGCCAGCCTGCTTGATCGAGCTGACCTCGTGCTTGTAGCGGACGTTGATCTTGAGCTGCTTGGCCGCGTCGTCCCAGCCGCCGAGGATCGATTCGCGGCTGCCGGCCTTGAACGGCACCGGCGAGCGCAGGGGCAGGATACCGGGCTCATCCATGACGAACTTGCCCTTCTGATAACGGTAGATCGTGTTGGACAGGTGTTCCTCAGCCTCGAGCAGGACGTGCGACTCGCCGCGCTCGGCCGCGCGTGCCGCGGCGGAAATGCCGCCGGGCCCCGATCCCACGATCGCAATCTTGAAGCGTTCCGCCATGCCCGTCTCCCCGCGCCCCGCCAATGATACCTGTGCAACGGTGCCGATGGGCAAGCGCTCTTTCAACAGCGGGGCGGAGACCCGTCGCGCGTCGCCGTTGAAGCCGGGAAGTTCGCCCGATCGAGGAACGCCCCGTACCGCTGACTCGCATGCGCACGATCTGCGATGATGCCCGCAGCGGATCTTTGCCCGAGGTCGTCGTGCCTGAATTTGTCACTACCATTGAAACCTGTGTCGGGCGCATTCTTGCGCATGCCGGCGTCGACATACGCGTGGCGATGCCGCTTGGCCTGGGCAAGCCGAACCTGCTGTTCAACGCATTGTATCGGCGCGTGGCTGCGGATTGCGGATCGCGCCTGACCTTGTATACCGCACTGTCGCTGGCGCGTCCGCATGCAAAAAGCGCCCTGGAGAAACGTTTCCTCGATCCGTTCCTGACCCGGCATTTCGGCGACTATCCCGACCTGGAATACGTCGCCGCGCAACATGCGAACGCGTTGCCGCCGAATATCCGCGTGCACGAGTTTTATCTGCAATCCGGTGCCATGCTCGGTGTCGCGCAGTCGCAGCGCGACTACATCAGCATGAACTACACGCACGTCGCACGTGATGTCGTCGGCGCCCGCATCAACGTGATTCTGCAACTGATCGCCGTGCGCAGCGAGGCAGGGGAGAGATGCTATAGCCTGGCGTGCAATCCTGATGTCACCGCCGACCTGCTGGATCGCATCGCTGCTGCTGGTGCGCCGCGCCCGCTCGTGGTCGGTGTCGTCCATGCGGACCTGCCCTTCATCGGCAACGAGGCCGAAGTGGCGGCGGAGTTTTTCGATGTCGTGCTCGACGATCCGGCATGCCGGCAGCCGTTGTTTGCGTTGCCGCGCGAGCCGGTGGATGTGGCCGAGTTTGCGCTGGGCCTGCACGCCAGCACCCTGGTGCGCGACGGCGGCACCTTGCAGATCGGTATCGGTGCACTGTCGGATGCGCTCGTTTACGCCCTGCAACTGCGCCAGCGCAACAATGCCGACTATCGCGTCGCAGTGGCGGCGCTTGGCGCCGGCGACAACGATCTGGCCCGTCAAACGGGCGATCTGGCCCCGTTCCAGCGCGGCCTCTACGGCGCCAGCGAGATGGTCATGGATGGTTTCAAGCAGCTTGCCGAAGCAGGCGTGCTGTCGCGGCGCGTGTATGACGATTTCGCGCTGGAACAGGCATTGGCCGATGGCGTAATTGCGGAAACGTTGCCGGCCGATGCAGCCGATCGTCTGCGCAGTTGCGGCGCATTACCGGCCTTGATCGATGCGCGCGAACTGAAGCGCCTCATGCGGTTCGGGCTCTTGCCGCAAAGTACACAATTGACCGGCGATAACCTCATCCTGCCCGATGGCGGGACAATCCCTGCGGATCTGCGTGCGGAGGCGGCCCGTGCTGCCTGGAATCGGGTGCTCGCCGGTCGCCGCCTGCGCGATGGCCGCTATCTGCGCGGTGCGTTCTACCTTGGCTCGAAAGACTTCTATGCATGGCTGCGCGGATTGCGCGGCGACGATTTCGACGGACTGTCGATGACGCGCGTTTCCGACATCAATCAGCTGTATGGCGGCAAGGAGACGCTGGATGCGCTGCAGCGCCGCGATGCGCGTTTCTTCAACACCTGCATGATGGCCACGCTGCTCGGCGCGTCGGTATCGGACGCGCTGGACACGGGCCAGGTCGTCAGCGGCGTCGGCGGCCAGTACAACTTCGTCGCGATGGCACATGCCCTGGAGGGCGGTCGTTCCATCCTGATGTTGCGCAGCGGCCGCAATAGCCGCGGCCGTACTCATTCAAACATCCTGTGGAACTACGGCCACACGACGATTCCGCGTCACCTGCGCGACGTCTACGTCACCGAGTACGGCTGCGCCGACCCGCGCGGCAAGTCCGACGAGGATTGCATCCGCGCGATGCTGGCGATTACCGACGCGCGTTTCCAGGATGGCCTGGCCGCGCAGGCTCAGAATGACGGCAAGTTGCACCGCGATTTTGCCATCCCCGATCGCTGGCGCAAAAACACACCCGCACACCTTGCGGCCGCACTGGCGCCGCTGCAGGCTCGCGGGCTGTTTCCGCAATTCCCGTTCGGCTCGGATTTCAGTGTCGAGGAATTGGCCCTGCTGCCCGCCTTGCAACGCCTGCAACGCGTGTCCATGAGCAAGCCGCGTTTGGCCGCATTCTTGCTTTCGTCCCTGTGGTCGCGTCCAGCGCCGGCCGCGGAGCCTTTGCTGCGGCGTCTCGGGCTCGATCGGCCCAAGGGCATCGGCGAGCGTATGCTCAGGCGCCTGGTATCGCGGGCCTTGCGCACCTGAGTTGGCGCATGTCTTCGGCAGCAGACCGGAAGGAGAGTACACTGGTGGGTGAACCAACAGGCAGGGGAGGACGATGAGCGCGTTGTTCCAGCGCCTGGTGCGCGATTTGCCGGAGCGGCATGCTCCCGGCAAGAATTCGTTCGCCATGGATGCCAAGTCCCTGCGCTCGTGGATATCGCACCTGCCACTGGCCAACCCCGGTGCCACCGCACGGCTGCTGATCGGCGGGTTGCGCGAGATGAACCAGTTGCGCGTGGATCCGTTGCAGCGGCTCGAGGCGCTGGAATTGCTGCGCCAGCCGGTCGATCAGATCATTGTCACCCTCGACAAGCAGGTCCTCGGCGACAGTTTTCCGCTGCCACCGCAAAAACAGCAGCTCGGGCAACTGGCGCAGGAATTCGAGCGCGAACTGGCGCAGGGTTATGGCGCCGTGGTCTACGATCTGTGCGCACCTGCCGGCGCCGTACCCTTCATGCGCGGCAAGGTGGTGGCGCAGGCGTTGACGCGCGCGATCCAGCATCGTGGCGCCTACCTTTATCAGGCTTATCTCCTTTACCATGCTCCGCCCGCAGGCGCCTGGCAAAACCTGCACGACCTGTTCCGCTTCGCCGTTGCCGTGCAGGCCGACGACAAGGCAGTGGAAGATCCGATGCATGCCGGCGCGCAGATCAGCGTGCGCATGGCATACATCCATGCGCTGCTGTTTGCACTCAGCAACCCTTACCGGTTTACGCAAAGGGAAAACGGCGAAATCTACGCCTTGACGCGGGTCTGGGCGTCGCGCTGCGAGTTGCGCGAAGGCAGGGCGCCTGCGGGTGCGGTCGCGATCCGCACCGACAGCGATCAGAGCCTGGGATATCTGCCGGAGGAACGCGAAATCCCTGGTGATGGTCTGTGGGCGCTGGAAATCAGCGGACTGCTGCGTTTTCTCGAGGGCCAGCTGGCGACGCTGCCGCCAGGTGTCGCCAGCACCCAGTTCCGTCTGCGCGGCGGAGCGACGGTGCAGACCGATGTAGCCTTCGTCGAGCGCCTCATGCGTTCGTGGGATAGCGGCGCCGAACGCAGTCAGCAACGCCTCGCTGCCGGGCACCATCTGGATACTGTGATTGGTCTGCACGACCTGCATTTCGTGCTCGCCGGCAATCAGGATTTCGACTCTTTCCTGCGCAAGACCCGCGGCGTCGCGATCAGTCTGCACGAGAGCGATCGTGTCGCATCCTGGGCATCGAGTCCCGCCAGTGGTGCGCCAGTCAAGGTCAAGCATCTGAACGCCAGGGTGATTGATCAGAGCCTGGGCGGTTACCGCGTCGTCTGGGAGAAGATCGAGGGCATGCGTGTCAAGGTCGGCGAATTGATTGGCCTGGCGCCGCTGGCCGATGATGGCGAGGCGCAGGACTGGATGGTCGGCGCCATCCGCTGGCTGCGTATCGAAACCTCGGGCGCGATGGACGCCGGCATCGAGTTGCTGTCGCGACGTGCATTGCCGGTTGGATTGCGCAGTTTCGACGCACAGAACGTACCGCGCTCGGCAATGCGTGGCGTGCTGCTGGAGGGGTTGGGTAGCAACGACGATGGCGCCTCGCGCAATTCGATCCTGGCGCCACACCTGTTTGATCGCGACGCGAGCGAGGTCGAGCTCACACGTCCTGGCGATCCTTTCGGCTGGCCAGCCGATGCTGTCGTCGAGACGCTCAGAGACGTCCGCATCGATGAAAATGGCGGCGGGTATCTGCGCGTGGATCTTCCCGGCAAGGCGGACGCAAATACGGCCAGCTCGCCGCACAGCGCAGCGAACGACAATTGGGGTTCCCGCCCCGGGGCTTCGGCACTCGGCAAGATCTGAGTCCGCGACAATCGGGCGACTTGACGCCGGCCACCCGAACAGGTGAACTGGCGCATTGCAGCAAGACCGGAAACAGCATGAGTTTGTCCAGTCAGGTCACGGGCCTGTTGCCACGGCGCAGATCGGTGGCGGTGCGCGTCGGCAACATCGAAGTCGGCGGGGATGCGCCGGTCGTCGTGCAGTCGATGACCAACACCGACACGGCGGATATCGCGGCAACGACGAAACAGGTCGCCGAACTGGCGCGCGCCGGTTCGGAACTGGTGCGGATCACGGTGAATACGCCGGAAGCCGCGGCCGCGGTGCCGCATATCCGCGAACGCCTGGACATGATGGGGACGTCGGTGCCGCTGATCGGCGATTTCCACTACAACGGTCATCAGCTGCTCGGCGCTGAACCTGCCTGCGCCGAGGCGCTGGCCAAGTACCGCATCAATCCCGGCAATGTCGGCTTCGGCAGGAAGCGCGATGTGCAATTTTCCACGATTATCGACTTTGCCCTGCGTTACGCGAAACCGGTGCGCATCGGGGTGAACTGGGGCTCGCTCGACCAGTCGCTGGTGACGGCGCTGATGGACGAGAACCATGTACGTACGGAACCCTGGGACGCGGCCCGCGTCGCCCGCGAAGCGCTGATTCGCTCGGCACTGGATTCCGCCGCACGGGCGGAAGAATTGGGATTAACTCATGATCGTATCCTATTGTCTTGCAAGGTGTCTGGTGTCCAGGAGCTGATCGCCGTCTATCGTGACCTTGCCTCCCGTTGCGACTACGCCCTGCATCTCGGGCTGACCGAGGCGGGCATGGGCAGCAAGGGCATCGTCGCCTCAAGCGCCGCCCTGTCGGTATTGCTGCAGGAGGGCATCGGCGACACGATCCGAATCTCGCTCACGCCCGAACCCGGCGAGTCGCGGACGCGCGAAGTGATTGTCGCGCAGGAGTTGCTGCAGACGATGGGGCTGCGCGCATTCACGCCGCTGGTAACGGCTTGTCCGGGCTGCGGACGCACGACTTCAAGCCTGTTTCAGGAACTGGCCAAGACCGTGCAGGAACACGTGCGGGCGAAAATGCCGGAGTGGCGCATCAAGTACGACGGCGTGGAAAACCTCACTCTCGCGGTGATGGGGTGCGTGGTCAACGGCCCGGGTGAATCCAAGCACGCCGACATCGGCATTTCGCTGCCCGGCACCGGTGAAGCGCCGGCGGCACCGGTGTTCATTGATGGCGTCAGGAATGTCACCCTGCGCGGCGAAAATATCGCGCGGGACTTTGTCGGCATCATCGAGGACTATGTGTCGCGCAAATACATGGCGCGTCACTGACCCGGCGCATACCCAACTGCAATGACGGCATCGGCGCCGGACTTCGCCGCCGAATTCATCAAGTAGGCTTGATAACACGCTCAACACTTGGAAGCTGCATGATCGAGGCGCCGCCATTCATTGTCGCTATCCCCGCCCGCTTCGGATCGACGCGCCTGCCCGGTAAACCCTTGCAGCCGATCGCGGGCAAACCGATGGTGCTGCATGTGGCGCGGCGCGCACTTGTAGCGGGCGCGACGCAGGTCGTGGTCGCTACCGACGACAGGCGAGTCGCCGATGCGCTGGACGGCAGCGGTGTGCGTGTGGTGATGACGCGAGCTGATCATGCCAGCGGCAGCGATCGTCTGGCGGAATGCGCCGAACAGGCGGGCTGGACCGACGATGCGATCATTGTCAATCTGCAAGGCGACGAGCCGATGGCACCTGCCAGCGGCATCCGTGCGGTTGCCGCTGCTCTGGCGGCCGGTACTGCGCCGATGGCGACCCTGGCTGCGTCTATTCGCGGTGCGGAAGAATTGTTCAGTCCCAATTGCGTCAAGGTGGTCGGCAGTGTCGATGGCCACGCGCTGTATTTCAGCCGCGCGCCGCTGCCATGGGCGCGTGATGCGTTTGCCGGCACCCTGCGGGATCTGCCCTTGGAAGTGACCTTCCTGCGTCATATCGGCATTTACGCCTATCGAGCCGGGTTCCTGCGCCAATTTGCCGCACTGGCACCGACGCCGCTGGAGCGTGCCGAGTCGCTGGAGCAGTTGCGCGCGCTGGAGCACGGCTATCGCATTGCATTGCGGCTGACGCCGGAGCCGTTCCCGGCCGGTGTCGACACAGCCGAAGACCTCGCCCGCGTGGATGCCGCGTTGCGGCGCGCAGCGCAGTGAAAAGTATACTTTTCGTCTGCATGGGCAATATCTGCCGGTCACCAGTCGCCGCCGAAGTCGCGCGCACGGAATTCGCGCGTGCCGGTGCAGCCATGACGATCGCCTCGGCCGCAACCGAGAGCTACCACATTGGCGACGCCGCCGACGCGCGCGCGATTGCGAGCGCAAAGGCGCAGGGCTATGACCTGACCGGGCATCGCGCCCGGCAGGTAGCTGCCGACGATTTCGCCAGGTTCGACGCCATACTGGCGATGGACCGCACCAACTTGCGCGCGCTCGCGATGCGCTGTCCGCGTGAACATGCGTCGCGATTGGCCTTGTTTCTGCCCTTTGCGGGATTGGGTACGCCCGAGGAAGTGCCCGACCCCTACTACGGCAATGCCGAGGATTTTGAACGCGTGATCGAGTTGGCCCTGCGTGCTGCGCGGGGACTGCTGACTCGCTGCGGGATGGCGCATAATGCGGCATGAGCAAAGGTTTTTCTGCACGTGCTAGGGAGAAGCTGAGTCCATGAATGCCCGCGTCGCCGCGCCGGCCTTGTCGCCGGCATTGGAGTGGATCAATACCGACCAGCCCGTAACGCTGGAATCGCTGCGCGGGCGCGTCGTGCTGGTCAATTTCTGGACATTCGACTGCGTCAACTGCATCAACCTGTTGCCGGACCTGCGCTATTTCGAGAACAAGTATCACGATGGCTTGAGTGTGGTCGGTGTACACGCGCCCAAGTATGACTATCAGCGGCAAAGCGCACCGGTGCTCAAGGCGGTAAACCGCCACCATATCCGCCATCCGGTCGCCAACGATCCCGGCTATCTGGCCTGGCAGGCCTACGGCGTGCAGTCCTGGCCGACCATTGCCGTGATCGACGCGCGCGGACAACTGGCGGCCTTGCTCCCGGGCGAGGGACGTCGCCAGGAAACCGATACCCTCGTCGCCCACTTGCTCGACGAGGCAGCAGCCAACGACCAGCGTGTATATGAATCAAGCGTCACTTCGGCGCGGCCGGAAGCGCGCATGCCTTTGCATTTTCCGGCCAGCCTGCTGGCCACCGACACGAGCCTGTGGATCGCCGACACGGCGCACAACCGTATTCTGGAATGCAATCACGAGGGTCGCATCCTGCGCCAGTTCGGTTCCGGCAATCCCGGTTACTGGGACGGGCGCAACCAGGATTCGGGCTTCACCGATCCGCGCGGCATGACCATCGTCAAGGATGCGCTGTACGTTGCCGATAGCGGCAACCATGCGGTGCGCCGCATCCGCCTGCTCAGTGGCGAAGTAGAAACGGTGGCTGGCACGGGTGTGCTCGGTCACGATCTGCCGAACGAGCAGGTCGAGCCGACCAGGGTGGCGATGTCGGCGCCGACCGATGTCGCTGCGCTGGGCGACAAATTGTACATTGCAGTATCCGGCCAGAATCAGCTATGGCAGCTGGATCTTAATCGCAACAAGCTTGGCGTCCTCGCCGGCAGCGGCCAGTTCGGCAATGCCGACGGTGATGGCGTCGCCGCGAGTTTCGCGCAGCCTACTTCGCTCAGCGTGATCGGGCAGCAACTCGTCGTGACCGATGCCGCGGGCTCGGCGATTCGCCTGTTGCGCCTGCTCGACGGTCGTGTGACGACGCTGGTGGGAAAAGGTCTGTACGACTTCGGCGACGTCAACGGCAAACGCGACGTCGCACGCCTGCAGCACCCACTGGCTGCCTGCGCCGACGCGCGCGGCCTGGTGTTCGTGGCCGACACGTACAACGGCAAGATCAAGGCCCTGAACCTGCGTTCCGGCGAGTTGCGCACGCTGAATCTGCCGTATCGTTTCCAGGAACCGTCGGGGTTGTCGCTGGCGGCGGGTGCGCTATGGATTGCCAACACCAACGCCCACGAGGTCGTGCGCGTCGACCTGGGCTCGGGCCAGGTGAAGCGCCTGACCATCGGCGACTAGATCTTGCGTGCGTGAAGCTGCGGACATCGCGACGCAATTCGACGGCAGGGAATTCGTCCGCACCCTGACGACCTCGCCGGGCGTTTACCGCATGTTCGATGCGGCCGGCGCGCCGCTGTATGTCGGCAAGGCCGGCAGCCTGAAAAAGCGTGTCGGCAGCTATTTTCTCAAGCCGCGGATGGAGCCGCGCATCGCTGCGATGGTGGCGCAGATCGCGCGCATCGACGTGACGCTCACGCGCACCGAAGCCGAAGCGCTGCTGCTGGAAGCGCAGCTGATCAAGAGTACAAAGCCGCGCTACAACATCCTGCTGCGCGACGACAAGAGCTTCCCGTATATTTTTCTTTCGGCGGACGAAGACTATCCGCGCATGGCGTTTCACCGCGGCGCACGCAGCGGCAAGGGCGAATATTTCGGTCCTTACCCCAGCGCCTATGCCGTGCGCGAAAGCCTGAACCTGATGCAGAAGCTGTTTCTCGTGCGCCAGTGCGAAGATAGCTACTTCCGCAATCGCTCGCGTCCCTGTCTGCAATATCAGATCAAGCGTTGCAGTGCGCCCTGCGTGGGCCTGGTCACGCCACCGGAATATCAGGACAGTGTTCGTCACGCCGCCATGTTCCTGCAGGGCAGGAGCAGCGCGGTGATCGATGAACTCGGCGGCGGCATGGAACGCGCGAGTGCGGCGCTGGAATTCGAGCGCGCGGCGCGCCTGCGCGACCAGATCGCCACGCTCAAGCGCCTGCATGCGCAAAGTTATGTGCAGGGTGCCAGCGCGGATCTGGATGTACTTGCGTGCTGCATTGAAGGTGGGCTTGCGTGCGTGTCGGTGCTGTACTTCCGCAATGGCGTCAGCCTGGGTTCGCGCGATTTCTTTCCGCGCCTGCCGACCGAAGCCACCACAGGTACGGTGCTGGCGTCGTTTGTCGCCCAGTACTACCTGGACAAACCGGTGCCGCGCGAACTGATCCTGAGTGATGTACCCGACGACGCGGCGGTGCTTGTCGACATGTTGACGGCGCAGTCCGGTCACGGCGTCGAGATCAAGACCAGCGTGCGCGCGGATCGCGCTCGGTTCATCGATCTGGCGCGCAAGAACGCTACCGCTGCGCTGACCGCGCGTCTGGCCAGCAACCAGACCATGCGCGAGCGTTTCGAGGCCTTGCGCGATCTGCTCGATCTCGGCGAAACCCCGCGCAGGCTGGAGTGTTTCGACATCAGCCACACGATGGGCGAGGCAACCGTCGCGTCGTGCGTCGTCTACGGGCCGGAAGGGGCGGAGAAGTCGCTGTACCGACGTTTCAACATCACCGGCAACGAGCCGGGCGACGACTACGCGGCGATGCGGCAGGCGCTGGAACGGCGGTATCGTCGGCTGCAGGCGGGCGCGGGCGCGCTGCCCGACATCCTGTTGATCGATGGTGGCAAGGGCCAGGTCGCGGAGGCGCTCGAAGTGCTGGCCGATCTGGCCATCAGCGGCGTTCTCGTGATTGGCGTGGCCAAAGGTGCCGAGCGTCGTGCGGGGCACGAGACTTTGATTCGCGGCGACAACGGCAAGACCTTGTGGCCGGGTCCGGAATCGCTGGCCCTTCATTTGATCCAGAGCGTACGCGACGAGGCACACCGCTTTGCCATCACCGGTCATCGCCAGCGACGCGAGAAGGCGCGCGAGAAAAGCCGTCTGGAGGAAATTGCCGGCATCGGTGCCCGCCGCCGCACGGCCTTGCTCAAGCATTTCGGCGGGATGATCGGCGTCGCTGCGGCAGGCATCGAAGAACTTGCCGGAGTCAAAGGGGTCAGTCGCGAACTGGCCGCGAAAATCTATGCGGCATTCCACGGTTGAACGTTGACGTGTCACACTCGCGCCCATGCCGCTGACCCTGCCAACCATGCTCACCCTGTTCCGCATCGGGCTGTTGCCGGTGATGGTGATCGTGTTCTACGCGGGATTTCACGGCGCGAACATCGCTGCGGCGTTGATCTTTCTGATGGCCGCGCTGACCGATTGGCTCGATGGGTATATCGCCCGGCGCTACAACCTGGGTTCGGCATTCGGTGCGTTTCTCGATCCGGTTGCGGACAAGCTCATGGTCGCCGTCACCCTGTTCCTGCTGGTTCAGGAAAATCCCACGCCGTTGCTGGCGATCGTCAGCGCCATTATCGTCGGCCGCGAAATCACGATCTCTGCCTTGCGCGAGTGGATGGCGGAAATCGGTCAGCGCACACGCGTAAATGTCGCCACGCTGGGCAAGGTCAAGACAGTCATGCAGAGCGTCGCCATCGTGGTGCTGCTGTACCAGCATGATTTGCCGCCGCTGGAGCTGAAACTTTTCCACGTCGGCGAGATTCTGCTCATCGTCGCCGCCGTGCTGACCATATGGTCCGCCCTGGTTTACCTGCGCACCGCGTGGCCGGCAATGCGTGCGGGTCCTTGATTGCGCTTGCAGCGTGCCGGAAAGGTTGACTTCCGCCAGCCGATTCGTATTATGGCCGGCCTCGTGCGGGAATAGCTCAGTTGGTAGAGCACGACCTTGCCAAGGTCGGGGTCGCGAGTTCGAGTCTCGTTTCCCGCTCCAGTTTTCGACAAACCTCGGGCAATCCGGGGTTTTGTTTTTTGCGCGCCGCGCGGCTAAGCTTGGACCGCTCAGTTCGGAACTGAAAACGTATCACGAAGCACGAGCAGATGCAGCGATTTTTTCGGATGGCCAGGTGGCAGAGTGGTCATGCAGCGGCCTGCAAAGCCGCGGACGCCGGTTCGATTCCGACCCTGGCCTCCATCCGATAATTCCGCGCATGGCGTGGGCGCGAAGATCGCGCAGCGACCGTCCATGGCCGCACTTTTCAGAGAGCTAAGCTTGGCCCGGGTGGCGAAATCGGTAGACGCAGCGGACTTAAAATCCGCCGGACCCTGATAGGTCCATGCCGGTTCGATTCCGGCCCCGGGCACCAGCGCGACGTCCCACATCATCCGCAAATAGCTGCTGCAAAACGGCTTGGAAACGGCGACCAATCCGCTCGTGAGGAAAGCGTGTGAGAGTATCCGGCCGCCCGGCGAGCTTCTGTCACTCGTATACTCGTACGACTGACCTACCCGCACCGCATTTGCAGGAGAAACAAACATGGACACGGTCAAACCCGTTGACGGCGAAACCGTCTGGATTGAATCGCCTGAAGGCAGGCATATGGAAGCGGTCTACGATGCCCGGGCGGACACTTATACGCCGCATGACGGGCATCCGATCGCGGCGAAAGACATCGCGAATTGGTCACGCCAGGAACACGAGAATACGGACATCAGCGACGACCCGAGCGAAGCGATCAGGGGCAAGTTGACGCGTGACTGATACGCGCGACCGCGAATTTCGACTGCGGTGACAAAGAACGCGGATTGCAACTGAAAGAATAGAACGGGCCGACCTTTCGATCAGCCCGTAGTCGCGACGCATGGGGATGTGCGTCGCGGTCCCTGCGGCCGTCCTGGCTTGCGTCCATGTTTGCGGCGCTCACGCGCAGCTGCTGTGCTTACACTACTGGCGCAGAGACAATGGATGCTTGCGCGAATCGCAATCGACACACCGAGTCTCCACGCTTTGGTCAAGACGTCGGTACGATGGTTTGCGTCGCAACCTGTGAGACAAAAAAAGCGGGCCGAAATCACAATCGGCCCGCTCTCCGCGCGAATCCCCGGGGAGGAGGGTTCGCGACACTTTGGCCATCCTGGCCGTTCATTCCTACAACGCGGTGCTCACGCACGGCTACTTGTCTTGCATTGCACCCTGACGGTGCGTGAGAGTGGGATTCATCTCGCCACGGATATCGCAACGGCCGTGCCAGCCGTTCCAGCAAGATCCGCGACGGTTTCATGCGGTTTCCAGCGACCCATGTCGTGTACTTCGCAACAGACCGCGGATTGGCTGTGCAAATTGCAACGACATCGAGAGGGAAGGCATACGGCGCTATCCCGGTACATCGTGCGCCGCCGGGCGCGACGACGACTTGAAACCATCAAACAAGGCCGCGCAGCAAAAGACCTTGTCCGCAACTACGCACGGTTATCCGCGGCAGCACACATTGGCGCAAGCCAGACTGACGCAATCATGTGCGGGCTGTGGAATCGATTCACAAGATTCTCTGCGGGAGTCCGCTGGAGAGAAACGTTATGGCCCACTGGAAGTTGGCTGGCAGTCTATGAGGTCCCCGCCTTTTACTTCAAACCGGATCTCTTGGCATGGCACCATGCTGAGAGTCGGGCCCGTCCCTAAACCACCGGAGGGAACGGAGTCGTAGAACAGTACCCACAGTTTTCCTTGCTCATTGCGAACGGCACCTTGCCAAACCGGGGAGTCGACACCCTGGAACTGCACCGTGATCCGGTAAGGTCTGCCAGCCGATGTAGCCCTCTTTGCGCATTCGACCGCTGCACTGCGATCACTGGCCAGCGGCACGGACCCGCAGTCTTGACTGTCTGGACCCGCGAGGGATTTAACCTTGTTCAAGAGTGCTGCAGGTATTGTGTCTGCGGCGCGGCAACTCGATGTTGCGAATAGGGCTCCGATCAGGAGGGCGAAAAAGTTTTTCATATCCGCGCTTGAAGTCTCGCACGAAGCGGCGGGACACCGGACGGACAAGTCACAGCTGGCGATACTACGTGGCGTGATGCATTGATCGAAACGCCCACACGCACAGACAGCCGGTAATGCCCAGAACTACCCAGGAAACCCACACCGGTATTTCGACCGTGCCAATGGTGACTGGCCACGCTTCGAAGATGCGCGTTGCTTGAACAACTGCAACTACCCCAAAGACCGTGCCCGACACCGGGGCGTACTTGATGGTCATGCTCGTTCCTCGAAGTTGTCGCTTTCCGGTCCATCATATTCCGGCACTCATGGCCAGACAATCACGAGTCCGTTCGACGCTTGTTGGCTGGAAAATTCGACACCTCTGTGGCGACCTCGGGGCCACAACTTGGCACCGACACCGACGTTGAAGAGCATCCATTCGTGAAAAGCGGCGGCGAATTGGGAGAGAGGATTCGCGCCCACGAATGATCCGGAACGCCCTCGGGCATCCCGGCGAACTGGCCTTCGGCACTCAAAACGCCAGTCGGCGTCATCATGGCATCCGCCCACCCGATGTTTCTTGCCTGGGGCAAGGACCGCACCTGGCGGTACAACGATACGGATGCAATCGCGTCTATCGCTTCTGCGCAACAACCATGAAACCGACAATCGGGACATTTCCCAGGTCGAATCTCAGCTCGATCGGGGCGATGTCGCAATTGCCGAATCCTGCCCTCTGACAGAGCGCTTCGACCGAACTGCGCGAGTGTGCGTAGCGTTTGCTCGGGCGCAGCACCAGCGCGCCCTCTGATTCGTCGGCGGTCTCGCAGGAAAAAATCAGCGCGCCGCCGCTGCGCAATACCTTGAATGCGGAGGGAATCACTTCGGAAAGGTCGCCGACATAGATGAAAACGTCGTTGGCGGTGACGCAATCAAACGAATCTGCCGTGGTGCGGCGTAGCTCGTCGAGCAGATCAGTCTCGCGCAATTCGGTATAGACATTGTGCCGGGCGGCATGCTCGATCATTCTGGGCGACACATCCACGCCGACGAATGCTCTGCCGATACGCCCGAGATTCGCGCCGAGCAGGCCTGTGCCGCAACCCAGATCGAGCACGCTCACGTCCAGACCGGGATGTCGCTCGCGGATTATTTTCGCAACGCGCTTGGGTACATCGTATTTCAGCTGCTGCACGAGATGCTGGTCGAACCGACCCGCGTACCCATCGAACAGCTGCTGGATCATTTCCCTGGGCTGGGTGGACGGCGTTTCTCCGCGCGCGACTGCAAGGTGGAATGGCAGACTCGGATGCTCGGGCCACAACGTCACGGCACGCTGCAAGACCACGCAGGCTTCGCTCTTTCTGTCGAGACCGATGAGGCACAAGCCGAGCCAGCCGAGCGCGGATGCGTCATCGGGGTTTTGCTCGAGCATCGCTCGCCAATGCGGTTCTGCTTCGCCAAACCGGCCTTGTCTTTCCAGGCATATGCCCAGAGCCTTCCTGATCGACGAATCGCTGGGTCTGAGCGCAAGCGCGCTTTGCAGGTGGCGCTGCGCAGTCGCAAAGTCGCCTGCTGCATTTGCAACTGCAACTGCAACTTCGATGGTCGCCATTTCCTGCGGGGCAAGCTCGACTGCCCGATTGGCCAGGGCTACTGCATTGCCGTGGTGACCCTCGCGCGACAATGCCTTGGCCAATTCCCCATGAGCCGGCGGCCACTGTGGTGCGGCTGCGACAGCATACTGGAGAGAAATGATTTCCTGCTTGGGGTTCCTGGCAGCGCGGGCGAGCATCGCCGCGGAAAGATAGATGCGCGGATCTGACGGTGATGCCACGATCATGGCGTTGATCGCCGCGGCGGCCTCGGCGAACTTGCCCGCGCAGATATCTGCTTCGATCGCCTGAATGCCGACGAGGTTTGAATCAATCGTGCTTGCTTGCGTCATGCGTGTTCCAACTGCAATCAGGGTACTGCGGCGGAATCAGGGCTGGTGTCGGCAGTATCCGTGCGCCAACCGCCCGGCAGGGTAAGGGCAGGACGCGGACGCGGCAAGTGGCCGTTGTGCGCCTCTCCTGAAGTGCGCGTATGGCAGCCCCACGGCGGGGCAGGCGCAGCGCAGATAGGGTTTTATGTAGCAATCGATCGCGGCGGTTCGCGCCGGCGCTGAAAACCGGGAATCTCCAAGCCTAAGCTCCCGCTCGCCGCCACGGAGGAGATATCTTGCGGAGCTTGGCGTGCGGTCAGAAGGGGTGCGGCCCGCTGGCGCAGGCCGGGGCACTGCGAGCCAGCGTCTAGCCGCCCGCTATCTTTGCCTTCCTTTCCTTGAATCGTTCGATGGCGTTCTGAAGTTCTGTCGACCGGTTGCGCGTTTCCTGCAGCATTGCACGTGTTTTTATCAGGCTGCGGACAATCCGCGCGCGCCGGATGAGTTCGGTTGTGGAAGTACTTTCCCCTACCGCAGGCAGGGATTCATGCTGTTGACTGCTGTGGGCAAGCAGCGCAATGGCTGTAGCAGCATTGCGTTTTGTGTATTTCATGCCGATCTCCAAATGAATCGTATGGCTGGTGGCCGAAAAACGCACAGTCATCCCGTTGTCGGCGGGTCTGACCGATTGATCGACCTATGGATCTCACTGTGCACGACGTCGATGCACGGAACCGTGACGGATTGCTACGTTCCGCAATATTTCGACGTGCGGCGGCTGCAACGGGTCAGTTCCACCGCGCTGGACTTCGCGTCCGTGATCTCCGGCACTTACAACTATTGCTAGGCAATACAGATACCTGGCCGATTTTGCCGTACCGGTCACGGGTTGATTCCGCCAATATCGATCAACCAGCATCGATCCAACAAGTCACCACACTATGCTGGGCCCATGGACATCCGCACAGCGGTCGAGCGCCTGCAATTCACCCCTGATGGCCCGGAAGGGGTCGCCACGCACGCGTTTTATGACGGGCTCTACCTGGCATCGATCATTGCGTCGGCGCACCCATGGACAGCGGATTGCAGAGGTATCGACCTGGGTCGATTCCCTACGCGTGTTGCTGCCAGGGCAGCCGTCGCCGCTTGGGTCGGCGGCCTCGACATGGATGAATGGCCTGTGCCTCGCGATACCTGCGATCAACTGCCATCGGCATTTGCTCCGGCCAGTACTCATTCCCGGCGGGGCAGTGTTTAAAAGTTTACATGGCTATTTTTCAACAAAGGGATCAAGCTGGAAGCTCATCACTATTTCAGGGAGCGAAATCATGAGCCGTGATGTGATCAAGAGCCAGTGGACGCGGTTGCAGGGAAAGCTGCGATCGCGATGGTCAAAGCTCACCTACGACGATGTCAGCTTCGGTGAAGGCGATCGGTTGTATCTGACGGGCAGACTACAGGAGCGCTACGGGCTGAGTACCAGCGCCGCGCAGCTACAGGTGGCGCAGTTCGAGCGTCTGCTTTTCTAGCGGTTTCTGCCGATTGGGCCGCTGCAAGCGTTGGCCGGCAGCCGGCTGCTATGCCCGGGCAGGTTTTTGGATCCTGCGGGTCCAATGAAAAACTCTGTGATATCCAACAACGATTTAACCAGCAATCTGCAAGTATTCTCTGCAACGCGGATCAAGTCATCCAGCTTGCGTATCTAATCTCTCGTGCGCTGATGCGGTCTGCCGCTGTGCAGGCACATCGAATGTCCATTCCGAATGGCAACAGGCGCTCACCATGCGAATGATTTTGTTGATATCCCTGCTGTTGGCCTCATCGGCGGTTGCGGCCCAGTACACGGTCCTGCTCAACTTCCCCGACAAGTCGATCCAGGTTTGTGCGAGCACGGGATTTCTGCTCAGCTACCTGACCATGGACGTCAACGTCACCGAATGCAAGGCGGACGAGATTTTTGCCGACGGCATGGGCGGCTGACAACCCCAGCGAAGGTTTTGTCGTCGCCTGGTCGCTCGAGTAATTCCATGTTCCGCCCGTGGGTGTCCGATCGCAAATCACTGACTGCGGCTTCCGCGATGGTATTCCGCCCGGAATTCGCCCAGCTCGCGCAGCAGAGTCTCTATGTTGACCTCGTTCTTGAGGTTGACGCGGAAATCCGTATCGGCGCGAGCACGATCCTTGTGCGACTGGCGATTCTGGCTCATGACGATGAGCGGCCCCTGCAGACCTACGAGAATCCCCAGCGCAAGATTGAAAAACTGGTAAGGGTATGGATCGGGAGGCGATTCCAGCAACCAATTGGTGTTTGCAACGCACCACAGGACGGTCAGGCCAAACAGGCAAAGGATGAATTTCCAGCTGCCATTGAGCTCGGCAACGGCATCCGCCAGGCGATCGCTCCAGGACAGGTTTTTCTCGAACTCCTCGTCCACGTTCCTGGCGACCCGTCCCGAAAGAATCGCGTTCGTCTCGCGCAGGCGCCTGCTCATCGTGCGCAGGATGGCCATGGCGGCCTGTGGCCTCGTTTCCAGATAGTGTTCGAGCGTGCCGTGCTCCAGTTCAAGCAGGACGACATCGGTGGTTGCCAGGGCGCTGGCGCTGCGAACTTTCTCGTCGAACAGGGCGAGCTCGCCGAAGAATTCGCCACCGGCAAGGTCAGCCAGCGAAATACGGCGCGAGGCTTCGCCGGGCAGGTGGATATTCACATCGCCGCTCTCGATGATGTACATCGCCGTGCCGGCGTCACCATGCGAAAATATCATCTGGCCGGCGGCAAACGTACGGCGTACCAGATTGCCCGCAAGTGCCTGCAGATCTTCTTCAGAGAGGCCTTCAAACAATGAAACCGAGCGAAGCAGCGTAGCGTCCAAACGACGTCCCTCCCAAGGCAAGGTGCAGCGCAAAATACGCCGTCACCAGTGATCGTGGAAACACCGGTGGCATGGTACGCGTTTGAACGCCGATCCATGCGGTTTCCGATCGGCGATACCGGTCCACGGCCGATCTCGCTGATCTCGCCGGTCAAAGCGGTCAAGGCATGGCCCTTGGCATCTTCGCAGGCCAAGGCGAGTACCATGCGCAGGCGGACCTTTGACGCGACTGCGAAGGTGGTCGGATATGAGCCTGATGTCGGAAAGCGAGCTGCACGGCCAGTGCCTGAAATTCCGCGTAACCGGGAGCTACGATTCCCGCGACGAGATTTTCCGGGTCATGGAGAAGCTCAAGGCAGACGCGGATCTTGCCGGCAGCAGGCAGGCAATCCTCGACCTGACGGATGCGCACGGCCCTACGTCCGATATGGACAGGTATTTCCTTGGCGAACGGGCCGCGTTGATTTTTCGCGCGCATCTGCGGGTGGCGGTCGTGTTCCCGGCCGAGGGAATCACCAAGTTTGGCGAGAACGTGGCAGTCAACCGGGGCGCCCAGCTGGCCGTAGTCCCGACCGAACAAGACGCCATGGCGTGGCTGGAACGAGCCGGCAGGTAGCCGCAGCCCGGTTGATCGCGGGCAAACCGGCACTGCCGAAGGCGCTCACGTAGCTTCGGCCTTGGTCTCGAATATGACGGTGATGCGCAAGCCGGGGTGATTGTCGTGCAAGCGCAGTTGTGCCCCGTGCAGGGCCGCTGTCGCCGCCACCAGGCTCAGGCCCAATCCATTGCCGGGAGTGGTCCTGCTGACATCCAGGCGTACAAACCGTTCGAGTACCTTTCCGCGCATGCTTTCGGGAATTCCCGGCCCGTCGTCGCTGACGTTCACTTCGATGCCGGATTCGCAGCGTGCCGCGCGCAGCGAAACATGCGCGCCCGGCGTACAGTGTCGCGTAGCGTTTTCCATCAGGTTGGCGAACAGCTGCGTCAACAGGTCGCGATCGCCGAGCACGCGCAGGTCGGCTTCGATGTGCGTACCGAGCGATTGCGAATTTTCCTCGATCGTGGATTGGTATATTTCCGCCACGGTGTGCAGAAGTTCGCTCAGATCCACGCGGACGAAACTGCTTCTGCGCGTCCCACTTTCGATCTGCGCGATGCGCAGCAGGGCGTTGAAGGTTTGCAGGATGGAGTCGATGTCGGTGAGCATTGTGGCGAAGGTTGTTTGCAGCATTGCCGCATCCATGTCGCGCTCACGCACGAACTCAAGCCGCTGGCGCAGCCGCGTCAAGGGAGTGCGCAGGTCATGGGCGATATCGGTGGAAACCTGACGCAGGCCTTCCATCAACTGCTGGATACGATCGAGCATGGCGTTGAGGCTCACGGCCAGGTGATCGAACTCGTCGCCGCTACCGTTCAAGGCAATGCGCTGGCGCAGGTTTCCATCGACGATATCGCGTCCGGTCTGGCTGACCCCTTCGATGCGGCGCAAGACGCTTACGCTCATCGCGGCACCGGCCAGCAGCGCCAGCAGGAGTGCCGCTGCGCCTCCCCAGAGGAACGAATGCGCCACCGATTCCCGCATCTCGTGCAGCGCCAGCGCGCTGGCGCCGACGAACAGGTAAGCGCCGCCGGCAACGATCACGCCACGGCCGCGGATGCCGCCGTGCGGATGACCGGGTGATTGTCCGTCATCCCGCCACTCGCGTATTCCTGTCACAGGTTCGAGGCCGGGCAGATTTCCGGCGAGCAGGTTTCCGCCGCGGTCCTGCAGCGCATAAAAGAAACCCGGTGAATGCGCGACTGAATCGGCGACGGTGTGGCGCAGACTGTCGATGTCCGTATCGCGAGCGGCGTCGCGGATCTCGTCGATTTCGTTCGTCACGGTGGTATCGATCTGATCCTGCATCAGTGCCGTCGTCGTCCAGAAGATGACGGCGAACAGCAACGCGAAAATGAGGATCGTCGAGCCCGCGTAAAGCAGGGTGAGGCGAAAACTCGATGTGCGGACGAGCCTAGGCAGATTCACGCAGGCAGTATCCGGCGCCACGAACGGTGTGGATCAAGGCGACGGCGTGCGCCTTGTCGACCTTGCCGCGCAAGCGGCTGATGTGGCTTTCCACTACATTGGTGTGCGGATCGAAGTGCAGGTCCCAGACGCGTTCGAGCAGCATCGTGCGCGTGACCACGTGCCCCGCGTTGCGCATCAGGAATTCCAGCAGGCGGAATTCGCGCGGCTGCAGATCGAGTTTCATGCCGGCGCGCACAACGTCGCGGGTCAACAGGTCCATTTTCAGGTCGGCCACCTGCAGGGCGATGCCCTCGGCGCTGGTGTGCCGCGGACGTCGTCCCAGGGCAGCCACGCGCGCATTGAGTTCGGAAAAAGCGAAGGGTTTGGCGAGGTAGTCGTCGGCACCGGCGTTGAGGCCGTTGACGCGGTCGTCGATCGAGCCGAGCGTGGTGAGGAACAGGACTGGTGTTTCGATGTCGCCGGCGCGTAGCGTGCGCACCATGGTCATGCCGTCCAGCCCCGGCAGCATGCGATCCACGAGCAGCAGATCCCATTCCTGGGTCGTGGCCTGGAACAGTCCGTCCCGGCCGTCGCGCGCGAGCGCGGGATTGTGCCCGGCTTCGCGCAAGCCCTGCATCACGTAGTCCGCAGTTTCCGTATCGTCTTCGACAATCAGGATTCGCACGCCGGTCTATCTCGATCGTTCTTGCCTGAGTCTACCCAACAACGATGCGACCTTGCGGTCAAGTTGTATCTCGGTAATGTTGCGGACAACTCCGCACATATCTCGCCAGCGTATGTTGCGAGCCCATGCCAATCGTGGCAAGCCTCATCGCCTTTCCGTCGCGCGCCGCACTTGTCGGGCTATGCGTCATGCTCGGCGCGTGCGCGACCTATGCGCCGCGCCCGCTCGACCTGCATGCTGCGCCGAAACACCAGCGTGACGAGCTGCGCAACGCCGCCGATCTTTCTGAGCGCCTGACCATCGGCGACATCGAACGCCTCGCACTGGACAACAATCCCGAGCTGATCGCTGCGCGCAGGCGGCGTGGCGTCGGCCAGGCGCAAATGCGCAGCGCGGCTATTTTGCCCAATCCCGTGTTCAATGCCAGTTACGGCGAGTTGCTCAGCGGCCCCGGCACGGCGGACGCGCTGGCCGCAGGGCTGACGCAGGACCTGAAATCGCTGGTTACGCTGTCGTCCCGACGAAATGCTTCGCAACATTTGCTGCAAGCCATCAATGCGGACCTGCTGTGGCAGGAATGGCAGACGCTCGGCAAGGCGCGTCTGCTGGCCGTCGATATCATCCAGGGCGACCGGCAACTGGAACTGCTGCGCGCCAATGCCGCACTGTGGGAGGGCCGGATCGAGCGCGAACGCCGTGCCCTGGGTCGTGCCGATATTTCCTTGTCGGCATTTGCACCCGAACTTGCCGCACTGGCCGATGCACGCAGGCAACGGGATGATTCCGAGCGCCAACAGCGCTCACGTCGGCGGGATCTCGCGGCCTTGCTCGGACTGTCGCCGCAGGTCGCGCTCGAACTCGACGAACGCATCGAGCTGCCCCAGCTCGACGCGGCAGCAGTGCGCAACGAATTGCCAGGACTGGCCGACCGCCGCCCGGACCTGATCGCGTTGCGGCTGGGTTATCTCGCGCAGGAGGACAGGGTTCGCGGCGCGATCCTCGCCCAGTTTCCGGCGCTTGCCTTCGGCTTCGGCGGCGGCCGCGATACCAGCGACGTGCGTACGTTCGGTCCGCAGATCACGCTGGACCTGCCGCTGTTCGACCGCAACCAGGGCAACATCGCGCAGGAGCGCGCCTCACGCGAGCAGTTGCACGCCGAATTCGAGGCGCGATTGATTGCGGCTAAGGGTGACGTCGAGGCGATGCTCGCCGACCAGCAAACGCTGCGGGAACAACTCGGCGCAAAAAAGGAGTTGCTCGCAAGCATGGAAACGGTCGCTGCGAGTGCGCTGAGCGCCTATTCCAGCGGCGATCTGGACGCGCGCGGTTACGTTGATCTGATGACCACGCGAAATGCCAGACAGCAGGAGATTCTTGCCTTGCAATCGACCCTGCTCGAACAACAGATCGCCATGGCTACCCTGATCGGCGCCGGCATGCCGGCGGCAACGCTGCCCGATGTGGAGAAGACACAATGAGGAAGTTCCTGCTTGTCTGCCTGCTGCCGGGACTGTCTGCATTGCACTTCGTGCGTGCTGCCGAAGACGCGCAGACAACAGGCACTGTTCTCGTGCAGATCCAGGTGCCGCAGTGCGGCGAGATCGCCGACACGCTGGTCGCCTATGGCAGTGCGGTGCCGGCGCTCAATGCCGGCATGGCCTTGAGCGTGCCGACCGAAGGTCGCGTGATGCGCATTGCCGTAACGCCCGGCGAGGCGGTGCGCGCTGGACAGGCCCTGCTGGATTTCCATTTGTCGGCGGCGGCAACAAGCGCGCATGAACAGGCCGCATCCGCACTCAAACTCGCGCGTGGCGAACAGACGCGCATCGCGCGCCTGCTCGCCGAACAGCTTGCCACACGCGATCAGCAGGCACAGGCGGACAAGGCTGCCGCCGATGCGCAGGCTGCGCTCGACGCACTCGAGCGCGAAACCGGCGGCCAGTCGCAGCAGACGCTGACCGCTCCGTTCGACGGTATCGTCAACGCGGTTGCAGCGACGCAGGGCGAACGCGTGGTCGCCGGCGCACCGCTGATCACGCTGACGCGCAGCCTGGGTATGGTCGTGACCGTCGGCATCGAGCCGGCGCAGCGCGACCGCGTTCATCCGGGGCAAAGTGTGCAAGTGGAATCGCTCGACGGCGGTACCGTTGCGCATTCCGGAAAGGTCGTGCGCATCGATCATGCGCTGAACCCGAAAACGCGGCTGGTCGATGCCGATGTGGCGGTGGAAGATGAGCTGCTGCAGGGCGAGGCATTCCGCGCGAAAATCGAAGTTGGCCAGTCGCGGGGCTGGCTGGTTCCCCGGGATGCGGTGCTCGACGATGATGGGGGTGCGTACGTATTCCAGGTTGCGAACGGCAACGCCGTGCGCGTGAGCGTCAAGCGCATCGGCAGCAACGAGGAAACCGCTGTCATCGATGGCCCGCTGGACCCGCAGCGTGCAGTCGTCGTGCGGGGCAACTACCAGCTCGATGACGGCATGGCCGTGCGTGTGCAGGCGGCGCCGGCCAGCGGCATCCCCGGCAAGGAACCGTGAGCTACATCGATCTGATCGAGCGCCATTCGCGCTCGCTGCTGTTCGTCGCCGCGGCGCTGACGGTGGCGGGCGTGGTCGCCGCGCTGGTTCTGCCGGTCGGCCTGTTTCCGCAAGTGTCGTTTCCGCGCGTGGTCGTCGATCTGTCTGCTGGCGATCGTCCCGCCGCCCAGACGGTGCTTGCAGTGACGCGCCCGGTCGAGGAAGCGATCCGTTCCGTGCCTGGCGTGCACGAAGTACGTTCGTCGTCGTCGCGCGGTGCGGCGCAGATTTCAGTCGACTTCGGCTGGGGCCGCGACATGATCGCGACCACGCTTCTGGTGGACGCGGCAATTGCCCAGGTGCTCCCGAATCTGCCGGCGGGAACCGCGTACACCGTCAGGCGCATGGACCCGACCGTGTTTCCGATCATTTCCTATGCGCTGACTTCGGACAGGCTGGCGTCGAACGCGTTGCATGATCTGGCCCAGTTCCAGATCGTGCCCCTGCTTGCTTCCGTGCCGGGTCTGGCGCGGGTCGACGTGCAGGGCGGGGCGATCGATGAAGTCGAGGTGCAGGCCGATCCGCATCGGCTCGCGCTGTACGACCTGGGGCTCGGCGATCTGGTCGCGGCGATTTCCGCCGGCAATGCCCTGCAGGCCGTCGGTCGTGTGCAGGATCACGACAAGCTTTACCTGGTGGTGGCCAACAGCGATCTGCGCAGGCTAGATGATTTGAACCAGATCGTAGTGCGCAGCAGCCCCGAAGGTATCGTGCGTCTGAGCGACGTCGCCGATGTGCAAAACGGCGCAGCGCCACAGTGGATACGCGTGGCCGCGGACGACAAGCCGGCCGTATTGTTCAACGTCTTCGAGCAACCGGATGGCAATGCGGTGCAGATCGCACAGCAAGTCCGCCAACGCCTGGCCGATTTCAAGTTGCCCGCCGGCGTGAAGCTCGCGAACTGGTACGACCAGAGCGTTCTCGTCGTCGAATCGGCAGCCAGCGTGCGTGACGCCGTGCTGATCGGGCTGATCTTGGCCGGTCTCGTGCTGATGGTGTTTCTGCGCAATCTTCGCGTCACATTGATCGCAGTGCTCGTCGTGCCTGCGGCACTGGCGACGGCATTGCTCGCAATCTACCTGCTCGGCATGAGCTTCAACATCATGACCCTTGGCGGCGTTGCTGCCGCAGTCGGCCTGGTCATCGACGACATGATCGTGATCATCGAACATATCGCGCGACGGACCGGAGCGCGTCGCACGCCCGCCGCCGCCCCAGCGGTGCTGCCGGCCGCGCGCGAGTTCCTGCGCCCGCTTACCGGTTCCAGCCTGGCCACACTCATCGTGTTTCTGCCGTTGAGTTTCCTCAGCGGCGTCACTGGCGCTTTCTCCAAGGCCCTGGCGGTAACGATGACGGCAGCGCTGGCGATTTCCTACCTGTTCGCCGCCTTCATCGTGCCGATACTGGCGCGCCGCTACATTGACTTTGGCGACTGGCGCGATCCGGCTGCTGATCGCGACGACTGGCTCACGCGCCATCATGCCAGCCTGCTCGATCGCCTGTTCCGCAAACCCGCGCTGCTGGCGGTCGCGCTTGTACCGGTCCTGCTGATCGGCTGGCTCGCCTACAGCAAGGTGCCAAGCGGTTTCATGCCGAAGGTGGACGAGGGCGGCTTCGTCATGGATTTTTATACTCTGCCCGGCACCTCACTGGACGAGACCGAGCGCGAGCTCCAGCAGGTCGAAGCCATCCTGCACGCACAACCGGAAGTCGAGACCTGGTCGCGCCGCACCGGCACGGGTCTTGGCGGTGATCTGGGCGAGCCTCACCACGGCGACTATTTCGTGCGCCTGAAACCGGATCACGCACGCGGCACCGAGCAAGTAATGGCCGGCGTGCTCGCACAGGTGCAAAGTCAGGTGCCCGGCGTGGATATCGAACTGGCGCAGCTGATGGAAGACCTGATCGGTGATCTGACCGCCGTGCCGCAGCCGATCGAAATCAAGCTGTATGCCGAAGACGCCGCTCGCCTGATCCCGCAGGCAAAGAAGATCGCCGTGGCGATTTCCAAGGTCGATGGCGTCGTGGAAATCAAGGATGGCGTGGTGCTTGCGGGGGATGGCATCGATCTGAAGATCGATCCGGCCAGGGCCGCATTCGAGACAGCGACGGCAGCCGAGGTGACCAAGGCGGTCGACACCGCAATCAATGGCGCGATTGCGACGCAGTTGCCGCAGGCGGCAAAACTCGTCGACGTGCGCGTGCGCGTGCCGAACGCGGCGAAGTTGCACGTGGATGATCTTGAGGACCTTTCCATTCGCGCAGCCGACGGCCATGTGTTCCCGTTGCGGCGCGTGGCCACGTTGACGCCGGTATCCGGCGAAGCGGAGATCTCGCGCGACAACCTGCAGCCGATGATCGCGGTGACCGCTCGCATCGAAGGCCGCGGGATCGGCGCGGCGGTCGCCGATGTGCGCCAGGTGCTCGCGCGTCCCGGCATGCTGGCGCCCGGTGTGCGCTATGAGCTGGGCGGACTGTATCGGCAGCAGCAGATCGCATTTTCCGGGTTGGCACTGGTGTTCCTCGCCGCCCTGGTTGCCGAACTGGTGTTGCTGATCGTGCTGTACGAGAGTTTCCGCCTGCCGCTGGTCATTGTCGGCAGTTCGCTGCTGTCGACGACTGCAGTTTTCACCGGACTCTGGGTCACTGGCGTGGAACTGAACATCACCGCGCTGATGGGCATGACGATGGTCATCGGCATCGCCACGGAAATGGCGATCTTCTATGTCAGCGAGTACATCGAATTGATGAAGCAGGGCGAGCTTGCGCACGCGCCGATGGCATCGCGCGACGCGCTGCGCGATGCCAGCCGCAATCGCCTGCGGCCGATCACAATGACCACGCTCGCGGCGATCCTTACCTTGCTGCCGCTTGCGCTGGCAATCGGGCAGGGGTCCGGCATCCAGCAACCGCTCGCGATCGCGATCATCGCCGGCCTGTTGCTGCAATATCCGATGGTCTTGCTGGCGATGCCGGTGCTGATCGGCCTGGTCCAGGGCGGTGGACCGGGCGCCGAAGGCACGTCGCCGGCGCCTCCGCTGATCGGCGAACCGTTATGATTGGCGGAATGAAGCCAGGACCCCGAAAAGACCGGACAACGCCGCCTCGAGGAATTGCCCAGCGGACACTCTTGCTGGCGATCGTTGCTGCGGTTGCCGGATGCACGATGCATACGTCGCTGCCGACGCTACCCGACCAGACACCGGAAACGTGGCGCACTGACGGAGCCTCCGTTGCAAACGGATTGCAACCTGATCTGCAACATTGGTGGCACGCTTTCGGCGACGCCACGCTGGACGCGCTGGTCGATCGGGCGTTGCAGGACAATCTCGGCATCGCCGTGGCGGAGCTGCGACTGCGTGCGGCGCGCCGTCTGCAGCATCGAGCGCGGACCGATTTCTGGCCGAACCTGAATTTCCGCGTCTACGAGGAAACCGCCCCGGGCGCCGCGACGGGATACCTGGAAATAGGTTTTGATGCCGAATGGGAATTCGGTCTGTTCGGACGATCGCAGGGCAGCGCGCGCATGGCAGCGGCCGATGTGAACACGGCAATCGTTGATGCGACGTCGGCGCGCGTTTCAGTGATTGCCGAGGTGGCGAAGAACTATGTCGAACTGCGCGCCGCCCAGGCTCGCGCGGAAATTCTCGACGAGGTCGTCGCGCAACGTCGCCGGCGTGTTGAGTTGATGCAGACGCGTCTGCGCACGCACATGGCGTCGCAGATGGAAGTCGATCATGAACGCACCGACCTGCAGCAGGCCCTTGCCGAGTCAGGCGAGCCCGGCTTGAGCATGCAGCAGACGATGCAGGCTTTGGCGGTCCTGCTCGGCACTGCCGAACCAGATGCAGGCTGGTCGCTGCGAGCCGGACAACCGCTACTGCCTGCGCTGGATATCCACCAGGCACCGGCGGATCTGGTGCGCACGCGGCCGGAGATCCGGCGAGCCGAACAGAACGCTCTGCATGCGGCCGGGGAATTGGGCATAGCGCGCGCGGACCTGTTTCCGAAGCTCGGTCTGGTTGGAACGCTGATTTCATCGACGAGCATCACTGGAGATGTGGATCATCCGAACAGGGCGGTACCGCTTCTGGGTCCGAACATCCAGATTCCCCTATGGGACTGGGGCGCACGCCGCGATGTCGTCGGTGCACGCGAGGCGGCTTTGTCGGCGAGCGTGCTCGCCTATCGCGAAGCAGTGCTCGAAGGCGTCGCGGAAGCGGAAGCGGCGCTGGCTCAGTTCGCCAACAGGACGGCGCGCCTGGACAATGCGCAAGCTTCGGTCGCGCTGGCGCAGCAATCGCAGGCGTCGGCGCGGACCTTGCAGCGGCTCGGCCTTGGCGATGGCCTGGAGACAAGCTCGGCGGGGATTGCGTTGGCCGAAGCGCGCCTCGGCCGGATCGCGGCACTGCGTGACCGCGCGCTTGCCTATATCGCGGTGTACAAGGCGTTCGGTGGCGTGCTTCCACCACTGGCCGCGGTGCCGCGGTAATGGCCGCCCTGGCGCGCAAGACGCTGATCTACGAATGGCGGAAGTTCCTCCCGGCTGCGCTGGCCGTGGCATTTTCCGGCTTGCTGCTGTTGATGATGACCGCACTGATGTTTGGAATTTTCAGCAGCGCCGGCGTGTACGTGACGGGGTCCGCCGGCCAGCTTTGGGCAGGCTACCCCGGCACGCAAAGCGTCGAACTCGGGCGGCCGGTCCCGCGTGATACCGAGATGTGGCTGCGCATGGATCCCGCGGTCGTGCAAGTCGAGCCGTTCCAGTGGCTGGATGGCGATTGGCGCGGGCCGATCGAACGCGGCAGCGTTTCAGTGTTCATTTCCGGCATTGATACCGAGCCACAGGGTTTGATGTTCGCGCATGTGCTCGATATGCAGCAACGCGCTGCCCTGATTGTGCCGGATAGCGTCATCGTCGATGCCGCGGATCTGGGCAAACTTGGCCTGGATATCGGCGGCACGGCGACATTGAACGGCCACCGCGTCAGGATCGTTGCCGCGGCCATCGGCCTGCGCGCGCTCGGCGGCGTCAACATCGTGACTTCGCTGGCGACCGCCTACCGGCTGAACGATTCCTCCGATCGCGACAAGATGGCTTACTACGTCGCGCGCCTGCGTCCCGACGCGGATGCGGCCGCCGTGCGCGATCGCCTCGCCGCAGTGGGCGCAAATCACCACTTTGCCGTATGGACCAGCGACCGCTTCGCCTACAACGCCGCCACCTACTGGATGTTTGAAACCGGCGCCGGTCTCGGCTTCCTGTTCTTGGCCCTGGTCGTGTTCATCGTCGGTGTCGTCATCACCAGCCAGACCCTGTTTGCCGCCGTGGCCAGTTCGGTACGCGAATACGCCATGCTCAATGCGCTCGGCGCTGGCTTGAGCGCGCTGCGCCGTGTGATTCTCGAACAGGCATTCTGGGTCGGCATGGTCGGCGTGCTGATCGGCAGTGCCTTCAGCATGGCCATCCTGCTGCTCGCGGCGGGGCAGGATGTGCCGATCGTATTCAACGCCCTTGCCGGCGCCTGTTGCATGGTCCTGGTCATGTCGATCGCGCTGATCTCCGGTCTGCTCGCGGCCGGCGTGATCAATCATCTGGAGCCGGCGAACCTGCTGCGCTGATGACATGACTGCCCTTGTCGCCGAAGCCATTGCCAAGACCTATACCACGGGGCAGATCCAGACCCGCGTGCTGCAGAATGTTTCCCTGAGCCTGCAGCCGCGCGAGTTGACCCTCGTGCTCGGCCCGTCCGGCTCGGGGAAAAGTACGCTTCTGGCGATACTGAGCGGCCTGCTCAAGCCGGATTCCGGGCAGGTCAGCGCGCTCGGTGAGGATTTGTGGAAAAAATCCCGCATCGATCTTGAGCGCTTTCGTCTGGAACATACCGGTTTCGTGTTCCAGGGATTCAATCTTTTTCCGGCCCTGACTGCGCTTGAGCAAGTGATGCTGCCGCTGGAATACCTGGGCCTACCCAAGCACGTGGCGCGCAATCGCGCGATGGCGTCGCTGGAGGAAGTCGGCCTGTTTTCGCGCCTGCATTCGCGTCCGATCGAATTGTCCGGCGGCGAAAAACAGCGCATCGCCATCGCCCGGGCACTGGCCAAGAAGCCGCAATTCCTCTTCGCCGACGAACCGACAAGTGCACTGGATTCGGTCAACGGCAAGAATGTAATCGATGCCTTGCATCGTGTGGCACGCAGCTTTGGCGCGACCGTGGTCTGCGTCAGCCACGATACGCGCCTGGCAGTCGATGCAGACCGCATCGTCGCCATGGAAGACGGGCGTATTCTCAGCGACGAGATCAGCGGCAGCCAACGCGCGCAGTCGCTCCCCAGAGTTTCCACCGGAGCCGGTTCATGATCCGATTCGACCATCGCCAACTGCCCGGCGTCTTCGCGCTGACCCTGCTGCTCGGCGCCTGCGGCAAGGCGGCCCCGGAGCATCCGCCGGCTGCGCCCGCGGAACACGCGTTCGTCGCCATCGCGCGCGGCAAGGTCGATGTCGAAGGCGGCATCGTCCGCGTGGTTGCCACGCGCGACGGCGTCGTGTCACAGGTGCATGGCGCGGTTGGCGATATGGTCAAACCCGGCGATGTCTTGGTCGAAATTGATCCCGTCCAGGCCAAGATCGCCGTCGATATGGCCAAGGCCGAGTTGGCCCAGGCCGATGCTCAGCGCGCGCTGTTGCGCGCGAAGTTGCCGGGCACGGAGCAACGCGCCTCGCGCGTGGGCGAAGCCAGCCAGGCCGGTGCCGCGACCGGCCAGGCGGCCGACGACGCGAAGCAGGCGCTGGCCGAGCTCAATGCCGAGATTGCCGTTGCCGATGCGGGCAGCGCAGCGGCGCGGCAGAAAATCAGGCAGGCCCAATATGAAGTCGACGTGCGCAGCCTGCGCGCGCCCGTGGCCGCGCGTATCGTCGCGCACAACGTGCATGTGGGCGATGCAGTCTCGGCGCAGGTCGCGACGGCACTCATGGAATTGCTGCCGGATCGTCCGCGCATCGTGCGCGCCGAGTTGAACGAAGGTTTCGTCGCCAAGATCAAGGTCGGCATGAGTGCACAAGTATACTCCGAGGCCGACGCCAGCAAGACCTATCCCGCCCGCGTCGCCCGCATTGGCGATGTCTTCGGGCCGAGCAAGTTCAGCGAGGAAGGACAGGAATCGGTCGATGCACGCGACGTGGAATGCATTCTGGATCTGCCGGAATCGGATCTGCGTGTCGGGCAACGCGTCCAGGTGCGATTCCTTCCCGCGTCCACGCCATGAAACCGGCGAATTCATCCCATTTCCCGCATATGGAGATCACAATCGTGAAATTGCTGACAACTGCCCTGTTTGCAACGCTGGCGTTGACCCAGACGACCGCCTTCGCCGATGCCAGATACGACTACCAGGTTGCCAAGCATTTCGATGTCGGCGAGCCCGGCGGTTGGGACTACCTGACGGCGGATGCCGATCACCATCGCCTTTTCATCAGCCGTTCCGACCGCGTGATGGTGATCGACACCGAAGACGGCAAGGCGCTGGGCACGATCGCCGACACGCAAGGGGTGCATGCAATCGTCCTCGTGCCGGCGCTCGGGCATGGCTACACGAGCAATGGCCGCGCCAACACCATCACCGAATTTGACCTGGCAACCCTGAAAATCGTGCGCACGTTTCCAGCCGGTGGACAGAATCCGGATGCGCTTTTGTTCGATGCGCATTCCAAACATCTGTTTGCGTTCGACGGGCGCAGCAAGGAAGTGACCGTGATCGATCCCGTCTCCGCCAGGCTGATTGCCCGCATTCCCGCCGGCGGCAAGCCCGAGTTTGCAGCGAGCGATGGCCATGGCCGGGTTTTCGTGAACATCGAGGACACGAGCGAGCTGAAAAGCATTGATTCGGACACCAACAAGGTTGTTGCCACGTGGAAGCTCACGGATTGCGAGGAGCCTTCCGGCCTGGCGCTGGACAGCGCGCACCAGCGTCTGTTCTCGGTCTGCCAGAACGGCCGGATGGCCGTCACCGACGCCAGGACGGGCAAGCATGTCGCCAGTGTCGCCATCGGCAGAGGGCCGGACGCTGCCGCCTTCGACGCAGGGCGTGGCCTGGTCTTCAGTTCCAACGGCCAGGACGGAACCCTGACCGTCATCCACGAAGACAGTGCCGACAACTATCGCGTGCTGGCTTCGGTAGATACGCAGAAGAGTGCACGCACGATGGCGCTGAACCCAGCCAACCATAACGTCTATCTGGTTGCGGCCGAATTCGGACCGGTGCCCGCGCCGACCGCCGAACAGCCGCATCCGCGTCCAGCGGTCGTGGACGGAAGTTTCAGAGTGCTGGTTGTCGCCTCACCGTGAGCAGGAAATTGGCCCAATTCAGAGGGTAGGCGAGTCATCATGCAGCAGGGCGTGACGTACAATCCTGATCGGGGCAAAGCCCTGCTGCATGAAACTGTCGTGGAACTTTTCCAGATTGAATGCCTTGCCCTGCCGCGCTTCCACGTCCGCGCGCAACTTGAGGATCTGCAGTTTGCCCAACGTGTAATAGAGGTAGGTGGGATCCGCCGTGCCTCGCTTGGTCTCGACCAGCCCGACCGCCCGTGACTGGTAGCCTTCCTTGACGAAGAAGTCCACGACCTGATCGAAACCGAACTGGCCGGTGTGTAATTTTATACCTACGACGAAACGCGCATTGCGCAGCAGCGCATCCTGCAACTGGCCGAGGCGCAGCAGTTTCTGCCGGCGCATGTCGTTGGGATAGACCGATTGCGCCAAGCCTTCGTCAAGCATCATCTGCTCGCAGTAGTGTGCCCAGCCTTCGACATTGGTGTTCGCACCGAGCAACTTGCGGACACGGTCATGGATATCGTGCATCCACAGGAACTGGACATAATGTCCGGGGTAAGCTTCATGCGCGGCAATGCTGCTGATCACCGGATAATTGAACTGGGCCATGAATTCGTCCGTGCGCGTCTTGTCCCATTTCGGGTCGGGCAGGGTGACGTTGAAGTAAGCTTCCTGCGCGACGGCTTCATAGGGTCCTGGTTGTCCATCGACGCAAATGTGGTTGCGCGCATGAACGGCGGTGTTTCCTCAAGGATCGGGCGCACGTCGGAAGGAATCGTGATGATCCGCTTTTCCCTGATGAAGCGGGTCAGGCCATCGAATGTCGCGCGGAAGGCGTCGAGCAGCTTAGCCGGACCAGGATGGTCCGCCGCGAGTTCCGCCAGCACTTGTTGCGGCGTTTTCTCCGGATCGATTTCCTTCGCGACGCGTGCGAACTCCGCCTGATTCCGCTGCAGGTTCTTCATGTCGATCGCGATGAGTGCATCGAGCGGCGTATCCACCATTTCATCGAACAACAGCTTCTTGCGGTACGTGTCGGCACCAAGGCGAAAATCACCGTCTGAGTTTGGCAGGATGTCGGTCTTCAGCCAGGTCTGATAATCGCCCAACGCCTTGAGCACGGCGCCATTGGACGCAGCGAACTGTTTTTTCAGTTCTACCTCGCCCACCTCGGAAAACACCGAAGGTACGTCATGCCGGAAGAAGCTGATCAGCCCCGGCAGTTGCTCGAGCGCGATTTCCGTATAGATGTGCGGTGGATTCTTCAGATTGCCGCGCGCAGCCTGCAGCGCGGCCGGCATCAGCTTTTCGCGCTCGATCAAGGCGTGCAGCCGTTCCGGCAGGGGCGCGAACTTTCGCTCCATGATCGCGAACGCGCAATTGGTGATGCCGCTGGAATACGTGTCCGGATTCTTTTCCCAGGGTCGGATCGTCTGCAGGGTCAACAAGCTGCCATGAATGTAGTTGAGCACCAGATCGCGATCGCCCCTGGTCGTTTCATCGAGCGCTTTCGGATCGATCGCGGTGACGCGTTTGTCGAAGCCCTGCAGTGCTTGCACCTGGCGATCGACGCCGGCGCGGCTGTAGTCCTCCAGCTTGCTGTCGTAGGCATGAATACCGGTTTGCGTGGCCGTGGTCGGATTGGTGGGAAAATAGAAGCCATCGAAAAACTCGTCGGCAACTCCAGCGAATGCCTGTTCCGCCTTCACTATGCCGGGGTCCGACGCAGCCTGATCGAGCGCGCATGCGTTGCCAGCGAGTGCGAGCAGGAGCGTGGTGATGGCGGCACATAACGCGGTCGATCGATCGTGCATGTCGAGATTCCGGCAGGTCTGCAAGCGTCGACTATCGCATATGCCGCGGCGGTGGTGCATATGCCAGCCGCCCAGCATGGGGTTCGTGCTAGTATCTGGCCTTGTTTGGCCATCCAAACCGTGAGGCACGATGCAGATCCGGACCAAGCTGCCCAAGGTGGGCACGACGATTTTCAGCGTGATGTCGCAGCTGGCGACGCAGCACAACGCGGTGAATCTGGGGCAGGGCTTTCCGGATTTCGACGGTCCGCAGTCGCTGCGCGACGCTCTCGCCGCGGCGATGAATTCCGGCAGGAACCAATACGCGCCGATGACCGGCGTGCCGAAACTGCGCGAGCAGATCGCGTTGAAGGCGGAAAAACTCTACGGCCGCAAAGTCAGCGCGGACAACGAAATCACGGTCACTAGCGGTGCCACCGAAGCGCTGTTCGCGGCAATCGCGGCGGTCGTGCATGCCGGCGAGGAAGTGATCGTGCTCGATCCGTGCTACGACAGCTACGAGCCGGCAATCGAGCTGGCCGGCGCACGCGCCGTGCATATTCCGCTGCGCCTGCCGGATTTTTCCGTCGACTGGCAGCGGGTGAAGGACGCGGTGACGGCGAAGACGCGCATGATCATGATCAACTCGCCGCACAACCCGTCCGGTGCGGTGCTCGATGCGGGCGATCTGGATGCGCTGGCGGAAATCGTCCGCGGCACGGATATTTTTATACTTTCGGACGAAGTATACGAGCACATCATCTTCGACGGACTGGCTCACCAGAGCGTGCTGCGTCACGCGGAACTGGTTGCGCGCAGCTTCGTCGTCAGCTCATTCGGCAAGACCTATCATTGCACCGGCTGGAAGATCGGCTACTGCATCGCGCCGGCCCAGCTCAGTGCCGAATTCCGCAAGGTGCATCAGTACCTGACGTTCTGCACGTTCAATCCAGCGCAATGGGCATTCGCCGATGCGCTGGAGCGCGACCCGCAGCACTACCTGGATCTGCCGGCGTTCTATCAGGCCAGGCGCGATCGTTTCCGTGCACTTCTGGCCGCGTCAAGATTCAAGCTGTTGCCGGTGAAAGGCGCCTATTTCCAGCTCGTGGACTATTCCGCGATTTCCGACAAGGACGACCTGAGTTTCTGCGAGTGGCTGGTGCTCGAGGCCGGCGTTGCGGCGATCCCGGTATCGGCGTTCTACGAAACGCCCCCGGAAGCGCGCCTCGTGCGCCTGTGCTTCGCCAAGAGCGACGATACCCTGGTGGCGGCGGCAGAACGACTATGCCGGCTGTGATCAAGCCCGAACTGCCGCTGAGAATATCGCTGGTGCAGGGCGCCACCCGCTGGCACGACCTGCCCGGAAACCGCGACTACTACGGCACCCTGGTCAAGTCGCTCCAGGGCCATAGCGATCTGATCGTTTTGCCGGAGACCTTCACCAGCGGTTTCACCAACAGAACCCTGGGCAACGCTGAAACCATGCAGGGCGAAAGTCTGGCGTGGCTGAAGACGCTGGCCCGGGACGTCGATGCCGTGGTCACCGGCAGCATCGTGATCCGGGAAGGCGAACGCTGCTACAACCGGTTGGTCTGGATGCGGCCCAGCGGGCAATTCGATATTTACGACAAGCGCCATTTGTTCCGCATGGCCGGCGAGCACGAGCGTTACGGTGGCGGCGAACATCGCCTGACCGTCGACCTCAAGGGCTGGAAAATCTGCCCCATGGTCTGTTATGACCTGCGTTTTCCGGTGTGGTCGCGCAACCGCTACGACCGTGACGCCGGGCGCTTCGACTATGACCTCCTGATTTTCGTCGCCAACTGGCCATCGCCGCGCCGCTACGCGTGGCGCACGCTGCTGCGCGCGCGCGCGATCGAGAATCTGAGCTATTGCGCCGCCGTCAATCGTGTCGGTGTCGACGGCAACGACCTGCACTACGCCGGAGACAGTGCAGTGCTGGATTTTCTCGGCCAACCGCTGGTCGAACTCGGCGCGCAGGAACAGGTGGTCACGGTGACCCTGGATCCGGCCTCGCTCGCGGCGCACCGCGAGCGTTTTCCTGCGTGGATGGATGCAGACGATTTCAGTCTGATGCCCTGATCCGGCTCAGGCGGCCAGGCCCTGGCGCGAATGACCCGTTGCGGCCGAACCGTTCAACTCAAGCGCGATGACGAAGCGCTCGGCTTCACGCCGGCTGGTGTGGCTGCCCACGACTGCGCCGGTTTGCGGACACAGCACTTCATGACGTGTCGAGCGCAGCAGACCGACGTCGTCGTATACGTCCACCCGTTCGATGCTGTAGCCGAGTACCTTGGTTTCCGTGACACGTATGCTGCGCATGAGGACATCCTTGGTTTGCGAGCGCACAGAATACGCAGGTGATATGTGCGGCTGGTTAATCGCCTGTTGCGATCGCGTTAATCGCGTTGTGCCTGGTGCGGCGCGTCAGGTTTTCCCCAGGCTGGCCGGATTGCGCACCTGTCGATGTTCTCAATGTGACCCGTTCGGCGTTTATATCCTTCGCGAGGCGGCATGGCGCCGGCGCGCACACGCGGTCTTGACGTGTCCGCTGGCATCTTGCGAGCGCACGTGGCTAGAATGGCGCCGATCGTTACGACGTGCGATTCCGGTGGCGAGTATCGAATCCATTTTGACGGGGAGTAAATCATGAAGAAGCTTGTTTTAGGCGTTGCGTTGGCGATGGTGGGGGCGGCCGCGGCTGGCAGTGCGTTTGCGGCCGGCGACGGTCGCCCGGTGGTAGGCGTGGCCGAATTCACCAATCAATCGGCCGCCGCCTGGTGGCAGGGTGGCGTTGGCTGGGAACTGTCGGGGATGCTGTCGAACGAGTTGTCCTCAAGCGGCGACTTTCGCGTCGTTGAGAGGCAGAAGATGCAGAACGTGCTGGAAGAGCAGAATCTTGCCGCTTCCGGACGCGTGGCTTCGGGTACCGGCGCCAAGATTGGCAAACTGACGGGCGCTCAATACCTGATCACGGGCACGGTCACCGCATACCAGGAAAATACCTCGAGCACCGGGGGCGGTCTGAGCTTCAAGGGCATTGGTCTGGGTGGCAAGTCCAGCGAGGCTTATCTGGCGGTGGATCTGCGCGTAATCAACACGACCACTGGCGATGTGGATTTCTCGCGCACGGTCGAAGGCCGCAGCAAGAGCAGCGGCATTGCGGTCGGCGTGTCCCGTGGCAGCTTCGGTGGCAGTCTTGCCCATGAAGAAAATACACCCACCGGCAAGGCGATCCGTGCTGCCCTGGTCGAGATCACCGACTATCTGGACTGTGTGATGGTCAAGCGCGACAGCTGCGTGGCCGACTATCAGGCCAAGGAACAGAAACGCCGTCAGGGCGACAAGAAGGCACTCAAGCTCGACTGACCGCCCACTTGAACGTGTAAGGAACGCCCGGTATACATTTCTGCAACGGTGCCGCATCGTGATGCGGCACCGGCCTGCAGGCAACAACCGCCCGTCGGCAAGCCTCGAATAGTCAACGCTGAGGCCGACGCGGCTTGCCGCCCGGCGGACGTCGCGGACGATTGTCCTGCGTCGGCATGCGGTTGCCGATGTCATCGCGCGGCAAGGCTTCATTGGGATGTCGCGGCTGCTGATCGCCCCGCGGCGCGTAGACCGAATTTGGGTTGGCCCGCTGTCCCATGCCTGGACGGCGCGGGCGCTGCTGCTGTTCGTTGCGTTCACCGTAGGCGCCCGTTACCGGTGGCCTCCAGCCGCCCGGCTTGCCCTGACCTTGAGGCCGGCGCGGCCCGCGCTGCTCGCCTATTGGATTTGTCCCGGGACCACCGGGACGCGGCTTGCCGCGACGCGGCGGACGCGGACCGTTGTTGTCGCCGGCGGCCCACGGACGCGGCGGCTGATAGACGCCGATCTGTGCCTGGCCCGGCGCACCGCGCGGACCGCCGCGACGTGGCGGGCGCGGACCGGCTGCGCGGGGATCGCGACTCTGCGCGTGTGGCGCATTGCCCCGCTGCGGCTTGCGCTTGCCGCCGCCGGGCTTGCCGCGGCCGCCCGGCCTTGTGAACGGCTTGTCCTCGCGGATGCGGTCGTAGGCGCGGATTTCCCGTGCCTCCTCGTTGTAGGTACCCGTCCATGCCTGTTGCGTGCGCGGCGCGGGACGGAATTCGTTCGTCGGTTTGCTCGCGCGGCGCTGGCCGATGACTGGCTGCAAGGTCAGCGTCGGCTCCGGATCGGCCGCGCCGACCAGTGTACGCAGGGCTTTCACCAAAGCCGCGTCGAGTGTCTCGCTATGACCCTTGAGCAGGCCGCGTGGCAGTTCGATGTTGCCGTAGCGCACGCGCTTGAGCCGGCTGACCATCAGGCCCTGGGATTCCCACATCCGCCGGACTTCGCGATTGCGGCCTTCTCGGATCACGACGCGGAACCAGGAATGACTGTCGCCACGACTGATGACGGCCAGGTCCTCGAACTTCGCCGGGCCATCCTCGAGTTCAACACCGCTGCGCAGCCGTTCCAGTGCCTCGTCGGTGACTTCGCCGTGCACGCGGCAGATGTATTCGCGTTCGATCTCGGTGCTCGGATGCATCAGCGCATGCGCCAACGCTCCGTCGGTGGTAAGCAGCAGCAGGCCGGTGGTGTTGATGTCCAGGCGACCAACGGCGATCCAGCGCGCGCCCTTCAGTCGCGGCAGCTGCTCGAACACGGTCGGACGGCCTTCCGGGTCGTCACGGGTCGTGACCACACCTTCGGGCTTGTGAAAGACCAGTACCTGTGCATGTTCGGCGCTGTCGTTGACGGCGACGAAGAGTTTGGCATCCAGCTCCACGCGATCCCCGGCACGTACGCTGGAGCCAAGTTCAGCGACGGCGCCGTTGACCTTCACCTCGCCACTTTCGATGCGCTGTTCAAGCAGGCGGCGCGAGCCGAGGCCGGCGTTAGCCAGCACCTTGTGCAGGCGTTCCTCGACGGCAGGTAAATCACCGTGCGGGCGTTTCAGGGTAAGCAGGGTGCGCGTGGGCGCGTTCATGCGGAGTGCTCCGGGGCGGCGGCATCGGTATCGGATGCTGCGTTGGTGTCGGGTGCGCCATCAAGGGCGGGGAGGGAAGCGGGCGCCGCGTTCGCCGCGGTGTCGTGGGAATTGTCGTGCAATGTGGAGGATATTGCGTGCTCCACTTCTTCTTCCGGCTCTGCCCGATTCATCGCCACCGGCCCCAGGGTCAGTTGCGGGTCGAAGTCTTCGATGTCGCGAATTTCGGTCAGGGGCGGCAATTCGTCCAGGGATTTGAGATTGAAGTAATCCAGGAAGGTGCGCGTCGTGCCGAACAGGGCGGGTTTGCCGGGCACATCGCGGTAGCCGACGACCCGTGCCCATTCGCGCTCTTCCAGGGTCTTGATGATGTTCGTGGATACGGCCACACCGCGGATCTGCTCGATCTCACCGCGCGTTATCGGCTGGCGATAGGCGATCAGGGCCAGCGTCTCAAGCAACGCACGCGAATACTTGGTCTGGCGCTCGGTCCACAGACGCGCGACCCAGGTGTGTACATCCTCGCGGATCTGGTAGCGAAAACCCGAAGCCACCTCGCGCAGCTCGACGCCGCGGTGAGCGCAATCCTGCCCAAGTTCATCGAGTGCGCGGGCCAGATCGTCGTGGCTGGGTGTCTGGGTTTCGTCGAACAGCGCCGAGAGCTGCGGCAGCGACAGCGGTTGCGCCGCTGCCAGCAGGGCCGCTTCGACGATGCGTTTGAGCTGGGTGAATTCGATCATGGTCAATGGTTGCCGTCTATCCAAATGCGCAGCCGTCGGTCGCTGCCTTCTTGATTTACGTGATCAGGGTCGGCCGCGCTCATGCCGCAACCGCCAGCGATTTCAGATAGATCGGTGCCAGCGGTGCGCTCTGCATGATCTCGATCAGATGTTCCTTTGCCAGTTCCAGCAAGGCAAGGAAGGTGACGACGATCCCGAGCCGGCCTTCGTCGGGATTGAACAGGCGCTCGAATTGATGGAATTCGCCATCGCCAAGCGCGGTGAGCACATCGCTCATGCGATTGCGCACGGACAGGGCCTCGCGCTGGATGGCATGCCGTCCGGTGAGTTCCGCGCGCTTGAGCACGTCCTTCAGCGCCAGCAGCAACTCGCGCAACTCCACCGGCGGCGGCAGGTGGATCACGTTCTTGTCCGGCACGAAGGCGCTGGCGACGCTGAAATCGCGGTCCAGCCGCGGCAGCGTCTCGATGTCTTCTGCCGCTTTCTTGAAGCGCTCATATTCCTGCAGGCGGCGTACGAGTTCCGCGCGCGGATCTTCTTCCGCGTTCTCGGCTTGCGGCGGCCGTGGCAGCAGCAGCCGCGATTTGATCTCGGCCAGAATGGCCGCCATCACCAAGTATTCGGCGGCCAGTTCCAGGCGCATGTCCTGCATCAGATCGATGTAGTCGATGTACTGACGCGTGATCTCGGCGATCGGGATATCGAGGATGTCCAGATTCTGGCGCCGGATCAGGTACAGGAGCAGATCCAGCGGGCCTTCAAAGGCCTCCAGGATGACTTCCAGCGCGTCTGGCGGGATGTACAGATCCTGTGGCATCTGCAGCATCGGCTGGCCACGCACCATCGCCAGCGGCATTTCCTGCTGCTGCGGCACTGGAGTGAAGATGCCCGTCGTCTCGGGATCGAGACTTTCGACGGTCTGGATGGTCATGCCTGCTCGTTCGTCATGCGTTCGCGCTGCTCACGCAGCCATGTACATTAATCGGCAATGTGGAGAATCGGAAAAAGTCGTCTTTGTGAACGTCGCCTTCGTGGCGGAGGCTGCACCGGCAATGTTCCAGGTGCGACCGCGGCAGGCGAACCCCGCAACTCGCCATCCCACCGCCACTCATGAACTACGTCGAGTTAACGGTGATTGACCTTTGCCTCACGCCGGAACTACCGGGCATGGGCATGGCGTTGAAAAAAGTCGGACTGCGCGGGCGGGTCGTGCGTTGCGCCAAAAGGTCGGCGCGCTAGGCGGGCCTGCGCTCGGATGCAAGCCTACGGGGAAAGGGGCCGCAAGTCCAGTACGCAATGCCTTCGTGCCCATACCCTTGCTTGAAACCGCGCGCGATACCCATATTGACCATGGTACGGGCGATTGCTAGCGTCGCACCCGTTCTCGGGCAACGCGGATACCATGCCTTCCTTTTTCGACAAGAAACTCGATGCACGCGCCCGCCAGCTCCTGCGCGCGCTCATCGCCCAGTACATCGCCGACGGGCAACCGGTCGGGTCGCGCACGCTTGCCCGTCATGCGGGACTGGACGTGAGCGCCGCGACGATCCGCAACGTGATGTCCGACCTGGAGGAAATCGGTCTGCTGGCCGCGCCGCATACTTCCGCCGGACGCGTACCGACAGCACAGGGTTACCGGGTCTTCGTCGACAGCCTGCTTGAACTCAAGCCGCTGGACGAGCCTCAGATCGAAAAACTCAGGCGCGAATTGCCTACCCAGGCGCCGACCCAGGACCTGCTCAACGGGGTTTCGGCGCTGCTGTCGGAGGTGACTCATTTCGTCGGCGTGGTTACTGTGCCAAAGCGCGAGGAATTTCCGTTCCGTCACATCGATTTTGTCGCCCTGGGCGGCAATCGAGTTCTGACTATCCTGGTCTTTGCCGACAACGATGTGCAAAACCGCGTTGTGACTACACAGCGCGCCTATTCGGCTAGCGAGCTGGAGCAGATCGCCAACTTCCTGAATGCCAATTTTGCCGGGCTGCGCATGGCGGAGATCCGCGAGCGCCTGCAGCGCGAGATGCTTGAGACCAGCCGCAGCCTGAGCCAGTTGATGGCGGCGGCGATCGATGTGACCCAGCAGGCGTTTCCCGACCAGGGCGGCGCCGACATGCTGGTCGCCGGGCAGATCAATCTGATGGGATCGCAGGGACTTTCGGACATGGACCGGCTGCGCGAACTGTTCGAGGCGTTCCAGCGCAAGCGCGACTTGTTGCTGCTGCTGGAAAACTGCTCGCGTGCCGAAGGGGTGCGCTTGTTCATCGGAGAGGAATCGGGGTTCACCGCACTCGACGGCTGCAGCCTGATCACCGCCCCTTATGGCGTCGAGGGCCGCGTGCTGGGCGTGCTCGGCGTGATCGGCCCGACACGCATGGCCTATCAGCGAGTGATTCCGGTGGTGCAGGCGACAGCGCAAATCGTCTCCAACGCCTTGAATCAGGCCCAGCAGGCCACATAGCCGAGGGTGAGGCATGGATGCCGAACGTGGAGGCACACCATGGAGGGTTCGACACGCTGACTCGAACTTTTCATGTCCGATGCAAAATGCAGTGCCTTGACCGGCACGACGCCGTTGGCTGATTGAAATGGAAGAAGCTATGGAAAACACCGATCCTGCACAGTCCCACCCCACGCATCCTGGCGCCGATGCCGTACAGGAAGACGCCGACCAGTTGGGCCAGAAGCTGGTCGAATACGAGAAGAAGCTGGGCGAGATGCGCGACGTGCTGCTGCGAGAGCGTGCCGAAATCGAGAATCAGCGCAAGCGCCTGCAACGTGATGTGGAACAGGCACGCAAATTCGCCAACGAGCGCCTGCTCGGCGATCTGCTGCCGGTTTGCGACAGCCTGGAACGTGGCTTGGCGACTGAAACCGCCGATGTTGACGCGTTGCGCTCCGGGATGGATCTGACCCTCAAGGCCCTGCTCAAGGTGGCCGAGAACAATGGCCTGAAACAGCTGGATCCACTGGGACAGCCGTTCAATCCGGAACAGCACCAGGCCATGACCCTCGTCGATGCGCCGCTGGCGGCACCGAACGATGTGGTCGCGGTCATGCAGAAAGGCTACGTGCTCAACGATCGGCTGCTGCGGCCGGCCTTGGTCGCCATTGCCAAGCCGCAGAATTCCTAACCGGACAGGCCCGTATCGGTGCAGGCTTGAATTGACCTGAACGACCCCAACTATCACGCCATGCGCGGCCGGCGGCCGCTAAAAAATTTCGGAGATTGCAAACATGGGAAAGATCATCGGTATCGACCTGGGCACGACCAATTCCTGCGTCGCGGTCATGGAAGGCAATACGGCGCGTGTCATCGAGAACTCGGAAGGCGATCGCACCACCCCTTCGATCGTCGCGTTCAAGGACAACGAAGTGCTGGTCGGCGCCACGGCCAAGCGTCAGGCGGTGACCAATCCAAAGAATACCTTCTACGCGGTGAAGCGCCTGATTGGCCGCAAGTTCACCGATGCTGAAGTGAAGAAGGATCTCGATCTCGTACCCTACAAGATCATCGCGCACGACAACGGCGACGCGTGGCTGGAGACGGCTGACGGCAAGAAGCTCTCGCCGCAGGAGATCTCGGCCAAGATCCTCATGAAGATGAAGAAGACCGCCGAGGATTATCTCGGTGAGCCGGTGACCGAGGCCGTTATCACCGTACCCGCGTATTTCAATGACTCGCAGCGACAGGCGACCAAGGATGCCGGTCGCATCGCAGGACTGGACGTCAAGCGCATCATCAACGAGCCGACCGCAGCAGCGCTCGCCTACGGCATCGACAAGAAAGGCGGCGACCGCAAGATTGCCGTGTACGATCTGGGCGGCGGTACGTTCGATGTGTCGATCATCGAGATCGCCGAGGTTGACGGCGAGAAGCAGTTCGAGGTGCTGGCCACGAACGGCGATACTTTCCTCGGCGGTGAAGACTTCGACAAGCGCCTGATCGACTATCTCGTCGACGAGTTCAAGAAGGATTCCGGTGTCGATCTGAAGAACGACTCGCTGGCCCTGCAGCGCCTGAAGGATGGCGCCGAGCGCGCGAAGATCGAGCTGTCCAGCGCTCATCAGACTGAAGTGAATCTGCCTTACATCACAGCGGATGCCTCCGGTCCGAAGCACATGAACATCAAGCTGACGCGAGCCAAGCTCGAAGCGCTGGTCGATGATCTGATCAAGGCGACTATCGCTCGGTGCCGCACCGCGATCAACGATGCCGGCCTGAAGATATCCGACATCCACGAGGTGATCCTGGTGGGTGGACAGACGCGCATGCCGAAAGTGCAGGACGCGGTGAAGGAATTCTTCGGCAAGGAGCCGCGCAAGGACGTGAACCCCGATGAGGCTGTCGCCGTCGGCGCCGCAATCCAGGGTGGCGTTCTCGGCGGTACGGTCAAGGACGTGCTGCTGCTCGACGTGACGCCGCTGTCATTGGGCATCGAAACCATGGGTGGCGTATTCACCAAGCTGATCGAGAAGAACACCACGATCCCGACCAAGAATACCCAGGTATTCTCGACCGCTGAAGACAACCAGAACGCGGTCACCGTGCATGTGCTGCAGGGCGAGCGCGAACGCGCGAGTGCGAACAAGTCGCTGGCCAAGTTCGATCTAACCGGCATCGAGTCGGCGCCGCGCGGCATGCCGCAGGTCGAAGTGACGTTCGACATCGACGCCAACGGCATCCTGCATGTCTCGGCCAAGGACAAGAAAACCGGCAAGGAACAGCGCATCGAGATCAAGGCCGGATCCGGCTTGAATGAGGAAGAAATCCAGCGCATGGTGCGCGACGCCGAAGCGAACAAGGAAGACGACAGGAAATTCCATGAACTGGTCGGCACGCGCAACAAGGCCGATCAACTCGTGCACGCCACGCGCGCGGCGATCAAGGAACACGGCGGCAAGGTGCCGGATCAGATCGGTGCGATCGAGGCGGCCCTTGCGGACCTGGAAAAAGTGATGAAAGGCGAAGACAAGGATGCAATCGAGTCGCGCATCGCCACGCTGGAAAAAGCCGCGCAGTCGCTGGCGGCTGCGGCCGCCGCGGGTGCAGGCGGTGGTGACGCCAGCGCGCAGCAGCCCGGGGGCGGCTCGGCACCCAAGGACGATGTGGTCGATGCCGAATTCACCGAGGTCAAGGACAAGAAGTAGTTATCCATCGACGCCTGAGCGTCAACGGATCAGCTGCCGCCGCTGGGGCCTCGATGGAGAGCGCGAGGCTCAACGCCGGAAAAAACAATTGCGCCGCCCGTGTTGCGACGGGCGGCCCGGTTTTTGTGAGAAAGCGAGATGGACAAGGGGAGACTCGAGGCCTTCACCGACGGCGTGATCGCCGTAGTCATCACGATCATGGTGCTCGAATTGAAGCCGCCGCACGAGGCGACATGGCCGGCGCTGTTGGGCAATTGGCCCGTGTTCCTGAGTTACGTGCTCAGTTTTGTCTACGTAGGCATCTACTGGAACAATCACCACCACCTCATGCACCTCGTCGAGCGCGTGAACGGCAGGGTGATGTGGGCGAATCTGCACATGCTGTTCTGGATTTCGCTGTTTCCGTTCACGACCGCGTGGCTGAATGAAGCGCACGGCGAGCGCGGCGAGTTTCCAGCACCGTTGCCTACCTTGCTCTACGGTTGCGTGCTGCTGATGACGGCGCTGTCCTGGATTCCGCTGGTGCGCAGCCTTATTCGATGCAATGGGGGCGCTGAGGGTGCGCTGGCGCGTGCGCTTTCCGGCAACCGGAAAGAAATTCTCTCGCCGATCATTTACCTGGTCGCCATTGCGTTCGCTTTTTTTGCTCCCATAGTGTCGTGTGTGCTGTACGCAGTCGTGGCGGTCATCTGGATCGTCCCCGACCGGCGCATCGAGCGGCACGTATTGCCGAACCCCATAAGCATGTCCGTATTCCCATGAGCAAGCGCTGCTACTACGAAGTCCTGGGCGTCGAACGCGGTGCGTCGGACGAGGAACTGAAGAAGGCCTTCCGGCGTCTGGCGATGAAGCATCATCCCGATCGCAATCCTGACAGCAAGGATTGCGAGGCGCATTTCAAGGAAGCCAAGGAAGCCTACGAAGTCCTTGGCGATGCACAGAAGCGTTCTCTGTACGACCAGCACGGTCATGCCGCGTTCGAGTCGGGCATGGGCCGCGGTGGTGGGTTCAATGCCGACGTTGGCGATATTTTCGGCGATATCTTTTCCGATATCTTCGGCATGGGCGGCGGCCGTGGCCGCACACGTGGCGGTGCCGACTTGCGCTATGTGCTCGAGCTTGACCTGGAAGAAGCCGTATTCGGCGTCGAGCGACGCATCGACATACCCACCCTGGCCGCCTGCGACTCCTGCGAGGGCTCGGGTTCGGCCGACGGCAAGACCACGAGTTGCGCCACCTGCCGCGGCCACGGGCGTGTGCGCATGCAGAATGGCATTTTCTCCATCCAGCAAGTCTGTCCTCATTGCAGCGGCGCCGGCAAGGTGATCACGAATCGCTGCAAGACCTGTCGCGGTGAAGGTCGCATCCAGCAGGACAAGACCTTGTCGGTGAAGATTCCCGCAGGCGTCGATAGCGGCGATCGCATCCGCCTGAGCGGCGAAGGCCAGGCGGGTCCGGCTGGTGCGCCGGCGGGTGACCTGTACGTCGAAGTCCAGGTCCGCGAGCACGCCATTTTCCAGCGCGACCGCGACGACCTGCACTGCGAGGTGCCGATCCGATTCTCGCAAGCGGCACTCGGTGCAGAATTGAAGGTGCCGACGCTGGATGGCGATACCACGATCCGCATTCCGGCAGAGACCCAGACCGGCAAATCGTTCCGCCTGCGCGGAAAGGGCGTGCGCAACGTGCGCAACAGCCATGTCGGCGACCTCATCTGCCGTGTTGTGGTCGAAACGCCGGTCAAGCTGGGCAAGCAACAGCGCGAACTGCTGGAACAGTTCGAAGCCAGTTTCGGCGATTCCGCCGCACATACGCCTCGCGCTACATCCTGGCTTGATGGCGTCAAGCAGTTCTGGGAGCGGGTCACTTCCTGAAAGCAGCGCTTTGGGGTGAGTCGACGCAAAATGCGTTGCACTTTTCCTCAGTCCTTTGCCCTCAGCCATCAGCTCTGTCTTTTGCTACGATGCCCGCATGAGCGATCCGGTCAACGTTGTCGTGCATGGATCCGCCGGCCGCATGGGCCAGGCGGTGATTCGCGCGGTCCTTGAATCGACGCGGGCGCGACTGAGTTGCGCCCTGGTCAAGCCGGGCTCCGGTCTCGCCGACGAGCCGCTCGATCGTGTGTTCGGCGCGCTCAAGCGCGATGTCGATTTTTCCACTTCACTCGATCCCGATGTCGCCGTCGACGTGCTTGTCGATTTCAGCGGGCCGGTCGCACTCGACGGTGCGCTGGCGCTGGCGCTTGAGCGGCGGGTCGCCTTCGTCAGTGGCAGCACGGGCCTGCGCAGCGAGCAGATGGCCGCGCTCGAGCGTGCAGCGCAGTCGATTCCGGTGCTGTGGGCGGCGAATTTCAGTCTCGGCATAGCGATGCTGCTGCGCTGCGCGCGCCGGGTGGCGGCAGCACTGCCTGACTGGGATTGCGACATCGTGGAAATGCACCACAAGCGTAAGGAAGACGCGCCTTCAGGAACCGCGCTGGAGCTCGGCCATGCTGTAGCCGATGGGCGCGGTCACGCGCTTGCGGGGCACGCGGTCTACGCCCGCCACGGCCAGACCGGCCCGCGCAGCCCTGGCGAAATCGGTTTTGCCGCCTTGCGTGGCGGCGACATCGTCGGTGAGCACACGGTGATCTTTGCGGGCGATGGCGAGCGGCTGGAACTCACGCACCGTGCGGGCAACCGCGATATCTTTGCCCGCGGCGCACTCGCTGCGGCAATCTGGCTCGCCCACCGCGAACCCGGAATGTACACGCTGGATCAGGTGCTGGCGCCGGTGGAGTAGCGCTGCTGCGCAGCGACCGCTGCCATGCCTCAAAGCAAGCGGTCGCACATCCCCTAGTCGCGGTGGGCAGCGTTCTTGTCGCGCCCCGCGCCAAGCCGCCGGTCGATGCCGCCAAAGAGTTTCTTGAACAGGCGCGACAGCTTTCCGCGCTGGGTCTTGCGCAATTTCTCGTCTGCGCTGGTCAGCCAGGCCACCTGGATGACGCGGCGCTCGCCCTCGTAGGGCAGGTGCCCGTGAAAGGAATTGTCGGCACGCTTGAACACGGCGAGATTGCCGTACAGTGGTTTGATCTCCGGCGCGGCCAGATCGTCGATGTCGTCGACGCGATTGAGAAAGCGGAAACAACCATCGCTGGTATCCGGCCATGACTCGTTGAGATAGAGCAGGGCCGTGGCGACCTTCGACCTGCTGTCAGTGTGGATGGTGCCGTGGCGCTTGTTCAACGCGCGACACAGCGTGACCAGGGTTGGATACTGGCCCAGGTTGCCGATACCCAGTTTCGCGCCCACCGCGCTGGCAACGGCGGGATCGGTCAGCTCCGCAATCAGGCGGTTCATGCTCGGTCCGCAGTCCTTTTCCTCGTAGGGGAAAAAACCCGCGCCGGCATATCTGGGGAAGTCGCGTTTCAGATCGTCCGCCGCAGCTTCTGGCAATTGCCCGCTGGCGACAAGAAAATGAAACGGCGCGTCGCGGACAATTGTGCCGGCGCTGTCCAGATGAGAGGGATCGAACAACGCAGGCACATGCTTTTGAGCGACTACAGCAGACATGGAACGTATCCGGCAGGTTTCGGGCCTATTCTAGCGCGGCGTCGCGGTGGACAGCGCCCCGCGCGCCCCGGTATCATTCGCACTCGCCCGCAACCCAAATCCACGGACCGGTTTATGCCAGCCCGCGGGTGGCTCTGCACCTGCAGGTTGCGCCCCAAAACCCAGGCGACGCAATGAACATTCCGGCTTTACTCGTACTCGCAGATGGCAGCATCTTCCGCGGCATTTCGATCGGTGCGGAAGGCGAAACCGTTGGCGAAGTGGTGTTCAACACCGCAATGACGGGTTACCAGGAAATCCTCACCGATCCGTCCTACGCGCGCCAGATCGTCACCCTGACATATCCGCACATCGGCAACACCGGCTGCAACGTCGTGGATGAGGAATCCAGCCGCGTGCACGTGGCGGGTCTGGTCGTCCGTGATCTGCCGCGCCTGGCCAGCAACTGGCGCAGTACCGGGGCGCTGGACGGTTATCTGCGCCACCACGGCATTGTCGCCATTGCCGGCATCGATACGCGCCGGCTCACGCGCATCCTGCGCGACAGTGGTGCGCAGAACGGCTGCGTCGCCGCCGGCCGGGAAATTTCCGCGGAACGCGCGCTGGCTGCGGCGCGGGCTTTCCCGGGGCTCAATGGCATGGACCTGGCCCAGGTCGTGAGCACGCGCGAGGCCTATCGTTTCGATAGCGGCAGCTACGATCTGGATCGCTCCGCGTTTGCGCCGATTAAGGTCAAGCATCACGTCGTGGCCTACGACTTCGGCGTCAAGACCAATATCCTGCGCATGCTCGTGGATCGCGGCTGCGCGGTCACGGTGGTGCCGGCGCGGACCAGCGCCGCGGATGCGCTCGCGTTGAAGCCCGACGGCGTCTTCCTGTCCAATGGCCCCGGCGATCCGCAACCTTGCGACTACGCCATCGCCGCGACGCGTGAGTTCATAAAGCGGCAAATTCCATTTTTTGGCATTTGCCTTGGCCATCAATTGCTGGGCCTGGCCGTTGGCGCCAGGACGCTGAAAATGAAGTTCGGTCATCACGGCGCGAATCATCCGGTGATCGATCTGGGCAGTGGCCGGGTGATGATTTCCAGCCAGAACCATGGCTTCGCCGTCGACGAAGCAACTCTGCCGCGCAACGTGCAGGTGACGCATCGCTCGCTGTTCGACGGCTCCAATCAGGGTATCCGCCTGAACGACGCTCCGGCGTTCAGCTTCCAAGGCCATCCGGAAGCCAGTCCCGGGCCCCACGATGTCGACGGTCTTTTCGATCGGTTCATTGCCCTCATGGAGGCGCACGCGGTTGCCGCGGCGTAACGGAATGAAGATTGCCCCACTGTTTTCAAGCATGGCGTTCCTTTGTGCGCTGTCGACAGGTTTAAGTGTTGTCGCCACCGCGTCTGCCGCGACGAAAACCAGCGCCGCGCCGGAACCGGCACAGCGCGAGATCGCCTACGCTGACCTTGAAACGCAAGTCGGCAAGCGCATCACGGTGCACACCAGACTCGGTACCGTGCGCAGCGGCATCCTGACCAAGTACACGAAGTCCGAGATCGACATGAAGCTCGATGAGGGCACCGACTTGACCGTGCCTGCCAACACGATTCGCAGCCTGAGCATCCCGGTGCCGCCGCCCGAAACTCCGACCAAAGGCGACGGTAGTGCCAAAAAGAACTGATCTCCGCTCGATTCTCATCATCGGCGCCGGTCCGATCGTCATCGGCCAGGCTTGCGAGTTCGACTATTCCGGCGCGCAGGCCTGCAAGGCGCTGAAGCAGGAAGGCTACCGCGTCATCCTGGTCAACTCGAACCCGGCCACGATCATGACTGATCCGGAAACCGCCGATGCGGTTTACATCGAGCCGATCAATCGCACCACGGTCGAGCGCATCATCGCCAAGGAGCGACCCGACGCGCTGCTGCCGACCATGGGCGGACAGACCGCGCTCAATTGTGCGCTGGACCTGGCCGATTGCGGCATTCTGGAAAGATACAACGTGGAACTGATCGGAGCGTCGCGAGAGGCGATCCGCATGGCCGAGGACCGTGAACTGTTCCGTCGCGCGATGATCGAGATCGGGCTGGACTGCCCGAAGGCCGAAGTCGCAAGGACCCTGGATCAAGCCCTGGAAACCCAGACGAAAGTCGGTTTTCCGACCATCATCCGCCCGAGTTTCACTCTCGGCGGCAGCGGCGGCGGCATTGCCTATAATCGCGAAGAGTTTGTGGAAATTGTCGCACGCGGGCTGGAGTTGTCGCCGGTTCACGAGGTGTTGATCGAGGAATCGGTGCTGGGCTGGAAGGAGTTCGAGATGGAAGTCGTGCGCGATAGCGCCGACAACTGCATCATCGTCTGCTCGATCGAGAACCTCGACCCGATGGGCGTGCATACCGGCGATTCGATCACGGTGGCGCCGGCGCAGACCCTGACGGACAAGGAATATCAGCGCCTGCGCGACGCTTCGATCGCGGTGCTGCGCAAAATCGGTGTCGATACCGGCGGCTCCAACGTGCAATTCGGCGTGAACAGCGAAAATGGTCGCGTCGTGGTCATCGAGATGAATCCACGCGTGTCGCGCTCGTCCGCACTGGCGTCGAAGGCGACCGGTTTTCCGATCGCCAAGGTCGCGGCCAAGCTGGCGGTAGGCTACACGCTGGATGAATTGCGCAACGAAATCACCGGCGGCAAGACGCCCGCATCGTTCGAGCCGAGCATCGACTACGTCGTCACCAAGATTCCCCGTTTCGCCTTCGAGAAATTCCCCGCCGCCGATGCACGCCTGACCACGCAGATGAAATCGGTCGGCGAAGTCATGGCGATCGGCCGCACGTTCCAGGAATCGCTGCAGAAGGCCTTGCGCGGACTGGAAACCGGGAAGGACGGCCTCGATCCCGGCAAGCTGGATTTCACCAGCGTCGACGACATCGCCACGCTGAAACGCGAGTTGCGCGAACCGCGGCCGGATCGCGTGTTCTATGTCGCGGACGCCTTCCGGGCCGGTCTGTCGCTGGAAGAAATCTACACGTTGACGCACATCGACCGCTGGTTTCTAGACCAGATTGCCGAAATCATCGAGATCGAGGCTGAGGTCAAGGCCGGCGGCCTCGCGGCAATCGATGCGGCGCGCATGTTCGCGCTCAAGCGCAAGGGCTTCTCCGATGCACGCCTGGCCGCGTTGCTCGAAACCGACGAAAACGCCATGCGCAAGCTGCGCCATGCTTTCGGCGTGCGTCCTGTGTACAAACGCGTGGATTCCTGCGCGGCCGAATTCGCTACCACCACGGCTTACCTGTATTCCACCTACGAAGAAGAATGCGAAGCGCAACCGACGACGCGTGACAAGATCGTCGTGCTCGGGGGTGGCCCGAACCGCATCGGCCAGGGGATCGAGTTCGACTACTGTTGCGTGCACGCTGCATTGGCGCTGCGCGAAGACGGTTTCGAGACCATCATGGTCAATTGCAACCCGGAAACCGTGTCCACCGACTATGACACTTCGGACCGGCTTTACTTCGAGCCACTCACGCTTGAAGACGTGCTCGAAATCGTTGCAAAGGAAAAGCCCAAGGGCGTGATCGTGCAGTACGGCGGGCAGACGCCGTTGAAGTTGGCGCGCGCGCTTGAAGCCAATGGCGTACCAGTGATCGGCACGTCGCCGGATTCGATCGACCTGGCCGAAGATCGCGAGCGCTTCCAGAAGATGGTCGAGAAGCTCGGTCTGCGACAGCCGCCGAACCGCACCGCGCGCAATCCGGATGAAGCCCTCGCACTCGCGCGCGAGATCGGCTACCCGCTCGTGGTGCGCCCGAGCTACGTGCTTGGCGGCCGCGCCATGGAGGTGGTGCATTCGGACGCCGATCTGCGCCGCTACATCACGGAAGCCGTGCGTGTCTCGAACGACTCGCCGGTCTTGCTGGACCGTTTCCTCGACAACGCCGTCGAAGTCGATGTCGATGTGGTTGCCGATGCCACTGGGCAGGTGCTGATCGGCGGCATCATGGAACATATCGAGGAAGCCGGCGTGCATTCCGGCGATTCGTCCTGTTCGCTGCCGCCGTACTCGCTGTCGGCAAAAATCCAGGACGAACTGCGCACGCAGGTCACGCAGATGGCGCGCGAACTGAAGGTGATCGGCCTCATGAACACGCAGTTTGCCATCCAGGGCGATGCTGCCAGCGGCGAGACGATCTTCATCCTCGAAGTCAATCCGCGCGCCTCGCGTACTGTGCCGTTCGTGTCCAAGGCGACGGGTGTGCCGCTGGCCAAGATCGCCGCGCGCTGCATGGTCGGACGCACCCTCGCGGAACAGGGCGCAACCCGTGAGATCGTGCCGAAATATTATTCGGTGAAGGAAGCGATTTTTCCGTTCCTGAAATTCCAGAACGTCGATCCCATCCTCGGCCCGGAGATGCGCTCCACCGGTGAAGTGATGGGTGTGGGCCGCAGCTTCGGTGCGGCATTCGCACGCGCCCACGAGGCCGCGAACATCGTGCCGCCGAAGGTCGGCAAGGTTTTCGTGTCGGTGCGCGATCCGGACAAGCAACGCCTGCTGCCGGTGGCGCGCGAGTTGATCAAGCGCGGGTATTCGCTGGTGGCGACCTCGGGTACAAGCGCATTCCTCGCCGAACACGGCATCGCCTGTGAACGCATCAACAAGGTGCTCGAGGGCAGGCCGCACATCGTGGACCTGATCAAGAATGGCGAGATCGTGTTCATCGTCAACACGACCGAGGGCAAGCAGGCGATTGCCGATTCTTTCTCGATCCGCCGCGAAGCCCTGCAACAGCGCATCACCTATTCCACCACCATCGCCGGCGCGCGCGCCCTGCTGCATTCTCTGGATTTCCGCGGCAACGGCGACGTGCACAGCCTGCAACAGCTGCACAAGGAACTGCAAGCATGAAGCGATCCCCGATGACGGCCAAGGGCGCCGAACGTCTGCGCGCGGAAGTCGAGCGGCTCAAGAGTGTCGAGCGACCTCGCATCATCGCCGCGATCGCCGAAGCCCGCGCACACGGCGACCTGAAGGAAAACGCCGAGTACCACGCCGCGCGCGACCAGCAGAGTTTCGTCGAAGGCCGCATTCAGGAACTGGAAGGCGCACTCAGCTATGCGGAAGTGATCGACGTCGCCCGGCTGAACCCGAACGGCAGGATCGTGTTCGGAGCAACGGTGGAACTGAGCGACGAGAATTCCGGCGAAGAAGTTACCTATCAGATCGTCGGCGATCTGGAAGCCGACATCAAGCAGAGGCTGATTTCGGTATCTTCGCCGTTTGCCCGCGCCCTGATCGGCAAGAGCGAAGGCGACAGTTTCGAATTCCGCTCGGCAAACGGCACCAAAAATTACGAGATTGTTTCGGTGCGCTATCAGGCGTGACGCCTTGCAGACGCCCGTCGGTAAAGACTGCTGAACGCACATGGCCGCGCTGACTCTGCTGTTGCCTGCGTTGGCGCGCATCGAGTCCGTCGGATCGCCTGCGATCCTCGAACGCTGGATCGCGCGCGGCAACGCGCTGGCGGATGCGAAAGCCGGTCGCGAAGCAGGCTTGCGCGAATGCTTCGAATTTACCGGCAAGACACTGCCATCGGCGGCACTGACGCGCAGCATGGATTCCAGCGATGCTGCCGGTGCCCTGTGGCTGCGCGCCGATCCCGCCTATGCCGTCGCAGATGCGGTAACCGTGCGCATGCTCGCCAGCGCCATAGGCGACTTGTCGCAGGATGAAAGCGATCAGCTGGCGCGCGCGCTGCGGCCGCTGTTCGGCGATGCTGGTTTTCCGCTTGAAACGGCAACGCCAGCGCGCTGGTACCTGCGCTGTCCCTCCGGATCCCGGTTGCCGCAATTTGCCGAGCCGGAAGATGTACTCGGCGACGATATGCTGCGCCATCTTCCACGGGGCGACAATGATCGCCAATGGCGACACCTGCTCAATGAAGCGCAGGTGATCCTGCACAATCACCCGGTCAATGTCCGGCGCATTGCACAGGGGCAGATGCCGGCGACCAGCGTGTGGTTCTGGGGAGCAGGCATGCTGCCGCAATGGGTGCGTTCGCCGTTCACGCGTGTCTGCAGCGGCGACGACGTGGTCATTGCTCTGGCGCGCCTCGCAACCGTGGCAGTGGCGGCGCCTGAGCCGCTCGCGGTTCTTGATTTCGACGTGCACGACACGCTGCTGCTCGACCTGGCGGATATCCGCGATCCTGCCGTGTTGGAACAGCAGTGGCTGCAGCCGCTTGATGCCGCGTTGCGCCGCCGCTATCTGAACACACTGTCGCTGCGTTTCGCCGACGGCGCGCGAACCACGGTAAAGCCGCTGCACCGCTGGCGGTTCTGGCGCAAGGCCCGGCCAGTCGCCAGCCGATGAATCCGCCGCGCATCGAACGGCGTGCGCTTTGCGCCGACGCTGGCGGATGGCCAGAATCAATGCATCCTGTGCTGCGCAGGGTGTATGCCGCACGCGGCGTAGTATCGCCGCGGGATATTGAGCATCGGCTGGCGTCGCTGTTGCCGCCGCGCGATCTGGGTGGCATCGCGCGCGCTTGCGAACTTGTGGAAAATGCAATCCGTACCGGCGCACGCATCATCATCGTCGGCGACTTCGATGCCGACGGCGCCACTGCCACGGCGGTCGCCGTGCGCGGTCTGCGCCTGCTTGGCGCGCAAGACCTCGGCTACGCGGTACCCAACCGTTTTCGTCATGGTTATGGCCTGAGCCCGGCGATCGTCGAAGAATTGTTGCAGCGGCAACCAAAGCTCTTGATCACCGTCGACAACGGCATCGCCGCGCATGCCGGTGTTGCGGCGGCGAAAGCGCATGGGATGCAGGTGATCGTCACCGATCATCATCTGCCGGGTGCGACGCTTCCCGGCGCCGACGCCATCGTCAATCCGAATGTGCCTGGCGATGCATTTTCCAGCAAGGCCCTGGCCGGCGTCGGCGTGATGTTCTATCTGCTGCTGGCGTTGCGTGCACGTCTGCGCGAGAAGCACTGGTTCGACGAGCAAAGGATCACGGAGCCTGATCTGTCGTGCCTGATCGATCTGGTCGCACTTGGCACAGTCGCCGATCTGGTGCCACTGGACTGCAACAACCGCATCCTCGTCGATGCCGGGCTCAAGCGTATCCGCTCGGGACGGTGCTGTGCCGGAATCACGGCGTTGATTGCCTGCGGCCAGCGCGATCCGGCGCGGCTTGTGGCCAGCGACCTGGGCTTCGTCGTCGCGCCGCGCATCAATGCCGCGGGACGCCTGGAAGACATGGGTCTGGGCATCGAATGTCTGCTTGCGGACGATTCCGGGCGCGCACGCGAGCTTGCCGAGACTTTGTCCTCGATCAATGCCGAACGCCGGCAGTTGCAGGCAGATATGGTCGAGCAGGCCCAGTACGCGGTGCACAAATGGACTTTGTCCCGTGGCCGCGCCGCGCTGCCGCGGGGCGTAGTGCTGTTCGATCCGGGCTGGCATCACGGCGTTGTTGGTCTGGTGGCGTCCAAACTCAAGGAAATGCTGAACCGCCCCGTCATTGCCTGTGCGCCGGCAACGATGGAACGAGACGATCGCACCGACGCCCGCAATGAGGTCAAGGCTTCGGGGCGCTCGATTGCAGGTTTTCATCTGCGCGATGCTCTTGCCGATGTCGATGCGCGCCATCCGGGACTCCTGCTGCGTTTTGGCGGTCACGCGATGGCGGCAGGCCTGAGCCTGCGCCGTGATGATGTGGAAACCTTCGCCGCAGCATTCGATGCGGTGGCACAGGAGCGTATTGCGCCGGCGGCGCTGGAAGCGATCCTGCTGACCGATGGCGAACTCGGCACTGACGACTTTTCGCTCGGCCTGGCAAGACAGCTGCGCTATGCCGGACCGTGGGGGCAGGGCTTTGCCGAGCCGATGTTCGATGGGGTGTTCGCCGTGGAATCATGGCGAGTGGTGGCGGAGAAGCATATGCGCTTCAGACTGCGCTCCGATGGCGGCCGGGAAGCGGTCGACGCAATCATGTTCAATGCAAGCGAAGGGCTGTCGCCGCCGGAGCGTTTGCGCGCCGTATTCAGCCTCGACCTGGACGAATGGCAGGGCACCGAGCGCCTGCAGTTGCTGCTCCGGCACTGGCAACCGGTATGAGTGGTGGAAAACGCCGGCGCGGCCATGCTCGGCAGCACGGGCAGGACATCACGGTATGCGCAATGCTGCGCGCAGCGGATCAAGCATGGCGCCATAGCGGCTCGCACGCGCGCTGGCCGGTTGCAGCGGCTGGCGCACCTGGGCCGCGCTGGCGGTGCGCACAACGCGTTTGGCGCGATGAAATTCGAGGCAGGCCCGATTGAAGGGCAGATCGAGAAAGCAAAGCAGCTCGCGTATCCGCGTTTCCGGATCCGTCAGCAGGTTCTCGTATACCTGTTCAAATATGCGTTCTGGGTAGAGCGCAAGCCAGGCACGACTCAAGCGGTCGTAGTCGCGCCAGTAGGCGCCGAGTTCGGCCAGGTCGTAGCTGAATTCACTTCCGTCAGCAAACAGCTGGCCGTAGCAGGACACACAGGTTTCCAATGCATCGCGGCGGCAGTTGACGAAGCGTGCGCCCGGAAGCATCGCGGCAGCAGCGCCGATGAACTGCCAGTTGGTCAGCCCTTTGTCGGTGAAGCGCGGTTTGTCGCGGCGCCAGCGTTCGGTACGTGCAAGATATTGTTCGCCGAGCCGTTGCCAGTCTGCTGCAGTCGCTGCCGCGACCCAATGTGGAAAATCGCATCCTCTGCGCGCGGACTCCTCGAAAAGGATCATGTGCAGGTGCGTCAGCTCGTTGCCGCCTTCGACTTGGGGATGAGCCGCTAGGATCTGCTCCGTCAACGTCGAACCGGAGCGCGGTATGCAGATGACGAAGATGACTTCGCATCCCAGGTCTGCCGCCGCGGTCTGTGTCAGGGGACGGGGGAACGCTGCTTCTATGGCGGCAATATCGGCGCTGAAGGCGGACGCATCCCAGGATACCCTGCGACGCTTGAGCCGGTTCGCGTTCTGCAGGGCGGCGAATCCCGCTTCGTATTGCTGCTGGTCTTCCAGCGCTTTCGACAGGGCATAGCCCAGATAAATGCGATCATCATCGGAAAGCGCGGGACTGCCCAGAGCACGGCGAAGAGTATCCACATCTTCCGACGTGAGGCGGACCGTCTTCAGGTTGGCCAGGTGATACCAGATCTGCGCAGGCCGTCCGGGACAGCGCAGGCCGGTGCGGTAGCAATGAGCCGCGCCTTCGATGTCTCCCATGGCCTTCAACGCATCGCCGAGCGACGCCCAGGCCGGGGCGTAGTCCGGATCACATTGCAAGGCGCGTTCGAACGCAACCTGCGCCTGCTGCGGGCGCAAGTCATCCTTGAGTACTTTCCCCAGGTTGAACCAGGTTGTCTTCAGATTCGGCGCAAGTTCCGTGGCGCGCTGAAAGGCGGCAAGGGCACCGTCGACATCGCCCTTGTCGCACAACGCGCTGCCCAGATCATTGAGAATCATGGCGTCATGCGGACGCGCCGCAAGCGCCTGGCGCAACGTGACCATGGCCGCTGCGTAATTGCGCTGTCCGTGCTGGCATATGCCAAGCAGGCGCAATGCATCGGGATTTTGCGGAGCCAGCGCCAGCAATCCAATCAATATGCGTTCAGCTTCAGCCAGCGTTCGGCGCTTCAATGCCTGCGCGGCCTGATCGAGCTTGCTGCTGACCGCGTCCCTGGCTTCTTGATGCAGGGGTTCAGCGCGCGACTGCGCCGGGGTGGTTGGCATGCTGCAACCTCTCGGTCGATGGCTGTGCCGTGCCTACCCCGCGTTTATTGTAAACCGTATCGCTGTTGGCGGCACAAGCTCAGTGACCCATCGCCTGCTCCCGGGTGGCATGCAGGCACTGTTTTGCTAACATGCGGGGTTTGCGCGGCCAGAAAATCCTCATGATCGAAACCAATCCGATTCGCACCCGCATCATTGACCTTTCGACGCGCGTCGCGTCGCTTAGGGGGTATCTTTGACTACGACACCAAGCGCGAACGTCTGGAAGAAGTAGGGCGGGAACTCGAGAACCCGGACGTCTGGGACAATCCCGAACGCGCCCAGCAACTCGGCAAGGAGCGCGCTACGCTGGACAAGATCGTCCATGGCATCCGCAGCCTGACCGACGGCCTGGCTGGCGCGGAAGAACTATTGCAGCTCGCCGAGGCCGAGAGCGACGCTGGCACGGCCGAGGCCGTGGCGGCCGATGTCGAGACCCTGGCACAACGCGTGGAAGCGCTGGAATTCCAGCGCATGTTTTCCGGCAAGATGGACTCGCACAATGCCTTCGTCGACGTCCAGGCCGGTGCCGGCGGCACCGAAGCGCAAGACTGGGCCGAAATGCTGCTGCGCATGTATCTGCGCTGGTGCGAGAACAAGGGCTGGAAAACCGAATTGCTGGAAGTTTCCGCGGGTGAGGTGGCGGGGATCAAGAGCGCGACATTCCGCGTCGAGGGCGACTACGCCTATGGCTGGCTCAAGACCGAGATCGGCGTGCATCGTCTGGTGCGCAAGTCACCGTTCGATTCCGACAATCGCCGGCATACCTCGTTTTCCTCGATCTTCGTCTCGCCCGAAGTCGACGATGACATCGACATCACGATCAACCCGGCGGACCTGAAAACCGACGTCTATCGTTCCTCCGGCGCCGGTGGCCAGCATGTCAATAAGACCGAGTCGGCAGTACGCATCACGCACGTGCCCAGCGGCATCGTCGTGGCATGCCAGACCGAACGCAGTCAGCATTCAAACCGCGACCGCGCGATGAAGATGCTCAAGGCCAAGCTCTACGAGATGGAGATTCAGAAGCGCAATACCGAGAAAGCCGCGGTGGAAGCGACCAAATCCGACATCGGCTGGGGCAGCCAAATCCGCAACTACGTTCTGGATCAATCGCGCATCAAGGATCTGCGCACCGGCATCGAACGCACCGACACGCAAAAGGTGCTGGACGGCGATCTGGACGAGTTCATCGAGGCCAGCCTGAAATCGGGTCTGGAAGCAGGTTCTGCCCGCACAATGTGACATTATGGAAAATGCAATGACTGACGAGAGCCTCCCCCACGACGAAAACCGCCTGATCGCCGAGCGCCGCGAAAAGCTGCGCGCGCTGCGCGCCCATGGCCCGGCTTATCCGAACGATTTTCACCCGGATGCATTCGCCGGCGATCTGCAGAGCGAGTTCGAGGCAAGGGATGCTGCGGACATCGAGGCGGCCGCAAGACGGGTCAGGGTTGCCGGGCGCATGCTGCTCAAGCGCGGCCAGGGCAAGGTCAGTTTCGTGCAGATCCAGGACATGAGCGGCCGCATCCAGCTTTTCGTGCAGGCCAACGCGGTCGGCGAGGTTTACGACGCATTCAAGTCCTGGGATGTCGGCGACATCGTCGGTGCGGAAGGTGCGCTGATGCGGACCAAGACCGGCGAGCTTTCGGTAAAAGTGGACAAATTGCTGTTGCTGACGAAATCGCTGCGACCGCTGCCGGACAAGTGGCACGGGCTTGCCGATGTCGAGCAGCGCTACCGCCAGCGCTATGTAGACCTGATCGTGACTCCCGAAGCCAGGCGCGTGTTCGCCCTGCGTTCGCGCATGATCCGCTGCATCCGCGACTATCTGGAAAGCCCGCTGCGCCGTTTCGTCGAAGTCGAAACGCCGATGATGCATGCCATTCCCGGCGGCGCGACGGCGCGGCCGTTCGTCACCCATCACAACGCGCTCGATCTGGACATGTACCTGCGCGTGGCACCGGAGCTGTATCTGAAGCGTCTCGTCGTCGGTGGCATCGAGCGCGTATACGAAATCAACCGCAATTTCCGCAACGAGGGCGTGTCGACCAGGCACAACCCCGAGTTCACCATGCTCGAGCTGTATCAGGCTTATGCCACCTACAACGAGATCATGGACCTGACGGAAGACCTGATCCGTGAAACCGCGAAGGTCACGCTGGGCAAGACCCGTCTGGAGTGGGAAGGGCGTGCAATCGATGTTGGCGCGCCGTTCCGACGCTGGCGTCTGGACGAAGCGGTACGCCATCACAATGTGGAAATTGCCACATCGCAGCTGCGCGATCGCGAGGCCCTGGCACAGCATTGCCAGCGACTTGGCGTTCCCGTCAAGCCGGACTATGGCTGGGGCAAGCTGTTGCTGGAGATTTTCGAGAAAACGGTGGAAAACACGCTGGTGCAGCCCACGTTCATTACCGCCTATCCGACGGAGGTTTCACCGCTGGCGCGCGCAAATGATGGCGACGCCGGCATCACCGACCGTTTCGAGTTGTTCGTGGGCGGCAAGGAGCTGGCGAACGGGTTTTCCGAGTTGAACGATCCGGAAGATCAGGCAGAGCGTTTCCGCGCACAAATGCGGGCAAAGGATTCCGGCGATGACGAAGCAATGCATTTCGACGCCGACTACATCCGTGCGCTGGAGTATGGGCTGCCACCAACTGGCGGCCTTGGCATAGGCATCGACCGGTTGGTGATGCTATTCGCCGATGTTCCTTCGATTCGCGATGTGTTGCTATTCCCCTACATGCGTCCGGAAACCTGATACGACAATGCAGCGATTTTATGCTGCCCTCCGGCGATTGCATCAATTGGCAGTTGCCATCGACTGGCCATTGGGCGTAAAGACACTCGTATCGACTTGAAGATAGCTTTGACAGCAACCATCTTCTATGCGGCCGGTTTTGGGCGTTTCACCGATCTTCCTCCGCTTGCGGTTGTGATAGTCTAGATTGGGGTTTGGTTGGTAATGTTCGGGGTGTAATCGTTCGCTGGATGTCTGCGAACGCTGACGCATGTACGGGTGAAATGGCAGGGAAAACCTTGGTGTGAATGTTCTTATCGTCGACGATCAGTTGTCTGCTCGCACGATGCTGCGGCACGTGGTGGAAAACATTGGTCCGGGCATAAGCGTGACCGACTTCGAGGATCCGGCCGAAGCGCTGACATGGTCAGAGCGCAACAAGGTTGATCTGCTGCTGCTTGACTATCGCATGCCCGGCATGGACGGGCTTCAGTTCACGCGTCAATTCCGGCGTCCGTTGGCAAAGCGCGATGTGCCAATCGTGCTTATCAGCGTGGTTGGTGATGAACCCGTACGCCAGGCTGCGCTCGACGCGGGCGTGATGGATTTCCTGGTAAAGCCGGTTCGCGCGCGTGAACTGCGTGCGCGTTGCCGCAACCTGTTGTCGCTGCGCCAGCAGGGCGAATCCGTCAAGGAACGCGCGCGTTCGCTGGAGCATCAGGTGCTCGAAGGAGTGCGCGAAGTCGAAGAGCGCGAACGCGAGATGCTTTACCGCCTGGCGAAGGCGATCGAGTTTCGCGACTACGGCACCGGCTTGCACGTGGTACGCATGGCCCGCTTCGCCGGATTGATAGCGGAAGGGCTCTACCTATCCGACGACGAAGTGCGCATGCTCGAACTCGCGGCGCCACTGCATGACATCGGCAACATCGGTGTTCCTGATGCGATCCTCCTCAAGCCAGGCCGGCTGACCGAGGAAGAATTCGCAATAATGCGCAAACATCCGCAGATTGGCTTTGAAATCTTGCGCGACAGCCAGAGCAGGTTCGTGCAGCTCGGCGCGGTCGTCGCGCGGCACCATCACGAGCGCTGGGACGGCAGCGGTTATCCGGACGGCTTGCGCGGTGAGGAGATTCCGATCACGGCACGCATCGTGGGCCTGGCCGACGTGTTCGACGCACTGATTTCCGAACGCCCCTACAAACCGGCGTGGTCCCACGACCAGGCTGTCGCCTACGTGCGCGAAAACAGCGGCACGTTGTTTGATCCGGCGTGCGTGGAGGCGTTGTTCAGGGATATGGCCCAGCTGCATCTGATCGAACAGACGCAGATGACACCGCCGCCGCACTGGGGTCCCTGATACACGCGTCTTGGTCGCATTGCGCTGCGCATTTGCAATCGGCTGGATAGCGCACAAGCAGGGGGCGGCTTCGACTGTCGCCAACAACTGATGAGTCTCCGATTGGCACTTCAGGCCGGGCCGGACACATCTTTCGCGAACACTGCATTGAACTGGGGGATGGAAAACAAATGACAAACGATCCAGATTTCCGGCGCGTTGAAACCATGGTCAAGGAATTCCTGACCGAGCGCTTCGACGTCCCGGAAGACAAAATGACAAGCGATGCGTCCATCCGGGATCTCGGTCTGGATTCGATCATGATGCTCGATGTCATGCTCGAGATTGAAGACCGCCTAGGCATCAAGCTAAGGGACCTTTCGATGCCGGCCAATCCAAAATTGGGCGATATCGTCGAGCTCATTCAGCGCAACCTTGGGACGAAAGCCTAGCCATGCAGGATGCTCACGATGTCGTGATCACGGGGCTGGGTGTCATCTCGCCCATCGGCTTGGGTGTGTCCGAACTGTTGTCGAGCCTGCAAACCAATCGATCGGGTATCAGCCTGTGGAAATCTCCGGACTTCGCCCAAAGCCTGCCGGCAGGTCTGATCGACCAGGATTTCGCAAGCCACTTCACGAAGCTGGAACTGCCATACCTGGATCGCTGCAGTCAGATTGCCGTTCTGGCCGCACGTCAAGCGATAGGCGATGCCGGACTGCAGCAGTTCGCGCACTACGGGCAACGCGCAGGCCTGTTCTACGGATCGGTTGCCGGTGGCGTGAAAGCCGAACATGACTGGGTTCAACAATTCCATGTCGAGCATCGGATGGTGGCGAAGCCGTATACGATCATGGCGTCGATGTTGAATGCTGCGCCGGCACAGATCTCGATTCGCCATCAGATTCTGGGCCCGGTCCTGACCCACAGCAGCGCGTGCACGTCGTCCGGCGCTGCCATCGGGGATGCATATCGGGCAATCCGTCACGGTTACCTCGATGTCGCCATTGCCGGGGGAGCGGAAGCAGCGCTTATTCCAACGTTCATGGGCTTGTGGGGTGGGCTTCGAGCACTGGCCGAGCCGGATGCCGTCGATGTCAGCGCCAGTTGTCGGCCATTTTCCACAAAACGATCGGGCCTGGTGCTTGGAGAAGGCTCGGTGTTCATGGTGCTCGAGTCGCGCGAACATGCGCGGCGACGAGGCTGCGCCTGCTATTGCCGTTTGTCGGGCTATGGCATCGCCTCCGACGGCTATCACATCGGGTCGCCAAAGATGGACGGGCAAATCGCCGCACTGCGCAGCTCACTGGCCGACGCCGCGTTGCAGCCGGAGGACATCGATTATCTCAACGCGCACGCCACGGCCACGCCGAACGGTGATCCGATAGAAACCAATGCAATCAATGCAGTATTCAACGAAGTTCCCGTGAGTTCAACCAAAGCCATTCATGGACACCTGCTTGGCGCCGCCAGTGCCCTGGAACTCGCCGTGGCGGTTTTAGCCGTAAATCAGTCTTTCCTTCCAGCCACCGCGCATCTGGATGAAATAGACCCGGCATGCGCCCTCAACCATGTCGCCGTCACCCCATTGATGGACCGGCCGCTGGAGCACGCGTTGTCGTTTTCAGCCGGTTTCGGTGGCACGAATGTTGCTCTTATTGTGTCTGCCGAGTCGAAATTGCCAATCAGGTCGAATTACTGCATGGCACTCTGATGGTTACAATCAGTCAACCACATCCTCGTGGTTGCTGATTGAGGAAGAGTGCCATGGCCTTTACCGAAGTTGTCACACAGTTACATCCTTCTCGCGTCACAGCGAATTTCAGGAATACACAGCACAAGACACTCTGGATCACGATGGCGAAAGCCCTCGATGGCAGAAGCCAGAATTTCTCGCTGGACCTCTTGCACGATATGTATGCGCTGCATAAAAGCATCCAGGACAGCGGCGGCACCTGGGTATTCAATGGTGCGACGCAGCCGGTCAATTACGTAGTGTTGAAATCGGCCAACCCGGACTATTTCAGTCTCGGCGGCGATCTTGGACATTTTCGCGAATGCATCCGGCAAAAAAACAAGAAAGCGCTCAGCCACTATTCGATGCTGTGCGTCGACATGATCTACGACTGGTCGGCTCACTTGAGCAGGCATGCAACCACCATCGCCCTGGTCCAGGGACGTGCGCTTGGCGGCGGCTTTGAGGCAGCGCTGGCTTCCGATTACCTGATTGCTGAAGAGCAGAGCGAGTTTGGCTTCCCGGAAATTCTCTTCGGGCTTTTCCCGTGTACCGGCGGAATGAGTTTGCTGTCACGCCGGGTCGGTGTGTACCAGGCCGAACGCATGATGACCAACGGCAAGATATATTCGGCAGCCGAGCTCAAGGAAATGGGTGTTGTCGACGAGCTTTGCCCCGCCGGCCACGGTACGGCGGCGACGGAAAAGTTCATCGCCACGCATTATCGGCATCAGGCGGCGCGGTTGGCGTTGCAGCGTGGCCGGCATCGGCTTGCGCCACTGAACTATGAAGAGCTGCGAACCGTCGTCGAGGAATGGGTAGAAGCGGCTATGGGCCTGGGCGAAGATGATTTGCGCGTGATGGAGATGCTAGTCCAGATGCAGCAAGCTCGTGTTGCCAGCTGACGAAGGCGTCAATTCAGCGACAATCTTTCTGAGCGCCAGAACGGTGGTCCTGGACCAGTCGCGAACGTCGGCCACCAGCCGGTCCTGAGACGATTCCAGTTCGTCGCTGGACATGTTCATGAGGCTGCTCGCCAAAGCGGCCAGACGGACTGCGCCGACATTTGCGCTCACGCCCTTGAGCGCGTGCGCGACGTTGGGAACTGCCGCGTAGCTCTTGTCGGCAAATGCCTGCAATAGCTGTTGGCACGAACGTGTGATATCGCTGTCCGCGTGCGAAAGCAACATCGCAAGGAATTCGGGCCGGTCATTCACGCTCTTCAGTTCATCGAGCACTTCGTGATCGATCGGACTGGCAGGAACGACTTTCAGCGCCGGCCGCTCCGGTTTCGCAACTGCAGTCGCAACGCTCGGCTCTGGCGCGACGTCGTCCAATGGGAACTGGATCTGCGCGAGCGCGTGCCTGATGCTGGCAAGATTGACCGGCTTGTAAAGTATTCCGGCCCCCCCTGCTGCCTTGAGACGGGCGGCCGTCTTTGCGGTTGCATCGGCCGTAAGGAACAAGGCCGGTGCCGGGTGCAGACGTCCGAACTGGTAAGTCTGCAAAACGCGGACGCCGTCCATGTCGCCCAGATTGTAGTCAAGCAAGAGGACATCGAAGTCGTGTTTGGTCAGCGCTTCCAGCGCGCTGATGCCGCTCGTGCAGGAGGTGACTTCGTGGTGGTCGACTTTCAACAGTTCCTGGATCAGGATCAGATTGGTGAGATTGTCCTCGACGACCAGGATTCGTTTTGGCGAAGTGATCTCGGCATGAACGGTCACCGATGCCTGTACGGATTCTGTGCTGCTTCGCGGCAAATCAAGATCAAACCAGAAACGGCTGCCTTTGCCCAGCGTGCTTTCAAACTGCAGGGTTCCGCCCATGCTTTCGATGATTTTCTTCGACAGGGTCAGACCCAGTCCGGTGCCTCCGTAGCGGCGATGGCTGCCTTGGTCGACCTGGGAAAAAGGCTGGAACATCTTTGCATGGAACGATTCCGGAATGCCGATGCCCGAGTCGCTGACGCTGAACCGAAGCCGGTAGTCGGCGGACGTTTCCCGCAGCAGATCAACCGTGACGCCGACGCTGCCTTTCTCGGTGAATTTGATTGCATTGCCGATGAGGTTGAGCAGAATGCGGTTGAGATGGTGAGCGTCGGTCTCTACACGGTTGACGACGTCCGGGTCGATGTCGGCGTGGAATGCGATACCTTTCTTTACGGCCATCGTTTCAAAGGTCGTGCGCAGCACGGTGATCTGGTGATTCAGATCGACGCTGGCGCGATCAAGCACAAGCGCCTCTGCCCCATACTTGGCTTCATCGAGCAGGTCGTTTATTTCGCGTAACAGGTTGTCCGACAGGGTCAGGATCGTTTCCGTGCGCCGCAGCACGACGCGGTCCCGCGATTCGACCGTCAGGAGTTCTGCGGCGGCAACGATTCCCGTCAACGGGGTGCGTAGCTCGTGGCTGACTTTTGCCAGCAATTCCGACTTGGACCGGCTTTCCTGTTCAGCATGCTCGCGCGCGGCGCGCAGCGTCCTGATGAGCACGCCCGCATACATCGGTACGACCATCAGCGGAACCAGAAGAGCGATCCAGACAACGATGTTTCGTTGCCAGTAGTGATCGACGGCCAGGACCAGCGTAAAGCCGATTAGTGACGCAACCTGACACAGATGCATCAACGGCCGCCCGGTACGGAAGCCGAAGCCAAGCGTGGTAAACAGGTAAAAGCCGACCAGCAGGCTGCCGAATTTACCGGTGAGAGCGATCCAAATCGACAACACTAGCGGATCGGAAATGGCGGTGGCCATCAATAGCCATTGAAGCGACGATTGTGACCCTCTGCGAATCAGCCAGTAGGGCATTGCCGCATATGTGCAGTAGCCGGCGGTCAGGCAGATGAACCAGAACGGAATTCCGCCCGGCGTGGTAAAGAACAAGACCAGATCGCCGAGAATGACGGGTACGGCGACGTACAGGCGCACCTTGGCTTGCGCTCGCAGAATGGTGCGCAAGCCACGTTCGCTTTTGTCGTGGACACCCTCGATCAGGTTGACGTTCATGAATGCAATCCGGTGGTCCCCGTCTTCGGCATGATCCTACCGGAATCCCGTATGGACAACGTGAACACCGGCGCCCGGCGACGTCTAAATTCTATAGCCGGTTCATGAGAAACGAGTCGGGTGAGTTCCAGCAAAGAACCCGGGGCATTACCCCCAGCGGGGTTTGCTCGATTCAGTACGTGGCTGACAATGCAATGCATGGGCTCAATTCCGTCGCAAATCGCTGCAAAGAGGTTGCTGCTGTCCAACGAGCTCAGACAGCGTGACTGGGTGGATGCACGATTCGTGCACAAGCGGGTGTGCGGCCCCGGTCGAGTCCGGCCGCCGGGTGCCGGATGGCCCTTGGCTCTTAGTGGCGTGACATGTTGGCAGGGACTTTGCTTTCCCCCAAAGCGAGTTGCAATGCATCAGTTCGCCCCGTCGGGAACAAGAATACGGGTTCGCGGCAACCGGCTCGGATTGGCAGAGTCCGGCAGGGGGAGCGATGCGAAAACAGAAGCGTCAATTGAGCACGGCAATATTGATCTTGCGGCATCACTCGGTTACAAGGGCAGGTCGTATGGGGTCGGGGAAAGGTATCACGATATGAATGCACAAATACCGCGGAGCGGATTGCGGCATGCACGCAAGACAATTCGCTCGGCAGCGCTGCTCATCCGCGGCCCTGACGTCTGGTCGACCGATCTGGAGGACATTTCCGCCACCGGCGTCATGGTCGCCCGTCCCGCCGGGTGGAGCGGACTGCTGGGGCAGATGTATGCCCTGGACATGATCATCGGCGAGGATCTGAACATCCATGTCGATGCGACGGTCGCGCGGATTACCGAACGCCACATCGGTTTCGCCTATGCGCGCATTCCACCCGACAAGGAAGTACCGCTGTGGGATCTGCTGGGCGGTTATGCTGACCGGCTGGAGCAATTCGACCAGTAAGTCGGTCGGGGGAGACTAGGTCACCGGCTTCCCGGGCGGATCCCGCAATTCACGCCGCAGGATCTTGCCGACGTTGGTTTTCGGCAGCGAATCGCGGAATTCAATGTATTTCGGCAGTTTGTAGCCGGTGAGATTGGCTCTACTGTGCGCCTTGAGCATCTCGGCCGTGAGGTTCGGGTCCTTCTTCACGACGACGATCTTTACCGCCTCGCCTGATTTCTCGTCGGGCACGCCCACAGCGGCAACTTCCAGCACTCCCGGGCACTGCGCAATGACGTCCTCGATCTCGTTCGGATAGACATTGAATCCGGACACCAGAATCATGTCTTTCTTGCGGTCGACAATGTAGAAATATCCTTTTTCGTCCATTTTCGCGATGTCGCCCGTGTGCAGCCATCCATCCGGGGTGAGTACCTTGGCCGTCTCTTCGGGGCGTTGCCAGTAGCCCCGCATCACTTGTGGACCGCGGAGGCAGAGCTCGCCGGTTTCGCCCACGGCGAGCTGCTTGCCGTCATCGTCCTGGATCGACGCGTCCGTCGATGGGATCGGCAGACCGATCGATCCGTTGTATTCCTTCAGGTCCAGTGGATTGACGCAGGCCGCCGGTGAGGTTTCGGTCAAGCCATAGGCCTCGACCAGGGTGACGCCGGTGACTTTCTTCCAGCGGTCGGCAACCACGCGCTGCACGGCCATGCCGCCGCCCATCGTGAACTTGAACCGCGAAAAGTCGAGCTTGTTGAATCCTGGGGTATTGAGCAGGCCGTTGAACAGGGTGTTCACGCCGGTCATCGCCGTGAACGGTGCGCGTGCCAGTTCCTTGACGAAACCGGCCATGTCGCGCGGATTCGTGATCAGGTAGTTCATGCCTCCAATCTTCATGAACACGAGCCCGTTCGCGGTCAATGCGAAGATGTGATACAGCGGGATCGCGGTGATGATGACTTCCTCGCCCTCGCGGAATGCAGACTGCAGCCACGCCGACGATTGCTGCATGTTCGCGACCATGTTGCGATGGGTCAGCATTGCGCCCTTGGCCACCCCGGTGGTGCCACCGGTGTACTGCAGGAAGGCGATATCCTCGTGGCCGATCTCGACTTTCGGTAACGGTGCGCGCGCTCCCGCCGCCAACGCTTCGTTGAAGCGCACCGCACGCGAAATCGAATAGGGCGGCACCAGTTTCTTCACCTTGCGCACGACGAAGTTCACGATCGCGGATTTCGGAAAACTCAGCAGATCGCCAAGGCCCGTGGTGATGACGTGCTTGCACGGCGTGTCATCCAGCACTTCGGCCAGCACCGATGCGAAATTGTCCAGCACCACAATCGCGCTGGCGCCGGCGTCATGCAACTGGTGGCGCAATTCGCGCGCGGTATACATCGGATTGGTGTTGACGACCGTCAGCCCTGCGCGCAGCGTGCCGAACAGCGCTACCGGATATTGCAGCACGTTCGGCAGCATGATTGCGACCCGGTCGCCCTTTTTCAGTTTCAGGTCGTTGAGCAGATACGACGCAAACCGGCGACTCAGAAGATCGATGTCGTCGTAGCTGAGCACCTTGCCCATGTTGCTGAACGCCGGTCGGTGACGAAAACGATCACACGCGGTTTCCAGGACCTGCGCGATCGACTTGTATTCGTCCACATCGATCTGCGCCGGTACGCCGGGTGGGTAGCTGGCGAGCCAGGGGCGTTCGTTGCTGCTCATCATCGCGTCTCCCTCCCAGGAGCTTTGGGTCATTGTAGCCGCAGCGAAGGCGAGCGCGGCCTGCCTCCCGTCGATTTCAGCACAGCATCCGAAAAATCAGCAAGCCGCATTGCGGCGCGGCGGTTCGTGTAGCATCGTGTACGAGCGTATCCGAGGCTTCGCCATGCGCCTGATTGCGTCTTGCATCTGCATTGCCGTGTTGCTGTTCCTTGGCGCTTGCTCGCGCACATCGGACGAGCAACGCATCCGCGCGGCGATAGCGGCGATGCAACAGGCCATGGAGGCGCACCAGCCACGTGATTTTCTCGCTTACGTCGATGCGGATTTCGCCGGAAGCAACGGCAATGGCAACGATGGCAGCGTCGACCGGGCGATGCTCGGCAATATCCTCCGCGCCGAGGTGCTGCGCAACGACAGGATTGGCGTGAATCTCGGGTCTATCGATGTCGATATCCAGGGCAATCGCGCGACCGCACGTGTTGCGGCGACTCTGACCGGCGGCGGCGCCAACGGTTTGTTGCCCGAGCGCGGCGCCGTGTATTGGATCGTCAGCGGCTGGAAAAAGGACGGTCGCGACTGGCGTTGTTACAATGCGAGCTGGCAGCAGAGACCATAGGCAGACGTCATTCCGGGGACCGACCCCGGAATGACGTCGCAAACCCTAGGCTGCCTTGCTGCTCGCCAATTGACGCAACACGTACGGCAGAATTCCGCCGTGCCGGTAGTACTCGACTTCCTTCGGCGTCAGCAGCAGCACCTTGACCTTGAATTTCTTTTCACCGGATGGGCCCTTGGCCGTGACTTCCACCTGTTTGGCTGCGCCATCGTTCAGGCCCGTGATCTGGAATACCTCGTCGCCCTTCAAGCCGATGCTTTGTGCGTTCTCGCCATCCTGGAACTGGAACGGCAGCACACCCATGCCGACCAGGTTGGAGCGGTGGATACGCTCGAAACTTTCGGCTATCACCGCTTTCACACCCAAGAGCAGGGTGCCCTTGGCCGCCCAGTCGCGTGACGACCCTGTGCCGTACTCCTTGCCGGCGATAACCACCAGCGGGACGTGATCTTTTTTGTAGTTCATTGCGGCATCGTAGATCGGCAGTTTTTCGCCGGCGCCCTTGCTGGAAAAATACAGCGTGGAGCCGCCTTCCTCGCCGCCCAGCATCAGGTTCTTGATGCGGATATTGGCGAACGTGCCGCGCACCATCACGTCATCGTTGCCGCGACGCGACCCATAGGAGTTGAAATCCGCCTTGGTGACTCCGTGGGCCTGCAGGAACTGTCCGGCCGGTGAACTGGCCTTGATGTCGCCGGCGGGCGAGATGTGGTCGGTGGTGATGGAATCCCCGAACAAGCCGAGGCAGCGTGCGCCGTGGATATCGGCAATCTTGCCGATCTGCATGCTCATGCCATCGAAGTACGGCGGATTCTTGATATAGGTCGATTTGTCTTCCCAGACATAGCGCTGGCTGTCAGGCGCGGAGATCTGGTTCCAGCGGCTGTCGCCCTTGAACACATCGGCATAATTTTTCTTGAACAGTTCCGGCCCGAGCGTACGCGCGATGACATCGCCGATTTCCTTGTTCGTCGGCCAGATATCCTTGAGGAAAACCGGCTTGCCGTCGCTGCCCGTGCCGAGCGGTTCGCTGGTCAGGTCGATATTCACCGTACCGGCCAGCGCGAAGGCGACGACCAGCGGCGGTGACGCGAGGTAGTTCATCTTCACTTCCGGATGCACGCGACCTTCGAAGTTGCGGTTGCCCGATAGCACCGACGCGACAGCCAGATCACCTTCGGCAATACTCTTGGAGATTTCCGGCGGCAGGGGGCCGGAGTTGCCGATGCAGGTCGTGCAGCCGTAACCGACAACGAAGAAGCCCAGTTTCTCCAGATCGCCCAGCACACCGGCTTTCTTCAGATAGTCGGTGACGACGAGCGAACCCGGCCCGATCGAGGTCTTCACCCAAGGCTGTGACTTCAGGCCTTTCTTAACTGCGTTGCGTGCAAGCAGGCCGGCACCGAGCATCACGGCGGGATTTGAAGTATTCGTGCACGAGGTGATCGCCGCGATGACCACGGCACCATCCTGCAGCTTGATGCTCTGGCCGCCGCGCGAAATAGATTGACCGGCAGCGTTAACGCTGGCGTCGTGTCCCACCGCGGTATCTCCGCCCTCGTTGGCAAAGCGCGCTTCAGCGCCGTTTTTTGCCTTGCGGTTTGCGGTCAGCGCAACGAGCGAATCGCGAGAGCTCTTGCCAACGTCGCCGAGCAGGACGCGATCCTGCGGACGCTTGGGACCGGCCAGCGAGGGTTTCACCTCGGCCAGGTTCAATTCCAGCGTTGAGGAGAATTCCGCCGGCGGCGTGTTCGCCTCGTGCCAGAGGCCCTGCGCCTTCGCATACGCCTCTACCAGGCCGATAAGTGCTTCGTCGCGGCCGGATAATCGCAAATAGTTCAATGATTCGTTGTCGATCGGGAAGATCCCGCAGGTCGCGCCGTACTCGGGCGCCATGTTCGCAATCGTCGCCCGGTCAGCCAGCGGCAGATGCTGCAGACCATCACCGAAGAACTCCACGAACTTGCCGACCACGCCATGCTTGCGCAGCATCTGCGTCACGGTCAGCACCAGATCGGTGGCGGTGGCGCCTTCCGGCAGCCGGCCGGTCAGCCTGAAGCCGACCACTTGCGGAATCAGCATCGACGAGGGCTGGCCGAGCATGGCTGCCTCGGCTTCGATACCGCCGACGCCCCAGCCGAGCACGCCGATGCCATTGATCATTGTCGTGTGCGAATCGGTGCCGAACACGGTATCGGGGAACGCCCAGGTCTGGCCGTCCTTTTCGCCGGTCATCACCACGCGGGCAAGGTATTCTAGGTTGACCTGGTGGACGATCCCGGTGCGCGGGGGAACGACCTTGAAATTGTTGAGCGCCTTCTGACCCCAGCGCAGGAAACCGTAGCGTTCCTGGTTGCGCTCGAATTCGATCGCGACATTCTCATCGAGTGAATTGGGTGTGCCGAACTTGTCGACTTGCACCGAATGGTCGATCACAAGTTCCGACGGAATCAGCGGATTGATCCGCTTCGCGTCGCCGCCCAGCTTCACGATGGCGTCGCGCATGGCGGCCAGATCAACCACGCAGGGCACACCGGTAAAATCCTGCAGCACCACGCGTGCGGGCATGAAGGCGATTTCGGTGTCGGGTTCCTTCTTTGCATCCCAATGCGCGACCGCCGCGATTTCCTTCGCCGTGACGCTGACGCCGTCTTCATGCCGCAGCAGGTTTTCGAGCAGTATCTTCATCGAGTAGGGCAAACGTTTGATGTCGAAGCGCTCGCCGAACTTGGCAAGGCTGGCGATCTGATAGCGTTTGCCGGCAACTTCCAGACTGGTGCGGGTCGAGAACGAATCGGTCATGACGAAGCTCCTGGCGGCGTTGGGCTGGGCGATCTTGCGCAAAAACAGTTGCTCATTATCGCGCATCGCGCCGGAAAGCGCATGCCACGGCAGGGCAGGTTTCAGCTTCCATCCAACGTGCAACGAGCCAACAACCCGCGTGCCAGCATCGCGTATTGCCGGCGCCGGAAAAGCAACCGCCATTGGCTGCCACCGAGCTGGCGCCACAACACCGCCGCACGCACTGCGGCCAGCAGCAATGCGCGAACCTGATTGACCTGGATGGGTTGATTGAGGAAGGCGGCATTACCTTCGACCAGGACACGCGGTTTCAGCCGCGACAGGGTATCGGCGTACAAAGCGGCCAGACGCGCGGCCACATCGATGTGGCCGGCCTCGGCCTGCACGGCGAGCCCAGCCATGCCCTGGATTTGATCGCGCAGGGTCTGCAGGGTTTCCGGCGTCGCGGCCAGCGAGCGCTCAAGGCGCAGCACGGCAATCGCCATGCGGGTGAGCGCGATGTCGCGCGTGCCTTGTTCATCGAGTTGAGCGATCAGGGTTTCCAGCCCCAGGCGCAGATTGCCGACGCCGCCGAATACATCTGCCGGACTGTCCGCATCGATCCTGAAGATGCTGGCCAGACTCTGGCGTGCCGCAGGCGCGTCGCAACTTCCGCGCAGCGCAATCGCCCGTACGAGCGCCAGCGCCTGGAACATGCCTGCCATTGCAATAACGCGACCTTCTCTCACGTTGGCGCCCCTGCTCGCGGCGCAGCCTGGCGGTCAGGATTCACGGACAATCCGGCATGCGGCGCATCGGTAGAGCCAATGACACCGCCACCCAGGCATTCTTCTTCGCGGTAGAAGACCACAGACTGTCCGGGCGTCACGGCGCGCTGGGGTTTGTCGAATTCCACAAAGCACCCATTTTCGCAAATCCGCACCGAGCACTTCTGGTCGGCGTGGCGATAGCGGGTCTTCGCGGTACAACGGAATTCGGTCGCCGGCGGCGATCCGGCAATCCAGCTCAGGTCATCGGCCCACAAGCGCGAGGATTGCAGCCAGCGAGTTTCGCCGCCCTGTGCGACATACAGCAGATTGGTGGCGACATCCTTGCCGACCACATACCAAGGCTCGCGGCCGGCATCGCGGCGCCCGCCAATGCCCAGCCCGTTGCGTTGGCCAAGGGTATAGAACATCACGCCATCGTGTTCACCGATGGTCGTGCCTTCCGGAGTGCGCATCTCGCCCTTTCTTGCCGGAATGTAGTGGCCGAGGAATTCGCGGAAATCCCGTTCGCCGATAAAGCAGATGCCGGTCGAGTCCTTTTTGGCGTGGGTCGGCAGCGCCGCGTCGCGCGCAATACGGCGCACCTCGGGCTTGGGCAGCTCGCCGATCGGGAACAGCGTCGCCGCCAACTGTTCGGCACCCAGCGTGTAGAGGAAATAGCTTTGATCCTTGTTTGCATCGCGGCCGCGCAGCAGGCGATGGCGGCCGTCGATGCTGTCGCTGCGCGCGTAGTGACCGGTGGCGATCTTGTCCGCGCCGAGCGCACGCGCATGCTCGAGGAAGGTCTTGAACTTGATCTCGCGATTGCACAGTACGTCGGGATTCGGCGTGCGCCCGGCACGGTATTCATCGAGGAAGTGCGCAAATACGCGATCCCAGTATTCGCTCGCGAAATTGCGTGTATGGAAGGGTATGCCCAGTTTCGCGCAGACGCGCACGGCATCGGCGCGATCGCGGTCGGCATGACAGTCGCCGAAGCGTTCATCGTCTTCCCAGTTCTGCATGAACATGCCGGCGACATTGGCTCCGGCCTGCTTGAGCAGCAGCGCCGCGACCGAGGAGTCTACGCCGCCCGAGACGCCGACCATGATCAGGGCTCCGTTGCTCATCGCCGGCCCACATCGGCCAGCAGGCAAGTCACGGCGTCCAGCGGAAGACGTTTGCCGGCGAGCCAGTCGTCGACGCAGCGCAGCACCAGGGGACTGCGCAGGCGCGCAGGCGCCGCTGCCATTTCGGCCCGGTCCAGCCACAGCGCGCGAACGACGCCCGCGTCCAGCGTGCGCTGCGCATCATGGGCGAGCGACTTCGCGGCGAAGGCAAAACGCAGGAAGTGACGGCTGCCGCCGTCCGTGGCCCACTGATAGATGCCAATGAGGTCGGTCAATTCGACGCACCATCCGGTTTCTTCGAGGGTTTCACGCCGGGCGGCATCGAGCAGGGATTCGTCCGGTTCCAGGTGCCCGGCCGGTTGATTGATGACCAGCCGGCCGCGGATGCTTTCCTCGACCAGGAGGAACCTGCCGTCCCGCGGAACGACGCAGGCGACGGTGACGTCCGGGTGCCAGTTCGTTTCGGTGACCTGGGATCGGGGTATGGTCTGGTTCATGCTTGAAATGGTACACGAGCGTGTTACGCCACCGTTGAAATCAGGCGTCTGCGCCGCCACTGAACGTTATAATCCCGAACACCCGCCAGACACGAACCCGAAAAAAGCATGTCGCAGCAGCCTGTACATCAATCCGATCGCCAGCATGGCCTTGCCGTCGAAGAATCCCGGCCGGAGGCGGCGCGGCCGCCGCTGTATCAGGTGGTCTTGCTGAATGATGACTTTACGCCGATGGACTTCGTCATCGTGGTGTTGGAGACTTTCTTCAACATGACCCGTGAACTCGCCACCCAGGTGATGTTGCACGTACATACGCGCGGCAAGGGCGTATGCGGTGTGTTCACGCGCGAGGTGGCCGAAACCAAGGTCACCCAGGTCAACGAATTTTCACGCTCCCATCAGCACCCATTGTTGTGTACTCTGGAAAAGGCCTGACCGCAGAATAGAGCCTGACTTTAGAAAAGCGCCGTCGTCCCCATTTATTGCGGCAGGCATTACACAGGGCAAGTCCATGTTCAGCAAAGATCTAGAGCTCACGATCGGCCAGTGCTACAAGGACGCGCGTGAGCAGCGACACGAATTCATGACGGTCGAGCACTTGCTGCTCGCGCTGCTGGAGAATCCTTCCGCAGCGGCAGTGTTGCGTGCGTGCAGCGCCGACACCGGCAAGCTTGGCAAAGACCTCAAGGCGATCATCCTCGAAACCGTGCCGGTACTGCCGGTCAGCGACGAGCGCGATACGCAGCCGACGCTGGGTTTCCAGCGTGTGTTGCAGCGCGCGGTCTATCACGTTCAATCCTCGGGCCGCAAGGAAGTGACCGGCGCCAATGTGCTCGTGGCGATCTTCGGCGAAAAGGATTCGCACGCGGTCTACTTCTTGAATCAGCAGGAAGTCAACCGGCTGGACGTGGTGAACTATATCTCCCACGGCGTTGCCAAGATCGGCCAGGATGCGCTCGGCCAGCAGCCGAGCACCGAACAGGGCAAGGAAGGCGAGGGTGGCGACGAGTTGCGCGGCAACCCGCTTGCCGAATTCGCCAGCAACCTGAACGAACTTGCGCGCCAGGGCAAGATCGATCCGTTGATCGGGCGCATCGAGGAAATCGAGCGCACCATCCAGGTGCTGTGCCGCCGGCGCAAGAACAACCCGCTGTATGTCGGCGAGGCCGGCGTCGGCAAGACCGCGCTCGCCGAAGGGCTGGCCAAGCGCATCGTCGAAGGCGAAGTGCCCGATGTACTCAAGGAGTGCACTATCTATGCGCTCGACATGGGCGCGCTGGTCGCGGGCACCAAATACCGCGGCGATTTCGAAAAGCGTCTGAAGGCGGTAATCACCCAGCTCAAGAAAGAACCCAACGCCATCCTGTTCATCGATGAAATCCATACCATCATCGGTGCGGGTTCCGCATCGGGCGGGACGATGGATGCATCGAACCTGATCAAGCCCGTGCTCGCCAACGGCGAATTGCGCTGCATCGGGTCGACCACCTTCCAGGAATTCCGCGGTGTATTCGAGAAGGACCGGGCGCTGGCGCGGCGCTTCCAGAAAATCGACGTGGTCGAGCCGACGATTGCCGAGAGCATCGAAATCCTCAAGGGTCTGAAATCCCGCTTCGAGGAGCATCACAAGGTCGAATACACGAACGATGCACTGAAGGCCGCAGTCGATCTTTCGGTCAAGCACATCGGTGACCGTCTGTTGCCGGACAAGGCCATCGACGTGATCGACGAAGCCGGCGCGCGCCAGCGCCTGATGCCGCCGGAGCAGCGCAAGACCTTGGTTGACGTGCCCGAGATCGAGTTCATCGTCGCCAGAATGGCGCGCATCCCGCCAAAGCAGGTCTCGGCCTCCGATCGCGACGTGTTGAGGAATCTGGATCGCAACCTGAAGATGGTCGTGTTCGGCCAGGACAAGGCCATCGAGGCGCTTGCTGCGTCGATCAAGATGGCACGCTCGGGCCTGGGCGACGCACAGAAGCCGATCGGCAGTTTCCTGCTTGCCGGCCCGACCGGCGTGGGCAAGACCGAAGTCACGCGGCAGCTTGCGCTGCAGTTGGGCATCGAGCTGGTGCGGTTCGACATGTCCGAGTACATGGAAGCGCATTCGGTCTCGCGCTTGATCGGCGCGCCTCCCGGATATGTCGGTTTCGACCAGGGCGGACTGTTGACCGAACAGATCACCAAGCATCCGCATTGCGTTCTGCTGCTGGACGAGATCGAGAAGGCGCATCCGGACGTATACAATGTGCTGTTGCAGATCATGGATCACGGCAAGCTGACCGACACCAATGGCCGCGAGGCGAATTTCCGCAACGTCGTCGTGGTGATGACCACCAACGCAGGCGCGTCGCAGGCGGCACGCCGCTCGATCGGCTTCGTCGAACAGAGCCATGCCACGGATGCAATGGAGACGATACGCCGCGCGTTCTCGCCGGAATTCCGCAATCGCCTGGACGCGATCATCCAGTTTGTCGCGCTCGACATGGAACACATCCTGCGCGTCGTGGACAAGTTCCTGATCGAGCTGGAAACCCAGCTGCAGGAGAAGCATGTCTCACTGAACGTCGATGCTGACGCGCGCCGGTGGCTGGCCGATCATGGTTTCGACAAGCAGATGGGCGCAAGGCCGATGGCGCGCGTGATCCAGGAAAACGTGAAACGCCCGCTCGCCGACGAACTGCTGTTCGGCAGGCTCGCCCAGGGCGGCCGCGTCCATCTTGGCGTCAAGGACGACAAGCTGGATGTGCGTATCGAGGCAGACGAGAAGCTGCCGGCGGTCGTCTAGCCGGCCATTCGCGTCGCAGCAGGCGGGTCGGCACATGAAAAAAGCCGAGGCGCATAGCACCTCGGCTTTTGCTTTTTTCTGCGCCGCGTTATTTCATGCGGTAGGTGATCCGGCCCTTGGTCAGGTCATACGGCGTCATCTCGACCTTGACCTTGTCGCCGGTCAGGATGCGAATGTAGTTCTTGCGCATGCGCCCGGATATATGCGCGGTGACCACGTGGCCGTTTTCAAGCTTCACGCGGAACATGGTATTGGGCAGGGTGTCGAGCACCGTGCCTTCCATTTCGATTTGATCGTCTTTTGCCATCGACTCGGGACAGAAACGCGGCGTGGCCGCGAGGCGCGCGATTCTGCCACGTTCACGCGACAACGGGAAGCGAAATCGCGCGTTACAACAGATCGATGGCGTTGCCCAGGGACCACTCTTCTCGCCAGTTGCCGGGCACGGCAGCCCGCGTGCAATAGTCGGCCAGATGCGATGCGAAGCGCGTACGCGGTATCTGGAACGCGCCGAGCGAAGCCAGATGCGGCGACGCGACCTGTGCGTCGAGCAGCGGGATCTGCCATGCATGCAAGGCGCGACAAAGCGCAACAAGGGCCACTTTCGATCCGTTGCTCACCAAGCTGAACATCGATTCAGCGAAAAACATGCGGCCGAGGGCGACGCCGTAGATGCCACCCACCAACTCGTTGCCGGCACGCACTTCAACGGAGTGCGCATGGCCCAACGCATGCAGGCAGCAGTACGCTTCGAACATTTCCGGCGTGATCCACGTACGCGGCTGACCAGGACGCGGTGCGGCGCAGGCGCGCACTACTGCCGGAAACGCGTTATCGGCGCGGATCGTCCAGTCGGACCGGCGCAGAAAGCGCCGCAGTTTTGTGGAAATGTGGATTGCATCGGTTGCGAACACCATGCGTGGATCGGGCGACCACCAGAGGATCGGATCTCCTTCCGAGTACCAGGGAAAGATGCCGTGCCGGTAGGCGGCGAGCAGGCGTTGCGGCGACAGATCGCCACCGGCCGCGAGCAGGCCTTCGGGTTCGACGAGCGCGGTTTCCACCGGCGGAAACGTCTCGCGGTTGCCGGGTTGCAGGATCGGTATGCGGATCATCGTGGCCGCGACTCAGGGCCGCAACCGCCTTCGGCATCTCCGTGCGGCCGCGCGGGAAAGGAATCCGAGACGTAGGGCGAATGCGCCATCAACTCGGCGTGATACGCGTGCAGGGCCGTGCCTTCATGTGCCAGCGCGTCGCGCACGGCGGAACGAAAACGCAGGTCGGCCAGCCAGTGGAACGAGCGCGTCATCGTCGGCAAAAAGCCGCGCGCCAGTTTGTGCTCGCCCTGGGCACCGGGCTCGAAGCGCTGCAGTCCGTTGCGCAGGCAATGTTCGATACCCTGGTAATAGCAGACCTCGAAATGCAGCCCGGGAACATTCTCGCTGCATCCCCAGTATCTTCCGTACAGGGTGTCGCGGCTGCGCAGCAGCAACGCAGCGGCGATCCAGCGCCCGCCTCGCCGCGCACGCACCACGAGCACGCGCCCGGGCATGCCGGTTCCGAGATGGCGAAAGAACCCTTCGGTCAGTGCCGGATAGTTTCCCTTTTCGGAAAAAGTGGACAAATACAGTTCGTGCACCATGGTCCAGTCCGCATCGGTCAATTCATGGCCGGCGACGATTTCGCAATCGACGTGTGCGCGGCTGACGCGTTCGCGTTCCTGGCGGATGTTCTTGCGCTTCTTCGCGGTGAGCGATTGCAGAAATTCTGGGAAGTCCCGCCAACCCTGATTGCTCCAGTGAAACTGCCAATCGAAGCGGGGCAGCCAGTCATCATCGGCAAATGCTGACGCATCCGCTTCCGCGGCGAAATTCAGATGCGCCGACGACCAGCCCTGACGTTCGGCTTCCGCGCGCATGGCGCCGACGAGTTCGCGCCGCAGCGTGCCTGCGTCCGGCCCGTTGCCGGTCAGCAATCGCGGACCGGTGACCGGCGAGTAGGGTACCGCGCAGAGCAGCTTGGGATAGTAGTCCAGGCCGTGCCGCGTATAGGCGTTCGCCCAGGACCAATCGAATACGTACTCCCCGTGCGAGTTGGTCTTCACATAAGCCGGCGCGGCGGCAACCAGTTTTCCATTTCTGTACAGGCCGAGGTGGTGTGGAATCCAGCCGTGGCCCGGGCGCAGACAGCCGTGTTGCTCCAGACCGGACAGGAAGGCATGGTCCAAGAACGGGTTATCGTCGGGCAGCAGGGCGTTCCAGGCGGTCGCATCGATTTCGCTCAGGCGCAAATGGAAGCGTGTGTTGAGACTTGAAGTCATCCTGAAATGCCAGCGTGATGCGAACAGGGTGAAGCCGTCATCCGGCAACTGCCGCCGGAACGGCGTCAGGAGATTCCGTCCTTTCAGCCAGCCAGCCCCAGCTTGTCCAGATATTTCTCCGCATCCAGGGCGGCCATGCAGCCGAAGCCGGCCGAGGTGACGGCCTGGCGATAGACCTGGTCGGCAACGTCGCCGGCGGCAAAGACGCCGGGTACGCTGGTCGCGGTGGCGCCGCCGTCGATACCCGACTTGATCTTGATATAGCCGCCTTTCATGTCGAGCTGGCCTTCGAACAGGGCGGTATTCGGCGTGTGGCCGATGGCGACAAACAGGCCATTGATGGCGATGTCCCGCGTCTTGCCGTGATGGGCGTGCTTGAGGCGGACGCCGGTGACGCCGGTCGTGTCGCCGAGCACCTCATCGACGCCGTGGTCCCAGATGATTTCCACTTTTCCACTTTGCTGCTTCGCAAACAACTTGTCCTGGAGGATCTTCTCCGCCTTGAATTTGTCGCGCCGATGCACGAGAGTCACCTTCCTGGCAATGTTGGCAAGATACAGCGCTTCCTCGACCGCCGTATTGCCGCCGCCGATGACTGCGACGTCCTGGTCGCGGAAAAAAAAGCCGTCGCAGGTCGCGCAGGCCGACACGCCCTGGCCCTTGAACTTGTCCTCGGATGCGATACCCAGATATTTTGCGGTAGCGCCGGTGGCGATGACGAGCGCGTCGCAGCTGTATTCGCCGTTGTCGCCGACCAGGCGGAGTGGGCGCCGCCCCAGGTCCGCAGTGTGTATGTGGTCGAAAACGATCTCGGTGGCGAAGCGTTCGGCATGCTTCTGCATGCGCTCCATCAGTGCCGGGCCCTGCAGGCCCTCAACGTCTCCCGGCCAGTTGTCGACATCGGTCGTGGTCATCAATTGCCCACCCTGCTGCAAGCCGGTGATCAGCAACGGCTTGAGGTTGGCACGCGCGGCATACACAGCCGCCGTGTAGCCCGCGGGTCCGGAGCCGAGAATGATGAGACGGGAATGCCTTGGGGTGGTCATGTATAATCCTCGCCGCATTGCGGCCTTGAATGAACGCGCGCTTTCGCGCGATTGAAAGGTGCAGGATTCGCCCGCCGGTTGCTTGTCCTACGCCACTTTTCCGTAGCGGTTCCGATCCGGAACGGAGATTGCTCAGGAGACCGGAAGAATGGGGCGTATCCCGCACTGAATCAAGCTTGCGTTTGACGCCCGCGTTGTGCACGTTTTCGATTTCAGCCGACCCTAAGACCAGGAGTGTTTCATGCGCATTGGCGTTCCTTCCGAAACCAAGACCCTTGAAGGCCGTGTTGCCCTCGTGCCAGCGGCCTGTGCCGACCTCGTGCGGCGCGGACATCAAGTCTATGTGCAGGAAGGTGCGGGAGAGAAAAGCGGGTTTTCCGACGACGAATATCGCCGCGTCGGCGTGAAACTGGCGCCAACGGCGAAGAAGCTGTACGAGGTCGGCGAACTGATCGTGAAGGTCAAGGAACCCATTGCCGGCGATCTTAAGCTGCTGCGCAAGAATCATCTGCTGTTCTGCTACCTGCATCTGGCACCCGAACCCAAACTGACCAGGCGCCTGCTCGACATCGGCCTGACCGGCATTGCATTTGAATCTGTCGAAGAAGCCGATGGTTCGCTGCCGCTGCTGGCGCCGATGTCGATCATCGCCGGACGCATTGCCGTGCAGATCGGCACGCATCTGCTGCACCAGCCGGCCGGTGGCAAGGGCAAACTGCTCGGTGGCTTGCCATCCACGGAGCGCGGCAAAGTCGTCGTGCTCGGTGCGGGCGCCGCAGGTGGCAACTCGGCGGCGTTGGCTGCGGCCGGCGGAGCCAACGTGGTCGTGTTCGACAAGCGCCCGGATCGATTGGCGCAGATGATGGCGCTGGGCGCGAACGTGACGGCCCTGTACCCCTACGAGGAATATGTCGCTCGCGAAGTGCGCGATGCGGACCTGGTCATCGGCGCGGTACTGATTCCAAGCGCGAAAGCGCCGCATGTGGTGACGCGCGCCATGGTCAAGTCGATGCAGGCGGGCAGTGTCCTCGTCGATATATCGATCGACCAGGGAGGCTGTTTCGAGACGTCCAAGCCGACAACCTATGCTGATCCGACCTACATCGTCGATGGCGTAATCCATTTCGCCGTCACCAACATGCCGGGCGCCGTGCCGCAAACGTCGTCGCAGGCGATCTGCGCAGCGATCCTGCCGTATGTGCAGCGCTTGGCCTCCGACAAGCACTGGCGCAAGTTCGCGCCGCTCGCCGGCGGCATCAACGTGGAAAACGGAAAGATCGTGCATCCCGCATTGAAAGGCATGAAGCTTGATTGAAAAAACAATAGTTTATAAATCAAACTTCAGGTAAATTCACACGGTGGCGCGCGCAATAGTCAAGTCAAGCAAACCCATCGGCGATTCCGGCGCAGCCATGCAGCGGCGTCTGCGCGAGGCGGCATTTCTGTTGCTGGCGCCGGTGGCCGTGTACCTGCTGCTATGCCTGTTCACCTACAGTCCGCAGGACTGGAGCTGGTCGCATGTCGGCCAGGCGGGGCCGACGCACAATATCGGCGGCACGGTCGGCGCCTGGGCCGCGGATTTGAGCTTCTACCTGTTCGGCTACCTGGCCTACGCTTTCCCGCTGCTGCTATTGCTCTTCGGCTGGTCGCTGTTCCGTGATCGCGACCGCAATAACGACTCGCCGCTCGAGCCCAGCATGCGCCTGATCGGTGGTGTCGCGTTTTTCATCAGCGGCACGGGCCTGGCCCACCTGCAGTTCACCGGCCCGCTGACCAAACTGGCGGGCACGGGCGGCGTCATTGGCCAGGTCATCGGCGACCTGCTCAAACGCGGCTTCGGCTTCACCGGCGCCACCTTGCTCCTGTTCGCGCTGTTTCTTGTCGCGCTGACACTGGCAACCGGCCTGTCATGGTTTCGGGTCATGGATGCAATCGGGCGCGGCTTGTTGTTCGCATTCGGCTGGATCGGATCAAGCGCACGCAAGGCCGGTGACATCCGCGCGGCGCGCGCAGCGCGCAGTGCACGTGAGACTGTGCGCAAGGTGGATACGGCAAGGCAGTCCAAACGCGAACCAATCCGCATCGAACCGGTTTTCAATGCGGTGGAAAAAAGCGAACGCGCCGAGCGCGAGCAGCAGATCCCGCTGTTTTCCGGCATCGCCAACTCCGATCTGCCGCCCTTGTCGCTGCTCGACGAACCGCAGCAGCAGACCCGCGGCTACTCCGAGGAAACCCTGGAAGCGCTGTCGCGCCAGGTCGAGCTCAAGCTCAAGGACTTCCGCATTGATGCCCAGGTCGTCGGCGTCTTCCCCGGCCCGGTGATCACGCGCTTCGAACTGCAGCCTGCGGCCGGCATCAAAGGCAGTCAGATCAGCAATCTGGATAAGGACATTGCACGCGGCCTGTCGGTCGTCAGCGTGCGCGTGGTCGACGTGATTCCGGGAAAGTCGGTGATCGGCCTGGAAATTCCCAATGCCAGCCGGGAAACGGTCTACTTGTCCGAAATCCTGCGTTCGGAAAAATACGATGGGCTGAAATCGCCATTGGCGCTGGCGCTGGGCAAGGATATCGGCGGGCGTCCGGTGGTCGTGGACCTGGCCAAGATGCCCCATCTGCTGGTTGCAGGCACGACAGGTTCTGGCAAATCCGTGGCGCTCAACGCGATGGTGCTCAGCCTGCTGTACAAGGCCACTGCTCGTGACGTGCGCATGATCATGATCGATCCGAAGATGCTGGAGCTTTCGGTCTACGAGGGCATTCCGCACCTGCTCGTGCCGGTGATCACCGACATGAAGGAAGCCGCGAACGGACTGCGCGGCTGCGTGGCCGAGATGGAGCGGCGCTACAAGCTGATGTCGGCAGTAGGCGTGCGCAACCTCGCCGGTTTCAATCGCAAGGTGAAAGACGCCCTGGATGCCGGCCAGCCCATGTCGGACCCGCTGTTCAAGGCGCCGGAAGGAACCACCGAGCCGGTAGTCGTGCCGACCCTGGAACCGCTTCCGTACATTGTCATCATTATCGATGAATTTGCCGACATGATGATGATCGTCGGCAAGAAGGTCGAAGAACTCATCGCGCGGCTTGCGCAAAAGGCACGCGCCGCGGGCGTGCATCTGATCCTGGCGACGCAACGGCCTTCGGTCGACGTCATCACCGGTCTCATCAAGGCGAATATTCCCACGCGCATCGCGTTTCAGGTATCGAGCAAAATCGATTCGCGCACCATTCTCGATCAATCCGGCGCCGAGGCGCTGCTGGGCCACGGCGACATGCTGTACCTGCCGCCGGGTACGGCTACGCCCGAGCGCGTGCATGGCGCCTTTGTCAGCGACGAGGAGGTGCACAAGGTCGTCGCGCACCTGCGCAATCAGAGCAAGCCCGAATACAACCTTGGTTTCATTGCGGAGATACAGTCACTTGGCGACGGCCGCGTGATCGGGGAGTCCGGTCTGCCCGAGGACAGCGAAATCCCGGAGGGCGACTACGACGAGTTGTACGACAAGGCCGTTGCCATCGTCACCGAATCGCGCCGGGCGTCGATTTCTGGAGTGCAGCGGCGCCTGAAGATCGGCTACAACCGCGCCGCGCGTCTGATCGAAATGATGGAATCCCAGGGCATCGTCAGCGCGCCGTTGCATAACGGCAACCGTGAGGTGATAGCGCCGCCTCCGCCGGAGATGTAGCCTGAACGCAATGACCCGATCGTACTTGGGGTAGGGCTGAAACAATTGCCAGCACAAACGGGCGCAAGCCCGCGCCGCGGCCGGAACAGCGGGAGGGCGGCTACGGCAATCGGAAGTATCTCCAATTCAATGCCATGACTTCTTCGGCACAGGACCGATTGTGGTACGCGTGTTGCCGGACGGAAAGGACAACAGACATTCCAAAGGCCCCTGGGCATTCGCGGCGGTAGAGCAAAAAATGGCGTATCAAAAAGCGTTACGCACGGAAGCAGCATCCAATCCCAATGTCCGCAGAACAGGCGGGATGATCATCAGCGTGATCATCATCTTTGCGCTGGCCGCGTTCCTCTACGCCTTGAGCTGGAATTCAGTGTCCGCGGGTTTTCTTTCGGACGACGCTGTCTATTTGCTCATGGCCGATGGTTTTAGCCCTTTCAGAGCGGCTGAACCGGAATTGATCCACTACGTGATGCGTCAGTCCCTGTTCCCGCCGTTCTATCCGCTTCTATTGGCCGCATTCGGTGCCGGAAGCGCTTCGTTGCTTTTGGCCCATTTGATAACTACAACAGCACTGGTTCTCGCGCTGTTGGTGTACAGCTCCTGGACTTATTCCGAGACCAAAGATCGGCTGGCTGCGGTGTGGCTGGTGATGATCTTTGCCCTGTCGCCTGGAACCCTGCTCCAGGACCTGGAGATACTCAGTGAATTTCCATACCTGTTGTTCAGTTTCCTTGCGCTGTGGTTGGCGGCACGCAACCCGATAACCGCCCGCGGATATGGATTGATTGCTCTGAGCGTCGGATTGGCGGCTCTGACGCGCACTGCGGGCTTCTCCTTGATCCTTGCCTTGGGAATGTGGCTGTTCCGGCACCGTACTGCGGGTCGGGTGAAGTGGTTGGCCCTGGCTGTCGCACCGAGCCTGATTTGGATCCTGTACAAGACTTTTGTGATCGGAAGTCAAGGCGGGTACGGTCAACTATGGTTGTGGCTCTGGGAGCAGCTCAAAAATAACAAGTTGACGGAATTCGTGCCGTTTTTTTTCGAGAATCAGAGTGAAGGCCTATGGCGTGGGCTGCTGCTCAATCTGAACATCGACCCTTCCCCTCTGGCTAAAACCGTGTTGGGCATCACGCTGCTGGCAGCGCTGCCAACATGGATACGCAGGCTCCGGTCATGGCGACTGGACGCATGGTATCTGCTGGTGGGCGGCGCCATGATCCTGCTGTATCCCTTCCCCTCATTTTCTACCAGGCTGGTCTTGCCATTGGTGCCAATCGTTCTTCTTTATTCCTACTTGGGAGTGCTCAGCATTGCCAGTGGCTGGGGCGCGATCCGGTGGAAACCGCTGTTGGCTTACGGCTTTCTCGCCGCTTTGTCCCTGACACTGCTGCCTTCGCTTGGATTTATTGCGCACCGATTCAACGAGCCGATCGACCCCGAGCTTGCAGCTTGGAAACACACACGCTACTGGTTCCGGCTTGAAAGCATGGAAAAAATCACGGCCGATTTGACCTTTCGTCAGAATCTGATCCATGCCGCCCGGGAAGTCCGGCAATGGGTTCCCGAGAGCGACTGTGTCTTCGGCGTACATACTGGCATTGCCATGTTGTACAGCCGACGGATTTTCCTGCAGCCTCCTCCGCCCACTGACGGCGCGTACAATCTTTCTGCACAAGCGCCGCCCCAGGCCTGCCACTATTTTTTCCTGATGTCGACGGCGGGCCAGATAGGCAACTACCAGGTTGACGCTTTCTATCCCAATGATCGCCTGCCCGCGGATCGAGTGGAGATCGTTCATGCCTGGGAGGACGCCCACAATGCCCCCACGGCAATCTTGCTACGCCTGAAACCGCCAGCCTGATCAAGAGGAACTTCCATGAATCGCCTTGTGATATGTCGTTCCTCGCTGATTGGCTTGCTGCTTGCGTCGCGATTGGTAGCCAGTGCCGCCGATACCGCACGCGCCAGGCTCGATGCGTTCGCGCACGGCCTCAACGCCATCAGCGCCGATTTCGAGCAGCATGTGCTCGATCCCAACGGAGGTGCGGGCAAGACCAGCACCGGAACGCTGGCGCTGAAGGCGCCACGGCAATTCCGCTGGGAGACGAAGACTCCTTACCAGCAACTGATCGTTGCCGATGGCGAGAAAGTATGGATCTACGATCCGGACCTGGAACAGGTGACCGTGCGTGCGCAAGGAACCGAGGAAGCGCACAGTCCGCTGACCGTGCTGACCGATATGTCGCAGCTCGACAGGAATTTCATCGCGAGCGAGCAGGGCGATCAGGACGGATTGCGCTGGCTGCGGTTGAAATCCAAGGACAAGGAACCGCAGTTCGACTACTGCGATCTCGGCTTCGGTACCGCAGGCCTGGAACGCATGCGCTTCGAGGATACTTTGGGAAATAGTACGGAAATCCACTTTTCCCATTGGCAGCGCGACCCGAAACTGGCCGCAGACACATTCAGGTTCACGCCCCCGAAGGGCATCGACGTGATTGGCGACCCGGCTCCCGCGGCCGAGGCTTTTCCCATCAAGGACTAGCCCGCGGCAGCCGATGCGTCAGTCGCGGCCAGCCCCACCGCCACGGCAAAATTCTCCGCGAACTGCAGCTGCGAGCCGTCCGGTTGCAGATTCATCTGCATCAGAATCGCCAGTGGCTGTTCGCGCAGTCCCGACAGAATGACGCGCGTACCGCTGCGTTGGCAGCGTTTGATCATCTGGCGCAATGCGGTGACGCCGCTGCTGTCGACCAGCGGCACCAGGCGCATGCGCAGGATGAAAACGCGTGGTGGCGTCGTGAACTGGTTGAGCACGTCGTCCAGGCGATTGGCAACGGCGAAAAACAGCGGCCCAGAAATCTGGAATGCCTCCACGCCAGCGGGCAGTTGCGCGCGTTGATCTGGACTGCGCGGACGGTTGAAATCGTCCTGGTCTTCTTCGATCAGCGAGACATGCGATTGCACGGCCACGACTTCGCTCATGCGGTGCATGAACAGGAAGCTGGACAGCACCAGTCCGACCTCGATGGCAACGGTCAGATCAAACGCCACGGTCAAACCGAACGTCACGAGCAGCACGGCACGGTCGCCGACCGGCCCGCTCATCAGGTGCCTGAAGCTCTCGATCTCTGCCATGTTCCAGGCCACGATCACCAGCACGGCGGCCAGGGCAGCAAGCGGCACGTAACTCATGAGCGGCGCCAGCAACAGCACAAACAAGAACAGAAAACCGGCATGCGCAATGCCGGCAATCGGCGATCGCGCGCCGGAGCGGATATTGGTCGCCGTGCGCGCGATCGCGCCGGTTGCCGGCAGTCCGCCGAACAGTGCCGAACCGATGTTGGCCACGCCTTGGGCGACGAGTTCGCAGTTGGAGCGATGATGCCCCCCGATCATGCCGTCTGCGACGACCGCAGACAGCAGCGACTCCACGCCAGCGAGGAAGGCGATCGTGAACGCGCTCGGGAACAGCTCGCGGGTGCGCTCCAGGGGAATATGCGGAAAACTGAAGTGCGGCAGCGTCGCCGGAATTCCACCGAAGCGCGTACCGATGGTGTCGACCGGGAGGTGGATCAGGGCGATAGCGAGGGCGCCGGCGATTACGGCAATCAAAAACCCCGGCCAGTTCGGCCGGTAACGGCGCATCAGGATGATGATCGCCAGGCTACCGAGCGTGAGCGCGACGGTTGCGCCACTGAAGCTTGGCAGGTGACCAAAATATGCGGACCAGCGCGCAAAAAAATCGGCCGGCACCTTGTCGATCTGCAAGCCGAGCAGGTCTTTCACCTGGCTGGAAAAAATGCTGACGGCAATACCGGCGGTGAAACCGGTGATGACCGGTTGCGGGATGTATTTCAGCAGGGTACCGATGCGCAGTACGCCCGCCGCAATCAGCATGATGCCGGCAAGCAGGGTGCACAGGATCAAGCCGCCATAGCCGAACTTGTCGATCACGTTGAACACGACCGGAATGAACGCAGCGGTCGGGCCGCCAATCTGCACGCGCGAACCGCCGAGCAGCGAAATCAGGAATCCGGCGATGATTGCCGTATGCAGGCCCTTGTCGGGCGTGGCGCCCGAGGCAATCGCCAGAGCCATGGCCAGCGGCAGGGCAACGATCGATACGGTCAGTCCGGCGACAAGGTCGTGGCGCAGGTCGTCAAGGCTGTAACCCTGGCGCAGCACCACAAACAATTTCGGTACGTACAGATGCCAGTCGGACCGGCGCAATACGTGTGGACTGGACATGACGCTCAATTGTACAGAACTGAGCGTGTCTAAACACAGCGCATTCCGTATCATCCACGCATGCCGCGCCGCAAACCCCCAATTTCCGCAACGTCATTGTTTTCAGAATCCGACGCGCTCAAACCGCTGGCCGAGCGCATGCGGCCGCGTACCCTTGACGAAATCGTCGGCCAGCAACGGCTGCTGGGTCCCGGCACGCCGCTGCGGCGCGCGATCGAAGGCGGCCATGTGCATTCGATGGTGCTGTGGGGGCCGCCGGGTTGCGGCAAGACCACGCTGTCCCTGCTACTGGCCAAATATGCCGACGCGGAGTTCCGTGCGATCTCGGCCGTGCTTACAGGGCTGGCCGATGTGCGTGCGGCCCTGGGCGAGGCTGAAACGCATTTTGCCCAAGGCAGGCGCAGCGTGCTGTTCGTCGATGAAGTGCATCGCTTCAACAAGACGCAACAGGACGCTTTTTTGCCGCATATCGAGAAAGGCATCATCATTTTCGTCGGCGCGACCACCGAGAATCCGTCGTTTGAACTGAACTCGGCGTTGCTGTCGCGCTGCCGCGTGCACGTGATGGATGCCGTGCCCACGGAAGCCATCGTGGCCGCGCTCAAACGTGCGCTGCTCGACTCCGAGCGCGGCCTGGGCGCGATGAAGCTTGACGTCAGCGACGATGCCCTGGCACTGATCGCTCAGGCAGCAGACGGCGATGTGCGGCGTGCATTGACCTTGCTTGAAATCGCGGCGGATGTCGCGAAAGACCATGCGATCGACGCAACGACCTTGCACCAGGTTCTGGCCGATCGAACGCGTCGTTTCGACAAGGGTGGCGAGCAGTTCTACGACCAGATTTCGGCCCTGCACAAATCAGTGCGCAGTTCCGATGCCGATGCCGCGCTGTACTGGTGTACGCGCATGCTGGACGGTGGCGTCGATCCAGCCTATCTGGCGCGAAGGCTCACGCGCATGGCGATCGAGGATATCGGTCTGGCCGATCCGCGTGCGCTGCAGTTCGCACTTGAGGCCTGGGACGCGTTCGAGCGGCTGGGCTCACCCGAAGGCGAACTGGCGCTGGCGGAAGTTGCGATTTACCTTGCGATCGCCGCCAAGAGCAATGCAGCTTACGCCGCATTTGGCGAAGTACGCAGCGTGATCCGCGATACCGGCACGCTGGATGTGCCCCTGCATTTGCGCAACGCGCCGACCAAGCTGATGAAAGGTCTGGGTTACGGCCGCGACTACCAGTACGATCACAACTTCGAGGGCGGCATTGCGCTGGATCAGCGATGCTTGCCGGACGCGCTGGCCGGACGCGAATTCTATGCGCCGACCGAGCGCGGCCTGGAAGCGAAAATCCGCGACAAGCTGCAAAATATACGCAATGCCCGCGCAGGCGCGCTGAAGAAAGCCAAAGGCGAGGATGCATGATCGCCGCGATCCGCAATCTGCCGCGTACGGTGTGGCTGCTCGGATTGATCAGCCTGGTCAATGACAGTGCCAGCGACATGATTTATCCGCTGGTGCCGTTGTATCTGACCAGCGTATTGATGGCCGGGCCGAAGGCACTCGGTCTGATCGAAGGCATCGCCGAAACCGCCGGCAGCCTGCTCAAGCTTGTCACCGGTGTTCTTGCCGACCGCACTCACAAGGTCAAATACTGGGTTGTCGCCGGCTATGGCATCGCCGGGCTCGCACGTCCGTTGATCGCGTTTGCAACGAGTTCGTTCGGGGTGCTCGTCTGTCGCGTTGCCGATCGCGTGGGCAAAGGCTTGCGCACGGCGCCGCGGGACGCGTTGCTCGCGCTGAGCGTCGCGCCGAATCAGCGCGGTCTCGCTTTCGGCTTTCATCGCGCGATGGACAATTTCGGTGCCGTGATCGGTCCGCTGGCCGCTTCGGCGCTGCTGGCCTCGGGCATGTCCCTGCGGCATGTATTGCTGTGTGCCATCGTGCCGGCGATCGGCGTCATGTGGCTGGCGCTGGCGATACGCGAGCCCGAGCGTGAACCGGTCGCAAAACCGGTTCCGTTCAGTTGGAACTTGCGTGAATTTCCTCCGCAATTCCGCCGCTACCTCGTCGTGCTCGGCCTGTTCATGCTGGGCAATTCATCGAACATGTTCCTGCTGCTGCGGGCCAAACAGCTCGGCTTGAGCGATGCGGATGTGCCACTGCTGTGGGCGCTGGTGTCGCTGGTGGCCGCCGTGTTGTCGACACCGCTGTCGGCCCTGTCGGACCGCATCGAACGCCGCTCGCTGATCATCGGCGGCTGGAGCGTATATGCATTCTTGTATTGTCTGTTTGGCTTGCTGCCAGCAAGCCCGTGGCTGCTGTGGCCGATGTTTGCGGCGTACGGCGTATTCCTGGCGGCGACGGAAGGCGTGGAGAAGGCTATGGTCGCCGACCTGGTCCCCGTCCATCTATCCGGTACCGCGTTTGGCTGGTACAACCTGATCGTCGGTGCCTTGTTGCTGCCGGCATCTGTCATTTTCGGCTGGCTGTGGTCAACCTTTGCGCCTGCGACCGCTTTCGCGTTCGGCTCAGCCTGCGCACTGGTCGCGGCGGTGCTGTTGCACTTCTGGGTCACACCCGCGAAGTTTGCGCCGGATGCCGCGCAGCCGCGATAATTCACATCTTGGCATTCTTTTTGGAACTTCACCATGCTTGATCCTGCACTCCTGCGAGGGCACCTCGACAGCGTCGCAGCACGTCTGAAGACACGCGGCTACGAACTCGACAAATCCGCCATCGAGAATGTCGAGGCGCAACGCAAGGCTGTGCAAACCGAAACGCAGGAATTGCAGAATCTGCGCAATACGCGCTCGAAAGCGATCGGCATGGCGAAGGCAAAGGGCGAGGACACGTCAGCGCTGATGTCCGAAGTAGCTGGTATTGGCGACAGACTCAAAGCCAACGAGTTGAAACTGACGGAAATCCAGGCCGGGCTGGCCCGGATCACGCTTGGCATTCCAAATCTTGCCGACGCTACCGTACCCGTCGGCAGCGACGAGACGCACAACCAGGAAATCCACAAGTGGAATATTCCGCGTCAGTTTGATTTTGCGGTCAAGGATCATGTCGATCTCGGCGCGCGCCACGGCTGGCTCGATGGCGAGGCGGGCGCGAAGCTGTCCGGCGCGCGCTTCACCGTACTGCGCGGCCAACTGGCCCACCTGCATCGCGCTCTTGCTCAATTCATGCTCGACCTGCACACGCGCGAACATGACCATCTCGAATGCAACGTGCCGTTGCTGGTCAATGCGGAGACGATGCAAGGGACGGGGCAGTTACCGAAGTTTGAGGCCGATCTGTTTTGCACTTATGAGCATTTTGATCCCCAATCAGGGATGCACGTGGTCGGTGACGTTAACTACCTAGCCAACATTTACCATTCAGTGATAGCAGTTCACGAACGACTGGAGGGAAAAAAACCTGCTGACTCCAAGTTGTCAGAAGAACTCGTTGCTGCGATGGGTGACCAGACGTTTCATCGTGCAATGCGCGAATATCAAGACACAATGCGCGGCCGCTACCTGATCCCCACCGCCGAAGTTTCGCTGACCAACCTCGTCGCCAACGAAATCGTCGACGCCGACAAACTGCCGATGCGCCTGACTGCGCACTCTCCCTGTTTCCGCGCCGAAGCCGGCTCGCACGGCAAGGACACGCGCGGCATGATCCGCCAGCATCAGTTTGAAAAAGTGGAATTGGTGACAATTTCCAAACCAGCGGACAGTCACGATGAACACGAACGCATGACGCGCTGTGCCGAAGTGGTGCTGGAAAAGCTCGGGTTACCTTATCGACGCATGCTGCTTTGCACCGGCGACATGGGTTTCGCCGCCGCCAAGACCTACGACCTTGAAGTCTGGCTGCCGTCGCAGAATACCTATCGCGAGATATCCTCGTGTTCGAACTGTACCGACTTCCAGGCACGGCGCATGCAGGCGCGCTGGCGCAACCCGGAAACCGGCAAGCCCGAACTGGTGCATACGCTCAATGGCTCAGGCGTGGCTGTCGGCCGAGCCCTCGTCGCGGTGATGGAGAACTACCAGAACGCCGACGGATCGATCAACGTTCCAGCCGTATTGCGTCCGTACATGGGTGGAATCGAACGGATCGCTTAAAAGGACCTAAGCGCGAAATCTGGATTCCTTCATTCGATTTGATGGCATCGCGGTTTATCGTCGCTTCAAGTATGCTTCGCGACCCCGAGCGCCGCGAACAGCGCAGCTGGCCCGCAGGGCGAAGGGCACAGGATGCCCGAAGTCAAACCGGCGTGCGCCGGCCTTGAGATGCGATATCGTTTGCAACTGTGGAGAGGTGGCCGAGCGGTTTAAGGCACCGGTCTTGAAAACCGGCGTACTGGCGACAGTACCGTGGGTTCGAATCCCACCCTCTCCGCCACAATCAATGATGGGCGATTGAATTTGTTGTCTACCGTTTCTACCGTCATGGTAAAGGAAGTTGACCCGACAGAATTCCGGGCAAAAAAAAGGCGCGCGCAGGAAAGGGGGGAAAAAGATCCGGCGCGCGCCATAACCCGAAGCCACAACCGTGGCTATGCGGTTGTGGCAAGGCGAACTGTACGTAGACTTGCCAGTCGCAGGGAACTGGCAAAAATGACAGTTGCGGACTTTGGCACACCGCCAAACCCCAGCCGGGGCGGGAGCAAGTGATGGATTCGGGAATCCGCAAACTCGAAAAATTGACGCTCTACGACGACGACGACAACCCCGTCGAAGTGACCATCCTGTACCTGATCTTTCCGGGCAAGCAGCAGGTTCAGCAGTTCCAGTCGGGCAGGACCGCATTCGGCCGCAAGATCAAGCCCCGTGGCGTGGGCACCTACGAGACGGATGCCGGAACGATCCTGCGAATAGCGCCCCGCGACTAGGCGAACCCGGACGCTGATCACGCCGCTTGTCCGCGCGCGCCGAGCGCGTTACCTTGATCCGGGGGACAACAAGAAACGGGGAAGGGGAATGATCCGTATCGTCTTGGTGGACGACCATACGTTGGTGCGCACCGGTTTGTGCATGATTTTGGAGAAACAGGCGGATATTGAAATTGTCGGCGAAGCCGAAGATGGCGAGCGTGGCCTGATGCTGATCAAGCGTTTGCAGCCGGACATCGCCCTGGTCGATGTGCACATGCCGGTATTCAGCGGTGTCGAGCTTACCGAGCGGGTACGCCGCGCGAAGCTGCCGACGCGCATCGTCATCCTGACGATGGCCGGTGAAGCACCTTTCCCGCGTCGGCTGCTCGATGCCGGCGCCAGCGGTTACCTGACCAAAGGCTGCCCGGCGGATGAACTGCTCAAGGCAGTCCGCCAAGTGGCAGACGGACGCCGGTATCTGGGAAGCGAAATCGCGCAGCAGATGGCTTTGGCAAGCATGAGCGGCGACGCCTCGCCGTTCGCGGAATTGTCAGCCCGCGAACTCGAAGTGGCGATGATGCTGGCTCACGGAAACACCGCACAGGCCATCGCCGATCGTCTGAAATTGAGTCCAAAGACGGTCGCCACGTACAAATATCGATTGTTCGAGAAATTGGACATCGACAACGTCGTGGCGCTCGCCCAGCTGGCGAACAGGCATGGACTGACCGAGACGTCGATACAAGTCCCAGCGCCTGCCTGACCATTTCGGATCAGGCAGGGACATCAGGCGGAAACTCTAGCGCGGCGGCGTTTCCGGCGATGGCGTCGCTGAACTGTCGTTGTGACCGGGCACAGCAACCGAAGCGGCCGGTTGTGCCGGGCTCGCCTTGGCCTGTTCCACATGTTGTGGCGGCGATTGAATCGCGGCGGGAGCGGGACGGGCTGTGGCCGCGAACGGAGCGGGCATTGGAGTCGCCGTCGGCAATGGCGCCGGAACGCTTGCCGGAGCCGGCGGCAAAGCACTTGGTACACCAGGTGCGTGTACCGCATGATTCTGCGCGGGCGCAGTGGGGGCCGCCAGTGCTGCAGGCAGGGCAATCGGTCTCGGCGGCGTCGGCGTGGAATCGCTGAGCACGCGCAATGGCAGGTCGCCACTCGCGCCAGCAGCAGGAACCGGCTTGAGTTCAGGCTGAGGTTGCGGGACGTGAATCTGCGCGGCAGCACCAGGCAGCGGCGACGCTGCCGGAGGCGATGGCGTATGCGGCGTTGACGTCTCGCTGGTGCGAGGCGCGCTCATCGACGCCAACGCTGGCGCGGGTCCGACCAGTGGCAGAGACACAGTGGTAGCCGCAGACACCGCAGGCTGCATAGTGGGCGCTGCGGTTGTCGCCACGGCCGGTGTTGGGGCAGGTTTGGCGGGCAGCAGGGGCGGCGTTGCGGTTGCAGCCGGAGTTGCATGAGGCGCATGGCTCGATGCAGTCGACATGGGGCCAGTTGGCGGCGGGGGCGTTGTCTGTACCGTCAGTGCGGCAGATACCGTCACGGCTGACGGTGGCGACACGGCAGGTGTCGGCGCACCCGGTGTTCCCGTTGGCAGCGGCGCAAGGGCGTTGCCTGTCGATGCCGATGTCGGCTGTGGGACTATTGGCCTGGATACCACCTGTGCTGTATCGGGAACACGATCCTCGCTGGACGGCCTCGGTGCGGCTGCGCCGATGTTCGGCACCGCCGACGCTGCCGGCGTCGACACGACGGGTTCGCGAGAAGTGCCGTGATCCGCATCCTCGTCATCGAAATCGAACACGATCGTTTCCGTAGCGGCCAACGACGGAGACTCGCTCTTGTCTTCGTTGCGGCGACGGCGGCGGCCACCGCGGCGACCGCGGCGGCGTGAACGTGTACTGTCGTTCTCTGCCTCGGCATTGTCGGGTACGGCAGATGCATTGTTCGCCATGCCGGTGACGATCACGGCAGTCTCCGCAGCTGCGGGCGAAGTGACCGGCGCCTTGGCTGGGAACTGCGCTTCGCGTTTGGGCCGTTCCGCCGGCGCTGTCGCCATTGCGGGTGCTGGACGCGACGCTGCCTGATCCGCCGGCTGCTGTGGTTTGCGCGAGGGGGTACTTTGGCGCGGCTCGCCATTGGCGCGGGAATCCTGAGCTCCACGCGCCTCGCGGCGTGGCGGCCTGCCATCCGGACGTGAACGATCGCGTCCGTTTGGTCCGCCGCGTCCTTCACCGCTCTTGGCGGCGTGACGCGCGTCGCCGCGACGCGGGTTTTCCGGCCGCGGCGGGCGCGGTGCCCGGGCACTTGCAGGTGCGGGCTTCGGCGCTGCAACGGGAGCGGTGCCGGATTTGAACCAGCTCATCACGCGTGCGAAAAATCCCGTCTGCGACGTCGGAGTTGCCGCGGCAGCGGCAACCGGCTCCTGGTCATGCTTGATCGGGGCGGGGCTCGCCGGAACGATGCCGCTGACCATGGGTTTTTCAGGTTCGGCGCCCGGCTTGGCAACCTGCGGCGGAGGCGCCGAAACCACCGGCGTCAGGCGCTCGTAACTGGGTTTGCTTTCCTCGCCGATTTCGGCACCGCGAATGCGCTGGATTTCGAAATGCGGCGTCTCGAGTTTTTCGTCCGCGACAATGATGACCGGCACTTCGTGACGCTGCTCGATTTCGGCAACGCCTTTGCGCTTTTCATTCAGCAGGAAGTTGGCAACCGCGGCCGGTGCCTGTACCAGAACCTGGCCGGTGCTTTCCTTCATCGCCTGTTCTTCGACCAGACGCAACACCGACAGCGACAGCGATTCAACGCTGCGGATGCGACCATGCCCCTCGCAACGCGGGCACACGCTCTGGGTCGATTCACCCAGGCTCGGGCGCAGACGCTGGCGTGACATTTCGAGCAATCCGAAACGCGAGATCCTGCCTATCTGCACGCGCGCACGATCGTAGCGCAGCGCATCCTTGAGTTTTTCCTCTACGTCGCGCTGGTGGCGCGGCGAATCCATGTCGATGAAATCGATCACGATCAGACCGCCGGCATCGCGCAGGCGCAACTGGCGTGCGACTTCGACTGCCGCCTCGCAATTGGTGTTGAACGCAGTGTCCTCGATATCCGCGCCTTTGGTCGCCTTCGACGAGTTGATGTCGATGGCGGTCAACGCTTCGGTCTGGTCGATCACGATCGAACCGCCGGACGGCAGGCGCACGGTGCGGTCGAACGCGTTCTCGATCTGGGTTTCGATCTGGAAGCGGGAGAAGAGCGGAACGGTATCCTGATACAGCTTCAGCTTGCGCAGATTCTGCGGCATGACCTGCTGTGCGAAATCGCGCGCGTCGTTGTAGAGCTCCTCGCTGTCGATGAGGATCTCGCCGATGTCGTTGCGCAGGTAGTCGCGCAACGCGCGGATGATCAGCTTGGATTCCTGGTAGATCAGGAACGGGGCGGAACGGGTCACGGCTGCGTCGGAGATCGCCTTCCAAAGCTGCAACAGGTAGTCCAGATCCCATTGCAATTCTTCGGCATCGCGGCCCATGCCTGCGGTGCGGATGATCAGGCCCATTTCGTCCGGAAGTCTGAGCTGGTCGAGGACTTCCTTCAGGTTGGCGCGATCGTCGCCTTCGATCCGGCGCGAGACGCCGCCGGCCCGCGGACTGTTCGGCATCAGCACAAGATAGCGGCCGGCGAGGGAGACAAACGTGGTCAGGGCCGCGCCCTTGTTGCCGCGTTCCTCTTTCTCGACCTGAACCAGCAGTTCCTGGCCCTCCTTGAGCAGATCACGGATGCCAGCGCGATTGTGATCGGCGCCGTGGAGGAAATACTCCTTGGAGATTTCCTTCAGCGGCAGGAAGCCGTGCCGGTCGGCGCCGTAGTCGATGAAACACGCTTCGAGCGAGGGCTCGACGCGGGTGATGCGGCCCTTGTAGATATTGGCCTTTTTCTGTTCTTTGGAGGGAATCTCGATATCGAGATCGTAGAGGGACTGGCCATCCACAATGGCCACGCGCAACTCTTCACGCTGAGTTGCGTTGATCAGCATACGCTTCATTTTACTTATCCTTTTCGCGCTCGACCGCGGGTCGCGCCGCGATCCTGCAGCGGCCTGAGCCGCGCGGGATCGCGAGAACCGTGGGCGCAGTGCGCGTCCGCGGGAACGCTTGTTACTGCCGGCGCGACCATTCGCGCCAGGCTATGAGACGGTGCCCTTTTTGTGCAGCCGGGACTCCGGTCGCCGTGCAGGCGGCGGGCAATCCTCGACTCGAACCGTTACGATTACCGCTTGCGGTCTCGGTGACTCCTCCCGGAGTTTCAGCCAAGCGCCTGCGGGCGTAGGGTACGGGTGCGCTCTTGATCCGGCGACAGGCCAACTCTGAGCACGTTGCACCGACTGAGTCTAGCAATTTATGGCGAATTTTTCCAATTGCGGCGCGAAGTTCGATGAATGTTGACAGCAAGGAATCAGGTTCGGGCGTACGTATCGTGCGTGTCGGTGACGAGCGAGACGGCCAGCGGATCGACAATTTCCTCGCCGGACAGCTCAAAGGCGTGCCGAAAAGCCTGATTTACCGGCTTCTGCGCACCGGGCAGGTCAGGGTCAACGGCAAACGCGCCAAACCCGATACCCGGATTGCGGAAGGCGACGACGTGCGCATTCCCCCTGTGCGAACGGCCGCGCCCGGCGCCGTTGGCACGCCGGCAAAATCGCAGATGCAGCGGATCGAGGATGCGGTCATCCACGAAGACCGCGATTTCCTCGTGCTGGACAAGCCCTCCGGCGTCGCCAGCCACGGCGGCAGCGGAGTCAGTTTCGGTGCCATTGAATTGCTGCGTGCTGCCCGACCAGGTGACACGCTGGAGCTTGCCCATCGTCTCGATCGGGATACCAGCGGAGTACTCGTGTTCGCCCGCAAACGCGCTGCCTTGACCGGCCTGCAGGAACTGATTCGCGACGGACAGATCACCAAGCAGTATCTTGCCCTGCTTTGCGGCCATCCCCTCCGGTCGAAATTCGAAGTGAACGCGCCGTTGCGCAAATCCACCTTGCAGGGCGGCGAACGCATGGTGCGGGTGGACGAGGCCGGCAAACCGGCGCTCACCGCGTTTCGCGTGATCGACGGGTTTGCCGAAGCCAGCCTCGCCGAAGTGACTTTGTACACCGGGCGCACGCACCAGATCCGCGTACATGCCCAGCACACCGGGCATCCGGTTGCGGGCGACGAAAAGTACGGCCAGCGCGACTGCAACCAGGCATTCCGCGCGTCCGGACTACGCCGGCTGTTCCTGCATGCCGCACGCTTCGAGTTCACCCTCGCCGGAAAAACGTACAGCTTTTCCGCACCGCTCGCGACCGATCTTGCCGCCGTGCTCGATGCTTTGCCACGCCGCACCGGCAGCGGCAAAGGCGTCACTGGAAAAAGCGTGCGCTGACTTCCGCCGACGCCAGGATATCCGTGGGCAGCAAAGCGAGCAGGACCAGGGCGCTGACCGCGTGTGAGACCGCAAGTGGCAACAGGGCGCGCTCGCGCAGGTACAGAGCGCACCAGCACAATCCTCCGGCCAGCGTTGCCAACATCAGGGCTGCGTTGGGCGTATGCATCAGAGCAAATCCCAACGCGCCCAGATAGGTCGCGAACACGGCGTTGCCGGTAACGATTTGCCAGCGCTCGGCACAGACGGCACAAATCAGATACTGCTGCAGTAGCGCCCATGCCAGGTAGCGGGCGATGTGGCCTGCACCAACGGCGCGCACTGCATCATCCGGTCGATGCGCGGCGAGGCCGATCAATGCCGCGAACACCACAATGGCCGCGGCGAGCAGCCACGCGCGCGCACTGCCGTTCCATTGCCAGTGCCGCCGCATCGACAGGCTGATCGCGTAGGCCAGCGAAAGCGCAATCAGCAGTTTCTGCAGCGTATCCGGATTGCCATCGAAATGTCCGCCGAGAATCAACCACAACGGGCCGGCCATGGTCAGCACGATTTCCATGAAAGCACGCAGGCGCGGCGCGCGCGGCGGGTGCCAGCGGCAATAGCCGAGGATCAGAGCATAGGCGGCAAGCCACAGCCAGTGCGACGCGAAAAATCCCGCCGTCGCTGGGGCGGCGATTTCGTCGCGTGCTTGCGCGAAAGTCGCATCCACGGCATTTTCCGGGATCAGGATCGCTCCCGGCTGGGCGGCGAATACTGCATTGCGCAGGTCGATTTGCTGTTCCACGCGCCCGCGCTGCGGCAACAGGATCAGCAACGGCATGTGCACATTGGTATTTCTACTGATTGCGTCAATATCCACTTTTTGCGATTGCTGGCGCAAAGGCAGGCGGAAAAGCGGCATGCCCGTAATGACGGTGGCGTCCGGGTCGACAATGTGCGGCGGCTGAGCCAGGTCGATCCGCTGGGCGTCAGTAATGCGTTCGAGCACAATGGTGCGCAACCGCAACCTTGTTCCTGCCGCGGCATTGAAGCGCAAGCGCAGCATCGCCGCCGACCGCGGTGGCTTAACCTCGTGCTCTCCTGATTCCCAGGTCGGTGCGGCGAGATCGAGCATCAACGAATGCGCGCCGGTTGGCACATTCGTGGCGGCATTTACCCGTTCCGGTGCATCGAGTCTTTCTCGCACGACTGCCTGCACGGCTGCTGACGTGTCGGATTCGACGACCATTTGCAAATGTGGAAAACGGCGCAGATCGACGGCGCGCGTCAGTGGCAGGCCGATCTCCAACGCCGGTCCCGACGAGCGCACAGCAAGTTCGCCGCCGCTGAAATCAACGTCGGCTGCGCCGAAAACGCGACCGGCGACGATGTCATCGGGCCGGCGTAACTGCCAGCGATACGGCGTATCGCCCGTAGCGTTGAGCGCCAGCGCGCGCGCTGCCTGGTCGCGCAGGTGAGCGCTGAATTGATATTGAGCAAACTGATCCAGAAGCCAAACGGTTGCCGCGAGCAATGCGGCGCAGACGACAACGGCGATTGCGCTCCGCGCGGGCGACGGCATCGACTGAGGGTTCAGCCGAACAATGCTTCGGCCTTCGCCGCGCTGATGAAGTCGTTCATGGAAAGTCCGCCGACATCGTGCGTGGAAAACCGCACCAGGCAGCGTCCCCAGCCCATTTCGATATCCGGATGGTGATTCTCGCGTTCGGCAATCCAGCCCAGAGCATTGACAAAGGCGAGGGCACGTACGAAATCAGGAAAGCGGAACTCCTTGCGGATCTCGGTGTTGCCGGCGCCGAATTCCCAATTCGGCAGCAGCGCGAGCAATTCGCGCGCGCGCGCCGCAGGAACGGCATTTTCACTGCCTTTCAGGGCCGTGCACTCTTGCATTCGCAAATCATCCAGGGTCATCTTGGGGCTCCGAAAGCCGGAGCGAGTATAGCAATCGTCGCGCAGCAGTGACGTCGGATCGATTTAGGACTAAAATAGTCCTGTTTGACTGATCGAGACCGAGAATGCTGACGATATCCGAGAGCGCACAAAATCATTTTCGCCACCTGATACAGCAGCAGCAAATGGACGACCTGGGCGTACGCATGCAGGTCGTTCACGCTGGTACTGCCAAGGCCGATTGCCGGTTGGAGTTCTGCGAGCCACAGGATCTGGCCGGAGATGAATGGGCGCTCGATTGTGCCGGGTTCGTGCTTTACGTCGATGCCGCGTCAATGATTTATCTGGATGACGCGCAAGTCGATTACCAGGCCAATGCCACGGGCGGCCAGTTGATCGTGCGCGCACCAAAGATCAAGGGCCAAGCGCCAGCTGCCGATGCCGGCCTAGCCGAAAAAGTGCGCCACGTGCTGGAGAGCGAAGTCAATCCGCAGATTGCCGCTCACGGCGGTCGTGTCAGTTTGGTCGAAATCGCGGAAGGCAATGTCGTCGTGCTGAAATTCGGCGGCGGCTGCCATGGCTGCGGCATGGCGGACGTGACACTCAAGCAGGGTATCGAGCGGACCCTGCGCGCGCGTCTGCCGGAGATCGCCGAAGTTCGCGATGCGACCGATCACGCCAGCGGCAGCAACCCGTACTTCCGCGACGGCCAGGGCGCCAGCGCCGTTCGCTGAGCGCCCGTCGGGCGGTGCCGCAAGATATGCCCCGGCACAATTTGCCTGGTTACAACGGCGGCAATCAATCGCCTTGTTCGTGATGGGACAGATCGTCAAGCTTGCTCGGCATCGCTGCGTAGTAGCGTGACAGCGCGTCGATGTCGGCAGCACTGAGCGTGCTCACGAATCCGGCCATGATGGCATTCTTGCGTTCGCCGGTCTTGTACTCCTGCAGCGCTCGCGAAAGGTAGTCGTGGTACTGGCCTGCAAGGCGCGGGTATTGCGCGTTAGTGCCGTTGCCGTCGGCGCCATGACATGCGGCGCAGGTCTTGCTCAGGTCTTCGACTGTTTTGCCGGGAGCAGCGGCGTTTTCCGCGCCCAGGGCGTTGAACGTCAGCAGGCCGCAGGCAAGCAGGGTGATGAATCGGATCGGGTGCATGTCGCGTCCTTACGGGCTGAGGCTGGAAAGATAGGCGGCGATGTTGTTGATGTCTTGCTCGGACAGGCTCTCGCCCTGCGCGTGCATGGTCGGATGCGCGCGTTCGCCTTTTTTGTACTCCGTCAGCGCAGCGACCAGGTAATCGTAGTTCTGACCGGCGATGCGTGGGACATGATAGTTCGGATAGGCGTTCTTGTAGCCGGTGACGCCATGACAACCGCCACAGGTGTATACGAGTGCGCGGCCAGCCTGCGCATCTCCCTTGGCGGGTTCGGCGGCGGCCGCGATGCCAGCGACGCAAGCGCAAACCGCGAGCAAGGCAAAATTCAGGGAACAGGCAAGCAGTTTTCTTGTCATGAGATCCGGGTCCGACGATCGTTAGCAATGTGGGTGGTGAATCCGCGAAAGTATAACGTGCGCGGCGATCAGTTCACTAGGTGCGGCATTCGGGGACTCGCACAGCGGATCGGTCCGCACGCAACCATTCGCGCTTTATCCGCATCTGAAACTGTGTTCGCAGAAAGTTTTATTGCCGCCGCGGGGGAAGCAGGGTTGCGCGGGCTATGACTATCGGCTCTGGCGACCAGGGTGGCGTCAGCCCAGACTTCTGCCAACGGCAAAAATAAGGCTTGAGTTATTTGGTGATGTAGTTTAGTATATCACTAAATCAATTTCCGCCAATCCAAGGCCTCCCTACGATGACCAGCCCCTCCATGAATTTGAAGAATACCTTGCGCTTGTGCGGTGCAGCATTGGCCCTGTGTGCAGTTTCCGCCTGCAACAGCGACGGCGCGGCAGCGCAGCTGAAAGACGCCAAACCGGCCGTGAATGCCGTGCCGGTCGAGGTAGCCAAGGCTACGCGCAATGCGATCAGTGCGAGCTACAGCGGCACCGCGTCTCTCATTGCGGACCATGAGGCACAGGTTACATCAAAGGCCAGCGGCGTGCTGATGAAACTGCACGTAGAAGAAGGCATGAGCGTACGCGAAGGCCAGCTGCTGGCCGAACTGGATGATGCCTCGGCAGTCGCCAGCGTAGCCCAGGCGGAAGCCCTGATGCACAAGGCCGACGCGACATTTGCCTATGCCGAGCAGTCGATCAAGAAGCAGCTGATCTCCAAGCGCGAATACGACCAGGCCAACTTCGACATGCTGAGCCAGCGCGCGGCGTACCAGACGGCCCGGTTGCAGCTGACCTACACGCACATCGTCGCACCCGTCAGCGGAGTGATCGCCGAACGCTCGGCCAAGCTTGGCAACCTCATCCAGATCAACCAGAACCTGTTCCGCATCGTCGGCATGGATCCCTTGCAGGCGGTATTGAATGTGCCCGAACGGCAACTGGGCATCCTCAAGGCGGGACAGGCCGTGCAACTGGAGGCCGACGCGCTGCCTGGCAAGACCTTCGCAGGTGACATCCTGCGCATCGCTCCGGTGGTCGACTCGGCCAGCGGCACCTTTCGCGTCACCTGCGAATTCCACGACAAGTCCAACCAGCTCAAGCCTGGCATGTTCGGCCGCGTCGAGATCGTTTATGACCACCGCGATGATGCGCTGACCGTGCCGCGGTCGGCGCTGATCGAAGAGGACGGCGAAACCGCCGTGTTCGTGGTAGATCGTGCTGCGTCGCCGGAAGCGCCTGCGATAAACAAAGCCACGACGGCTGCGAAGGTCGATTCGAAACCCGCACAAAGCGCCAGCGATCCTGGTTTCGTGGCCCATCGCCAACTCGTGAAAGTAGGCTACAGCGAAGGCGATAAGGTGGAAATCCGTTCGGGCCTGGATGAAGGGGCGCAAGTCATAACGGTTGGCCGCAATGCAGTGCGCGACGGCACCGCGGTTCAGGTGCTCAATGACAAGGTGTTGGCAGACAAGGTGACGGGAGCCAAAGGGTGAATATCGTCGAAGCCGCCACCCGCCGACGCGTTACGGTCGGCATGGTCACGCTAACGTTTGTCCTGTTCGGTCTGATCGCGCTGTCGGGTCTCAAGGTCAATCTGCTGCCGGATCTGAGCTATCCGACGATCACAGTCCGCACCGAGTACGAAGGCGCGGCGCCGCTGGAAATGGAAAACCTGATCTCACAGCCGGTCGAGGAAGCGATCGGCGTGGTCAAGAACCTGCGCAAGATCCACTCCGTCTCGCGCGCCGGACAGTCCGACGTGATCCTGGAATTCGCCTGGGGCACGAACATGGACCAGGCCAGCCTCGACGTGCGCGACAAACTTGATGTATTGCAACTGCCGCTCGAAGCGAAGAAGCCGGTGTTGCTGCGTTTCAATCCGTCGACCGATCCGATCATGCGTCTTTCGCTGACTGCGGCTTCTGCCCAGGGGGCAGGCGAGGTCAACGAGGCAGAACTGAAACAACTGCGCCGTTTCGCCGACGACGAATTGAAGAAACGGCTGGAACCGACACCCGGCGTCGCTGCGGTCAAGGTTGGCGGCGGCCTCGAAGACCAGGTCGACGTCGATATCGATCAGCACAAGTTGCAGCAGCTCAATCTCAATGTGGCCGATGTGGTCAAGCGCCTGTCTGACGAGAACGTCAACGTATCCGGCGGCCGCATCGAGAACGGTTCGCAGCGTTATCTGGTGCGCACGGTGAACCAGTTCGGCAATCTCGACGAGATGCGCGGGCTGTTGATCAAGGTGGACAAGGGCGTGCCCGTGCGGCTGGCGGACATCGCTGACGTGCGCCAGGGTTTCAAGGAGCGCGAAGGCATCGTGCGCGTGGATGGGCGCGAAGCGATCGAACTGGCGGTCTATAAGGAAGGCGACGCGAACACGGTCAGTGTCGCCGCCGGCGTCAAGCGGCAACTCGACAGGCTGACGTGCGTGAAACAGGCACAGTCATGCATTTCGATCCTGCCGACGAGCGCGAAGCTCGATACGATCGACGATCAATCCATTTTTATACAAAGCTCGCTCGACGACGTGCGTAACGATGCGATCATCGGTGGCATTCTGGCCATCATCATCATCTTCTTTTTCCTCAACGACGTGCGCAGCACGATGATCATTGCGCTGTCGTTGCCGATCTCGTTGATCGCAACTTTCTTTTTCATGGGCCAGGCCGGCGTTAGCCTCAACGTGATGTCGCTAGGCGGACTTGCGTTGGCAACCGGCATGGTGGTCGATGACTCGATCGTCGTGCTCGAGAACATTGCGCGCCTGCGCGAACAGGGCATGGGTATCTTCGAGGCAGCGGTGAAGGGTGCGCGCGAAGTCTCGATGGCGGTGATCGCATCGACATTGACGACCGTGGCGGTGTTTTTCCCGCTGGTGTTCGTGCAAGGCGTGGCGGGACAGCTGTTCCGCGACGAGGCACTCACGGTCACCTTCGCGATGATGATCTCGCTGGTCGTGGCGATGACGCTGATTCCCATGCTCGCGTCGCGAAGCGGAAAATCTCCCATTGCCTACAAGGATGAGAAACCTTCGGCGGGTTGGCAACCGACAAGTCGTTTCGGCAAATTGTGCAAAAAAATAATTACTCCGGTATCGAGGCTTTTCTTCTACTGGATCCCGTTCGTGCTGGCGTATGTGCTTATCCGCATGCGCATGCTGGTGCGCTGGCTGATCTTTACGCCACTCGGGTTCGTCGGCCGATACGCGATGATGCCGTACAATGCCGCCGCGCGCGCATATCACGCGTTCCTGCCCAAGGCGCTGACCCATCCTTTCCTCGTGCTCGGTTTCGCGGCACTCGCATTCATCGCCAGCGTGCTGGTGATTCCCAGCCTCGGCATGGACCTTATCCCATCGCTGGCACAGGGACGTTTCGAAATGAACGTCAAGATGCCACCCGGCACCGCACTGGTCGACACCGATGCCCTGGTCAGGGAGTTGCAGCAGAAGAATGCGAAAGATCCGAACATCAAGCTGATCTACGGGGTCAGCGGTACTGGTACGCGACTGGATGCGAATCCGACCGATTCCGGCGAAAACGTCGCGCGCATGTTGATCGTTCTCAACTCCGGCGTCGGCGAACAGGGCGAGCGCGAAGCGACCGAGGCGCTGCGCGCGAACGTGGCAGCGCATCCGGGCACCGAAGTGAAATTCGCCCGACCGGCGCTGTTCAGTTTTGCGACTCCACTGGAAATCGAATTGCGTGGCTATGACCTTGCTTCGCTGGAGAAAGCCGGGAAGAAACTCTCCTCCTTGATGAATGCATCGCCGCGTTTTGCCGATGTGAAGTCGACGGTCGAGGCGGGTTATCCAGAGATCCAGATTCATTTCGACCAGGATCGTGCTGCAGCACTTGGGCTGACCACAAAACAGATTGCCGACCAGGTCGTCAACAAGGTACGCGGCTCGGTCGCGACTCGTTACAGCTTCCGTGACCGCAAGATCGACGTTCTTGTGCGCGCACAGGCAGATCAGCGCGGTTCGGTCGACGACATCCGCAATCTGATCGTCGGCTATGTGCAGAACAACGCATCCGGCACGAGCGGCAGCACGACGGCTGCTTCCGGAAGCAGCAGTGATTCGGGTAGTTCGCCAACGGGTTCGGCTTCGAATACATCCGGTACTGGCACTACGTCGAATGCCTCCGGCACCATGATCCGCCTGAGTGCCGTTGCCGATGTCGTGGCGACGCAGGGTCCCAGCGAGATCCACCGCATCGGTCAGGAGCGCGTGGCGATCGTCTCGGCAAACCTGCACTATGGCGATCTCGGCAGTGCCGTGACGGAAGTGCAGAAACTGATCCATGACAATCCGCTCGCAGCCGGCGTCACCACGCATATTGGCGGTCAGAGCGAGGAACTGGATGCGTCGGTGCGCTCGCTCATATTCGCGCTGGCGCTGGCGATCTTCCTCGTCTATCTGGTGATGGCTTCGCAATTCGAGTCGCTGCTGCATCCGTTCGTCATCATGTTCTCGATTCCGCTGGCGCTGGTCGGCGCGGTGCTGGCATTGAAGCTCACATTCACGCCGCTCAGTATCGTGGTATTCATCGGGCTGATCATGCTCGCCGGCATCGTCGTGAAAAACGCAATCGTGCTGATCGATCGCGTCAACCAGTTGCGCGAGGAAGGCGTCGAGAAAATCGCGGCGATCGTCCAGGCTGCAGAATCGCGCCTGCGCCCCATCATGATGACGACGTTGTGCACGCTGCTCGGCTTCATGCCGTTGGCGATCGGCATTGGCGACGGCAATGAAGTCCGCGCGCCGATGGCGATCACCGTGATCGGTGGCCTGCTGGTATCGACCCTGCTTACCCTCGTCGTGATTCCGGTTGTGTACACGCTGCTCGACCGTCGCAGCGATGCCGTCTACCGTGAACGCGGCAAGCGCAAGCACCAGGCCGTTGCCGATGATGCGCAACTTGCAGCGGAAGGCGCCATGTCATGACTCTCGCCGAACTCAGCCTGAAACGTCCTGTCACCGTCATCATGGTGTTCGTGTCGATGACGGTGATCGGATTGATTGCCGCATTCCGTCTGCCGCTGGAATCCTTGCCCGACATCCAGTTCCCGTTCCTGGAAATCGTCATGCCCTACCAGGGCTCGACGCCGGCGGAGGTCGAGCGCACGGTAACGCGTCCGGTCGAAGAAGCCTTGTCCACGCTGACCGGTATCGAGCGCATGCATTCGGTGACGCGTGCGGATGGCGTGAACATCGACCTGCAGTTCAAGTGGGGCCAGGAAACAGCCGTCAAGGCCGTCGAGGCGCGCGGCAAGATCGATGCGATCCGTGCCGACCTGCCAACGGATCTGACGCGCTATCAGGTTTTCAAGGGCTCCACGGCGGACCAGCCGATCATGAACCTGCGCATATCCGCTGACCATGATCTGACCAACGCCTACGAGTTGCTCGATCGCGAATTGAAGCGCCCGCTCGAGCGCCTGCCCGGTGTCGCGCAGGTCAAGATCGAAGGCGTGGCGCCACGCGAAGTGCAGATCGAAATCGACGCTAACCGGCTCACTGCGGCAGGCGTCGGCCTCAACGAGTTGTATCAACGCCTGTCGGATGCGAACTTCTCGGCCTCGGGCGGATTGATCAAGGATGGCGACACGCGCTATCACGTGCAGCCCATCGGCGAATGGCACAGCGTCGATGAAATCCGCAACCTGGCGATCAACGAGAAGGGCCTGAAACTGGGCGACGTTGCGAATGTCAACGTCAAGCCCGGGCGCCTCACCTATGCGCGCCATCTGGATGAACGACCCGCCGTCGCGGTCGACATCTCCAAGGAGCGCAGCGCGAATCTGGTCGAGGTCGGTCGCAGCGTCATGGCGGAGGTCGAACGCATCCGCCAGGAGCCCGAGCTGCGGGGTATACAGATATACGCGCTCGGCGATCAGGCCAAATCCGTGACGGAAAGCCTGAGCCAGCTCGGCAAGGCCGGCCTCGAGGGTACTTTGCTTTCGGTCTTCGTGCTGTTCTTCTTCCTGCGCGACTGGCCTTCGACCCTGATGGTCTCGCTGGCGATTCCGATCTGCTTCGTGATCACGCTGGGCTGCCTGCAGATGTTCGGCATGACCTTGAATATCCTGTCGATGATGGGTCTTCTGCTCGCGGTCGGCATGCTCGTCGACAATGCCGTGGTCGTTGTAGAAAGCATCTATCACTATCGCGAGAAATATCCGGACAAGCCCTGGTACTGTGCGGTGCAAGGCACCCAGGTCGTAGGCATCGCAATCGCAGCCGGCACGCTTTCGAGCATCATCGTGTTCCTGCCGATGGTTTTCGGCGAGAAAGATGACATCAGCATTTTTCTGACCCAGGTTGCGATCACGATGGCGATTGCGCATCTGTCGTCGTGGCTCGTGGCGGTGAGCCTGGTGCCGATGCTTTCGGCTCGCCTTCCGCCGCCCAAATTCATCGGCCGCACGAATATCATCACGCGCGTGCAGGCTGTCTACGGGCGTTTCATCGCCAAGACGCTAAGCCACCGGCGCTGGACGATGGCAGCGCTGGTAGCGTTGCTCGTGATCAGCATCGTTCTGCCGGCGGCGCACACCAAGTTCGACGCGTTCCCGCCCGGCGAGCGCGACCGCCTGTTTCTCGGCTATCGCCTGAACGCGCTGTATCCGCTTGCCGAACTCAAGCAGTCGGTCGACAAGGTGGAAGCATTCCTCACCGCGCATCGCGACGAGTACCACATCAAGAACATCTATAGCCGCTATGCCGAGGACGGCAGCGACACCTTCACGCAGGTCTTGTTCCAGGACAAGGACCGCTCGCTGTTCTTTGCCGACAAGAGCAGGCAGTTCGACACCAAGCAGATCATGGAGAAGCTGCGCAAGGATCTGCCGAAGGTGCCGATCGGCGAAGTCATGTTCGACTTCAGCGACAACGGTTCCGGCACCGACTCCACGATCAATCTGACCCTGAACGGCGATTCCGGGCAGGTGCTGCGCGACTTGTCCGCATCGGTGCTGCCGATATTGCAGCAGATACCGATTCTGCACGAGGTCAGCGCTGCACAGGATAGCGGCAATCGCGAGTTGTCCGTGCATGTCGATCGCGAAAAGGCGAAGGACTATGGATTCTCCGCGACAGATATCGCCCAATATATCGGCATCGCGCTGCGCGGCGTGCAGTTGAAGGATTTCCATGGCGGCGATGCGCAGTTACCGGTCTGGTTGCGGTTCCGCGATGCCGACGCACAGAGCTTGGATGATTTGAGCGACTACAAGCTGCGCCGCAGCGACGGTACTCAGGTCCCGCTCATGTCGATGGTGCAGATCACGACGAACAATGCATCCTCGGTGATCGAACGCGAAGGGCGGCAGACCTCATTCGCAATCAAGGCCAATCTTGCCGAGGGCGCGACCAGCAGCGATGCGCGCAAGGCGATCGAGGCGGCGATGAAGAACGTGCAACTGCCCGCCGGGTATGGCTGGAGCTTCGGCCAGAATTTCAATCGCGACGACGATGCCGGCTCGAAGATGATGTTCAACCTGCTCGTGGCACTCGTGCTTGTCTACGTAGTGATGTGCGCGATGTTCGAATCGCTGATCTACCCCGCAGCGATCCTGACCACATTCATCTTCTCCATCTTCGGCGTGTTCTGGCTGTTCTGGATTACCGGCACGACGTTCTCGATCATGGCCAATATCGGCGTCCTGATCCTGATGGGTGTGGTGGTCAACAACGGCATTGTGATGATTGTGCACATCAATCAATTGCGCCACACCGGCCTGCTTCGCAGGGAAGCACTGATCCAGGGCGCGCAGGATCGGCTGCGTCCGATTCTGATGACCATGGGCACTGCGATCCTCGGCATGCTGCCGCTGTGCATACCGGGACCGTCGATTGGCGGCGACGGGCCGCCGTACTATCCGATGGCGCGTGCGATTGCCGGCGGTCTGGTGTTTTCGACATTGGTCAGTCTGATCGTGTTGCCCACGATCTATTCGCTGCTCGACGACATGAGCCTTTGGGCGAAGCGCGTCATGCGCGATGCGCGTGCGCGCAGGCTTCCCGCTCCGGTCACCGGTTAGGGCAGGGCATCGATCGCCGTATTCGCGGCGTGCTCGAAACGGTCTTCCAGAACCTGCGCTTGCGCGCCCTGGCCGAACCAGGCGACGAGCAGATCGTCCAGTCCACGCTCCGCTGCCGCAGTGGCACCGGAGCGCATACGTGACGACAAGCGGCGTATCTGGTGATTCATCCTCCGTTGGCGATCTTCGGCGGGCGAATCGATTCCCGCAAGGGACTCCAGCTCAACCAGAATCTGGCGCGCAGATTCCGATTCCTCGACAGCGGATGGCGACTGGGCGATCGCATGGCGTGCCTGCAACGCAGCTTCAAACTGAGGCGAAGTCGCCGCGAGGGTGTTCCAGCGCTCGTCCGGCCGGGCCGCTCCGGATTCGACGGCGCGCACAAAAGTATACTTCTGCATGGCCAGGACGTAGCGCGACAGCCGTTGCTGCCGCGCTGCATCCTTGAGCCGGGCTGCGATAGCGTCACGTGCCTGACGCTGGCGCTGGACCAATGCGCGGTCATCGGTTGGCGCGGCTTGCCAGCGCGTATCCAGATCTCGCAGCTTGGCCTTGACGGACTCCACCGGCTCGATGTCGTCCGCGGCGAGCGCTTCCAGTTCGGTCAGCACTTCCAGCACCTGCGCGTGTGTTGCAGCGGCTTGCGCGTCGCGATCCTTGCGCGCGGAATCGAGCTTGCCGAATACCGCATCGCAGGCCGCGCGGAATTCGCGCCACTGGCGTTGATCAACCGCACGGCGACCGTTGCCGGTCGCCGTCCAGCGCTTTTGCAGTTCGCGCACTTCACGCGGCAACGTGGCCTGGTCACTGCGGCCGCAGAGTGCGCCGGCCTGCTCGATCAACCGTTGCTTCGACGCCTGCACGTCGCGCTCGTGCGCTTCGATCAGAGTGCTGGTGCGCGCGATGGCATCCTTCAGTCGTTTCGCCAGCATGGTACGCGTGCGTGGATCGACCTTGTCCAGTGCGCGCAGCGACGTGCTCGCCTCGTTGCGCAACGTGGCGAGCAGCTTCCAGTCGCCACAGTCATCGGCTATGGTCGCTGCGCGCGCGAGCAGCGCTTCGATTTCGTCGCCGTGCGATTTGCGCACTTCCTTCAGTTTGGAGAAATACACCTTGGCGGGGCGCAAGGCCTGGTGACAAAGTGCGTGAAATCGGCGCGAATTGGCGGATCCGGACTCGCTGTCGGCTGCGATGCCCTCGGCAGCATCCAGACGTTGCCATTCCTCGCGTGCTTCGCGCACGCGCGTCGCCAATGCGTCAGGGTGCAGGCCCGAACCCGCCAGTGCTTCGATATCCACACACAGGGCGCGTCGGCGCTGGTTGTTCGACCAGTGTTGCCAGCGCTTCATTTCCGCGTGACGCGTTTCCAGCGGCAGCAGTTGTCGCTGCAAATCCGCCGGCACGTCGCGCAACGCCTTCATGCCGGTATGGATATCGATGTGGATCCGGTGGGCGGTGGCGGAATCGCCGCTGTCGATGGCGGCGGCAAATGCCGGCAGCGATTGCGCGATTTCGTCCTGCAGCGCTTTGCGCTGCTCGCGTTCGATGCGCGCTTGGGTTTGCGCGGCCACCAGAGCGGCGTCGAAACGCGCCTGGGAGACCAGCACCTCGGTTGCCGCAGGCAGGGCCGGCGGAGGCAAGTCCTCGACAAGAGCGATTTCCGGTTCCGGCGCTTTTGCTATTTGTGGATTCCGCAGCGAATCGAGGGCGCGCAGCGCAAGCGCATGCGCACCGCGATAACGCGCGACGATTTCCCCGGGTATTGCCACACCCAGTGCGGACCACGCTGCGTCGATGCCGGCAAGATCGTCTTGCATGTCGATGCGTGGGGCGCGCACCAGTGCTTCGGTGCGGTCACAAAGCACGCGGGCACGATCGGCGATGGCGGCGCCATCGCCGGCGGAAATGCGCGAGGATTCCAGTCGCTCTCGTGCGCGACGACATATGATTTTATCGGTTTTGCGTGTACGTTCGACGATGCGTTCGAGCAGTCCCAGGTCGTCGATGCGCTCAAGCGCCGCAAGACGCAACTCTGCGTCCGGATCGGCCGTGGCGCAGTCGGCCAGCAGTCCGGGACGCTCGATGCGTTCGATTGCTGCAGCACGCAGATCGCTCTGCATCGCCGTCGTGGCAACACGTTCCAGCTCCGGCGGCGCCAGTGTGTCGAGTTCGGCAATGCGCCGCGCCAACGTCGGCGCACTCGCGTCGGCGCACAGCATGGCCAGATAGGCGCTGCGCGCGCTGGCGCGGACCATGCCATCGGGATCGCCGGTGGAGCGTTCGCGCCACTGTTCATAGTCGTTCAAGCGTTTGAGCGCAGCCAGGCGCACGCCGGCGTCTGCGTCCCCGCGTGCCAGCAGCGGCAACGCTGCAATCAGTTCGTCATCGTCGCCGCCCGCAACCGCAGTGCGGCGCACGGCGGCATCCTTGTCCTGCCATTTGGGTTTGAACAACAGTTGAGCAAGGCGCATGAAGCTGTCTCAGGTAACGTCGCGAGTGGTGGTGCAGGTTGTCTTGAAGACATGACAACGCAGCGCGGATCGGGGAGTGTACACGCCAGCGCCGGAGAGATCGGCGAGCAAGCCAGTGCCGCAAAAACCAAGGCTGCATCATTACATGAGCCTGTGCAGGATGCGGAACCCGGCCATGTACTCGCCTATCATCATGCCGAAATTGGTGAACATGAAAATCAGCAGGGTGCGCGAGACCCGGTTTTTCCACCAGCCGCGCCAGTCGATCACGTCGTCCCGCAAAGCCTCGAAATCCGCCACTCGAGGACGTCGCAACCACATTTCCACCGCCGCGCTCAACGCCCCTGACGGCACCAGGGGCCGGAACGGCTTGAGCGGCGCAACCACGAAGGCGGCGAGTACGGTAAGCGGGTGGCCGCCGCCGAGCAGGGCACCCAGAGCCGCTCCGCATCCGGTAAACAATACCCAGTCGCGCAGCGCAACGGCGCCAAGGCCGCCACCGCGCGCGAATGCATAGATGATTGCCGCGACGATCGTCGCCAGCACTCCGTAGGCGATCCACCTCGGCCAGCGCGCTGCCGGCGGTGTGGCCTTCAGGGCCGCGAGCAAGGCCTCGGGCGGATCCTGCTGCTCCTGCAATTCGCGCTGGATGCCGGCAAGATGGCCGGCGCCGATTACAACGAGCACGCGCTTGCAGGGATGCTTCGCGCTTTCTTCGCGCAGGCGTGCCGTCATGAAAATATCGCGTTCGCCGATCAGACTGCGGAACAAGGGCTCGGACTGCTGCGCGAATTCGCTGAACGCACTTTGCAGCATGTCGCCATGCTTGAGCTTTTCGATGTCGGCTTCCGCAACCTCACCGCGCTCGAACAGACTGGCGACGAGGCCCGGCAGGATGCCCAGACGGTCCCAGAAACCGACGCTACGATAGGCCCGGCGCAAGGTCACGCTGATCTCGCGATCAACCAGCCACAGCGGGCGCTGGCACTCCTCGGCAAGATCGGCTGCTGCTTTCATTTCCGCGCCCGGCTCGATGCCGAATTGTTCGGCGAGTCGGCGTTGATAAGCGGACAGGGCCAGATTGGCCGCGACCATGCCAGCCTTGCCTTCGCGGATGACCTGGAGAAGATCCAGATTGCGCCATGCCTCGCGGTCGCGCAGTGCACGATATCGGGTGTCGCACAGCTCGACCGCGATGGCGTCGAAATCGCCGGTTCCGATCAGGCTGCGGACTGCAGTCACGCTGGCGCGGGAAACATGCGCGGTGCCGAGCAAGGTGTATTCGACGCCGTCGCGCGCGACGCGCGCGAGCGGCTGGCCATCCAGCGCATCTGCTGCGTCGTCGAGCGATTCGGGTGACGGCGTCATGGTATCCATCATTGACAAGTGGATTTCAATAAAATTGTAAAATGGGAAATCGCGACTCAGTCGCGATAGCGTCTGAGCAAGTCGTCATAGGCATCGATGCGCCGGTCGCGCAGGAACGGCCAGATGCGGCGCACGTTTTCGCTGCGCGCCAGATCGATGTCGGCGACCAGCAGTTCGCGGCGATCCGCCGATGCCTGCGCAAGCATCTCGCCCTGCGGGCCGGCGACGAAGCTCGATCCCCAGAATTGCAGGCCACTTCCAGCATCCGGCGCGGATTCCAGACCCGTACGGTTGCAGGCCAGCAGCGGCAGGCCATTGGCAATCGCATGGCCACGCTGTACCGTGATCCAGGCGTCGCGCTGACGGGATTTCTCGGCCGCGTCGTCGCCCGGATCCCAGCCAATGGCGGTCGGGTAGAGCAGCAGTTCAGCTCCGGCCAGTGCCATCAGACGCGCGGCCTCCGGATACCACTGGTCCCAGCACACAAGCACACCGAGCTTGCCCAGCGATGTGGAAACGGGCACGAAGCCCAGATCGCCGGGAGTGAAATAGAATTTCTCATAGAAGGCAGGATCGTCCGGGATGTGCATTTTGCGGTATTTGCCGCAAATTTCCCTCGCGCAGTCGAATACGACGGCGGTGTTGTGATAAAGCCCGGCGGCGCGGCGCTCGAACAGCGACGCGACGACGATGAGTTTCAGTTCCTCGGCCAGCGCACCGATCCGCGCCGTGCTCGGGCCTGGGATGTTTTCCGCGCGATCGAATTCGGCCACGCTCTCGTGCTGGCAGAAATATGGACCGTTGTGCAGCTCCTGCAGCAACACCAGCTGCGCGCCGACGGCTGCGGCTTCGCGCAATCCGGCTTCGATCGCATCCAGATTGGCCTCGCGGCTGCCGCGATCGGTTTCCTGCAGCAAGGCTGCGCGCAAAAGCCGGGTCATCCAAGTACTCCTTGCGGCAATTGCATGGTCATGCAATGCAGGCTGCCGTTTTGCCAGATCAGAGACCGGCAGGGTACCGCAATCACCTCGCGGCCGGGATGCGCGCCTGCGATGATGCGCGCGGCTTCCGCATCCGCCGGATCGCCGTATGCCGGTACCAGCACGGCGCCGTTGATGATCAGATAGTTGGCATACGATGCCGCAAGCCTGCGCCCTTCATCGGTGATCGGGCGTGCCCAGGGCAGTGGATGCAGGTGGTAGGGTTTGCCGTCCACGGTGCGCAACGCGGCAAGTTCACCGCGCATGGCAGCCAGTTCGTCGAAATGCGGATCTGCCACGTCGTCGCAGGCCTGAAACACGAGGGCGTCGGCAGGGGCGAATCGCGCCAGCGTATCGATATGCGCATCGGTGTCGTCGCCTTGCAGATAGCCTCGCTCCAGCCACAGCACCCGTGTTGCGGCGAACTTGTCGCAAAGAATGCGCGTCATCTGCTCGCGGCTTAGTTCGGGATGACGCTGATGCAGGCAGCGCCAGGTAGTGAGCAGGGTACCGGCACCGTCCGATTCGATGGCGCCGCCCTCGAGCGCCCAGTCCACGCGGCGATGTTCGGCGCCCGGGAACAGGTCGCGCGCGAACAAGCCGCCGATCAGGCAATCGTCGCGACTGGCCTCAAATTTTCCGCCCCAGCCGGTGAAGCGGAAATCGTTGAGCAGGAAATGCCGGCCATCCGTCAACGTGAGCGGACCGGAATCGCGCAGCCAAGTATCGTCGTATCCGATTTCCACGTAATTGCATTTCTCTGCATCTACCCCGGCATCTGCCAGCAAGGCTTCTGCACGCGCGCGCACCTGCGTGTCGGCGACGCACACCAGGACCGGCTCGAAGCGGGCAATTGCGGCGACGAGGGCAACGCAGGTGGATTCGACGTCGGCCAGACGTTCGGCCCAGTCAGTTTGTGCGTGCGGCCAGGCAAGCAGGACGCCTGCCTGCGGTTCCCATTCAGCAGGCAGACGGAACGTGGTGCTGGTCATTGATTGCCGGGAGCGTCTTTCGGTCCGAGCTCGTTGGGCGTGGCGCGGGTGGCAACGCTGTCGATGACCCGGTCGCGTTCGAAATAAACGATATAGCTGCCGTAGACCCAGCGGTTGATCACCGGATGCCTGGGGGCATCACCACCGGCCGGCGAGAGCTTGTCCGACGGCGCTCCATAGCGCCGTTCGACCTGGGCCATCGTCATGCCGCGCTGCGGAGTACCCATCCCGCGTTCCTGCTTGACGCGATCCACCAACAAGGTATCGGCATGAACCAGGCTATCGCAGGCGAAAGCTGCGACGGCGCAGCTGCAGGCGAGGGCAAGATAACGGATACGCATGGCGCGAGCTCCTGTCGCACGGCCGAGTGCCGTGAAGTTCAAGCTTTTTATCAGATTCCAATGTGCAAATCCATGATCCGGCGCAGAAAATCATCGGCGCCATGGCGTGATCCAATCGCCGAAAGCGCTACCGTGGCGATGCGGACCAAGGGCTATTAGCCATGACCGCCAACATGACGGCCAAAAAGAAGGCCGCCCTGGGCGGCCTTTCTTTCGACAACCGTACGTGCCAGCCGCGCTCAGCGCTGGCGCGCCTTGAAACGCGGGTTGCTCTTGCAGATCACGAATACCTTGCCGCGGCGACGCACGACTTTGCAGTCACGATGACGTTGTTTGGCGGATTTGAGCGAGGACAAAACTTTCATGGCGGCTTTCCGGTCAGGTCAAGACAATATTCAGCCGCCAATTGTAATGCATTGCGCAGAAAAGGGAAATAGCTTGCTCACGCCACGTCGCTCCTGCACGGAAGGCCGCGCGATTGGCAGCGTAGTGTAATGCGGTAGACTCCTTGGCGACTTATGCATACTCGCGCGCACCGATACGGGCATCGAGGGCAGGGTGGGGTGTTCCCCCGCGCCAATGCTGCCGGTTCCATGTCTGGGGTGATGGCAAAACGGGGCGCCGAAACAACGGGCTCATGAGCACCAAGCCTTCGCCAGGTTCGCCGCACGATGATGCCAACCGGACGAACCCGGCGCGGCCGGGTTCTGACGACCCAATGGCGGAAATCCAGCGGCTGGAGGCCGAATTGGCCGTGCTGCGCAAGGCCGCGGGAATGGACCGGAATGAGCATGCCCGGTACTGCGACAACCTGACAACAGTCAAGGTCCCCGAGCAGTTCAAGGCTCCCTTCCTGCGTGCGCAGCAGTACGTTGCCGACTACTTCAGCAACCGGATCGAGCATCCGGACACTGCGACAATCTTGATTGCAGGCGAGCGTTACGTGCTCCTGCGCGCGGCATCGCTGTCGGTCGAATTTGTGGAAATGGTGACCAAGCTGTACCAGGACGCCGGCGAGGAAGCGGCACGCAACGTTGCGAACAATCTGCTGTTTGATCTTGCCCATGCCCTGGGCAAGGCCGATGCGCGCAGTTTCCAGAAGAAGATGGGAGTCAACGAGCCGATCGACAATCTATCGGCCGGCCCCATTCATTTTGCATTTTCCGGCTGGGCATTCGTGGATATTTCAGCGGAATCCAGGCCGTCGCCGGACGAAAACTATTTCCTGCTCTACGAGCATCCGTATTCGTTTGAATCGCATTCATGGTTGGCGAAGAACAAGAAAAGCAAAGTGCCTGTTTGCATGATGAATGCGGGTTACTCGTCGGGTTGGTGCGAAGAGAGCTTTGGATTACCCCTGGTCGCCGTCGAAACCGAATGCCTTGCCGCCGGCGGCGAACGCTGCCGTTTCATCATGGCTCCTCCTGCGCGCATCGAAGAGCACCTGGCACGCCACTCCCGGCGCGGTTCCGCGCCAGCGGCAGCGGGAGGCAGACACCCGATAGCCGTCCCCGAGTTTTTTCAGCGCAAACGACTCGAGGCCGAACTCAGGGAGGCGAACGATCAGCTCGAACAACGCGTGCAGAAGCGAACTCACGAGCTGGAAAGTGCAAACGAGCAGTTGCGCCTGCTCGGATCGGCCGTCGAGAACGCGACGGAGGGATTCGTCATCATGGAGTTCGTCGATGGCCCGGACCCGCTCAGGATCACGTTCGTCAACCAGGGATTCGGCCGGATCACCGGATATACGGCGCAGGAAGTTGTCGGGCAATCGCTGAAGTACCTGCGCATTTCCAACAACGAAAGCTCGATCTTCGAAGCGCTCTTCGGAAGCATCCGCCGCGGCGACCCCTTTGAAGCGCAGTTGACGGCGATCCGTCGCGACGGGTCGCCGTACGCATTGGAAATCCACGTCATGGCGATCCATGGCACCGGATTGCCGACGCACTGGATCGGTATCCTGCGCGACATCAGTGATCGCAAGGCGCACATCGACGCATTGAAATACCAGGCACTGCATGACGCGCTGACCGGATTGCCGAACCGCCTGCTGCTGCACGACCGGATCGAGCAGGGCATTGCCGATACGTGGCGCACCAGCAGCGAATTCGCGCTGGCGTTTCTGGATCTGGACGGCTTCAAGGAGATCAACGACACCTTCGGGCATCAGGTGGGCGACGTCCTGTTGACGATGGTCGGCACGCGATTGCGCGCCCATCTGCACGCGGCCGATACCATAGCCAGACTCGGCGGCGATGAATTTGCGATCGTGCTGGGTGCGCAAAATCGATTGCGCGACGCGGAGCGCCTGGGCACCCAGCTGCTCGCGGCATTGGCAGAACCCTTTGTGGTCGAAGACCATACCCTGGTGGTCGGTGGCAGCATTGGCATCGTCCACTGCCCGCAGCATGGCACCGACCCGAATACGCTCATGCGGCGTGCCGACGTCGCCATGTACGCTGCCAAGGCGGCGCACGCCGGAGTGATGACGTACAGCCCGCGACAGGACAGCCATTCACCCGCGCGTCTGCAACTGATCGCCGAAATACGCGGCGACGTCGACAGCCAGCATATGGACGTGCACTATCAGCCGCAGATCGATCTCGTGACCGGGAATGTGGCGCGCGCCGAAGCCCTGGTGCGATGGAAACGACCCGATGGCAGTCTGCTGCTTCCGGATGAGTTCCTGCCGTTCGTCGAATCCAGCGATGTCATCGACCGCATTTTCCGCGCGGTGCTCGACCGGGCGATCGGCGATTGCCGCCGGTGGCATGCCGAAGGCCTGCCGATCGGAATTTCTGTGAACCTGGCCGCACACAATCTTCGCGACAACAAGCTCGTCGAGCTCATCGAGCACATGCTTATAGGGCATGGCCTGGCGTCGCAGCATCTTACCCTGGAGATCACCGAGCGCGGAATTCTCGGCGACGTGGAACTGGCCAGCGGCATCTTCAATCGCCTGCGCGAACTGGGCGTCGGTTTGTCCATCGATGATTTCGGTACGGGTTATTCGTCACTCATGCGCCTGAAGCATTTGCCGCTGACGGAGCTGAAAATCGACCGCCTGTTCACGAGCGAAATGCTGGCCAACGAACAGGATGCTGCCATCGTGCGATCCACGATCGATCTGGGACATGAACTCGGCTGCTCGATCGTCGCCGAAGGCGTGGAGAAACGGGAACTGCTGGATCGCCTGCGCGAATACGGCTGCGATTTCGCACAAGGTTATTTCATTTGCCGGCCGATGCAGGAAGATGCCTTGCGGGAATGGCTGCGTCGTCCGCGGAAGTATGATGATTCGCCATCTTGAGTGGCTGAAGACGGTGTCGGGCAATCTCGGGATGCAGTGCACGAAGGCACCTGTCAGGCTCTGCATCAGCTGTCGTACCGGCTCGCGACCTTGAGTGTAGGATGAGTTAACAACCTGGCCGCTGTACTTTTTCTGTTTTTCCCACGTTTCGAGCGGACACGTATTCGAGCGGACACGTAAATGACAATAAAAAAAGTAACGGCATCGATCGGAGGTACGTGTCTGCGCGGCAAGGTAGCTGTAGTGACCGGTGCCGCTCGTGGCATAGGTCGGGCCGTGGCCGTCGCGTTCGCCCGAGAGGGTGCGGATCTCGTCTGCATCGACATCTGCGCGGCTGTCGATCTTCGCTCCGGTGTTGAGCCGGCGAACGCGGATGACTTGAAGGAAACGGGGCGCCTGATCGAGGCCAGTGGTCGCCGCTGGCTGAGCGTCACACTCGACCAACGCGATCTGCCGGCATTGCGCGCGGCCGCAGAGGAAGCGCGGAGTGTGTTCGGCGGCATTGACATCTTGTTCGCCAATGCCGGAATACAGAGCTTTCATCCTTTGCTCAAGATGGAGGATTCAGATTGGCACATCACCATCGATGTGAATCTGACGGGTACGGCGAACGCTATCCGGGCGTTCGCGCCGCATATCGTGAAACGGGGAGGCGGACGCATTATCTTGACCTCTTCGACCCAAGGCCGGCACGGCACAAAGTACGGGGCCGCCTACTCGGCATCGAAGTGGGGAATCATCGGCTTGATGAAGTCTGCGGCGCTTGAACTCGGGCCATCTAACATCACTGTAAACGCCGTCATTCCCGGCCTGATCGACACGCCACTGACTCGCCATCAGGAACGCTACGCCCAGGTGCTCCAAGACGGCGGTCGGTCGCCGACAGGAACATCCGCAGACGAAGAAGAAGCCCGCAAGATACTCGCCGCCAAGACACCTCTCGGCGTACCCTGGATCGAATCTGAAGAGGTCGCGCCGGTAGTGGTTTTTCTCGCCTCCGATGCTGCGCGAATGGTTTCTGGTGCGACCTACGACGTCACTGCCGGTGACAGTGCCCGCAATACGGCATGATCCCGCCGCTAAGGACAAATGTTGTGGGCACTACGGAATGATCGTTCGCGCCTACGCACATTGCGTTCACAATCGAATGGACGCCCGAGCTTGCAATGCTTCCGTTTTCGACGGACAGTGGCGTTGCTCACCACCTTCTTGCACACGCCTTCGACCACGTGCCAACAGTGACGCGACTGTCTTGCCATCTCTTCATCGAGGAGGATTGCATGAACACGAAGAACGCCAGTGTTTCCGACCAGTGGTTCGCGAACCTGCCGAGCCTGTTGCCCGATCTGGAAGCGCTATACACCGACATTCATGCCCATCCTGAATTGTCGACGCAGGAGACGCGCACAGCCAATATTGCTGCCACCCACCTGCGTCAGGTCGGCTTTGAAGTAACCACCGGGGTCGGCGGCACCGGCGTTGTCGGCCTGCTGCGCAACGGCGATGGACCGACCGTGATGCTGCGCGCCGATATGGACGCGTTGCCGGTCGCCGAGGCAACCGGTCTGCCGTATGCGAGCAAAATCACGGCCAAGGACAAGGACGGCCACACGGTGCCAGTGATGCACGCTTGCGGCCACGACATGCACGTAAGCTGGCTGGTCGGCGCGACCAATCTACTCGCGCAGGCGCGCGAGCGCTGGCATGGCACTGTGATGGCGGTGTTCCAGCCCGCCGAGGAAACCGGCACCGGCGCGCAGGCAATGATCGACGACGGTCTGTTCAAGCGCTTCCCGAAGCCCGATATCGTGCTCGGCCAGCACGTGATGGTCGGCGTGGCTGGCACGATCAGTGGCCGCGCCGGCGTGATCACTTCAGCCGGCGACAGCTTCCAGATCCGCCTGTTCGGCCGCGGCGCACACGGCTCGATGCCGCAAGCGAGCATCGACCCGGTGGTGATGGCCGCGGCAACCGTGCTGCGCCTGCAGACGATCGTGTCGCGCGAGCTCGCTGCGACCGAAGCCGCCGTGGTCACGATCGGCGCGCTGCAGGCCGGCACCAAGGAGAACGTGATTCCCGACGAGGCGATCATCAAGCTTAACGTGCGCACTTTCGACGAGGGCGTGCGCCAGCGCGTGCTGGCCGCGATCACGCGCATCGTCAACGCCGAGGCGGCAGCGTCGGGCGCGCCCAAACCACCAGAAATCACCGCGCTGGATCATTACGCATTGGTCGTCAACGACGCCGGCGCGAACAAGAAGGTCGGCGATGCGTTCCGCCAGTATTTCCCCGAAGAGCGCGTCGAGAAAACCCTGCCGACCTCGGCGAGCGAAGACTTCGGCTGCTTTGGCGCAGAGTGGAAGGTGCCCTCGGTGTTCTGGTTTATCGGTGGCACCGATCCGGATGTCTACGCGAAAGCGAAGGCCGCGGGACGGCTCAATGATCTGCCGACCAACCACAACCCACGCTTCGCACCGGTCATCCATCCGACCTTGCGCACTGGGGTCGAAACCCTTGTCGTCGCCACGCGCGCATGGCTGGCGACGAAGTAGCTGTTCTCCAAGAGCAGATGATTCCGGCGCTCTGCGCTGCCGATTCGCATTCGCGCACTTAAACCGGATCACCGGCCTGACGGTACGGCGTGTTGTCCACACAAGGGAGCTCCGCATGCTGACGACAAACACGCTGCTGCTAATCGCCGACCTGATCGGCACGTTCGTATTTGCACTCAGCGGTGCGACTGCGGCGGTGCGGCGCCAGCTCGATTTGTTCGGCGTATTGGTGCTGTCGTTCGCTGCGGCCAATTCCGGCGGCATCGCGCGCGATCTGCTGATCGGCGCGGTGCCGCCCGCGGCGATAAGCGACTGGCGCTACCTCGCGGCCGCGGTGTGCGCCGGCGTGATCACGTTCCGATGGGCTCCGCTGATCGAGCGGTTGCAGAATCCTGTGCGCATGTTCGACGCGGCTGGCCTCGCGCTGTTCGCCGTCGCCGGTGCGCAGAAAGCACTTGCGTTCGGCCTGGACCCGATCATGGCGGCACTGCTCGGCATGCTCACCGGCATTGGTGGCGGCATGGTGCGTGACCTGCTGCTGGCCGAGGTGCCGATGGTCTTGCGCGCCGACCTGTATGCAGTTGCAGCGCTGGCCGGGGCGGGCATAGTCGTCATCGGCGCCGCGCTGGGACTGCCGTCCGCGGCGACCATGATCGCCGGGGCGGTATTCTGCTTCGGCCTGCGCATGTTGGCAGTTCGGCGCGGCTGGCAGCTGCCGAGGGCCGGCAGCAGTGCAGAAAAGCCGAACGATTCGAGCGGTAGCCAGCATTGATGGTGGCCGATGTTGGTTAGCCGATATCGGCCATTTTCGATCGGACGGTAACGACGGACTTTTTTTCTGTCGCGTAAATATTAAACATTAATATATACTTACGACGCTTTTTGCATGTTTTTTGACAGGCGCAGATCACGGAAGCCCTCAGCGCTCACGAAACAGGTGCGCGGACCGCGCTTGCGCGCCTTTGCTGCACCGCACGCAGAACGTGACGTATGTATATTATGTAAAATATTGTCACTCGTTGTTGACGCCAATGGCAGCGGCACCGGCCAAGCTGTGTTCCAGTGGAACGTCGCATTTCCTCGCAGCCTGCGTACGAACCCCATATGTTTACAAGCCAGATTCTGCAAACGCGAGACGGGGGCCATGCGGCCCCCGTCCAGTTGCATATCACTGTGATGCGGCCAGGTTTCTCAGTCGGATTCGGTGAACTGGATCGACGGCGTTGATCCGGCCGAGGCCGTGCAGTTACCCAGGGTGAGATTGTTGGTTTCGCCTGTCGAACCGGAATCGGCCACGCAGGTCGGCTTGTTCGAGGTTCCGTCCGTGATCGCGATGTGTACCGTCACCGATGCGCCCTTGTTGAACTGGGCTTCCGATCCGCCTGCATCGCCGACGATGTTGAACTCTGATTGTTTCCACACGCTGGCCAGGTCCACGACGCTGTCCTTGGCGCTGACCGTGTAGGCCTTGGTGCCATAAGTGAACGTGATCGTGTCGTTGCCGCCTGACGTCGCCGAGCCAGAAAGCTTCATGCTGGCCAGGCCCGTGATCGGTTCGTCGGGTGCGCTTACGCCGGAGCTGTTGCGGTAGCAATCACCCGCACCGTCGCTGCCCCAGCCGCTGGGACAACGCGTACCACCATAGCCGATCAGCCAGTACTGCATGAACACGAATGCCGAGCCCTTCGTGCTGTAGTCCGTTCCGTATACGAACTGCTGCCATACCGTGCAACCCGAATGGCCGCCGCAGGCCGACGTGGTTCCGGTGTAATTTGAGTTGACCTGCAGCGAGTATTCGTTCGATCCCAGAATACCGCCACCGCCGAACGCGGCGACGCCGACGCCTTTCTCGGAAGTGACGCCGGTCACCGTCGGAAAGGTGCCGACCGTGGACTTGATCAAGTTGGAGCTTTGAATCACATAGTCATTGCCGTTTCCGGTAGTTTCCGCCGCGGCCCTGCTGGCATTTCCGGCCCGTGTCGGTGGTCGGGGCGCTACGCGCGGAACCACGGTCTGGCACTCGGCTTCCACCCATGCAACGCTGGGGTAATCAGCCTGGAAGCAACCTTCTCCCGGTGCTTCGACGCGGGCCATGTTCGCGCGCCATGCTTCGTGCGCTTGCGCTTCCGCGACTTGCGCCGCGATTTCCACTTGTTGATCCATTGCGTCTTCACTGGGACCTGCCAGCGCGGGTGCGAGCCAACCCAAGGTTGCCAGACTTACAGCAGCGGGAACAATGCAACGTGTAAACGTGGACATGCCTCTCTCCTAGTTATTGTGATTGACAACATCCTTCGTGATCCCCCAGGCGGACGTGATCGTAAGCTTCTGGCCGTTGGGTAGCAAGTAAATTGGGGAAACCGAGTGACATGCACGGTGGAATATACGATCGCTGCTGAGTTCGTACCGTGTGCGACTGAGCAGCTGATTGCATGTTTTATTCGCCTTCGACTGCACGAATTTCATTCGATGTTAATAAGAGTTGTTCCTGTGTTTACGTAATTGCTTGGTACTATCCTGCCAGTGACGAATTTACTTGTCAGTAAAATGGCCATTGCGACACGTGTAAAAATGATCGCTCAAGCCCGGAATACTTCCCCAATGCTTGCTTCGTGTTGGCAATAGCTCGGCCGGAACCCGGAGCTTTCCTGGCATGCACAATCAATGGTCAAGGAAATTGAGTCCCGGCGCGCAAGGCGGTCCGCAATTGCGTCCCGAGCTGAGCGCCAGCCATATCCGCACAGGACCACAGAAGAACGTTTTGCATTGGAACCGGGCTTGTCAAACCGACCGAACAGCGCGAATCTGTCGTTGTGAAACTACGGCGATGAAACGATTGCTCGCTGAACCATTTGCGGCACACAATTGCCCTGCCGGCCCGGCACCGCTGGCGTAGGATCGGCTGGCGCGATTGAACGAGGTAGAAATCCCGTGAACCAAACAGTCCAGGTTGTCTGCCCCGACTGCGCCACGATCAACCGCGTTCCCACCGCGAAGATGAAGCAGATGCCCTCGTGCGGCCGTTGCCATCAACCGCTGTTCCAGGGCAAGCCTGTGGGGTTCGATGCCGACACGTTCGAACGGCACGTCGTTCGTGGCGACCTACCCGTCCTCGTCGACTTCTGGGCACCTTGGTGCGGCCCGTGTCTGGTGATGGCTCCACAGTTCGAGAGTGCCGCGCAGCGACTCGAACCGACGATGCGATTGGGAAAAGTGGACACCGAATCACAGCCGGAACTTGCCGCCCGATTCGCCATCCGCAGCATCCCGACCATGATCCTGTTCCACAGGGGCCACGAAATTGCACGCCAAAGCGGTGCGCTCAGCGCAACCGAAATCGAGCGCTGGGTACGTCGAATTCCCATTTCGTAGGTCAGCGCCAGAGGCACAAATCGCGGTTCGCGGCGGCGCCACACTCTACTGGTCGTCAATCGACCAGAACGAGAGGCTCGCCGGCGGACAAACTGCCAATGGTTGCCGCCCGGCCAAAGCCCAAATCACGAAAGATTGCATGCACCTGCCCTGCTTCAGCTTGATCGCAGGCAACCAATAGGCCACCCGATGTTTGCGGATCGGTCAACAAGATGCGCATTGCAGGATCGAGACCAGCTGCAAATCGCACCTCGTTGCCATAAGCTTGCCAATTGCGCGCGGAAGCACCCGTGACTGTCCCCGCTCGCGCAATCGTGAGCGCTCCCGAAAGCAACGGTACGTCGTCGGCATGGATCCGTGCGACCACTCTGCTGCCTCTGCATATTTCCAGCAAATGACCGAGCAAGCCGAAACCGGTGACGTCGGTCATGGCATGCACGCCGGCAAGACGCGACAGCTCTAGGCCGGGCAGATTTAGTTGCGTAGTCGTGTCGATCATCGTGCGGTAGCCATCAGCGTCAAGCAGACCTTTCTTGAACGCTGCCGAGAAAATTCCCACGCCCAGCGGCTTGCCCAGAATCAGTACATCGCCGTCGCGTGCGCCGACATTGCGTTTGACATGCCTGGGATCGATCACTCCGGTGACGGCCAAGCCGTAAATCGGTTCGACCGAATCGATGCTGTGACCTCCGGCGATGGGAATTCCCGCCCGCTCGCATATTGCTTCGCCGCCCCGCAGGATGTTGCGAATGGTGTCGTGGGAAAGCGTGTTGATGGGCATGCCGACAATCGCAAGGGCGAACAATGGCCGCGCACCCATCGCGTAGATATCCGAAAGCGCATTGGTTGCCGCGATTCGGCCGAAGTCGAATGCATCATCGACGATGGGCATGAAAAAATCTGTAGTCGACACGATGGCCTGATCATCATTCAGTCGATATACGGCTGCGTCGTCCGACGTATCGTTGCCCACCAGCAGATCGCTGAAGCGGCTATTGGGCAACGAATCCCTGAGCAGTCCGGCTAGCACTCCCGGGGCAATCTTGCAGCCACAACCGCCACCGTGGGACAGGGACGTCAACCTGACCGGCGAGGTTGTGGCGGATGCCATGGGTTGCTGCTGGTCGCTCATCTGATTTGCGTCAACCTTCCGTCAACTCATGCAGTTAGAATCATCCTAGCACTCCATCAGTGATGCGATCATGAAACGCCGCCGCTTCCTGCATCTTTCGACGCTGCTGCCGTTTGCTGCCACGGTAAGCAGATCGGCGTTCGCGAGACAGACAACGACAGTGCCACACTGGCGGAATTTCGAGCTGACGACCCAGGTGGAAATCGCGGAACCCGCCGGCCAGACGCAGCTGTGGCTGCCTGTGCCTCTGGCAAATGCCGGCGACTATCAGCGTCGAAGCGATCTGCGCTGGAGCGCTCCGGGTGCCCATGTCGCACTGGCGAAAATACCCGGCTACGATGTCGAGTTGCTGCATGTGCAATGGGCCGATGCCGAGTCCGTACGGCCGGTTCAACTGGTCGCCACGATAAGCACGTGTGATCGCCGCACTACGCATGACGCGGCGTCCAGGGTGAATTCGGATATTTCCGCCTCCACGGCGCAAACATATTTGCAGCCCACCCGATATCTGCCGACCGATGGCATCGTCGCAGAGACAGCAGAGCGCATCACGCGCAACCATGATGGCGACATCGAAAAAGCGCGGGCGCTCTATAATTGGGTTGTCGAAAACACCTCGCGTGATGCAAAGACGCGCGGTTGCGGCACCGGCGATGTCGGCTCGATGCTGGCTTTCGGCAACCTCGGCGGCAAATGCGCTGATATCAACGGGCTGTTCGTCGCTTTGGCGCGGGCCGCAAAAATTCCTGCGCGCGATGCCTACGGCATACGTGTTGCCGATTCGAACCTCGGCTACCGGTGCCTCGGCAAGAGCGGTGACGTCAGCAAGGCGCAACATTGCCGGGCGGAGTTCTATGCGAAAGGCCGCGGATGGATTGCCGTCGACCCGGCAGATGTACGCAAAGTGATGCTTGAGGAAGTCGCTGGCGGACTTCCTGCAGATGATCCCAAAGTGGTTTCCGCGCGCGCACTGTTGTTCGGCTCGTGGGAAATGAACTGGATTGCCTACAATCACGGCCATGACGTTGCGCTGCCTGGCTCAACCAGGGCGGCTGTGCCTTTCCTCATGTACCCCAACGGCGAAACCCGGAATGGCCGGCTGGACAGCCTTGATCCCGCGACGTTCAAATACTCGATCAGCTCGCGTGAAGTTGAGGGTCTGACGGGATAATGGATTACTTGCACAAGAGTGGCGGAAGGTAGCAGGAGTCGAACCTACCGGGGAACGATTGACGCCCCCCACTGGGTTTGAAGCCCAGCCGCACCACCGGATGCGCATGCCTTCCGAATTCCTGACTGTTGCTGCCCGCGCCAATCGCTGTCGGCGCGCAATACGCGGGCATCGCCAACCCGTCGAGTGTAGCCAATGCGATCGAAGAACTCCAAAATCTGGATCGCGCGCTTGCGCCCGATTCCAAGCGCGTTGCGGTAGTGTGCGGCCTCAACCTTGCCGTGTTGGTTTGCGAGCGCGCACAGGACTTCGGCAAGCTCATTTACCCGTCCGTGATCGTAGAAAAGATCGTGCACGATTTGATGCAGCGCTCCCTGCATGGCGCTTTTTCGCAGGACAATGCGTACCACGTCTTCGGGTGAGTTCACTGCGGCGGCCAGGTCGCGTGCCCAGGGCGGATCAAAGCGGCCATCTGCAATCAGCACCTGCAGTTGCCGTGCGAGGCGTTGCTCGCTCGCGCTGAGCACGATGCGATGATCCGGCAAGTGCAGCCATGCGCCCGTGCGCAGCATGGCCTTGTCGAGAATGAGTTCAGTGACCAGCGCACGCCAGAGGGCATCGGAAATTTCCGGAATCGCGAAGCGACGCAGTCGTCCGCTGTCGATTCCAGCTTCGTCCGGCGATTGGACATGAAAGTCCTGCAACGCTGTCAGCGCCCGGATGCGGAGCGTCTGCCAATGTGCCGCGAGTATGACGAAGTCGCCTTGCGTCGTTTCTATCGCGCGTGCTTGCGGCGGAATCGATATCCGTTCGGGCGCACACTGGCACAGGCGCACCAGATCCTGCATCGATATTCCGTGCAACGCCTGCTCCAGCAACGGAAGCATGCCCTCGCCGGCAAGCATGCGTTCAATCGCTGCAAGGTAGGCAAGCCGTTCGGTGCTTCGACGCCGGCGCGCAGGTCCGACCGGATCGATGACGATGCCGCTACCGAGCGTGCGTGCCGCTTGCGCATCGCGCACGATGAATCGATCGCCCGGCGCAGCGCAAACCGGCTTGTCTAACACGAGTTGCACACGCGCCGTGCCTCCGGCGTCAAGCACATCGCCTTCTAGCAGCACCATATGCGCCACGTGATGCGCGGTCGCCAGGTGAAGATGCAATGGCGCCCAGTTGGCCAGCGCCGCACCGGTGTCCGCGAGCCGGCGCAGGCGCACATCGAGACGCAGGCTGGGTGCCAATGCACGCGGATCGGCCAGCCAATCGCCGCGATTCATCGCGCTCTTGTCGATGCCGGCGAGATTCAATGCACAGCGCTGCCCCGCCCTGCCCACGTCCGATACACGATTCTGCGCGTGAATGCTGCGCACGCGCGCGCTCGTTGCGGCTGGCATCATCACGACGGTGTCGTCGACGTTGACCAGACCCGCATGCACCGTACCGGTCGCGATCGTGCCGTGCCCGGCAAGCGTGAATACGCGGTCGACTGCGAGCCTGAACAATCCGTCAGTTCGACGCATCGGCAAATTTGCCGCCATCGTGCATAAATAATGGCGCAGTGATGCAACACCGGCATCGTCCGTCGCAACTGAGTTGACGCGAAACAGCGGCGCACCCGGGAATTCAGTGCCTGCCAGCAGCGCGGCCATTTCCGCCGTGACTTGGTCCAATCGAAGCGCATCGACGCGATCGATCTTCGTCAACGCAATCGCAGCCTGCGAAATTCCGAGCATTTGCAGAATCGCCAGATGCTCGCGCGTCTGCGGCATCACCCCATCATCGGCGGCGATCACGAGCAGCGCCAAATCGATGCCGCCGACACCGGCCAGCATCGTGTGCATGAACCGCTCGTGGCCGGGTACGTCGATGAACCCCAGAACCTGATCATCAGGAAGCGGAAGATAAGCGTAGCCCAGTTCAATCGAGATGCCGCGCTGTTTCTCTTCCTTGAGGCGATCGGTATCGACGCCGGTCAAGGCAAGTACAAGACTGGTTTTGCCATGATCGACGTGACCGACAGTACCGACGATCATTGCCGCAGCAAGTGCAACTGCGCCATGAACGCCGCTTCGTGCGCTTCCTCGAGGCAGCGCAGATCAAGCCATAATGTTTTTTCGCTGATGCGGCCGATGACCGGTTTTGGCAGACCGCGCATTGCCGTTTCCAACCGATCCAGGCTGCCTCGTTTTGCCTTGATCGCGCGAATGCTGAAGCCGTGACTTGCCAGCGTATCCACCGGCAAAGCACCGCTGCCTATCTGGCTCGCCATCGACGTTGCGACAACATCGTAGCGGTCGCCGACTGCGTTTTGCAACGAGACAAGCAGACGCTGCGCCTGTGCCTGGATCGCAGCAACACTGCGCGTCAGCAAACGCAAGGTTGTCAACCGCCCCGCAAGCAATTCAGGGGCGCGATAAAGCGCGAGTACCGGTTCCAGCGCCGCAAGCGTCAGCTTGCCGACACGCAATGCGCGCTTGAGCGGGTTCTTCTTCAGACGCCGGATCAGATCGGCGCGGCCGACGATGATGCCGGCCTGAGGTCCGCCAAGCAGCTTGTCTGCACTGAAGGCTACAATGTCGGCGCCGGCCGCAAGCGTTTCGCGCACGGTTGGTTCATGCGGCAAACCCCATCGCGCAAGATCCACGAGACTGCCGCTGCCGAGATCGACCACCACCGGCAAGCCATGCGCGCGCCCGATCGTCGCCAGTTCCGCGACATCTACATTCGCCGTGAAGCCGCTGATTGCGTAGTTGCTGGCATGCACCTTCATTAGCAATGAGGATCGCGCACCGATCGCATCGGCATAGTCGGCTGCATGCGTCCGGTTGGTCGTACCGACTTCCACCAGTTTCGCGCCGGCGCAGCGCATGACGTCCGGAATGCGGAATGCGCCACCGATCTCGACCAGTTCGCCGCGCGAGACGATGACCTCGCGCCGGTTCGCCAGCGTGTTCAACACGAGCATTACACCAGCGGCGTTGTTGTTGACCACGGTTGCTGCCTCGGCACCCGCCAATTCGCACAACAACGGTTCAACCAGAGCGTCGCGATCGCCGCGTGCTCCGACTGCAAGATCGAATTCGAGATTCACCGCATCGCGAAGCACGCGTGCGACGGATTCGCCCGCTGCCTCGGGCAGTTGCGCCCGGCCAAGATTCGTGTGCAAAACCGTGCCGGTCAGGTTGAACACGGCGAGCAGACGTGGCCGGTTGTGCAGCATCAGCGCATCGACGATCGATTTGGAGATCGCTTCTGCCAGAAGTTCGTCACGATGAAGTTCGCCGCGCAGGGCGCGCGCGCGCAACGCATCAAGGTGGGTGCGCAAGGCGGCGGTAACCTGGCTGCGTGCATACTGGCTGAGTGCGCCGGCAAAAGCCGGATCATTCAGCAGGCGATCCAGCGACGGAAGATCGGCTGCGCTCGCCAGAGTGGAATTCGGGGTGTTCAAGCTGCCTAACTCTCGTCCGGCTGCCACAGCATGGGATTGCCGCTGGCGCGATGGTAGCCGTGCTCGCAGAGCAGAAGATCCAGGGCGAGACTGGCCAGATCATCTGCGAGCGGTTCGACATCCGGATATTTTTCCTGATAGACAATCTTGCGATAGCTGCGGCATTGCTCGCAGCTTTCCGCGCGTACGGCGTCGGCGCCCTGCGTGCCGATGCTTTTATCCTTCGAATCGCTGTCGAGGTAGTGATAGCCGACGCTCTTCCCGGACGCACCGCAATGACTGCAAAGCGCCCGCACCATGTGCCACTCCGTAGCACAGAGGCCGCAGTGCAGGTATCGGTAACCCTGATACGGTGAGTTGGCGCAGATCATGCTGGCTACCGGCAATGAACCGCACAACGGACACACGCCGGCGACATCAAGCGCGGTTACGTTGTCGGCGACAAAGCCACTGGCAAGTGCGGCCCAGCACACTTGCAGCGCCGCCATGATCATCGGTGCGGCGGCCTGGTCGATGACTGCATGGCGCGCGGCAAGCATCGCATCGGCTTGCGCCTGTATCCATTGCTCCGGGGCATGCTGAATTCTTGCGACGATTGCATCGACGCCCGGAGGAAATTCGTCTTTGCCGGAAATCTCCGCGCATATGGTGTCGAGCACGTCGCGCCACTCTGGCGGTCGCGCCCCGCTTGCGCCAAGAATTGGCGGCATCCCGTTCCCGGCAGCGCTATCGAGTTGCAACTGATCGGGCATCGTTGCGGCGAAGCCCTTCAGCGCCGCATGCTGCGCGTCGGCAATGGCGGCGATGAATTGCAGATAGTCGCCAATTGCAGCAACGGGAGCCAACTCGCGCAGCCGCGCCGCACGGCGCGCGAATAACTGCGCGCGAACGGGCAGCCGGATGTGGGGAATCGAACGTTGTGCGAGGGTTTCGATCTGCCCCGGTTCAAGAATGCGCTGGGCCATGCGTGACTGGCTGCTGGGTGACGGCCACTATCCTCGCCCCGACGAGGGCCGGCGTCCAGCGATTTCGCCTGCCTGCGCGAAAGGAAATTCTGCCGGCTATTTCTGCTGCGCGTCCTTGATGATTTCGCGAAACCAGGCGCGATGGTGTTTCCATGCCCAGCCGGGCGTCACGGTCCCGCGTGTCATCGCCCGGATCGAACCCTTGACCCAGACGGCCGCGTAGATGTGGACGATGATCGCGCAGATCAGCACGAAACCGCTGAATGCGTGCAGCAGCGCCGCGACGCGGATCACTTCGATGGAGAAATACAGCGAAAAATAGGCTCGCCATATGACGATGCCGGAAAGCAGCAGGCAAATCAGGCAAACGACGATCGTGTAGAAAAGCAGTTTCTGTCCGGCATTGTAGCGGCCGACCTCCGGCAGGTTTTCCTCGCGGTTGTTGACCACATCCCTGATCTGCCACAGCCATTGCCGGTCACGCGCCTGCAGGTGGTTGTCCTTCCACACCTTGATCGCGAGCAGACTGAATACCAGGACCATGAACACGCCGATGAACGGGTGCAGGATGCGCGTCCACGGACCACCGCCGAACAGATTGCTCAGCCAGAACAGCGCAGGGTGAAACAGCGAAAGACCGGACAAGGACAGCAGCACGAAGCTGATTGCGACGATCCAGTGATTGATGCGCGTGGCGGCGCGATAGCGGACGATTACCAGTTTATCGTCGCTCATGAGGTCTTCTCCAACTCGCGGCGCGCGGCTTCCTCGTCGCTTTGATGGGTCTCGTTCGGGCCGATGCCGATGTAGTGCAGGAAGCCGAAGAATGCGGTGGCCGCAATGGCAAACAACGCCAGCGGCTTGGTCGCGCCTTTCCACAGCCCGACCAGCGGACTGATCCGCGGGTTCTCGGGCAATCCGCTGTACAAGCCGGGCTGATCGGCATGATGCAGCACATACATGACGTGGGTGCCACCGACGCCGGCAGGGTCGTACAGGCCGGCCTGATCGAAACCGCGCGATTTCAGATCCTCGATGCGCTCGGCGGCATGCTGCTTCATGTCATCCTTGCTGCCGAACACGATGGCGCCCGTCGGGCAACTCTTGACACAGGCTGGTTCGAGGCCAACCGCAACGCGATCCGAACACAAAGTGCACTTGTACGCTTTCTTGTCCTGCTTTGAAATGCGCGGCACGTCGAACGGACAGCCGGTAACGCAATAGCCGCAGCCGATGCAGTTTTCCTCGTGAAAATCGACGATGCCGTTGGCGTACTGCACGATTGCGCCGGGCGACGGACACGCCTTGAGGCAGCCTGGGTCGGCACAATGCATGCAGCCGTCCTTGCGGATCAGCCATTCCAGATCGCCCTTGGGGTTTTCGTATTCGGCAAAGCGCATCAGCGTCCACGAATGCTCGGTCAGGTCGGCCGGGTTGTCGTAGTGCCCCGTGCAGCTGCCGATCTCATCGCGCAGATCGTTCCACTCCATGCAGGCAACCTGACAGGCCTTGCATCCGATGCACTTCGTCACGTCGATCAGTTTGGCAACCTCACCGGCAGGCGCGCCGCGCGCCTGAGGCGAAGGCAGCGTCGTCGCGGAACGGCGCACGATATCCAGCGATTGCAGTGCCACGCGCTACTCCTAGGCTTTTTCGACCTTGACCAGGAACGCCTTGAACTCCGGCGTCTGCGAGTTGCCATCGCCGACCACCGGTGTCAGCGAGTTGGCCAGAAAGCCCGCCTTGGCAATACCGGTGAATCCCCAATGGATCGGAATGCCGACGGTATGCACCGGCTTGCCTTCGATCAACATCGGCTTGATGCGCTTGGTCACCATCGCGACCGCCTTGACGAAGCCGCGGTTGGAACTGACCTTGACTCGCGAACCATTCGCAATGCCGAGTTCCTTCGCCAGTACTTCGCCGATTTCGACGAACTGCTCGGGCTGGATGATCGAATTCAGACGAACGTGCTTGGTCCAGTAGTGGAAATGTTCGGTCAACCGATACGTCGTCGCAACATGCGGGAAATCGGCAGCGTTGCCGAAGGCGTCGCGGTCGTCCTTGAAGACACGCGCGGCGGGGTTGTTGTTAGCCTGCGGCTGCGTGGGATTAAGCGGATTGTTCGACAGCGGGGATTCGAACGGTTCGTAGTGCTCCGGGAACGGGCCTTCGGCCATGTTGGCGCGGGCAAAGAAACGCGCGACGCCTTCGGCATTCATGATGAACGGACCCATGCCGTGCGTCGGGTCTTCGTCGGCCTTGAAGTCCGGCACGTCGGCGCCGCCCCAGGCGCTGCCAGTCCAACCGACCAGCTTGCGCGCCGGATTGAAAGGTTTCCCATTCGTGTCGCAGGATGCGCGGTTGTAGAGCACACGCCGATTCGCTGGCCACGCCCACGACCAATTCAAAGTCTGTCCTATCCCGGTCGGATCCGAATTGTCGCGACGCGCCATCAGGTTACCGGTCGGTCCCCATGCGCCGCAGAAAATCCAGCAGCCACTCTGCGTGCTGCCGTCATCGCGCAACTCGGCGAAACCGGCGAGTTGCTCGCCCGCCTTGCGCGTGATCTTTGTCGGGTCTTTCGGGTCGGCGAGATCTTTCAATGCATTGCCGGAATATTCCCTGGCCAGTTCCTCAGGGCCGGGACTGTCGGCCTGGTTGTACTTCCAGGAAAGTTTGACGATCGGATCGGGGAACGTGCCACCATCGCGCTGATACATGGCACGCATCCGCGTGAACAAGCCACCCATGATCTCAAGATCACTGCGTGCCTCGCCCGGTGGACTCGCGCCCTTCCAGTGCCACTGCAGCCAGCGCGCCGAATTGGTCAGCGAGCCGTTCTCCTCGGCAAAACATGTCGTCGGCAGGCGAAATACTTCGGTCTGGATCCTGGACGGATCAACATCGTTGTGCTCGCCGAAGTTGCGCCAGAATTCCGAGGTTTCCGTCGCCAGCGGATCCATGATCACGAGGAATTTCAGCTTGGCCAGGCCAGCATCCATCTTGGCCTTGTTCGGTGCCGCCGCGAGTGGATTGAAACCCTGGCAGATGTAGCCGTTGACCTTGCCCTGGCTCATCAGCTCGAAGGTCTGCAGCATGTCGTAGGGCTTGTCGAGTTTCGGCAGATAGTCGTAACCCCAATGGTTTTCCGCCGTCGCCGCGTCGCCCCACCACGCCTTCATGAAACTGACGAAGAACTTGCTGTAGTTCTGCCAGTAGCTCATCTGATTCGGGCGCAGCGGCTTGAAAGCACGCGCGGCGATGTACTTTTCGTAGTCCTGTTCGCCTTCGTTAGGCAACGTCATATAGCCAGGCAGCAGGTTCGACATGAGCCCCAGGTCGGTCAGCCCCTGGATGTTCGAGTGCCCGCGCAGCGCGTTCATGCCGCCGCCGGCAACGCCGATGTTGCCGAGCAGCAGTTGCACCATCGCGCCGGTCCGGATCATCTGCGAGCCGGTCGAATGCTGGGTCCAGCCCAGCGCATACATGATCGTCATCGCACGCGTCGGCGTTGCGGTCGAGCCGATCATTTCCCAGATTTGCAGCACCTTGTCCTTCGGCGTGCCGCAGACACGCTCGACCATTTCCGGCGTATAGCGCGCGTAGTGCTGCTTGAGCAGGTTGTAGACGCAGCGCGGATGCGCGAGGGTGGGATCTGCCTTGACGTAGCCGTCGTCGCCGAGTTCGTAATCCCAGCTCGACTTGTCGTAACTGCGCTTGTCGACGTTGTAGCCGGAATAGATGCCGTCGGTGAAGGCAAATGCCTCCTTGACGATGAAGCTCATATCGGTGTAATTGGCGACGTATTCGTGCTGAATCTTGTCGTTCGCCAGCAGGTAGGCGATCAGGCCGCCGAGAAACACGATATCGGTGCCCGGCCGTATCGGCGCGTAATAGTCGGCTACCGATGCCGAACGCGTGAAGCGCGGATCGACGACGATCAGCTTGGCCTTGTTGTGGGCCTTGGCTTCGGTAACCCATTTGAATCCGCACGGGTGTGCCTCCGCGGCATTGCCACCCATGATCAGCACTACGTCGGCATTCTTGATGTCGACCCAGTGATTCGTCATCGCACCTCGGCCAAACGTCGGGGCAAGACCTGCCACCGTCGGGCCGTGTCAGACACGTGCCTGGTTGTCGAACGCCAGTAGTCCGAAGGAGCGTGCAACTTTGTGCGTGAGATAGCCGACTTCGTTGCTGCTGGCCGATGCCGCAAGCATGCCCGTCGTCAGCCAGCGATTCACGGTCAGCCCATCGGCGTTCTTCTCGACAAAGTTCGCGTCACGGTCCTGCTTCATCAGTTTGGCGACGCGATCCAGCGCATCGTCCCACGAAATACGCTCCCACTTGTCGGATCCGGGCGCCCGATATTCGGGATACTTGAGCCGGCTGTCGCTGTGGATGAAATCGATCAGGCCCGCGCCCTTCGGGCACAAAGTGCCCCGGTTGACCGGATGGTCCGGGTCGCCTTCGATGTGGAATATGTTCGGCTGGGCGTTCTTGGCGCCGTCACCCATGCTGTACATCAGGATGCCGCAGGCGACCGAGCAGTAGGGGCAGGTATTGCGTGTCTCCGTCGCGCGCATGAGTTTGTATTCGCGTACTTCGGCAAGGGCAACACCCGGTGAGAAACCCATCAGCGCCAGACTCGAACCTGCCAGGGATACCCCGGTGACTTTCAAGAATTGGCGTCTAGTCATTTCAGACATGACGATCTCCTCGCAGCAATAGCCACGGTGCAGTCAGAGCTGCACGCGGTTCCGAGTATATGCCCGCGAATCCGACGCTACAACGTCAGACTTGAAGCAGCCATGGCCCCCGTGTCGGCACAATAGTCACCCCACTGCAGGGGGCTATAAGCAGCCGGATTTTCAATACCAGACATCGCCCTGCCGGAGGCGCATAATCGGCGTGCGCCATGATGACGCCGGTCCGTGCGCTGGCGCGCCAAAAGGTTATGACCCGGCCGGCGTTCCCACATTCGGAGGGTCGCACCATGTCGCTGAGGACAATTCTTGTTGTTGCTGCCGCAAGCGCTTGCAGTCTCCCGCTTGTCATCAGCGCAGCGGAAAAAGACTGGCCGACCTACAACCGTACGCTGACGTCCGAGCGCTTCTCCCCGCTCGATGCGATCAATACGAAGAACGTGGGCAAGCTCAAGATCGTTTGCAGCTACGACACCGGGGAGCAGACTTCCTTCGATACCGGACTGGTGCAGGTTGAAGGCGCGCTGTTCCTGACGACCGAGCACGATACATTTTCGATCGACCCGGATACCTGCAAGCAGAACTGGCGCGCGCATGAAGACTTCGCCTCGGGCGCGCTGAAGGTCAATCGCGGCCTGGCCTGGCTTGATGGCCGCGTCTACCGCGGTACCGCCGATGGCCGCGTGCTCGCCTACGATGCAAAGACCGGCGGCCGCCTGTGGGCGACCACGATCGCCGATCCAGCCAAGGGCGAATCGGTGGCGGCGTCGCCGATTGCATGGAATGGCCTCGTCTTCATCGGCAACGCCGGCAGCGACAACAAGGGCGTCAAGGGCCGCATGTATGCGCTCGACGCGAAGGACGGTCGTATCGTCTGGGAGTTCTACATGGTGCCGAAGGGCGATGGCGATTTCGCGCGCGGACCCGAAGCGTCGAACACGTCCGCGGAATCGGCGGCGGCATCATGGAAGAACACCGATGGCTTCCCCGTAACCGGCGGCGCGACCTGGACTTCGTATACGCTGGATCCGACGAACGGCCTTCTATACGTCCCCGGTGGAAATCCAGCTCCGGATTTCTCCAACGAACATCGCATCGGCGACAACCTGTTCACCGATTCGGTCGTGGTCCTGGACGCGAAGACCGGCGCCTATCAACGCCATTTCCAGATGGTCAAGCATGACTTCCACGACTGGGATGCCTCGACGCCTCCGGTCCTGTTCACCAGCAAGGCCAATCGCAAGCTGCTGGCCGAGGCACCGAAGGACGGCCACCTTCACATGATCGACCTTGCCACCGGCACATCACTCTACAGCGTGCCGGTCACGCAACTGCAGAACATCGACGCGCCAATGACTGCGGCCGGCACGCGCTTTTGCCCGGGTGCCGTCGGCGGAGCGGAATGGAACAGCCCTGCCTATGCGCCTGCGCTCAACCTGATCTTCACCGGCGAAGTCCATTGGTGCACGACCGTGCATCTGGCGCCAACCGATGCGATTGCAGGTTCGCCACACGGACAACCCTGGAGCGGTGCGACGAACGGCTTCGGCACACAGGACGACACCAAGGACTGGGCCGGCTACATGACCGCGAGCAACGCCGACAGTGGCGAACGCATCTGGCAATTCAAGGCCCCTGCTCCGCTGATGGGCGGCATCACACCGACCGCGGGTGGTGTGCTGTTCTTCGGTGACATGAATGGAACGTTCTACGCGTTTGAATCCCGCAAGGGCAAGCAGCTCTGGTCGATCGATCTTGGCGGTCCGATCGCCGGCGGCGTGATCACCTATGATACCGGTGCCGGGCAAAAAGTAGCAGTCACCGCAGGCATGGCCTCGCCCACGTGGCCGACGCCGAAGTCCAGTGGCAAGATTGTGGTGCTTGGCCTTTGAACCGGGCCGGATTGCGAGGCACGCGGACAGCGTCGTTCGCGCGGTAATGCCGGGAATCGGAAACATGATGTCAATTCGACGCAGCAACGAACGCGGCTTTGCCGACCACGGCTGGCTTAAGTCATTCCATACGTTCTCGTTCGCCGACTACCACGATCCTGCCCACATGGGATTCGGGCCGTTGCGCGTGATCAACGAAGATAGCGTGGCTCCCGGCAAGGGGTTCGGCAAGCACTCGCATCGCGACATGGAGATCCTGTCGTGGGTGCTCGACGGTGCGCTCGAACACAAGGACAGCATCGGCACCGGCGCCGTGATTCGCCCCGGCGAATTGCAGCGCATGACCGCCGGTACCGGCGTCACGCATTCCGAATTCAATGCATCGACCACGGAGCCCGTCCATTTCCTGCAGATCTGGGTACTGCCCGAACGTCAGGGACTGCAGCCCGGATACGAGCAGCGCAGTTTTTCGATCGCCGAACTGAGCAATCACTGGTGCCTGATCGCTGCCGGCAAACCCCATGACGGCGCGGTCAAGGTTCATCAGGATGTAGACCTGTACGCGACGCGCTTGAACGCGTCGCGGGAACTTGGCTACCAGCCTGCGCCAAACCGGCGCCTGTGGCTGCAGGTTGCCCGCGGCTCGATCGACGTCGATGGCGACAGGCTGGATGCCGGCGACGGAGCCGCGTGGACCAAAGCCGGCAAGCTGCATCTGCGCGCCAGGGACGATGCGGAAATCCTGTTGTTCGACATGACGCCGTGAAATCGCGAACATCATGCACACGCGATGGACTTCATGGGTCATTTGTACCAGTTAGTCCAAATAGATATTTCATCCCGTCCAGAGGAACAACGCCATGAAAAACAGCAAAGACGATCTCAAGCGCCGGCAGCGCGCGCCACTGGCGACGCCCACCGATTTGAAACCGGCTGCGACCAGGGACATCAGCGGTGCGATGAATGCCATCCTCGCGGACGTATTCGCGCTCTACCTGAAGACCAAGAATTTCCACTGGCACATGAGTGGTCCGCACTTCCGCGACTATCACCTGCTCCTCGACGAACAGGCTGATCAGTTGTTCGCGATGACCGACCCCATCGCCGAGCGCGTTCGCAAGGTTGGCGGATCCACGCTCAAGTCCATCGGTCATATCAGCCGAATGCAGCGCGTGCAGGACAACGATGCCGACTACGTCGATCCGCAGGACATGCTTGCCGAAGTGCGCGAGGACAACAAGGAATTGGCCGCGCGCCTGCGCGAGGCCCACAATGTCTGCGAGGAACATCGCGACATCGCCACCGCCAGCCTGATCGAAGTCTGGATCGACGAAACCGAACGACGCACCTGGTTCCTGTTCGAGGCCAGCCGGCAGGGCGACGCCGGCAAACGTTAGTGGCCGGAATGGTCTGCGTGGCTGAGGGCAATGCCGGCTTGATCGATGGATCAGCCCTGGTCAAACCCGGATGGCTCATGTCCGGACTGATCGCGTCTGCACCGGTCGCGGCGCCGCGCCGTAGACGGTCCACTGCGGTCAGTCAGTCCGTTGACGATTGCTGACTCCGATGACGCTACCGGCGGGCAGCGCCGATCACTTTTCCAGCGCGGTTTCCTCCTGCACGGTCAGTACGGCCTCAGGCGAGGCTTCGAGTCGGGCATGCGGGATCGGTTTGCCGCTCAGGTCGGACATGCCATAACTGCCCTGCTCGATTTTCTTCAATGCACGCTCGATGTTCGCCAGCCGCCGCTTGTCCACATCATGCAGCGCCTGGTTGACCTCGCGGCGCGCGCTGTCCTGTGCTTTTTCCTCGAATTCCGCGGCTTCCCCGCCGTGTTCTTCCTGCAACGCCCGTTCCTTTGCCAGTGAGCGCTGCTCTCCGCCAAGCAACTGCGTACGCAAGGCGAGCAGGCGCCTGTGCTGCTGCTCAATGAATTCCCTGGTCAAGCCTTTGTTGTGATCCGACATGACACTCTCCTTCGCTCGCCTGCATCGTCGAAGATGATACGCCTGGTGCCGCCGCGGTGCCGCACGTTACTCGACAGATGCTTCGTCAGCCAACCGTCAAAGATTGGGCGTATGGTTATAAGTCAAGTTAAACGCTCAGTGATCGGCGTCGACGGTTCGTTGCTCGCGGACACGCCCCGCTCATTCACCTTGCAATGCCGGCGCAGGAATCATCACCCAGCAGAGAAGGAATCACCGACATGACCACGACGAACAACGTTTCGGGCACATATTCAGTGACCCGTGCGGGTAGCGGCTGGCAGATGGTCTGGGGGGCGTTGCTGATCATTGTCGGTGTAGTCGCGTTGATGATGCCCGCGGTCGCCGCGCTCGCTACCGCATTGTTCTTCGCCTGGATATTGATCCTGGGCGGCGTGTTTGAAATTGCGTATGCAATCCAGTCACGCGTGCATCATCAGGGATTCGCCTGGAAACTCGTGTCCGGCCTGCTGACGCTGGCGCTCGGCATCGCCATCCTTGTCGTGCCTCTGGCTGGTATCGCGTCACTGGCGTTGCTGGTCGGCTGGTTCCTGTTGTTCGGCGGCGTGGCGCGCGTCGTGCTCGCATTCCGGATCAGACCCGGGCGCCGCTGGGGCTGGGTATTGTTCGACGGCCTGCTGTCGATCGCGGTGGCAATCCTGATCATGATCGGCTGGCCACAAAGCTCGCTGGCGTTCATCGGCCTGCTGACCGGCTTCTCGCTGATCTCCACCGGCATGTGGAGGATCATGCTGGCAGCTCACGCCAGGTCCTGATCTAAACGCTGGAACGACAGCCGCGAGGCAGCGCATGAAAATCGCCTTGATCGGTGTCAGCGGTCGCGTCGGCTCGCGCTTGCTGACGGAGCTGCTCCGCCGCGGCCACAGCGTCACGGGCATTGCGCGCGATGTAAACAAAGTAGCCGCTAGACCGGGCCTGGTGCTGAGAGCCGCAGATGCGCTGCAGCCGACGAAGCTGACGCCGTTGCTGGTCGGCCACGATGTGGTGATCGGCGCAACGCGTTTCGTCGCGTCCGATCCGCAGGCCCTGATCGCTGCCGTGAAACGTGCCGCGGTGAAACGGCTGATGGTGGTGGGTGGTGCTGCTTCCCTGAAAGTCGCGTCGGGTCAGGAGCTTCTTGACTCGTCAGGCTTCCCTGCAGCCTACAAGGCCGAAGCCGAGGCGGGACGAGCGTTCCTCAAGGTGTTGCAGTCGGAGAAAGAGCTTGACTGGACTTTCCTGTCGCCCTCCGCGGAGTTCGCGCCCGGCGAGCGGACCGGAAAATTCCGACTCGGTGGCGAGCGATTGCTCGTCGATGCGAACGGCAAGAGCTCGATATCGATGGAAGACTTTGCCATCGCGTTCGTCGACGAGCTGGAAGTACCGAAACATTCGCGGCAGCGCTTCACGGTCGGCTACTGATGTCTTTCCGGGCCAGTCACGCACCTCTCCATGCGTGCAACGCATTCGTGCGTGCCATTCGGACTCCGCGCGGGCATGAGCCACGAATCAAACTCAGCGCAGCGGCAGCCTCAGCCGCGCGATGCAGCCGTGCGCCTGTACGCGATCTTCCAATGTGAGCGCGCCGCCGTGCCCTTCCGCAATCTGCCGCGCCAGCACCAGGCCGACGCCGGATCCGCCGGGCTTGGTTGTATAGAAAGGGATAAATAGATTTTCCGTCGTGCCCAGGCCTGGGCCATCGTCTTCGATTTCGATCAGCGCGTTGTCGCCGTCGCGGCGCCAGCGGGCACGCACGCTGGCCCGGCGCGGCAATGCGGCATCGGCTGCGTTCTTGATCAGGTTGATCAGCGCCTGCTCAAGCTGGTCCGGATCGGCCAGCGCCTGCAATGCACCGGATTCGGTCACGGCGACGCTCAATCTTTGTTCCAGCCGCGCGACCCGGCGCACCACATCGCCGATTTCAACCGGGCGCTTGTTCGGCGGCGGCAGTCGCGCCAGCGTCGTGTAGCCGGCCATGAACCGCGTCAGCGCCTCGGCACGATCGCCGATCACGGCCAGACCGCTAGCTGCGTCTTCGCGCCAGTCCGGCGGCGGCGAGGTCTGGCCCAGCAGTTTCGACAGTGTCGCCGTCATCGAGCGGATCGGCGCGAGGGAATTGTTCAACTCGTGGCCGAGCACGCGCAGCAGACGCTGCCATGCCGCGCGTTCTTCCTCCCGCAACGCGCGGCGGAGATCGGTGACGACGAGCAGTTCGTGCGGGATGCCGCCTTCGCGGAAGCGCGTGCGTCGCAGCTCATACCTGCCGCTGCCACCGGGGAACGCACGCTTGCGGATGTGCGTATCTTCCGGGACCAGACAATCGGCAATTCCCAGTTCGTCGGCGCTGCGGCCGAGCAGCTCCGGCGACGAACGGCCGAGCAAACGCTCGCCGGCCGCATTCACCAGGCGCAACCTCTGTGTCGAATCGAACGTGAAGATGGCGATATCGGTTGCGCCGATCACCTTCGACAGGAGGGCACTGGTTTCTTCGACCCGATGCCGCTGATCGCGCAGGGTCTGCGAAAGCGTGTTGACTTCCCACACCACTTCGCCGATCGGATCACCGCGTCGCGAACGTGAGCCGCGCAGGCTGTAGTCGCCTTCGCGCAGCGCTTCGAGCAGATTGGACAATGTATACAAAGGATAGATCACGGCGTTGCGCAGTCGTGTCGCCAGCCACAACGTGGCCAGGATGGCCACGGCGATGAGCACCCAGACCAGGCCCAGCGAAAGATCACGCGCGTACAGGACGACAGCGAGCAGGCAGATCGCGGGCAAGGTCATTGCAAGCGCCGCGGCAAAGATGCGCGCGTCGTAGGTCCAGCGTTCGTAGTAGCGCTGGCGTGCTGCGGTTGAGGCGGTGGCAGGCGACATTTTCCCGATCATCGATGGCGGCCTACACCATAGCGGCGCGCGACCGCATGGGCAACATCACTCCGGCGTGCGCATGCCGAATTTTTCCAGGCGGCGATACAGCGCTGCACGGCTTAGCCCCAGCAATTCGGCGGTCTTGAGGATATTGCCGGCGCAGCGATCCAGCGCGTCGCGGATCATTTCCTGTTCGGCCTGGTCCAGGGTCACGGGCGCGTGCGCACGATCGCCGGCCGGCGCTGTCGCCGCCTGCGAGAGACTGAAATCCGGATGCTCGATCACGTCGCCCGTCGTCGTCAGCACGGCGCGCTCGATCACATGCGACAATTCACGCACATTGCCGGGCCAGGAATAATGTTCGAGTGCGCCGAGCGCCGTCGCGCTCAGGCGCAAGCCTCCGCGCTGGTAGCGGCGTCCGCTGCGCGCCAGGAACGATTGCGCGATCGGCGCGATATCCTCGCGGCGCTCGCGCAGTGGCGGCAGCCTGATCTCGACCGTGTTGAGGCGGAACAACAGGTCTTTGCGAAAGCGGCCCGCCGCGACTTCGACACCCAGATCGGCATTCGTCGCCGAGATCAGGCGCACATCGACCTTGAGCGTGCGCGAGGAACCGACTCGCTCGAATTCGCCATCTTCCAGGATGCGCAGCAGCTTGGCCTGCTGCGGATACGGAATATTGGCGATCTCGTCGAGAAACAAGGTGCCGCCATCGGCAAGTTCGAAGCGCCCGATGCGGTCCGCCTTCGCATCGGTGTAGGCGCCGCGCACGTGCCCGAACATTTCCGACTCGAACACGCTCTCGGCGATGCCGCCCATGTTGACCTTGACCAGGGTCTGCTCTGCGCGCCGCGAATGCTGATGGATCAGGCGCGCAACGACACCCTTGCCGGTGCCGTTCTCGCCGAGTACCAGCACATTGGCGTCGGACGGCGCAACGCGCTCGATCAGCTTCAGCACCGGCTGCATCGCCCGCGACTGCGCAATGAAGTCCTCGTTTTCGCCCTCGCGCAGGAGCAGGTTCTCGGCGCGCAGGCGTCCTTCTCGGCGCGCCGCAGCGCCGAGCGCCATCTGGTTGCGCAATACGCTGATCAGTCGCGTATTGTCCCAGGGCTTCTCGATGAAGTCGCCGGCGCCCAGGCGCATCGCTTCGACGGCAAGATTGATCGAGCCCCATGCAGTCATGACCACGACCGGCAGGTCCGGATCGGCGCGCTTGATCTGCTCGAGCAGATCGAGTCCTTCCCTGCCGGATGTCGTATCGCGGGTGTAGTTCAGGTCGATCAGCGCAACGGAGAATTGCGCATTCTTCAGCGCCGCCAGCGCAGCCGACGGGTCGCCAACGGTACGGCAGGCGTGTCCCTCTGACTTGAGCAGCAGACGCAATGCCTCGAGCACGTCGCGCTGGTCGTCGGCAATCAGGATAGGCAGGCGCTGTTCGGTCATCGTCTGGTTTCAATAGAGCGGAAAGTCGCAGTGTAGCGCCGCTGCGAACCGGAACGGACTTGCGACTATGTGCTTTTCGGCTTGAGCCAGCCATCCCGCAACTCGACGATGCGCTGTCCGTAGCGGGCGTTGGCTTCGGAGTGCGTGACCTGGACGATGGTTGTGCCCTGCCCGTTCAGTTCACCAAGCAGGTCCATGATCGTCTTGCCCTGGGTCGAGTGCAAGGCGCCGGTGGGTTCGTCGGCGAGCAGCAGGCTCGGGCGCGTGATCACCGCGCGCGCGACCGCGACCAGTTGCTGCTGGCCGCCAGACAACTGCTTGGGATAAAGGTCTTTCTTTCCGACAATCTGGAAGCGGTCGAGGATGTCGGCAACCCGCGCCTTGCGCTCACTGCCCTGAACGTCGCGATAGCTCAGCGGCAGATCGAGGTTTTCCTGCACGGTCAGATCGTCGATCAGATGATAGTGCTGGAAAATGAAGCCGATATGCTCGCGCTGCAGCGGCTGGCGCTGCTTGCGTCCCAATTTGTGCACTGCCGTTTCGCCGAGCCAGTATTCGCCCTGCCAATCAGCATCCATGAGGCCGAGCACATTGAGCAGGCTGGTCTTGCCCGAGCCTGATGGCCCCATGATGCTGACGAATTCGCCCGCGCCGATTTCCAGGTCGATATTGCGCAGCACCCAGCTGCGGCCACCCTGCAGGGGGTAGGACTTTTCCACTTTGCTCAGTTTGATCATGTTGGATTCCTGTGTGCCCGCGTCAAGAAGCGCCATCAACCATCGCAAAAGTGAAGATCACCCAGGCCACGCTCGCGGCGAGCACGCCGGCAACGGACGCGGAAGACCCCGGCTGGCTCGCGGGCGAGCGCAAAGCCTGGCGCAATTCATGGATGAGAAGCGTCATCCTGCCTGCTCCCTGTGCCTTGCGGCGGAATGGATGTCATTCCTGGCGCAGCGCCTCGATCGGATCAACGTGAGCCGCACGCTGCGCCGGCAGGTAGCAGGCCAGTAACGCCGTCAAGGCCAGTACGCCGCTTACACTGGTCAGCGTGATCGGGTCGACGACGTCGACGCCGAACAACTGCGCCTTCATCAGCCGCGACAGCGCCAGCGAGGCGGCCAGACCAATGGCCAGGCCGATAGCTGTGAGACTCGCACCATCGCGCAGCACGAGTTTGAGTATGTCGCTGCGGTTGGCGCCGATCGCCATGCGCACACCCAGTTCACCGGTGCGGCTGGCAACAGAAAACGCGAGTACGCCGTAGATGCCGATTGCCGAGAGCGACAATGCGACGCCGGCAAACAGCATCAGCAGCAGCATCGGCGTGCGGCGATCGTCGAGCGAACTGTCGATACGCTCACGCATCGTCTTGATATCGAACACGGCCTGCTCGGAGTCGACCTTCTGCAGCGCCGCGTGCAGCGGACCGATCAGCTCGGCCGCGGCAAGCCGCGTTTTCATTACCAGCGTGAACACGCGCGTCGGCGACTGATGGAAGTTGGAGTAGATCGTTTCGGTGTCGGTGTTTTCGTACAATTTGTCGCGTTTCACCGTGGCGACCACGCCGATGATCGTTTTCCACAGGCGTGCGTTGTGTATGTCTCGCATGGCAATGCGCTTGCCGAGCGGGCTCTCATGCGGAAAATATTTCCTCGCGAACAGTTCGTCGACGATCACTACACTGGGCGCACTGGCATTGTCGCTGGCATCGAATCCGCGCCCTTGCAGCAAGGGAATCTGCAAGGTCTTGAAATAGTCCTCGTCGATGTCCTCGATGTAGCCGGACAGTGCGGGCTGCGCGTCAGACACATCGCGCCCCTCGATGAAATAAGCACCCGTCCAATCCTCATCGGAAAACAGCATGGGGCTGGCCACGCCCGCCGACTGCACGCCAGGCAAGGCGCGCACCGCAGCCAGCAGGTGCTCGTAGAACGGCGCCGCAGCGTCGCTGTCCTTGTAGCGATTCGGTGGCAGATGCACGCTGGCGCTGAGTACGTCATCGGCGTTGAATCCCAGCTTCTGCTGCTGCATCAGCGCAAAGCTGTGCACCAGCAGACCTGCGCCGACCAGCAACACCATGGCGAGCGCGATCTGCGCGACTACCAACCCATTGCGGATCGTGCTGGCGGCGCGACTGCCCAGACTGCCGCGCGCGCCCTGCTTGAGCGCATCGGCGGGCCGCTCGTGCGCCAGCACCGCGAGCGGCGCAAGGCCGAAAAACAAGCCGGTAAGCAAGGTCAGGACAAGCGTGAACGCAAATACCGGCAGATCAATTTCGATACTGAAGCCGTGCATGGCCCCGTCCAGACCCAGCGCATGAATCAGATGAATGCACGCTTGTGCCACGATGATTCCGGCCGTGCCGCCAGCCAGTGCGAGCAACATGCATTCCACAAGCAATTGCTGTGCGATGCGTGCGCGACCCGCGCCGAGTGCCGAACGCAGTGCCAGCTCTTTCTGTCGTGATGCAACCCTCAGCAGCATCAGGTTGGCGACATTGGCACAGGCAATCAGCAACACGGCGGCGACTACCGCTTGAAGCATCCACAACAACGGCTTGATGTCGCCGGCCTGCTCGTCGTGCAGGGGCATGCTGCGTCCGCGGAAGCCGGAATTTTCAATGAATGTTTTATAGCTTCGGGTATCGCCGGTGCCGGCGGCCGCAAACCGTTCGAGATTGTGTTGGATGATCAGGTCGAACTGCGCATCCAGTTGTGCGATCGTCGCGCCGGGTTTCAGACGGCCGATGCTGCGCGCGAAATCGAATCCGCGCACGGCGTCGCTCATGCGTATCGGCGTAAACGCAAACGCCGTCCACACCTGCACCTCGTGATTGGGGAAGCCGAAACCTGCCGGCATCACACCGACGACACGGTAGTTTTCGCCGTTCAAGCGAATGTCACGCCCGACGATGGCGGCATCGGCATTGAACTGGTTCTTCCACAAGCCATCGCTGAGCACGGCGACGTTCTCATGGCCGAGTTGTGCTTCGTCCGCGGTAAATGTACGCCCGAGTGCAGCGTTCACCCGCAACGTTGTGAACAGGGATGGCGTCGCCTCGATTCCGACAAGATTTTGCGCGCCGCCTTGGTCGGCAAGATTGAAACTGCGATAGTCGTACAACGCGATGTCGGCCAGTGCGTCAGCGTGGTCGCGCCGGTCGATGTAGTCAGGAATCGTCATGCCGGACGTTTCCTGCTTCATCTTCGGGTAGCTGTTGTAGATATAGACGAGCTGCGCGCTGTCCGCATACGGCAATGGCTTCAGCAGCAGGCCATTGATCACGCTGAAGATCGCCGTATTCGCGCCGATGCCGAGCGCTAGGGTCAATACGACGGCCAGGGCGAACCCCGGCTTCGCCGCCAGCACGCGCCCACCATGGCGCAGGTCCTGGAACAAATGCCTAAGCATGAGTCTTTCGCCTATTCATGGCGAAGCGCTTCGATCGGATCCACACCCGCTGCGCGCCGAGCTGGCAGGTAGCAGGCCAGCAATCCGATCAACGCGAATGCAAGCATCACAGCAAGCAGGCTCAGCGGGTCGATGCTGTCGACGCCGAAGAGCTGGCTGCGCAGCAAACGTCCCAGTGCGATCGCGCAAAGCAAGCCGAGCGCGAGTCCGCTGCCGATCAGGCGGCCACCATCGGCAAGGACCAGGTACAGCACGCGCGATCCAGTCGCCCCCAACGCTAGGCGCACGCCGATTTCGCTGCTGCGCTGGGCGACGCTGAAAGCGAGTACGCCGTAGATGCCGATGGCTGCGAGCAGCAGCGCAACGACGGCGAACAAGCCGAGCAACTGCAGTGGAACGCGCCGCCCTGTCAGCGAGAAATGAATACGCTGATCGAGCGAGCCGATATTGAACAAGGGTTGCTCCGGATCGACCGAGCGCACCGCGGCGCGCAGCGTTTCCGCCGGCACGACAGCGGCGTCGGCGACATGCAGGGCCAGATAGACGTTGCTCTGCGGACGCACGGCCAGGTTGAAGTAAAAGGTTTCTCGGCTGCCCTGTGCCGTCAGGTCGAAATTCTTGACGCCTCCGACGACACCGATGATCGTATAGGGCTCCGATTCATCGCTGCCGCTACCAAGAAAAATGCGCTGCCCGATCGGATCACGATCGGAAAAATATTTGTGCTCGAAAACGTCGTCTATGATGATGGACTTGGTTTGTGTCTCCCAGTCTGCGCGCGTAAAGGCTCGACCGCGCATGAGCGGGATTCCCATCGTCTTGAAATAGTCCTCATCGACACTGCGCCGCGCTGCATGCGGTTGCGACCCGGTCGCGCCGCGTCCCTCGATGAGGAACGTGATTCCGGCATTGCTTCCGGTAAACGGCATAACCGTCGTCGCACCGGCGGCAGTCACCCCGGGAACATTGCGCACCGCGTCCAGTATCGCGCGCAGGTCGCGCGCCTGTGCGGCGGCATCGGGGTATTTCGCCGGTGGCAGCGTCAGTGCGGCGATAAGCACATTGCTGCTCACAAAGCCGGGACTCTGCTGCGCGGCATTGCTGAAGCTGCGCAGCAGCAGACCCGCACCGGCAAGCAAGGCAACGGCAAGCGCGATCTGTACGATGGCCAGGGTACGGCGCACAGGGTGCACGCCCTGCCCGCCGCCGCCAAAACGACCCGACTCGCGCAGCAAGGTCTGTGGCCGCAGGGTGATGACCGAAAAAGCCGGCAGCAACCCGAACACAAAGCTCGCGAGCGCCGAGATGCCGAACAGGAAAGCCAGAACGCGCCGGTCCACGGCAAATACCACCCAGCCAGGCAGCAAGCCCGAACTTGCAACCAGCTTCACGCCGAACCAGGCGATGCCATAGCCAAGCAACCCGCCGGCAAATGCGAGCAGTGCCGACTCGGCCAGGAGCTGACGCACGATGCTCACGCGGCTCGCTCCGAGCGCGGTGCGCACGGCAAGCTCACCGTAGCGCGCGGTGAGCCGCGTCAGCAACAGGTTGGCAACATTCGCGCAGGCGATCAGCAGAACCAGGGCAACAGCGGCCTGCAGTACGAGCAATTCACTGGCGTTGTTGCCCGATAGTTGTTCGCGCAGTGACCGCGCGCCAAAACGCAGTCCGAATGAATCCACGGCGCTTGCATACGAGCCACTGGAATCCGCAGCGCCGAGGCGTTCGACATTGTGACGAACCATCGCTGCGTATTGCGCTTCGACCTGCGCCGTCGTCGCGCCCGGCGCCAGTCGCGCCACGATCGCCGAGTAGTTGACGAAGCGCTGATCGTCGCTCAAATCGTCCGTGCTGAAAGTAAACGGAACCAGGAACTGCACGTCGGCGTTCGGGAACATGAAAGCCGGTGGCATCACGCCGATCACGCGATAACTTTCTCCGTCCAGATGCAGATCGCGGCCAACGATTTGCGCGTCCGCGTTGAAGCGGTTGCGCCAGAGCGAGTCCGTCAGTACAACGACGCGGTCATGGCCGGCCACCGCCTCGTTGGCATCGAACGCCCGACCGAGCGTCGCAATCACGCCCAAGGTCGAAAACAGCGATGCCGTTGTACGCAAGCCGCGCAGGCGCTCCGGTGCGCCGCCATCGACAAGATTGAAACTTGCATCTGTATACAAGGCACTATCGGCCAGCGCCGGTATTGCCGTGCGCTGATCCACGTAATCGGGAATCGATACGGCATCCACACCGCCGCCCTGCTTCGTATAGCTGGCATAGACGTCAACCAGTTGCCCGGCATCGCGGTAGGGCAGCGGGCTCAGGTAGACGCCGTCGATCAGGGTGAACACCAGCGTGTTTGCACCGATGCCGAGCGCCAGTGTGAGCACGACGATGAACGTGAACCCCGGCTTGGCCAGCAGCAGACGCAGTCCGAAACGCAGATTCTGGAACAAGCGAGCGAACACCGTTGCTCCCCTATTCGTACCGCAGAGCGACCATGGGATCCGTGCGCGCCGCCCGGCGCGCAGGCAAGTAGCAGGCAAGCAGCGCAACGGCACCGAGCAAGATCCCGGCGCCTGCAAATGCCAACACATCTCCGCTGCTGACACCGAACAGCAGACCGGAAATCAGCGCCGCCAGTGCTACGCTGATCAACGTGCCGCCAGCAAGGCCGATCGCGCACAGCCAGGCACCACGCCGCAGAACTTCGGCAAGTACGCGCGTCGATGTCGCGCCCAGCGCGAGCTTCACGCCAAACTCGCGCGTGCGGCTGGCAACGTGATAGGCAATCAGACCATACAGACCCACAGCCGCAAGCAGCAACCCGATGCCACCGAGGACACCGGCGACCAGGCCGGCAATGCGCTGCGGCAGCAGTGACAGCGCCAGGGTATCCTGCAATGGATGCACCTGGGCCGCGGGCAAGGTGCCATCCAGTGCCTTCAGTGCGACACGCAATCGCCGCGAGAACTCGGCGGGCGGCAGGTCGGTCTTTGCCATAAGGCTGGTGCTGGCCAGCGGCCATTGCGTCAGCGGCAGAAACAGGAAGGGCTGGCGATCCTCGCCGAGCGAAGCGTACTTGCCATCAGCAACGATGCCTACGACGCTGAGCGTGCGTATGTCCTTGCCTTCACCATAAGCAAGACTGCGGCCGATGGCGTCGCCATTCGGTGCCAGGCGCTTTGCCAGCGTTTCATTGACGACGCAGACATCCCGACCCCCGCTGACATCGGTAGCGTCGATCGCGCGGCCGCGCACGGACGTGCCGAGCGTGGCGAAGAAACTGTCGGCAACAATATTGGTGTTCGGGCACAACTCGCGTTCTGTCCTGCCGTCGCCCTGCACGCAGCCAAACTCCATCATGCTAAGACTCAGTGGCACAAGCGCTGCGAGCGAAGCCTGCGTGACGCCGGGCATCGCCCTCGTCTGCTCAAGCAGACCTTGCTGCAAGCGGGCGCGCTTCTCGCTGGAGTAACCGCTGGGTGTCAAGTCAAAATCGGCGCTCAGCACATGCTGCACATCAAAGCCGACATCGATCGCCGCAGCACGCTGCAATGCACGCAGGAACAAGCCCGCGCCGATGAGCAGAACCAGGGTCAGCGTGATCTGTGCAACGACCAGGGTTTCGCGCAGCCGCGTACCGCGTCCGACGATCTGCGTTGACGACAGCGCACCGCTCTGCCGCGGCGCACTGCTGGATACACGCAATGCAGGTAGCAGTCCAAAGAGCAAGGCCGTCACGAAGGTCAATGCCAGTGCAAACGCCAGCACGGGCCAGCCAAGTGGAACATCCACGCTTACCGGGAACGGCGTCGGCAAATCTATCAGCACGATCAGCCCGCGCAGCCAGCTGGCCAGCAGGATACCCAGGGTTCCTGCGGCCAGCGACAGCAGCAGGCTCTCAGCAAACAGCTGGCCGACGACGCGACGGCGATTCGCACCAAGCACGAACCGCATCGCGATCTCTTGCCGGCGCGATTCACCTCGCGCTATCAGCATGCCGGCGACATTCACGCAGGCCACCAGCAGGATCGCGCCGATCATTGCGAACAGCAGGCCAGAAAATGCCGCGAGCGGGCCGCGTACCGACGCTGGCACGCCACGGAGCGGCAGCACGCTCACACCCATGTTCTTGTTGCTGTCCGGATAGGTCGCAACAAGGCGTTTTGCAATTGTGGACAATTCAGTCTGTGCCTGATCGATACCGATGCCATCCTTGAGACGACCGCCGGCAAGCAGCCAAAGCGAGTGCCGCGCGGCGAACAGATCTTTCGAGTCCTGGCGCAGCAGTGAACGCTGGTGCAGAGGCAGGTAGAAATCCGGCGACAGCACGGCGATATGTCCGTGGAACTCCGGCGACGCCACGCCGATCAGGGTAAAGCTGTGTCCATTGACCGAGACAGTCTTGCCGATCACGCTTTCGTTGCCGCCAAAATATTTCTGCCAGGCAGAATAGCTGGCCACCGCGACCGATTGAGAACCACTGTCGGCATCGTCAGCAGGCGTAAGCAGGCGGCCGCGAAAAGCCGGTGTGCGCAAAGTGGAAAAGTACTCGCCACTGACGAGCAGCCCGAGCGCGCGCTGCGGTTCACTGCCGCTGCTGACGTTCAGAGCCTCCATCGAGTAGACAAACATACCGTCGAAAGAAGACTTTGTGCCTCCCTGGTAGTCGCGGAAATCCAGATACGAGATGGTGTCGAACCCCTCCCCTCCCCGCGTGCGACCTACCTCAACGACACGCTCAGGCGCACCGATGCCGCGCACCGGAGACAGCAGCAAAGCATGCACGATGCCGAACAAGGCCGTGTTTGCGCCGATGCCGAGGGCAAGCGTGAGCACGGCTATCAAGGTAACCCCGGGTTTGGCAAGCAGCGAGCGCAGGCCATAACGCAGGTCTTGAAACAGATGGCTATACATACCGACGCTCCTATTCGTAACGCAATGCTTCGATCGGGTCGACGCGCAACGCACGCCGTGCCGGCACGATGACGGCCAGCCCCGCCGCAAGAATCAGCACGCCCACGGCAACCGCTACCGCGGCTGTGTCGACACCATTGATCGTCCGCAGCGACCCTGAGAGCAGGCGTGCGAAAGGAATTCCTGCGGCGAGTCCCAGCACGAGACCCATGCCAAGCAGCAACATGCTGCGGCCGAAGACATGGCGCAGCACGCGCCCGGCAGGCGCACCCAGGGCGCGCCGCACGCCAATTTCGCGTGTCCGCTGACCCACGGTAAACACCATCACGCCGTAGAGGCCGGCCCCGGCGAGGATCAAAGCGATGACACCGAACGCACCAAAGCTTTGCGCAACGATGCGTTCACCGAAGGTCGCGTTGCGTATGACCGCAGCGTAGTCGCGGACCCAGTACAAAGGCGTATCGGCATCGACCGAACGCATGAGCTCGTTCAGCCGCGGTGCAAACGCGTTGGCATCGCCGCGTGTGCGCACGGCGATGCTGGCAACGCGGAACAGGCCTTGACGCAACGAAGTGAGCATCGTCGGCTGCGCCGGGTCGCCGGGCGCGTTGAGCCTGAGTGCACCGACCACCCCGATCACGGTCGCCGTCACCGCGGCGCCATTCGGATTGCGCGGATCGATACGAAATTGCCGGCCAAGTACCGGTCCGCCATCGGCAAAGCGCTCACTGAAATTGCGGTCAACGACAGCGACGTATGGACTATTGGCCGTATCACGAGTGTCGAAGAAACGGCCTTGTTGCAACTTGATGCCGTAAGCGCCGAGAAAATTGTCGTCGACAGCGCCGGAGTTCATCTGCGGCAGCAATGCATCGCCTGGCACCGCGCCCACCGGCAACACGTCGTGTTGTTCGTTGTACCAGGTGCCAGGCAACACCGTGCCCACGGTCGCATCGACCACGTCGGTATCTGCGCGCAGACTTTCCCCTATGAGTCCATAGATGCGCAGCCGTGCTGTGTCATCCGGGTACGCGTTGAGCGGCAGCGCCACGCGTGCCGTAAGCAAATGGTTGGTGTCGATGCCGAGATCGACGTGATCGAGCGCAAGGATGCCACGCACCAGGGTGCCGACACAGATCAGCAGCGCGCACGACAGTGCAATTTCGACGATCACGAGCCCGCGGCTGACGCGCGCGAAAGAACCGCCCGCGACCGAGCGTGTGCCCTCGCGCAAGCCTTCCGACAACGCAGCATTCCCAGCGCGGAGAGCAGGCAGCACGCCAGTGATCAACGCCGTCAGCAGGGCCGCCGCCAGGGCGAGTCCAATGACCCTGGCATCGATGTCGAAGCGCAGCCACAGCATCGCGAATTCGGACTGGCGCATTACCGCCTGCTGCCAATGCAGACCGACGTTGGCCAATACCAGCGCGATGCCGAAGGCGATCAATGTCAGCAGCAGGCTTTCCGCAAGCAGGTGCAGGATCAATCGTCTGCGGCTCGCGCCGACGGCGACACGTACAGCCAGTTCCTGGCGGCGGCCGAGCGTGCGCGTCAACAACAGATTTGCCGCGTTCGCGCAGGCAACGAGCAGGACCATGCAGACAGCGGCGAACATCATGCCCAGCATGGCGCGCGTTGTGCGATCGGTTGCCATGCGTGCCAGTGGTTCGACCTGTGGATGTTGATCGCGAAAGCGCTCGGGATCGGCGCGCGCGGCGTCGGCAAACCAGGTCTCGAACGCCGATGTCACTGCCGCATCGCCAACGCCGCTGCGACGCCGCAGCACGAGCCAGTAGGAGTAACCGTCCGCCTTCGCATCTTCGACGAGAGTCGACGGCATCCACACGACCTCACGTCGCGGAAAGCTGAAATTCTCCGGCATCACGCCGATCACCGTCGCCGGGCGCGCGTCAATCCGAATCAGCTTGCCGACGATGGCTGGATCGCTGCCGTAGCGGTCCCGCCAGAGCTGGTACGACAGCATCGCCACGGTGGGCGCGCCGGGAAGCGCGTCGGAATCGGAGAATTCGCGTCCGAGTAGCGGTGCGATACCCAGTACGTGAAACAAATCGGCACTGACGTGGGCGCCGTTGTAGCGCTCAGGCCGATCCAGATCGCTCAGGCTCACCGTCGAACGCGCTGCGCCTTCGACCTCCGCCATGCCAGCCAGTTGATGCCGGATCTGCAGCAGATCGCGACTGCTTACGGGAGATATATCGCCCAGATCGCTGTCGCCGCGAAAACCCGCTTGCAGCAATTCATCCGGCGCTGCAAACGGCAGTGGCCGCAACACAAAGCCGTCGAGCATCGCGAGCATGAAGATGACGCAGGCAAGGCCCGACGCAAGGACTCCGATGACCAGCGCGGAAAAGGCCGGGCGATTTGCCAGCGCACGCAGCGCATGACCGAGTTCATGTGTTGCTGCGCTGATCATGGCTGCTGCCCCGCATTGGCAAATATTCCACATGGATACAATTTCTGGTGGTCACTCATGGCGCAACAATTCGCGTCGGTGGCGGCAGAAAACATAGGGCGATTGAGCACGCTGATTCCTCACTCGCAACGTAAGGCCACGATTGGATCGACACGCAGGGCCCGCGCCGCCGGCACCAGTGCCGCGAGCACAGCGGCCAAACTCAGCACGCCGACGGCGACCAGAGCCTCTGCCACACCGCCTGGCGCGATCGTGCCCAGCGATTGGCTGAGCTGATAGGACAACCCCAAGCCAGCCGCCAGACCGATGCCGAGGCCCACGCCGAGCTGGCCGAAATTGCGCGCAAATACGCTACGCAACACCCGCCAGGGTTTCGCGCCAACTGCGCGGCGCACACCGATCTCGCGCGTTCGCTGGCCGACCGCGAATGCCATCACGCCGTACAGGCCGGCACCGGCCAGCAGCAGCGCGATCGCGCCGAAGGCGCCGAAACTCTGCGCGGTCACGCGTTCGCGATAACTTATCTTGCGCCAGATTTCGGCATAGTCGCGCAGCGAGAACAGTGCCGTGTCGGCGTCCACCGCGCGCAAGAACTGCGCCAGCCGCGGCGCGAAGGCAAGGGCATCGCCGCGCGCGCGCTCGGCGATATAGG